>NZ_PPBR01000045.1:0-764 GCF_002913545.1 Campylobacter concisus | reverse complement strand
TCGGCCGACAACTCTCTGCTCCGAACCTATGTGAAAAAGATCCCGTTTGGTCATGTGAGCTTTAACCGCATTTCCGAGCTTTCGTCGCTTAGCTGGCGGATTGTGGATGAAAATTTGAATTTAGACGAGGCCAAAGAGCAGTTTGAGGGTGTCATGCGTATCGGGGCAAATAAATTTACAAGCTCGCTTATTTTAATAAGCCTTGCAAATGCGGCATTTTGCAGGCTTTTTGTCGGCAATGCGGGCTCGGTCGTATGCGTATTTTTCGCTACGCTCGTGGGATATAGCCTTAAATTTGCACTTGCTAAAATTGGCGTAATTTTAAAACTCCAGTACGTTTTGGTCTCGTTTGTCGTCTCTTTTATCGCTTATCTTGGCGTATTTTACGGCTTTACGCATACTAGCGACGTCGCGATCGGCTCGTCGATACTCTTTTTGATGCCGGGCGTTTTTCTCATAAACTCGGTCTTTGATATCCTAAACGACAACACGCTCGTAGGTATCAGCAGGGCCGTGAGCACGGGCATCCTGATACTTTGTATCGCGGTGGGCGTCTATATCACGCTCTCGCTTAGCAATGCGGAGATTTTACATGTTTGAGCTTTTTACCGCGACTCTTATAGACGGCGCTTTTGCCGCTGTGGCGGGGCTTGGTTTTGCCTACGCTAGTTCTCCGCCTAAAAGGACTCTCGCGTTTTGCGCGCTGCTTGCGGCGTTTGCGCACGCTAGTCGCTTTTGGATCATGCAGATGGGATTTTTTAACA
>NZ_PPBR01000044.1:0-24040 GCF_002913545.1 Campylobacter concisus | reverse complement strand
CAATATTTTCATCTATTAAAGCTGCCATTTGAGAAATTTCATCTTTACCTTTAATGTTTAAAAGATGTGCACTATTTGTCTTATTATTTAAAAAGTCAAAGAAATCTTTTAATGAATTTTTAGTTAGGTCAATGCCTCTTATTATATTTTTACCAACAACAAATGATATAACAAGCAAAATCAAAATAGCAATGCCAAGCAAAATACCGACAAATATGGCTCTTTGTTCAGCTGCTGCTTTATCTTGTATAGCTGTGGCTTTCATATTATTTAACAAATAAAGTTCATAATCTCTAAATTCATCTATAAGCGTAGTAATAGTACCAAACCAAGCTTTTGCATCTATCTTTGCAGCAGTTTCGTCTTTATTTGCAATAGCACTACTGATTATGTCATCAATGCTTTTATATTCATTTGTATCAAGCACACTCTCTTTAAATTTCGGATAAGACTTAGGATTAAATTTCTCGAAATCATTTATCAAGTTAGAGATTATTGCATGATATGAAACTAGATTTACATAAGCATTTTCATTCATGCTTTTTTTGATAAACACTACATTCATCATAGCTCTTGTGATACCAAAATACTCTTTTATTTTTGAAATAGTCAAAATTCTTGTTAATTCATCTTTTAGATCGGGTTGTGCTTGTTCACTTTGAGCATTTGCATTTATAAGTGTAAGTGCAATAACTTCATTGAAATTTTTAAGCAATGAAGCATCACCACCAGCATCTATTTTTGATCTTGTATCAACTACTTTTTGCATTACCTCATCTTTGTTGATAAGCCTAGGCATAATAGCATCAACTTTTTCTCTTTGAGCTTTTAAAACTTCAGCTGAACCTGGTGCTTTGCTAATGAATCCTCCACTATATCCACGCTCCTTTTGAAGTTCATGTATAAACTCTCCTTGTAGAGTAATATTCTCAACCATTTCAACACTTTTTGAAGCTGCATTTCTAGTGTTTAAAAGTCCATTTAGAATATATACACTTGCAACTACTAAAAAAACTAAACCTAAAAAAGATATCAAAGATATCTTAAATTTTATACTTAACCTATTCATCCCTTAAATTTGTCCCTTCCTACTGTTTTTAATTTTTGTATAAATTTTGTAAATTAGATCAGTAAAATTATCGACTTAATGTTTTTAAAATATGGTCTTGATTTTGAATAATTAGCTCGACAACCTTGTCTTTTAAATAGTTGCAGTTTGTCTTGTACCTCATCTCAACACTCCTTGTGAAATAAAATTTACGGAATTATAGGACTTCAAATATAAATTTAAGCTTTTTGTAAATAGAAAATTTACTTTAGAATTTTAAGTATGAAAGCAGGAGATCGCTCCCCTGCTTTGAAATTATTTAGAAAATTTTGGCTCAGAAAACGCTGTAAGTTTTGGTGCTTCATCGCCTTGATATTTTCTGATATTTACAAGAGCTGTGTGGCTGATGTTGCCGTTTGCTAGCTTACTTGTTGGGATATCTATTGTTAGCACGTTTGCAGAGCCGTTTTTGCAGATGCCACTATCAAAGCCGTCATACCAAGCGCCCTCAGCTAGTTTTACAACGCCCTCTTTGATGTTTTTAGTCACATAAGCACCAGCTAGTACCTCGCCACGAGCATTAAATACACACACCAAATCACCAGTTTTTACGCCAAGCTCTTTTGCGTCATTTTCGTTTATCCACACTGGCTCGCGGTTAGCGATAGCATACTTCTCACGAAGTGAAGTTTGGCTTAGCTGTGAGTGCAAGCGGTCAGTTGGGTGAGCGCTTATCATGTGGTATTTTGCTGGTTTGTCTTTCATGCCTAGCCACTCGATCGGCTCAAACCAAGTTGGGTGCGCTTTGCAGTCATCATAGCCCATTTTCTCGATCGTATCTGAGTAAATTTCTATAAGACCGCTAGGCGTTCCAAGAGCGTTTAGCACAGGATCTTCTCTAAATTCGCCAAGTCTTACCCAACTATCACTATCTTGAGATGAGGCAAATGTGACTGGTTTGTTTTCATTCCAAAACTCTTCAAATGGCTTCATGTCGCTTGCAAGCTCAGGGACGGCCTTTACTTGAGCGTAGGCTGCGTCGTAGTACTCTTTGATCCAGTCAAACTCATCTTTACCGTTATCTGTGTAGGCGATGGCTAAATTTTTAGCATAAGCCTTGCAAAGGTCAGTGAAAATTTGATAGTCATCTTTTGCTTCGCGGTATTTTTCAACGACTTGTTTCATCGGCACGATGTTCATATTTGAGTAGTCCCCTGTCATCGTGATGTCGTTTCTCTCATACTCTGTTGTGACTGGAAAGACGATATCAGCCATCTTTGCTGTCGGTGTCCAGTATGCTTCATGAACGACAACGGTTCTTGGCTTTCTCCACGCTTTTAAATTTGTATTAGTATCTTGGTGGTGAACTAGTGGGTTGCCGCCGACCCAGTAGATAAAGTCGATGTCTGGGTAGGTGATCTTTTTGCCGTCGTGATCGATCACTTTGCCAGGGTGAAGCAACGCATCAGCGATACGAGCTACTGGGAAAGCGTAGTTGGTTGCTTTTTGTAGCCAGCTTTGACCTGTGCCTGCTACTGCGGCTGCTTTTGCGACGAAGCGACCGTGTTTGTCAAATTCGCCCGTATCAGTGCCGATAAACTCGCCTTTTTCGTTAAATTTACCCACACTTGCGCTATTTACGCCGCCGATGACTGCGCCTTTGCATGTTGGTGCGCCGCCGTTTGAGTAGTGGTAGCTTAAGCCAAAGCCTCCGCCTGGTAGGCCTATCTGACCGATCATCGCAGCTAACGTTACCATCGCCCAGTGTGGTTGCTCGCCGTGGTGAGCGCGCTGCATACCCCAACCACTCATTAGCATCGTGCGGTTGCTTACAAATGTATCAGCTAGCTCTTTTAAAGTATCTTTGTCGATACCACAAATTTTGCTCGCCCACTCTAAATTTTTAGGAGTGTTGTCTGTCTTGCCAAGTAGATATGGGAGGAATTTATCAAAGCCATAAGTGTAGTTTTCGATAAATTCTTTATCGTATTTGCCACTTTCATATAGGTAGTGCATCATGCCTAGCATCATTGCTGTGTCGGTGTTTGGCACTGGAGCGATCCACTGAGCTTTGTCGAAGTATTGCGCTGTTTCAGACCTGATAGGATCGATCACGATCACTTTGATATCTTTTTTGTTTTTTAGCTCTTCAAAGTATTTAAAGCCTTGCTCATCAGTCGCTGTCCAAGCTATGCGAAGTGTCGCAAGTGGGTTTGCGCCCCAGATGACTACGACTTTTGAGTTTTCAAGCACGACTGGCCAGCTAGTTTGCTGCTCATAGACCTCGATGCTACCTACAACGTGAGGCATGATGATCTGGCTAGCGCCTGTTGAGTAGTCGCCTAGCGAGCCAACAAAGCCACCACTAAGGTTCATAAATCTATGAAGTAAAATTCTTGAGTTATGCACATTGCCGCTTGATTTCCAGCCGTAACTGCCTGCAAAAACGCTTTCTAGGCCTTTTTGCGCTCTTGTTTTTTTAAGCTCTTTAGCAACTAGCTTGATCGCCTCTTCGTAAGGCACCTCGACCCACTCATCGATGCCACGAAGCTCTGGTTTTGGGCTGTCTGGGTTTTGCAAGTAGCTCTTTCTTACCATTGTGTGTTTGATACGACTTTTGTAGATCATATCTGGCGTGTAGTGTTGAAGTGGGTTGTAAATTTCACTTGTCTTTTGGATAGGCTCTGACTTTACAGCGATGCCGTTTTTGGTTGTCACTTTTAGCATGCCCCAGTGAGCAGCTGTAAGAGTTTCGCCATTTTTTACAACGCCCTTTTTAACCTCATCAGCAAACAAATTTGAAGCTGTTACGCCTGAAAGCAAAGGTGTAGCTGCAAGTGCTGTTGCACCTTTTTTTAGAAAATCTCGTCTGTTCTCGTTCATTTTTTCTCCTTATTTGCCTAAATTTACGTCAGATGAGTGTTTTTGTAGATATTCGATAACTAGCCACTCGTCTTTTTTCTCTATTGCGGTTCTGCCGATCATTGATTTTAGAAGTGACGGCCATTGATTTGCGTTAAAGTGCGTAGTTTGAGGCAACGCATGGCAAACGCCACAGCTCTCTTTATACATCTTATCAGCTTTTGCAAACATCGCATTTACATCTGTGCTAAAGCCATCTTTTTGAACGAAAACTGTCGTTTCTACCTCGTTCCATTTGCCGTTTTTGCCCTCTTTTATCACTTTGATATCAAAAGGTGCAGTTTTTGCAAATGCTACTGAGATGATCCTCGCGCCATCAGCAAAATAAACTACGTTGCTAACGGCTGGGTTTTGATAGCCTTTTACTTTGATCTGCGCTCTGTCGCCGCTTGTTTGCAAAATTTCAACTGCGTTGGTTGGTAGCAGCCTGCCTATGCTCTTAGCTGAGTTTGCGTCAGCATATACGTCCTTTACGACATCTGTGTAGTTCATACCTGCACCAAATGCAGCACAAGCTACGATGGCTGATAGAATAATTTTTTTCATATTTCTCCCTTCAAAATGAAATCTTCAAATTCTAGGGGCTTTTTGATTAATTACAAATTAAAATTAAAAAAATACTTTAAGAATAACGCAGAAAATTTTATTTAAAAATGAGTAGAAACACGCCAGATACGATAAGGCAAACGGCTAAAATTTCTTTTAAATTTAGCCTCTCACCAAGAAATATGACAGCCAAAATGATAGCCAGCACAACGCTAAATTTATCAACCAGCGCTACCTGATAGACCTTGCCTGCTTGCATCGCTTTAAAATACATAAGCCATGAAAGCCCAGTCGCCATGCCACTTAATATGAGAAAGAGCCAGTTTTTGGGACTTAGCGAGCTTAATGGCTGCCATTTTTTAGCCACACTTAAAAGCAAAACAAGCATCAAAATGACGACGATCGTTCTTATAAATGTCGCAAAATCGCTGTCGATGTCCTTTACGCCTAGCTTTGCAAAGATCGCTGTAAGTGCAGCAAAAACAGCCGAAAAAGCTGCGTAGATAAACCACTCTGGCATCTTTATCCTTATAAATTTAAAGGGGCAAATTTGCTTCACCCCAAGCTAAATTTATCCCTCGTAGTCACCAAGCATATCAAGCGTAGGAGCAAAATATAAAGCCCCAGTCACTGGCGTACTAAAGTCAAGCAGCCTATCTGAGTTACCTTTTGGCTCGCCGATAAACATCTTTTTAAGCATAAGCTCAACCGTTGAAAATGTGCTAGCATAAGCGATGAAGTAAGTGCCTGTTTTGCTGCCTTCAGCAAATGGCATATTGCCACGCACGACCTTTTTATCGTCGCCGACATTTGCAGCAGCTGAGTGTGAATTTGTAGGTTTTACGCTCTCGTCCATCTCGATGTCATACTCTTTTGAGCGGCCTATAACCTTTTCTTGCTCGCTTACGCTTGTGGCGTTCCACTCTTTCATTTTGTGGAAGTATTTTTGAACAAAAACGTAGCTACCGCCTTTAAATTTAGCGTCCTCTTTGCCGACTTTTGCAAAGTGGTCTCTATCTTCGCCATCAGGGTTTTCAGTGCCATCTACAAAGCCGATGATCGCCCTGCCGTCGTGGTACTTAAAGCCTTGAGTTTCATCTGTAAGCTCTGCAAATTTAAACAAAACTTCTTTGATATTTTGCGCCATGTCAAAGCAGTCAGCCGCATTTAGCGCACGGATGTGGATGTGGATATCGCCCTTTGTGCTAACGGCCTCGTGCTTGTCGCCTTTTATCGCTTTAAAATTTACAAGCTCTTTTGGCAATTCTTTTGAAATTTCAAGCTTTTTCCAAGCATCATGACCCACACCAAGGACGCAGTTTACATTTTCGTTTGCGCCAAATCTAACTTTAGCAGTCTTGTTTAAATTTACAACCAAAGCACAAAGCTTAGCAAAGCCCTCTTTACATGCCTTTTTGTCGCCTTTTAAAACCCATGTTTGAAAGACTGTGTTGTTACCTGGTGCTTGTGTGACCTCTTGTGAATTTACACTCATTTTTTCTCCTTTAAATTTTGTTTTTATGCGATATTTTCTAAATTTAGTTGCTCGTTGATCTGATCATCGCTATCGTCAAAGACAAACTCGACCTTGTTTGCGCCAAAGCTCTTAGCTATCGCTTCAAGCGTGTCTCGAGCTGATTTGTGAATTTTGCTTTGAAGCTGCGAGATAAGGCGAACGCTCATCTTTTTGACTTCGTTTCTTGCCTCTTCGATTAGCCTATTTTTATCTTCTTCTGTAAATGTGCTACCAAAAAAGCCATTTAGCGAGTCAGGCAGCAAAAATGGTATAAATTTGCCATTTTTTTCATCATAAAATTTCATATCTGCGATTGAAAATTTATACTTACATGGAGGCATTTTTATCTTGTAGCTATAGTTTGCGATCTGCATGATCTCGAGTCTAGGGCTAGTTAGATCGTAGATGAAATTTATCTCAAACTCAAATATCATCGAAAGCTTCTTTTCGCTCACTAGCCACCTTAGATACTCTTTGCCAAAATTTCCAAACGCATGATCTGTCTTTGTGACGATCTCTTTGCTATATACCTGAAAGACAGAAAGCTCGCCGATGCTTTTAAGCTGTGAAATTTCAGTGCTGACTGAGACATTTTCGCTACCATCTTTTGCCTTTTTTAGTGCTTTATTTGACCTATAAAATGCAAATGCCAAAATAGCTAGCAAGATAGCTAATATCAAATTTGCGTATTCGCTCATATTTTCTCCTTTAAAGCCCGCATTTTATCCTAAATTTGTAAAGCAAAAGAAATTTATCACTCAGGCAAGGTGATGGGGTTCTTATAAGGCATGTGAGCGCCTACTATCTTTGTAGTCTCATCCTCCAAGCCATCAAGCACCTTTTCTCTTGTTTTGGCAGCTTGCACTGGATCTATATCATAAGTGATAGATATGCTCGGCTCGACCTCTTGCACTGCTAGGACGTGAAGAAGGTCAGCTATAAAGATGATCTTATCATTATCTGACTCAAAGCTTATCATGTTGTGCCCTGGAGTGTGGCCGTAAGCTGGGATAGCCATGATCTTTAGCGCTCCGTCAAATAGTGGCTTTTTATGGTCAAAAAAGCTCTTATCGTCCTTGTAAAGCGATAAAATTTCTTTTGTCCTCTCATCTTTACCCTTCATCCAGTAGTCCCACTCCTTTTCATCTATAAAAAGCTTGGCGTTTTTAAATGTCTTTTTGCCGCCATCTATGAGCCCGCCTATGTGATCAGGATGAGCGTGCGTGATGATGACGTAGGTTAGATCCTCTGGCTTTATTTTGCCAAAAGTTTGCAGATCATACTTTAAAATTTCCAAGCTATCTTCATAGCCGCTATCTATGAGCGCCGTGTAGTCATCGCACTTTGCAAACATTACGTTGTGTTTGTTTGGTAAATTTTTAGTATTTGCCACAAGCTCTTTTTGCGCCTCATCTTTGGCTATTAGCTTATCTACTGGCGCGTCAGTCGTCTTTAGTGAAAATACATAAAGATTGCATCCGCCCATAGATCCTATCCATACTTGATCGTTTTGCTTGCTAACCACCTCATCATCGGCACAAAAAGCCAAAGTGCAAAACAATGCAAGGCTTAATAAACTCTTTTTCATATCCCGTCCTTGAATAAATTTGCGAAATTTTAGTCCTGTAAATTTAATGAAAGTTAATGCTCGCTACTTTAAAAGGTAGCGAGCTTATAAATTTAGAAGAGTTGAGTGAAAGAAAAGCCGTTTTTATTAAGCGTATCTTTGATCTTTTCTTGATGCTCAAGACCCTTTGTCTCAAGCGTGATCGTGATGCTTGCATCGCCGTAGTCAAGCTTAGTAGAGAAGCGGTCGTAGTCGATCTTGACGATGTTTGCATTTGCTGATTTAAGACTATCAGTTAGGCTCATGAGCGCTCCTGGCTTATCTACAAGTGTGATTTGCAAGGTCATCTTACGGTGAGACTTGATAAGACCCTTTTCGATGATGATAGAAAGCACCTGCACATCGATATTTCCGCCACTTAGCACCACGCCTATCTTTGCACCTTTTTTAAATTTGATCTTATCATGCATAAGTGCTGCCACGCCAGCTGCGCCAGCTCCCTCAACTACGATCTTTTGCGTCTCTAGCAAGAACAAAATCGCAGTTGCGATCTCCTCATCATCGACCTGCACAAACTCATCCACGCACTCAACGATATTTTTAAGCGTTATCTCACTCGCATCACGCACAGCGATGCCATCAGCTATGGTGCGAACTGACTTTGAGTTTATGCTCTTTTTAGCGCCGTAGCTGTTAAACATCGCTGGAGCGCCCTTTGCACCGACGCAGACTACTTTTGTCTTTGGATTGACTTGTTTTATACAGCTTGCCACGCCGCTAGCTAAGCCACCGCCACCAACTGGCACTACAACCATATCAAGGTCGCTTATCTCATCAAGCATCTCAAGACCCACAGTGCCCTGCCCTGCCATGACGTACTCATCGTTAAATGGATGAACAAAGGTCATATCTTTTTCTTTGGCGTAATTTACTGCAAATTCATACGCCTCATCAAAGTTATCACCTTTTAAGATCACTTCAGCGCCAAGGTCCTTTGTGCCAGCTACCTTTAGAAGTGGGGTTGATTCTGGCATAACGATGCAAGCATGCACGCCAAATTCTTTTGCACTTATCGCCACGCCTTGAGCGTGATTGCCAGCGCTTGCAGCCACGACGCCACGTTTTCTCTCCTCATCGCTTAAGCTAGCTATTTTGTTATACGCGCCTCTTATCTTATATGCGCCCGTTCTTTGTAAATTTTCTTCTTTCAGATAGACATTTGCGCCTAAAATTTTGCTAAGTTTTGCACTTAGCGCAAACGGAGTTTTATTTACAAAGTGACCGATCGTTATCTTTGCTTGGATTATTTTGTTTAATGAAACCATTTTTAACTTTCCTTTTAAAATTTATCTTTTGCCTCTAGCAGCACGCCACACTCGATGTGATGAGTGTTGGCAAACTGATCAAAGAGCGCAAATTTTATCACTTTATGGCTTTTAGTAAGCTCATTTAAATTTTCTTTTAAAGTCTCTGGGTTGCACGAGATGTAGATGATGTTTTTGAAATTTCTAATGAAATTTATGACACTTTCACTTAGTCCTGCGCGTGGTGGATCGACAAGGACGTGCGAGAAGTTAAAGTCGTTTAAACTTATATCTTTTAGCCTATTAAATTCCCTAACACCAGCAAATGCACTCATCAGCTCATCAGCGTCCATGCGTAAAAATTTGATATTTTTAGCCCCATTTAGCTCGCAGTTTTTAAGAGCATTTGCGATCGAACTTTTTGAAATTTCGGTGGCAAGAACGTTTTTAAATTTAAACGAAAGCGGGATAGTAAAATTTCCATGTCCGCAGTAAAGCTCCAGTAGATCAGCGCCACCCTCAACGCACTCTTTCGCCCAAGCTATCATCTTCTCATTTACCGCTTTATTTGGCTGGATAAAGGCATTTTCACTTAGGCTAAATTTATAAATTTGCCCATCAACATTTAGCTCATCAACTAAATTTAGCTCGCCGCTAAGAAGCTTTTGGCCACGAGATCTAGCTAGGATCATCGCATCAAGCTTGCTAGCTAGAATTTTCATAGCCGCTTCAAACTCACTATCAAGCTTTTTGTGATAAAGAAGCGTGACTAAGGTGCCGCTTTTACAGGCGATAAACTCCACTCCAAAGAGCTTTGTGCGTAAAATTTCATCATCTTGCAAGCTCTCAAGTAGCCTTGGCATGAGATGTGAAATTTGCTCGCAAACCTTTGGGCACTCATCTATGAAGACCTTTTTGCCTTTTTCGCTTGCGTGCATCGTATAGCTAAGCTTGCTGCCCTCGTGCCAAATGCCAAACTCAGCCCTCGTGCGGTAGTGCTTTGGGCTTGAGCTAAAAAGATCAAATTTACCCTCATAAAAGTGGGAGAAATTTTGCTTGATAAGATCAGTTTTAAATGAAATTTGCTCACTATAAGGGGTAAAAAGAGTGCATGATCCGCACTCTTTTAGGTATTTGCAGTCCAAATTTATGCCGCTTTCTCTTCGACTTTTTTACCGACAAATCTAACCAAAGCCCAGATCGCTAAAAATCCGCAAGGAAGTGCGATCCAAACGCTAAGACCAAGAGCTACTGGCAAGTAGCCAACAAGCACACAAACCGCGCAAACACTAAGTGCGTAGATCATCTGTGTTGAGACGTGATCGATGTGGCTACATCCTGCACCCATTGATGAAAGTATCGTAGTGTCCGATATCGGCGAGCAGTGGTCACCAAAGATAGCGCCAGTTAAAACGCTTGAGATATTTACGATCATATAAGCGTGCATCGCGTCACCATCTAAGCCGTAGTTTTTGCCAACTGCGTAAGCTAGCGGGATAGCAAGAGGCATCAAAATGCCCATTGTGCCGTAGCTGGTGCCAGTTGAGAAGCTGATAAATGAGCCAAGGATGAAAACAGCCACTGGCAGGATAAATTTAGGCGTTGAGTCGCTTAGCAAATCAACCAAATATCTTGAAGTGCCAAGCTCTTTGATAACCGCGCTAAGGCTCCATGCAAGAAGCAAGATAACAACTGTGATGATCATAGTTTTCCAGCCTTTTACCCACGTGCTAATAGCCTCTTTTACATCAAAAATTTTGCGCCAAACACCCATCGTGATAGCTACTATGCTAGCGAGCAATGCTGCTTGAAATAGCGATGTAGCAGAGTCAGCTGCGCCAAAAGTATCTTTAAATGTTGAAAATGAAAGTGGATTTGCAAGTGCATTTTTAAGAGTATCGCCCTCAAGTGCAGCAAGACCGCTGAAATAAAAGCTAGTAAATGCGCCGATAACTAGCACAAGAAGTGGCACTATCGCATTTGAAGCGCTTAGTTTTACTCCCTCTTTTGGCTCAAGAGTCTTGTCTTCAAGGTCTTGAATTTGAGTTTTGCCTGAGTGAAGCTCGCCCTTTCTAGCGCGTCTCTCAGCTGCTAGCATAGGACCATACTCGCGTTGCATCAAGGCTGTGCAGACGATAAAAAATAAGATAAAGAGGTTGTAAAATCTATATGGAATGGTCTCGATAAATATAGAATAAGCGTTTATGCCAGTCTCGCCGATAAGCTCGTAGCCCTTTTCGATGAGCGAAACTTCAAGTCCGACCCATGTAGAGATGATAGCAATACCTGCAATCGGTGCTGCAGTAGCGTCGATGATGAAGGCTAGCTTTTCGCGGCTTATTTTAAATTTATCGCTTATTGGTCTCATGATAGGACCGACGATTAGGGCGTTTGCGTAGTCATCGAAAAATACAAAAATACCCATAAGCCAAGTTGAAATTTGAGCTGAAACGCCAGTTTTTGCCTTTTTGCTAAGCCAAAGAGCAACCGCCTTTGTGCCGCCCATCTTTGTGATAAGTGCGACCACGCCGCCTATACAAAGCACTTGAAGCAAGATACCAGCATCGGTGCTATCAGCCATTGATTCAACCACTCTTGAAACGATACCGGTAAAGCCTTTGATGATGCCCATAAAGACATTTTCATTGACGATATTTATAAGAAAAGTTCCGCTAAAAACACCGATAAATAGCGACAATATAACGTCTTTTGTGATAAAAGCAAGCGCTATGGCCACAACTGGCGGTATAAGCGTGAAAACGCCATAAATTTGTGCGTTTCTTTTGGCGACTTCTGGATCAACGCCAAAAAGTACGGCACTAAAAAATAGTAACAATAAAATTTGTCTCACATAAACTCCTTAAAATTTTTCTATCGCAAGTCCAGCCCAAGTCTGCGTGTTTGCCATGACTTCGACCCTATTTATATTTACACTCTCAGGCATATTTAGGCAGTTAAGCAAAATGGTCGCTATATCCTCAGCGGTAATGAAATTTGTATGCTCGTAGATGCTATCAGCCTTTGCCTTATCACCCTTAAATCTAACTTCACTAAATTCAGTCTTGCAAAGCCCTGGCTCGATGTTTGTCACTCTGATATTTGTGCCAACTAGATCGTTTCTTAAATTTAGACTAAACTGCTTTACAAAGGCCTTTGTAGCGCCATAAACGTTACTGCCAGGATATGGCCACGAGCCAGCTGTTGAGCCAAGGTTAAAGATATAGCCCTTTTCTTGCTTGTAAAGTAGTGGCAAAACGGCTTTTGTAGAGTAGATAAGACCCTTTACGTTTGTGTCTATCATCGTCTCAAAGTCCTCTACCTTTGCATCTATCGTCTTTTCTTGTCCCAAGGCAAGCCCAGCGTTATTTACAAGCACTTCGATATCTTTAAATTTATCAGGCAAGCTATCAACTGCGTCAAAAACAGCCTTTTTATCACGTATGTCGGCTACGATGATATGCGTATCGCCAAGCTCACTTGCAAGCTTTTTTAGTCTATCTTCGCGCCTTGCAAGAGCGACTATCTTGTAGCCCTCTTGTGAGAGTCTTCTAGCGATCGCCTCGCCAAAGCCAGATGTCGCACCTGTCACAAAAGCTGTCTTTTTCATATCTCTTCCTAATTAAAATTTGGTTTTAAGCCAAGCTCTTCTAAAAATTTAATATTTTTTTCGTTTTTATCTTTAATCGCATAATCAAGCGCGTTAAATCCGGCATCATCAGTGGCGTTCATATCAGCGCCGTTATCTATCAAAAGCTTTAAAATTTCTGGCGTCGCGTGAGCTGCTGCATGCATGAAAACGCTTCTATTTGTATGCTCTAGGCCACACGTATCCTCTACTTGCATCATGCCTAAATTTATCATATTCATCTTAGACTGCTCGTCGATATAGCTCTCGTTTGCATTTGCCCCACTTTTTAGCAAAAGCTCGCAAAGAGGCGCATCCTCAAACTGCACAGCATAAAAAACCGCACTTTTGCCAAAGAAATTTTTGTGATTTACATCGGCTCTATTTTTAAGCAAAATTTTTACATTTTCTAAATTTTTAAGAGCAAAAAATAGCGGTGTCTCATCGCCTAAATTTAGATCCGCACCACGCCTTATGATCTCTTCTATCATCTCGCTACTTTTGTCATTTAGCAGTGCGATATCGAGTAAATTTGTAAGCTCAGCGGTGGTGAAATTTTTAGAATAAAGCAAATTTGCAAGCTCGTCTTGACTTAGCTTTTGAGCCATCATCTTTTGCTCAGAAGTTAGAGCCTTAGCCTTATTTACCTTCTTGCCCACACTAAAGCTTAAAAACTCATTTATCACGCTAGTTGCGTAGTAAGCGGCACTTGCACTATCAACGCCTAAAGCCTCATAAAATTTAACCAGCGGAGTTTGAGCGTTTTTATAAGCTTCGCTGAATTTTTTATATTTTAAAAAGTTAAACAAGCTCTCATTCGCCCAGTATCTAAAGTACTCCATCTGAGCGTCTTTTTGAGCCTCAGCAGTTTCTGGCTTTGCAAGCTCTTTTTGATAGATTTCAGGGGCAAACGAAGCTTTTAGCAAGATCCATCTAAATTTATTTAAATTTTCTCTATAAACGCCCTCGCCAACGCAGCTTTGAGACTCACTCCTCACAGCCACACTCGCATCAAAAAGCTCTTTTACCTCTTTTAAATTTAAAAGCGAGCCATCGCAATAAAATAGCCCCTCATTCGCGTAAGCAAGCTCATTTGGAGTAGTTTTAAAGCTCTCTTTTTTAGCAAGGTCACTGCACTCTAATGCATGTAAATTCAGAAAAAGAAAACTGCTAAAAAAGAGAAAAAAAGCTACTTTTTTCATCAAAGCTCCTTAAAATTTCGCGATATTGTAACAAATTTATATACTAAACTCGCTTATTTCATTAAAATTTAGGTATTTATAAATTTGATCTTTATTTAAACTAAGACTATCTCTTACTATTTTTTTATACTCACTAACGCTTGGCAAACGCCCTAGCAGCGCGCATACAGCGGCTAACTCGGCACTTCCTAGATAGACCTTTGCGCCCATGCCCATTCTGTTGTCAAAATTTCTAGTCGAGGTCGAAAAAACAACGGCATTATCGTTCACTCTTGCTTGATTGCCCATGCAAAGCGAGCAGCCTGGCACCTCTGTCCTAGCATTTAACCTTTTAAAAATTTCATAAACGCCCTCATCTTCAAGCGTCTTTTTATCCATCTTTGTTGGCGGCGCGATCCAAAGCCTAGTAGTGAGCTTGCTCTCACGCTCTAAAATTCTAGCAAGCGCCCTGTAATGCCCGATATTTGTCATACAGCTACCCACAAAAACCTCGTCGATATCGTGTGCTCTTTTGCTATCAGCTAAAATTTCACTTAGCGTCGCCACGTCGTCTGGGTCGTTTGGACAGGCAAGGATCGGCTCATCTATCTGCGACAAATCAATCTCTAAAATTTCAGCATATCTTGCGTCCTTGTCGGCCCTTAAAAGAGTTGGGTTTTCTAGCCATTTTTGCATCTTCTCTTTTCGCCTAGCAAGCGTTTCATGGCTCTCATACCCAGCTTTTATCATCGCGTCTATCAGCGCAACGTTTGAACGAACATACTCCGTGACGCTAGCCTCGCTTAAATTTACCACACAAGCAGCCGCCGAGCGCTCAGCCGAAGCATCGCTTAGCTCAAACGCCTGCTCCACTTTTAGGCTCTCAAGCCCTTCTATCTCTAAAATTTTGCCCGCAAAAATGTTCTTTTTGTTTTTCTTTTCAACGCTTAAAAGCCCTTTTTTGATAGCAAAATAAGGTATCGCATTGACAAGATCACGAAGCGTCACGCCCTCTTTTAGCTCACCTTTAAATTTGATCAAAACTGACTCTGGCATATTTAGCGGCATCATACCAAGCACCGCTGCAAACGCCACTAGGCCGCTGCCCGCTGGAAAGCTGATGCCAATAGGAAATCTCGTGTGGCTATCGCCGCCAGTGCCCACCGTGTCAGGCAAGACCATGCGGTTTAGCCACGAGTGGATGACGCCGTCACCTGGTTTTAGGCTCACACCGCCACGTAAATTTATAAATTTAGGCAAGCTCTCATGCATCAAAAGGTCACTTGGCTTTGGATAAGCAGCCGTGTGGCAAAAGCTTTGCAAAACAAAATCCGCCCCAAAACTAAGGCTAGCAAGCTCTTTTATCTCATCTCTAGTCATCGGCCCTGTGGTATCTTGCGAACCAACGGTCAAAATTTCAGGCTCCACGTATGCCCCAGCTCTCACGCCAGCCTTGCCGCAAGCCTTGCCGACCATCTTTTGAGCGAGCGTATAGCCACCGCCTAGCTCTTTTGGCTGATCTGGCTTTATGAAAATTTGCTCCTCACCAAGCCCCAAGACCTCCCTAGCCTTTTTAGTCACCTGCCTACCTATCATCAAAGGTATCCTGCCGCCTGCTCTTATCTCGTCGCTTAGGGTGTTTGGGCTTAGTTTAAAATTTGCCACGAGCTTTTTTTGGGCGCCTGCGAGCTTGTAAATTTCGCCTTTAAATGGATAAATTTCTATCTCATCGCCCATTTCTAGCTCATTTACGTTTGCAACTATCGGCAGTGCGCCGCTATCTTCAGCGGTGTTAAAAAATATCGGAGCTATGGTCGTGCCGATCACGATGCCACCGGTTTTTTTGTTTGGCACGCCCTCTATCTCATCACCAAGGTGCCACTGGATAGAGTTTATACCGCTCTTTCTACTACTGCCAGTGCCGACCACGTCGCCAACATACGCCACGCTCTTGCCAAGGCTTTTTAGCTCTTTTAGGATTTCCAAGCCCTCAGGCATCTTTTTAACCAGCATCGCCTTTGCATGTAGCGGTATGTCAGCCCTTGTATAGGCCTCACTTGCAGGGCTTAGATCATCAGTATTTGTCTCGCCAGGCACCTTAAAAACCACTGCCTTTATGCACTCATCAAGCGGCTTTTTGTGCGCAAACCACTCGGCGTTTGCCCAAGAAAGAAGCACCTCTTTTGCAAATTTATTACTATTTGCTAGCTTTGCTATCTCGTCAAAATGCTCATGCACCAAAATGATATTTTTTAGCTCATTTGACGCAGCTTGTGCGATAACATCATCGCTATTCTTTAGCGCTCGCACCAAAATTTCTACGTTATATCCGCCAAGCATCTTGCCTAAAATTTTAATGGCACGAACTGCGTCAAGCCCGTCTATCTTAAGCCCGTCTATCACCTCGCCAAGAAATTCTGCCTTTATCTTTGCCGCGTCATCAACGCCTGGATTTATGCGATTAGTAAGCAAATTTATAAGAAATTTTAGCTCGTTTTGCGCCTTTTCATCGCCACTAGAGTTGCCAGCAAGTCTCATTAACTCGCAAATTTCGCTTGTTTGCTTGGCATTTAGCGCAAGCGGTGGCACGCCCTCTTTTTCTCGCTCACTCACGTGTTTTTCGTAGTCGGTAAAAAAGCTCATAAATTTCCTTTGTGATTTTGCTCGTTTTTAGTCCAAAATCGCTGATTTTGCTTGCATTTTATCAAAAAGCAAAACAATCTAAAGTAAAATTTGCCCAAAATTTCAAATTTCAAGGAGCAAATGTGTCAAAAGCCTACCTAAAATCACCCATTGGAATTTTAGAGATCGTTGCTAGCGAAAATGGAATTTGTGAGATAAATTTTGTAGATAAATTTGAAAAAGTGGCGGTAAAAGATGAAAATTTAAAGCTTTGTTTGGATGAACTGGAGGCCTATTTTAAGGGAGAGCTTAAAAAATTTAGCGTTAGACTTGATATAAAAACGACCAAATTTAGAGCCAAAATTTATGAAAATTTGCAAAAAGTGCCATACGGTGAAACGACCACATACGCTGCCCTTGCACTTGCCGCAGGTCATAAAAACGCTTACCGCGCAGCAGGCTCAGCAAATGCCAAAAACCCACTGCCTATCATCATCCCCTGCCACAGGGTGCTATCCAGTAGCGGCCTTGGTGGCTACTCAGGCGGCGAAGGTCTGCCAACTAAAATTTGGCTTTTAGAGCACGAAGCAAAGCATAAATAAGCCAAATGCAATATAAATTTGCTTTAAAGCACCTCTTAAACCGATGAGCCAACCTCTTTAAATTTATCAACAAAATGCGAGATCTCATCGATCACTTTTTGCCTTATTATTGGATAGTTTTTATTTAAAGGACCGATATTAGGCGGCAACATCTCGCCTATTTGCGTTCCACTTTGGCTAACAAAGCCGCACTTTAGAGACGAGCTTATAAACCTTCTTGCACCAGCCTCATCTAAATTTAAAGAGGCGATAAGCTCGTCTGCTTCTTTTTTCATCACACCTTTTGCAAATTTAAAAAACTCTTCTATCACGCTGGCTAGGTCTTTAAATTTATCCAAGTCGCTTTGGTTTATAAAATCAACTATCAACCCCTCTTTTGAGCGATTTTCCAAGCTCGAGCGGATGATGCGACGCACCTCATCAGTAAGGGCTGCTTTATCTTTTATCTTTTTATTATGCTCAAATATCAAACCCAAAATATAGTCTAAATTTATCTCCTGAGACTTTAGCAGATCAACCTCAAATACCACGTCATCCCAGTTTATCCTCTCTTTTTCCTTCTCTTCGCCAGCCTTTTCTTTTCTTAGCCACTCTCTTATATCATTATATGTCCCACGGTAGTCTTGCAAAGCCCTTGCATTTGGCACTTTTATGCTTTGCATCTCTTTGATTTGATCATCGCTTAAGTCAAATTTATCCCTAAACTCACAAACTGCTTTTTCATCGTCTAAATTTACCTCTTGCAAAGCCCTTAGAGCCACGAAATCATCGTAGTTTTGCAAAGCATTTTCCACCCTTAGATATTCTCCAAAAAGCTTTACAAATTCTTTCTTATCTTTTTGCGTCTCTATCTTAGTAGGATCAGGAAATTTCGCCTCTAGCTCGCTTACTACATCTACAAAGCCCCTTCTTGCCTCGCCAGATACCGCATCTGTAAAGCCATCCATATACTCTTTATAGCTTTTTTCGAGTATGACGCTTTTGGTGCTTCCTTTACCAAAAAGAGTTATGGCATCTTCTGTCGCTTTTTCTAGGTCTCTAAATGTCACGATGTTGCCAAAAGTTTTTGTAGCACCATAAATTCTATTTGTCCTAGAGTATGCTTGTATGAGCCCGTGATAGCGTAAATTTTTATCCACAAAGAGCGTGTTTAGACAAGGCGCGTCAAATCCTGTCAAAAACATGCCCACAACTAAAAGCAGATCGATCTCTTGCTTCTTTGTGCGCTCGCTTAGATCTCGGTAGTAGTCTTGAAACGACCCACCATCAACGCTAAAATTTGTTTTAAAGTAGGCATTGTAGTCTTTTATCGCGCTGTTTAAAAACTCTTTTGAGCTAACGTCCATCGCCTCTGGCTCAAAGCCCTCATCAGCTATCTCGCCAACCATATCTTGCTCTTCGTTTTGTGAAAAAGAAAATATCGTCGCTATCTTTAAAGCTCGCTCTTTATTACTTTGTAAATTTTTAAACGCTTCATAATAAAGCTTTGCTGCCTCTATCGAGCTTACCGCAAACATAGCATTAAAGCCCTTGCCACTTGCATTTAAGCGGTGAGTTTTTTGATGAAATTTCTCTAGCACATACTCTGAAATTTCTTTGATGCGCTCAGGGTGCAAAAATGCACTTTTATTCTCAGCGGCACTTAGCTTTAGCTCGTCTTTTTCTGTCTCTATGCTCTTAAATTTAGGCACGACATTGTTATAATCAACCTTAAATTTAAGCACCTTCTCATCTCTTATGGCATCGACTATCACATATTCATGAAGTGAGCTTCCAAAGACACTTTGCGTAGTCTCTGCTCCGATGGCATTTTGAGGAAATATCGGCGTTCCAGTAAAGCCAAACTGATAAAATTTCTTAAATTTTTTCTTTAAATTTTTCTGCGCTTCGCCAAACTGAGACCTATGGCACTCGTCAAATATAAAAACAACCTCTTTTTGATATATGCTTAGATCATCTTCGCTCTTCATCAGATTGTTTAGCTTTTGTATGGTTGTCACGATGATCTTTCCGTCATCTTTTTGAGTATTTCGCTTTAGCTCCGCTGAGCTAGCTGAGCCATTTACACTATCTTTTGAAAATTTTTGATACTCCTTCATAGTCTGATAGTCAAGGTCTTTTCTATCCACCACAAAAAAGACTTTATCTATAAAATCAAGCTGCGTAGCGAGCCTAGCCGCCTTAAAGCTAGTTAGCGTCTTGCCAGAGCCTGTCGTATGCCATATAAAGCCGCCACCCTCTGGCTTTGAGTAGCATTTAGCATTATGCGAGCTATTTATCTTCCAAAGTATGCGCTCAGTCGCTGCTATCTGATAAGGACGCATTATAAGCAAGGTGTTATTTGTGTCAAAGATGCAGTATTTGCTCAGTATGCTAAGAAGTGTATTTTTCGCCAAAAATGTAGCTGTAAAGTCCTTTATATCTTTTATGGCTTCGTTTTTTGAATTTGCCCAGTTTATAGTGAAGTCAAAGCTGGTTTTATCCCGCTTGGTTGTATTTGCAAAGTATCTTGTATCTGTGCCATTTGAGATAATAAAAATTTGCAAGTATTTAAAGAGAGAATTTGATGAGTTAAAGCTCTCTTTTGAGTAGCGGTGAATTTGATTAAAGGCTTCTCTTATCGCCACGCCTCGCTTTTTAAGCTCTATTTGCACGAGCGGCAAGCCATTAACAAGTATAGTGACATCATATCTGTTGCGCGATGAGCCAGTTTGCTCAAACTGATTTATCACCTGCAAGCTGTTTTTAGCGATATCTTTCTTATCGATAAGGCAGATATTTTGTATATGCCCATCTTCAAAAACAAAATCATATATGTGATCATCTTGTATCTTGCGAGTCTTTTCCACTATGCCATCGTTTAGCTTGTCGATATACTCTTCGACTAGCCTTTTCCACTCAGATGAGCTAAATTTAACGTTATTTAGCCTCTCTAGCTGCTCTTTTAAATTTAGCAAAAGTGCCGTTTGAGAGTTTATATCTTTTTTATACTCATAGCCTTGTTTTACAAGGTCAGCTATAAGCTCACGCTCCATATCCGCTTCGCTTTGGTAGCTTGAAGACTGAGGCAATCTCTCATATTTATCTAAAACGATGAAATTTTCTGACTCAAGTATGGTTTTACTCTCTATCATTTTTACGCCCTTATGCTGTCATTTTTGGTTTGAAATTTAAAAGTAGCTCTCTGTAATGCTCATACTGCTTGCGCCTTAGCTCTATCTCTCGCGGCAAGCCCTCAGTTATAGAATTTACAAGCGTATCAAATTTATCTAAGATATCAACGACCTTTTGCTGTGTTTGAAGTGATGGGACGGGGATTTTAAATTTTAAAAATCTATCTGACTTAACACGAGTTACTTTTGCCCCTTGAGCGTGCTTTTCTTTAAATTTATAAAAGCTATTAGTTTGCAACATATATGTTAAAAATTTCGTATTGACGACCTTATTTGGACGTAAAGCGAACATATCGCCAGATATTGCAACTTCTTCACCTAACCAACCAAGAGGCTTAAGAATATCTTGTATATTTTCGCTAACCCCAGAAATAAGAACATCACCCTTTGTCGCTTTTTTTAACCTTCTTGCCGTATCAACCGAAACAAAAGATTTAGTCTTGCTAGCAAACGTTCCATAATACGTATAAATTTGACCGTAATGTATCGCAGGAACTCCCCTCTCCACAAAGTCCTTCTTTTGCAACCCATTGCCACGTATCAGCTCGCAAATTTCTCCAAGCGTTTTTAGCTCACACCCTCCATTTTTATCAAGCTCGTCAAAGCTTAAAAGAAAGTCGCGGTAAAATTCATACTGCTTTTTCCTAGCTGTAAGCTCTGCTGTAAGCTCTGCTGTAAGCTCTGCTGTAAGAAGCGTGAAAGAGTCCAAGATACGGACTATTTCACGCTGCACTTCCATCGGAGGCACAGGGAGTTTAAATTTTTCTAATTCAGATTTAGCCAATGCTGGTATTCCGGCTCCATATTGACTTTGCATAAAATTTTGCTGGTTTCTTTTTAGATAATGAAATGCATATCTTTTTAAAATATATTTTTCTTTTGCATTGATAACAAAAGCATGCGCTCCAGCAAAAAATCTAGTATCTAGCCAATTAACATACCCAGCACTAGCTCCACCTTGACTAATAACAATCATATCAGCATCATGACTATATTCATGCCAATATCCAGAAGGATTGATACCACCATTCATTACTGGATATTTGCCGTCTTTAGAAAGTAGCGATTTATTTAATTGTGTGCCTTTTTCAATATCCGCAATCTCCCCAAGCTCCACAAACTCCACCCCATTCGGACAAAGCTCATTTATCAGATCAAAAATTTTACTCATCTCTCACCATCTAACTCTATCTGCGCGATGATCTCATCTATCTGTGAGCGTAAATTTGATATCTTAGCCACGGTCTCTTTTATCTGTAAATTTAGCTCGTTTATATCTATCTTTTCGCGTGTATCTTTTGGCTCGACATAGGAGCTAACTGCTAGGTTGTAGTCATTTTGGGCGATAGTGTCATTATCCACCGAGGTAGCTACGTGAGCGATCTCTTCTTTACTAGCAAAAATTTCTACTATCTTTTTAATGTGCTCACTTGTTAAAACGTTATTGTTCGTTCTTTTTTCAAAAAACTCACTAGCATCTATAAACTGCGTTTTGTTTTCACTTTTGTGCTTTGAGAGCACAAGGATATTTACAGCGATCGATGTGCCGTAGAAGAGATTTGGCGCTAGGGCGATGATGGTTTCGACGAAATTTTCTTTTACTAGATACTCACGTATCTTCTTTTCTGCGCCGCCTCTATAAAAAATGCCAGGAAAGCTAACGATAGCAGCTCGCCCCTTTGCAGAAAGGTAGCTAAGAGCATGCATGATAAAGGCAAAGTCTGCCTTGCTTTTAGGTGCTAGCACGCCAGCTGGAGCAAACCTAGCATCATTTATAAGTGTGGGATCATCGCTGCCGATCCAGTTTATAGAGTAAGGAGGGTTTGAGACGATAGCATCAAACGGCTTATCGTCCTGAAGCTTTGGGTCTAAAAGCGTATCGCCAAGCTCGATGTGAAATTTAGAGTAGTTTATATTGTGTAAAAACATATTCATGCGAGCAAGGTTAAATGTCGTGTGATTGATCTCTTGTCCAAAAAAGCCCTGCTCAACCTCATGCTTGTCAAATCTCTTTTTGGCTTGCAAAAGTAGCGAGCCTGAGCCACAAGCTGGATCGTAAATTTTATTTACACTTTCTTGTCCGTGCATGGCTAGCTCAGAGATGAGCTTTGAGACATTTTGCGGAGTGAAAAACTCGCCGCCTGACTTACCAGCATTTGCAGCGTAGTTTGAGATGAGAAACTCATAAGCATCGCCAAAAAGATCGATGTGGTTATCTTTAAAGTCACCAAAATCAAGCCCAGCAACTCCGTTTAAAACAGCAGCAAGCCTTCTATTTTTATCTGCGACGCTATTGCCAAGCCTGTTGCTAGTCGTATCAAAGTCAGCAAAAAGTCCTTTGATGTCTTGCTCTGACTCAAACCCTGCGGCTGAGCCCTCGATACTTTTAAAAATTTGATCCAGATCGGTATTTAAATTTGCATTATTTGAGGCATTTTTTACGACATTTTTAAAAAGCTGGCTAGGATAGATAAAGTAGCCCTTTTCTTCTATGATGACCCTTTTTTGCTCGTCATCTATCTCATCATCGCCCATGCTAGCGTAGTCGATGCTATCATCCCCAGCCTCTATGTAGTCGGTAAAATTTTCGCTGATAAATCTATAAAACAAAGTTCCGAGAACATACTGTTTAAAGTCCCAGCCATCAACAGCACCCCTTACTTCATTTGCGATGCTCCAAATTTGATTTTGCAAGGCTTTGCGTTGTGCCTCTTCGCTCATTTTATCTCCTTTAAATTTCTTTATAGCCGACTATATTTAGCCCAAAACCAGCTAAGCTTACAAATTCTTTATTTTTATTTGAGCTTAGAAGCTCGATATCTTTTACGCCAAAGTGATTTAAAATTTGCGCTCCGATGCCGTAGTCTTTGCTTGTGTTTGAGTTGTCGCTATCTAAAAAGATCAAAATTCCACCATTTTGACTTAGAAATTTGATAGTTTTTAAAAGCTCTTCATATTTTGGACTGCTCAAAAGCTCGTGATCGGCAAGGATCTTTTGAAATTTGACATTTGCCTTGCTCTTTGGCTCGCCAAAAAGATAAGCTGAGTGGATTTTACCTTTGTGATCGGTGATATCGTATCTTACTGCAGCGCAGTTTGCGATCATCACGTCACTTTTTTCGCCAACTTTTATGAGGCTTTCATGGCTTAGTCTATACTCAACTAGGTCAGAAACACTGATCATATTTAGCCCAAATTTCTTACAAAACTCCTCTAAATAATCGCGTCTTGCCATGGTGCCATCTTCTTTTACGATCTCGCATATCGAAGCCATCGGAGCAACACCTGCAAGCTTACAAAGATCGACCGAGCCCTCGGTGTGGCCTGTGCGAACGAGCACGCCGCCATTTTTAGCGATGAGTGGGAATATGTGTCCTGGGCGCACGAAGTCTTCAGGCTTTGAGCTAGCATCAGCTGCAAGCCTGATCGTCATATCGCGCTCATATGCGCTAACGCCCGTTGTTGCGTCTTTTGCGTCGATCGTGACTGTAAATGCTGTCTCGTGGCTCGATGTGTTTTTGGCTACCATTAGCGGCAGATCAAGCCTTTTAGCGTTTGCCTCGTCCATCGCAAGACAGAGCACACCCTTTGCATGAGTGATAGCAAAATTTACCTTTTGCATGTCGCTACTAGTTGCTGAAAAGACTAGATCGCCCTCGTTTTCGCGGTCCTCGTCATCGACCATGACGACCATTTTCCCATTTTTTATATCCTCAATTGCTTTTAATACATTTTCAAGTGCCATAATTATCCTTTTATAAATTTTTACGATTATATTGATATTTTGATAATCAAAAGATAAAAACCATATTTTTTCTTTGCCGGTAATTACTTTTGAGAAAAAATAGAATTTACACCAAAACTTAAGCTTTTGAGGTTTATATTAGCCATTTGGCAGGATAAATTTATCTCATATAGGCATAAAATTTATATA
>NZ_PPBR01000043.1:0-629 GCF_002913545.1 Campylobacter concisus | reverse complement strand
CTCGCTTAGCTCATTTTCCGTGGTCTCTTCGCTAAAGCCAACGATGTCAAAATTTGGTCTATGAACCTTTACAAGCATCGCTGTCTCATCGCTGATCGCCTCTTCGTAGTCTTTTAGCCTAGTCTTGTTTGTAGTGCCAACCTCTTTTAAGATACAACCTGCATTTGCCATCACTTCTGGCACTCTAAAACTACCGCCGATCTCGACTAGCTCGCCTCTGCTAACGACCACCTCCCTGCCCTTTGCAAAGGTATTTAGCACTAAAAATACAGCACTTGCGTTGTTATTTACAACGATGGCGTCTTCAAAGCCAAATGCTCTTGCTATTAGCGAGCCAACGTAGTCATATCTGTTGCCGCGGCTGCCCGTTTTTAGGTTGTACTCTAAGTTTGAGTATCCTGTGATAACAGGCGTTGCCCGCTTTAAAATTTCTTTATCGATAACGCTTCTAGCGAGGTTTGTATGTATGGTGACACCGGTTAAATTTAGCACTCTTTGAAGGCTTGCTTCGTTAAATTTATCATACTCATCTAGGATCAAATTTATTATCTCTTCGCTCTCAAAGCTTGCATTTTCATTTAAAATTTTAGCTCTAACCTCATCTAAAATTTGCCTTGCAAGCATAGTGA
>NZ_PPBR01000042.1:0-494 GCF_002913545.1 Campylobacter concisus | reverse complement strand
GCTATATATAATATAAGTGTGTAACCTACAAACTGCAAAAATTGGCAATTCTTGTCAAATTAATAAACTAATCTTCCCTATAAGTTTTTGCACTGACCGAATTAAATTTTATAGCCGATTTTTGTGTTTGAATTTGGGGGGTTAATACGACACACCGCAATGGGTGACTTGTAACATGTGACGTAAGTTTACTTTAAGTTATATTGTGACACAATTCAAGTATCCAAAAACAAGAGAACCTGAAACACCTTTTTAAATTTATGGTTCTCTTTTTTATCATGCAGTTAAATTATGGCACAAGATGCTAAAAATTTCAAAAAGAGAAACTGGACTTTTCTCGCATACCCTGCTAGTATGCCTACCAACTGGCTTGCAATATTACAATAAACAGGCTCACCTATCTTTTTTTCACCGCCACACGATACAGATTTGAATACAGATGTACACGAGAAAAAGACACATTATCACGTAATTTGTTCTGGGGTGTTTATGGT
>NZ_PPBR01000041.1:0-53666 GCF_002913545.1 Campylobacter concisus | reverse complement strand
ACCGTGAGCGGCTACTACATCTCTTATGTCTTTATGAGCCCAGAGATCACGAGCGAGCCTACAAATTTCATGCAAGCAAAGTGGCGTTTGGCGCACCAGGTCGCTGGCTTTGTGCTAATAGCGGTATTTATCTTTAAATTCTATCTATTTGTCTTTGATAAACACAGCAAAAAAGAGTGGATGAGCGTGCTTGACTTTTTAAGTCCAAAAGTTTGGATCGCACAGATAAAGTACTACATCTTTATGGGACCGCACCCGCATTTAAGGGGCGTTTATAACCCATTGCAGTTTGCCTCATACTTTTTCTTTTACGTCATCTTAGCGCTCATTTGCCTAACTGGCCTAGTGCTTTACGCTCATGTTTATCACAACGGACTTGGCGGAGCGATCTACGAGCCAGCGAGATACTTTGAAGAGCTTATGGGCGGACTAGCAAATGTTAGAACGATACATAGAATTTGTATGTGGATCATCATGATATTTGTGCCTATTCACGTTTATATGGCGATATTTAACGCCGTTAAAGGCAAAAATGGAGCGATGGACGCCATCGTTAGTGGCTATAAATTTGTAAAAGAACACTGATGAGAGTGCTGGTTCTTGGCATTGGCAACGTGATGTTTGCTGATGAGGGCATAGGTGTTCATTTTGTAAATTTGATGGCTAAAAACTATAAATTTACAAGTTCTAAAAACGAGCTTACTCTAATGGACGGGGGCACTTTAGCCCTCGCTCTAACTCACATAATAAGCGAATTTGACTATCTTATCGTCGTTGATTGCATTAGCGCAAATGGCGCAAGCGTGGGCGATGTTTATTTTTTTGATTTTCTAAACGTACCAAATTTTATCAGCTGGGACGGCTCGGCTCACGAGATCGAGATGCTTCAAACCCTTCATCTAATGGAGCTTGCAGGCGATAGACCGATAACCAAAATCCTAGGCATCGTGCCTAGCCGCATAGAGTCATCAAATTTTAGCCTCTCAGATGAAGTGATTAAAGCTTCTAATATCCTAGAAAAAACGCTGCTTGATCACTTAAAAGAGCTTGATTTTAAGTGTGAAAAGGTAGCAAATTTCACCCTAAATGACACCCTCGATGACTACGCCAAAAAAGGTTTAAAATGATACTTGCTTTTAAATTTGACTGCTTTAAAGAGCCAGCATTTTTGGCGCCATTTTTACGCTCATTAGCTGGGGAGCTTAAGCACTCTATAAGCTGTAAAAATGATCAAATTTCCCTAAAAGTAAGTGGCTCTGCCAATGAGCTTAGCGCCATAGCAGATAGAGCAAGCGCCATTTTGCCTTATAGCCTTTTTATAAAGCATAGCGAGGTTGATGTGGCAGATGAGCTTGACGTGGCAGATGAGATTAAAAAGATAAAATTTGGCACGCTTAGTCCGTCTCAAGCGGCGGCATTTTTGGCTAATGGCAAGGCTATTTTAAATGAAAGCGGCGTGCTCTCTTTGAGTAAATTTGATGGCGAGATAACGCTTGATAATTTTAATGAAAAGCAAAAAACCTGCCTAAATTTATTAAAAAATGGTAAGGGCGTTTGCATAGAGCAAGATGAAAATTTATATGAAATTTCTCTTGGGGTAAAATTTGATGCAAATTTCTTGATGCCTGTAAATTTAAAAGAGCTACCTAAAATTTTTATAGCCGATGATAGGGCGCAGATCGCGCTTGCTAGCTTTGAAAAGCCACTTTTAGCGCTAAAGACGACAGCCATTTATAGGCAAAACCACGAGGACGCACCGCTATTTTTTGACGTGATGGCGCCAAATGACCTTTTTCTTTACGCCCTTTGCGAGCAGCTAAACAAAGAGGGCTTTAGCTTTTTAAGCGTTTCTGTAAAGGAGCAAAAAAACGCTCTTTCAAGGCTTGCTTTGCTTGAAAATAGCGCGCTTTTAAGCCCATTTTTTTATACAAAAGATGAGGAATTTGAGCTTAGTTATTTGGGCGAAGTGGCTTTGGGGCTAAAATTTAGCAAATTTAGCGATGATGAAATTTGCCTGCTTTCAAAATCAAGCAAAACGCAGCTTCTATTTTTACCAAAATTTAGCAGCTTTGAAGAAATTTATGAGCTCATAAGAGCTGATGAGAGCGGCGAAAGACTACTTGAAAACTTCAGTAAAGAGAGCGCCCTGCCAAGTGGTAAATTTAGCTTAAATGCTAGCTTTTTCTCGCTATTTTGCATAGCTGGACGCTTGCTTGGTTTAAGCAGTGACTTTAAAAAAGCAGGGGAGAATTTACTCCTTATGGCAAGCGATTTTAGCGGTCAAAAGGGCGTTAGGATAGATTATAAAATGAAAGATGACTTTGGTTTAGACGGTGTTAAGTTTGTAAAAAGTATCATTTCATTTATCCTTGCTGGCACTGGAGAGAAGAATATCAGCTTTGGTTGCACCGAGTCTTTGGCGCATTTTTTGAGCGATTTTAGCTATGAAAAACGAGATAAATTTAACATCAAAAATGTTACTTTAAGCGGGGATTTATTTTATAATAAGGTAGTTAGCAACTTGATAAAAAAGCACCTAAACCCAAATATAAAAACAAATTTTGACCCCGGATTTGGCATTGAGATCAAGCTTTAGATATGAGATCAAAGGTTTAGTTCAAGGCGTTGGTTTTAGACCTTTTGTCTATACTTTAGCGGACAAATTTAAGCTAGTTGGCGAAATTTACAACGATGACGAGGGCGTGAAGCTAAATTTTAGCGGCGAAGAGGCTAGCTTTTTGGCTTTTGAAAAAGAGCTTTATGAGAAGCTGCCAGCCCTTGCTAGGATCGATGAACTGCATAAATTTAAGATAGATAAAATTTACGAAAAACTTGAGATCATCGCTTCAAAGTCGGCTACCAAGCAAGCGCCTATCTTGCCTGATTACGCACTTTGCGATGACTGCTTGCGCGAGTTTTATGACCCCACAAATCCACGCTACAAATACCCATTTATAAACTGCACCAACTGCGGACCGAGATTTTCCATCATCAAAGCATTGCCTTATGACAGGGTAAATACAACGATGAACGAGTTTAAGATGTGTAAATTTTGTGAGAGCGAGTATAAAGACCCACTTAATCGCCGCTACCACGCAGAGCCGATCTCTTGCCCAAACTGCGGGCCAAAACTCTATCTAAAAGATAAATTTGGCAAAGTCTTGGCTAGTAAAAACGAAGCAGCCAAAGAGGCGGCTAAGCTCATAAACGAGGGCAAAATTTTAGCCATTAAGGGGCTTGGTGGCTTTCATCTGGTTTGCGACGCGACAAATGAAGCCGCAGTTTGCGAGCTAAGAGCCAGAAAACACCGCCCAAGCAAGCCCTTTGCTCTGATGAGTAAAAATTTACAAAACGCTAGAGAGATAGCGCAAATTTCAGAGGCGGAGGCGAAGCTTCTTAGCTCAAATTTAAAGCCTATCGTCTTGCTTGAAGCAAAAAACGGCTCAAATATCGCAAAAAGCGTCGCGCCAAATTTAAATAAGCTTGGCGTCATGCTCGCATTTAGCGGCATTCATCTTTTGCTATTTGATTATTTAGAGCACGACATCATCGCAACTAGCGCAAACATCTCAGGCGAGGTTGTGATAAAAGATGAGAGCGAGCTAAGGGAAAAACTAGGTGAGGTTATAGACTTTTACCTTGATCACGACCGAGAAATTTACTCGCCAAGTGACGATAGTATCGCATTTTGCGTTGGCGATGAAGTGATTTTTACAAGGACAAGCCGTGGGCTAAATCCAAATTTCATACATACAAATTTTAAGCAAAAAGGGACATTTTTAGCACTTGGAGCGGAGCTAAAGAGCTCATTTTGCATCTACAAAGACGGACTTTTGATGATCAGTCCATATATCGGCGATCTAAAAAACGTAGCGACTTTTGATAGGTTTAAAGACATTTTCACCCTTTTTGAAACGACTTATGATCTAAAAATAGACAAAGTTATAGCCGATTTGCATCCAAATTTTTTAAATACAAAATGGGCAAAGGATCAGGGCTTTGAGCTAATTCATCTGCAGCATCACTACGCGCATTTGCTAAGTGTCATCTTTGAAAATGATTTGCCAGACAAAGAGTATCTTGGCTTTTGCTTTGACGGTACTGGATATGCAGAGGATGGCAAAATTTGGGGTGGCGAGGTCTTTAGGCTAGATAAAAATAGCTACAAAAGGGTTTATCACTTTGATGAATTTAGCTTATTTGGCGGCGAAAATAGCATAAAAAATATCTACCTCATCGCTTATTCTATTATTTTGAAGTATGAGCTTGAGGACGAGGGGCGTAAATTTTTAGTAAATTTTGATGAAAAGGTGCTTAGAAATTTCAAGATGATGGAGCAAAAGGGGCTAAATTTAGTAAAAACTAGCTCTGTTGGTAGGATATTTGACGCATTTGGTGCGATAATATGTGGCATTTTTAGCTCAAGCTACGAGGGAGAGAGTGGCATGAGGCTTGAGGCGCTTTATGATAAAAATTTAGATGCGTGTTACAAATTTAGCCTAAATGACGGAGTTATCGGCTTTAAAGATGCCTTTAAAAGCGCTTTAAAAGATGAGCCAAGAGTTGCTGCAACGGCATTTATAAATGGCATGGCTGATATTATTTTTGAAATTTCTAAAAATGAGAAAAAAGAGATTTTATTAAGTGGCGGCGTCTTTCAAAATAAGACTTTGCTTGAGCTTATTTACAAAAAATTTACTGAAGCAAATTTGAAATTTTATATCAATAAGAAATTCTGCAGTAACGATTCTAACGTAAATTTAGGGCAAATTTATTATTATTTATCCACATTTTCTAATAAGTGATGTATAATGATTATAAACGGTAATCAAACGAGAAAGGAGCAAAAAATGGATAGTGTTATACGTTTTAGTGTTTCTTTGCCTAGTCAATTGCTAGACGAACTAGATAGAAAAGTTAGCGAACAAGGCTACGCTTCTAGGAGTGAATTTACAAGGGATTTGATCCGTGAAAAGATCGTAAGCGACAGCTGGAAGGACGCTGACGAGGAGTTGATTGGGGTTTTGACGCTCATTTATGTGCATCATCACAACGATTTGGTGAATAAAAAAATGGATATCGAGCATGACTCTGATGTGAAGATCATCTGCACAAATCACGTTCATGTCGATCACCACAACTGCCTAGAAACGATCTCGATAAGAGGTGAGGCTAGCAAGATAGAGCGCTTTGCTGACAGGATTGCTGGCTTAAAGGGTGTTAAGTTTTCTAAACTTACAAAGGCCGCTGTGCCTAAATTTTAAGCTAAAAGCTTTTTTGGCTCTTAAATTTAGGTTTTTTGTAAATAGCTAGCAGCGCTTTCTTGGCTGCAGAGCTTGTCTTATTTTGTCTTTTTGGTTGTTTTTAGCAGTTTTTGTGATCTATTTTTGCAAATTGATAGCGGGTTTTGCTATTTCTTGCTTGCCTGATATCTTTTTGTGGCGAAAGTTTGATGACCGTTTGTTTTTTTTACTTGGGCTTTGGCTAAAGCTAAATTTGCAAAAGCCCGCCCAAGTTTTTTGGCTTTAAATTTCTCCCTTTTTTTTGCTTTATTTTTGTTCTAGCATTTTTGGCGCTTGTATGCTATCATTAGCCACAAAAAATGTCATTTAAAGAGAATGAAAGATGAATTTTTACAATAGAAATTTTCTAGCCAAAGAGCTAGATCGCTGGCAAAAAGAGGATGTGGTCGATAAGGCCACCGCTTTAAAAATAGCAAATTTATATGATATAGATATAAACGCTCATAGCGAAAAGACTAGCTTTATCTTAAAGTTGGTTGCCTATCTCTTTTTCGCGCTTGCATTTTTTACGCTAGTTGGCGCAAACTGGGAGGAGATGCCAAGGCTGATACGCTTGGTGCTTGTGCTATTTACGCTTGGACTTGTAAATTTTGGCGGAGTTTATTATCTCAAAAAGGGCAAAGATAAGCTTGGCACGGCTACGCTCTTTTTGGGAAATTTCTGCTACGGAGCAGCCATAGCGCTTATCGCTCAAATTTATAACATTAGCGACGAGCCAAGCGGTGGAGTTTTGCTCTGGAGCGTTGGAGCAATGGCGCTCTCTTTTGCTAGCAAAAAGGGTCTGCTAGTGGCTCAAAGCCTTGTCTTTGCGACGATCTGGTTTGTTTTAAAGGGCATGGGCGGCGAGTTTGCTTATGAATTTATCGTCTTTATAGCCCTTGGCGCCTACACGCTTTACAAAAGTGACTCGGCATTTCTTGCGATTGTGCTTTTAGCGGATATATTTTTATACATCGTTTCACTTTGCGCTAGGATCAGTGGGTTTAACGAATTTTATGACTATGATCTTATGTTTAGAGCGCCGATGGCTGCTACTTTATCGCTCTCATACGCGCTTTTACTTGTCGCGCTCTTTAGCCCGTTAGCTGGCTTTAGAGATAGGCTAGCGCACCTTGTAAAAGGCTTTGGCAAGTATCTTGGCATCATTATCTTGATCGTTTGCCTGATAGCTTATGCAAATGGCGACATCTACGAGCTAGAAGAAGATAAATTTTGGTTTGCAAAAGCATTTTTTTATAGCAGTTTTGGCAAGGTTTTTGCTGTATTTGGCATCGCTAGCATTGCGCTATTTTTCAAAGAGAAAAACAAAAGCGGCTTGCTTCTTGGCTTGATACTCTTTGCTTTGCCATTTGTCTTTAGCTTAGGCGTGGGATATGCAAATATCTTCTTCTCGCTAGCAAACATCATCGTCGCAGCCGTGCTTATCAAAAATGGCGAGCTAACGCTTGGACTATGCATGATATTCTTAGTTGCGGTGGTTAGATACTTTGAGCTAATAGGCGATTATTTGGGGGCTACGGCGCTATTTATCATCTTTGCCTTCGTCGTGCTCGCAGTTGCTGCTAAAAAAGGACGTACAAAATGAAGATAAGATCACTAATACTAGCTATAATCTTTCAAATTTTACTAATAATTGCGATGCTCGCATACGCGCTCATGCCACTTTACCTTGGAAAAGAGATAAAAGTGAGGGTAAATCTCTACGATCCAAGGGATCTCTTTCGCGGAAACTACGTGAGCTTGAGCTATGATTTTTCAGATTTTTCAAATCTGCAGCAGTCTAAATTTGATGAAAAAACTGGCGTTGAGATATATATATATGATAGAAATATCTCAAAAAATGATGAAATTTACGCCATTTTAAAGCAAGATGCTAATGCCACTTACGCTTTTGATAAATTTAGCTTTACTAAGCCAAAAGACGTTCTTTTCTTAGCTGGTAAATTTGATGGATATTCATTTGTAAAATACGGCATCGAAGAGTTTTACATGCCAACTAAAAAGGCAAAGCAGACTGAGCGAGAGATGATGGATCAAGACGTGGATGCTGTTGCTGTTTTGATGGTGATGGATGATGGCAGGGCAAGGCTAAAAGATCTCATCATCACGCCAAATGGCAAAAAAAGAAGCAATGATGAAAATTTTGATGAAAATGGCTACACAGATGATAACGAGAGCTTTGAAGAGCCAGTTCGCTTGCAAGATCAAAGGTAAATTTAAAGGATAATTAAAAAACGGGTTAATTTATCTCATTTGCATAAAATGCCCTTAAATTTTAATTTTATTTTTAAATTTAAGCGTTAAAATCTCTGAAAATTAATAAAAAAGGATAATAAAATGTGTAAAGATTGCGGTTGTTCAATGGGTAATCACGCCCACACTCACACTCATGCTGATGGCACCACTCACTCACACCCACACACTCACGACGGGCATACGGATCACGCTCATGACGCACACGAGCATAGTCACGAGGCTCACGCACACCCTGTGCTAAACGAGAGCAAAACCATAGACGTGATAGAGAAAATTCTATCTGAAAACGACAAAGAGGCTGCTCACAACAGAGCGCATCTTGATGAGAAAAAGATACTTTGTGTAAATTTGATGAGTAGTCCAGGCGCTGGCAAGACTACGCTTTTGGAGGCTACGATAAAGGCTGGTAAATTTAAAATAGGCGTTGTCGAGGGAGACTTGGAGACCAATCAAGATGCCGACCGCATAGTAAAAGCTGGCGCAAAAGCTCATCAGATAAGCACAGGTCAGACCTGCCACTTAGACGCTTTTATGGTGCATGAGGGACTTCATCACCTGCCGTTAAATGAGCTTGATCTAGTCTTTATAGAAAATGTTGGAAATTTAGTTTGCCCTGCAAGCTACGATGTCGGCTCACACTTTAACGCTGTGCTTCTTTCAGTGCCAGAGGGCGATGATAAGGTGAGCAAATATCCAGTGATGTTTAGGGCTGCTGACGTGCTTTTAATCACAAAAGCATCGCTTGCGCCACACTTTGACTTTGACATCGAGCGAGTGAAAAACGACGCTAGAAAGCTAAATCCAAAGGTCGATATCTTTGTAGTAGATAGCAAAACAGGCGAGGGCATCGATAAATGGATAAGTTATTTGGAATTTAAAAAAGAGCTAAGATAATGTGCCTCTCAATACCTTCAAAAGTAATAGAAATAGATGAAAATAACGTTGCCACCGTTGAGACACTGGGCGTTACCAGAAAAGTAAGCCTAGATCTCATCTCTGAAGAGGTAAAAGTTGGCGAATACGTGCTAATTCACGTTGGATACGCCATGCAAAAGATCGACACGCAGTTTGCGCTTGAGAGCTTGGAGGTCTATCAAAAGATCGCTGAAGATATGGACGCGGGGAAAATTTGATGGATCTTATCAATGACTTTCGCGATAAAAATTTAATCCTAGCCCTTTCAAAACTCATACAAAAAGAGAGCGTAAAACCGCTAAATATCATGGAAATTTGTGGCGGCCACACGCATAGCATTATGAAATTTGCACTGCCAAGCTTGGTTGGAGAGCATATAAATTTCGTCCATGGCCCAGGCTGTCCAGTCTGCGTGATGCCAAAGAGCCGCATAGACGAGGCCTGTAAGCTTGCTAGTATGGAGAATGTGATCTTTTGCACGCTAGCTGACATGCTAAGAGTGCCTGGCTCAAAGACAAGCTTGCAAAAGCTTCGCGGCGAGGGACACGACATAAGGGCACTTTACACACCACTTGATGCGCTAAATATCGCTAAACAAAACCCAGACAAAAATGTCATATTTTTTGCTATTGGCTTTGAGACGACGACTCCGATGAGCGCAAATTTGGTTGAAAAAGTGGTGCAAGAGGGCATTAAAAATTTATACTTTCATATAAATCACGTGACCGTCCCAGCTCCAGTTAGAGCTATAATGAGCGACGAAAACGTAAGGATAGACGCATTTTTGGGACCAAGTCACGTAAGCGTCATCACGGGTAGCAAAATTTATAAAGAGCTAGCGAGTGAATTTAAAAGACCGATTGCCATTAGCGGTTTTGAGCCGCTTGACATCATGGCAAGTGTGCTAAATTTAGTCCGTCAGCAAAACGCAGGCACATATGAAGTCTATAACGAGTACGCAAGGGCGGTTAAAGAGGAGGGCAACGTCAAGGCAAAAGAGCTCATCGCTAAGTATTTTGAGCCGTGCGACTTTGTCTGGAGAGGTCTTGGCGAGATAGCGCAAAGCGGTATGAAGCTAAAAGATGAGTTTGCCTATCTTGACGCTAGAGTGCAGTTTGACTGCAGCGTAGAGAGCGCTGGCGAGAGCAAGGCTTGCATTTGTGGGCAAATTTTAAGAGGGCTAGCAAAGCCGACTGATTGTAAGGTCTTTGGCAAGGTTTGCAACCCGCAAAATCCGATAGGATCGTGCATGGTATCAAGCGAGGGCGCTTGTGCGGCATATTTTAAATACGCAAGAGTTGGTTAAGGAATTTAATGAAAAAGATAATGCTAAGCCACGGCGGCGGCGGCGAGGAGATGAACTCGCTTATAAACGAGACGATATTTAAAATTTTTGATAATGAAATTTTAAGGCAGAGCAACGACTCAGCGATACTAAATTTAAACGGCAAGATCGCATTTAGCTCCGATAGCTTTGTGGTAACTCCCATTTTTTTTAATGGCGGCGACATCGGTAAGATCGCAGCTTGCGGCACGATAAACGACCTTGCGATGGTTGGAGCAAGCGCAAAATATCTAAGCTGCTCGCTCATCATTGAAGAGGGGCTTAGTATAGAGGAGCTCGAGCGTGTGCTTGGCTCGCTTGCAAAAACTTGTAAAGATAGCGGCGTGAGCGTAGTTTGTGGCGATACGAAGGTCGTGCCAAAGGGCAAATGCGACAAAATTTTTATAAACACAGCAGGTATCGGCGAGATAGTTTGCGAAGGCGTGGAGCTTAAAAATTTAAAAGCAGGGGCAAAAATTTTAATCTCTGGAGATGTTGGCAGACACGGCGGTGTGGTGCTAGCAGCAAGAGAGGAATTTGAGCTTGGTCTTGATCTAAAAAGTGACTGCAAGAGCCTAAAAGAGGTTGTTTTAAAGCTGCTTAGCTCTGGCATAAAGCCACAAACTATGCGTGATGCGACAAGGGGCGGACTAAGTGCGGTGCTAAATGAGTGGGCTAAATTTAGCAAATTTGACATCTTAGTTTTTGAAGAAAATATCAAGGTCGCAGACGAGGTGATGGGCGTTTGCGAGCTGTTTGGATTTGAGCCTTATGAACTTGCAAATGAGGGCACTTTTGTGATGGCTGTCGATGAGAGCCAGGCTGAAGAGGCACTTAAAATTTTAAGAGAATTTGATCAAAACGCGATGATAATTGGCAAGGTTTTGGAAGCTAAAAACGAGCGTGTCATCATCGAAAACGCCTATAAATCAAGAAGATTTCTCGAGCCGCCAAAGGGTGAGCTACTACCAAGGATCTGCTAATGCACGAGCTTAGTATCGTTCAAAATTTAGTCAGTCTTTGCGAGAAAAATGCTGCCAAAGAAAACGCCAAAGAGATAAGTAAGATCGAGATAAAAGTTGGCCGCTTAAGCGGAGTGGAGCCACACTATCTAGAGAGTGCCTTTGATGTTTATAAGACTGGCACGATCTGCGAAAACGCCGAGCTAGTCATAAATTTACAAGGCATTGTTGTAGAGTGTTTGGATTGTGGATTTGGCGGGGAGCTTAGCGAAAATGACTTTACCTGTCCAAAGTGTAAAAGCCAAAATTTAAAGGTGACTGACGGCGAGGATATGTATCTTATGCGCCTTGAGATGAAGTAAAATTTTACGTATTATAGTGCGTAAAATTTTATGAATTTATTGATTTTTATGGATAGTGTTAAATTTTTCTCAATCAAACGCCTAAAGAGCTATAAAAACGAGTAAGAGCATAAAAAGAACTTTTTGCTAGTACAGGCTGGCTTAAAAACTTGGTATTTTGGAAATTGCCACTAGAAATTTAGCTTTTAAGGCTTTGGTGGATAATAATAAGGTAGATATTTTAAGCTCTTTTGGCGGCTACTTTGAGCTAGATGATCTCTTTGTCTCAAAGCAAACTTTTGGATTTTGGGCAAAAAACATCGATGAAGCCAAAATTTACAATGATACCTTCAATCTTGATAAGCTTGATTTTAAAAAGTATTTTAAATTTAACCGCAAAAATAAACTTTTAAACTATCAAAAAGTAAAGATTTTATATGACCTTGCTGTTAAAATTCGAAATCGAGCATTTCATTTTGAAAATCTTTATAAGTTAAATGACGATCAAACGCCGAGAATTTCAACTAAACTTTAGTAGGCATTGATCCGCAAATGTTAGAAGATTTCATTAATGATGCATTGTTTTGTTTTGATGAGGGTCTGGCAAGATACTTAGAATGAGTGGCGGATAATAAGCTCCGCCGTAAATTTTGTAAAAGTCAGACTAAACAATAATATTTTTGCGCAACACTTTACTCAAATATCAAAAACGGAGCTTGCAGGACGTTTCTTATTATCTTTAGTGGCGAGAGCAGGGCGTCTTGCAAGATCTGCGTCGAGTACTCCGGCTTTTCAGTCGTGCCACGTATGGCGATGACGGTTGAGAGCGAGCGGTCTTTGCCAAGGATGATTTGGTTGATAAGTGGGATCTTGTCGATGATACCGCTTGCGTCTTTTAGTATCTTTAGCTCAAGGTCGATGTTTATCTTTTTGCTCTTTAGATCGATCGTGCCGCGTCCGCCGATATCTGCGCTCGTGCCTATCATCTCAATCGCTAAAAACTCGATCACGTCGCCCTTTCTTGTAAGTAAAATTTTGCCGTTTTTAACAGTAAAGCCCTTGTCGTTAAAGTCAGGCGTTTTAAAGCTAAGAAGCGACGGCACCGAGTTTAGAAAGCTTAAAAGCCTTTGATAAAAGATGTAGTCTTTTAGATACGTGCCAAAAAATCTCACCTCAGCCTTGAAATTTTTAGAGCTCTCCCCAAGCATTTTTAGGCGAAATTTACCGCCCTCAAAGCTCTTTATGCCAAAAAGGTCGTTGATAAACTCGCCGCTTATATCAGTTGCATCTAAATTTATGCTTTTCTCATCGCTAAAATATCCGACTCTGCCTTGTTTTGCTAGCCCATTTAGAGAGGTGCTTTTGCCCTTTTTTTCGGCGCTAAAGCTAGTAAATGGCAAGGTTTTGTTTAGATCTTGCAAGATGATGTCGCCATTTTTTGCAAAGAGCTCAAGTGGCGTGCTTTGCTCTTTTGTGCTGTTGTCATCAAGGACAAGCAAATTTAGGTCGTTGCTCTTAGCCTCTATGCCTTTTTCGGCGATATTTAAAGAGAGTTTTTTGCTTGCACTCTGCACCTTTACGCCAGCCTTTGAGACCGTGATCAAAAAGTCGTCACTATCATATTTTGAGCCATTTTTATCCAAAAACGGCATGTCAAATTTAAGCCCTTTTGCCAAAATTTCAAGATTAGTAAAGTCCTTGCTTTTTATGCTCACATTTTCAAAGCCAAGCACACCATTTTGCTTTAAAACTGGGGAGTTTTGCATGATAAAGTTGCTATTTTTCGTAGCTATCAAGCTCTCATTGCCAAAGCTTAAATTTAGTCCAAAAGGCTCAATGCTAAGCGTGGTCTCACTTGGCTTACTAAAGTCAAGAAGCGCGCTAAATGGTTCATTTTTAAAGGCTAAAATTTCATCATTTTTCTCTTTTAGATCAAAGCTTTCTATGACGCCTTTTATCTCGCCGATGCTTTTTTGTAAATTTATATCTGCTTTTGCATTTGCTCTGAAAAAATCAAGCCCAAAGCCGCTTGCATCGATGTTTAGCACAGAAGTATTTACGAGCTTTACAAGGGCACTTTTAGCGTTAAATTTACTCCCAGCGATATCTAAAACAGCATCACTTATCTTAAAGTCGCCATTTGCGATGACGCTCTTTTCGTCAAAATTTTCTAAGCTCTTTTCATCAAGCTTTATCAAAATTTTTAAGCTAGCGTCCATTTTGCCGCTTAGCTGCCTAACTGGCACGTTGATCTTATAAGCTCTTAGTATCTCATTTATCGCCTCATCGTAAATAGAATTTGTCTTTATAAAAAGCTCTAAATTTGCACTCTTTTCATCAAAGATGTTATTTATCGCGACATTTGAGCCATCAAGCTTTTTGCCTTTATAAACTGGAGCTGTAAGGTCAAATTTAAGCTTCGAGTTATTAAGCGTGATGTTTGCCTCACCTACATTTACAGCTGGCAAGCCTTTATCAAATTTAACAAGTAAATTTTTGGCATTTGCAGTCGCATTTAGATCGTTTAGATAAAAGTCATTTTTGGCAATATCGACCTTGCCGTTTATCTCATTTAGGTGATAGTCATCAGCCACGATGTAGCCATATATCCAGTTTTTAACCTCGCTGTTTAGGTGTATGCGACTATCAAGCTCAGCGATGAAGTCCTTGATACTGCCAGCATTTACGTCATAGGCTTTGTAGGTTAAAAGTGTATCTTTTAAGGCAAAGCTAAGCTTGCCATTTAACTCGTGCGAGGTGAAATTTCCATCAAATTTATAGTCATCCTTGTCAAAATTTGCACTGCCCTCGCCGCTAATGCTGACGTTAAAATCTTTAAGGCTTAAATTTTTTACTATGAAGCGATCTATGCCATCTTTCTGCTTATTTTGAAATTTGATATCGATGTTTAGATAAGGGCTATCAACGAAAAATATATCATCTAAAAATAAAATTTTGATCTTAAAATCATTGCCGATTTGCACGCTCTCAAGCGAAATTTCTTGAAAAAAGGTCTCAAGATAATCAACGCCTTGACTAAGGTTTAAAAGTTGCTTGTCGCTGGCTTTTTGCTCTGCGTTTTGTTTAAAATTAGGTAGTTTGATCTGCTTTGCTCTTACAATTAATTTTTTATCTAACTTTATATATAATTGCTCCAATTTTACGACGTAAAACTCGAAATCGTTTATTTTTATGCTGAATTTTAAAAACAAAAGAAGCGAAAGAATTAAAATGATAAAAAATTTTATAAAAAAGCCATACCTAGATATTTTCTTTGATATCGTACTCATCGTCGTCCTAAGTGTATTTGTCTATTTGGCACGCCCCATAAACACGAGCAAAGTCGTCTTTGTGCCAAAGGGAAGTGTGGGCGAGATTATATCTTATTTAGCTAATCGCAACTTTAACTTAAGCGCCATAGATAAATACGCCATGCGCTTCATCGGCTCGCCTCAGTCTGGCTGGATCGAGATAGGCAAAGATAAAATTTCAAGGGTTGATTTTTTAAAAAAACTTGCCAAGGCAAAGGCTGCGATGACCGAGATCACGCTCATCCCTGGCGAAACTACTATCGTTTTTTTAAACCAGATAGCAGCCCAGCTTGGACTTGACGGAGCTAAACTAAATAGCGAGTATAACGCCCTTGCGCCAGTGAGTGACGGCTTTTTGATGCCAAATACTTATAAGATCCCAGTTGGCATCAGCGAGAGGCATCTGGCATATTACCTTGTAAATTCATCCAAAAAGGCGCAAAGCGAGATTAGCAGAAAAATTTTTGGCGAATACAACGAGAAAAAGTGGTTTAAAATTTTAACCATCGCTTCAATCATCCAAAAAGAGGCTGCAAACGACGCTGAGATGCCACTTGTCGCCTCAGTCATCTACAACCGCCTAGATAAGGGCATGAGACTGCAGATGGATGGCACGCTAAATTATGGCATCTACTCGCACGATGTGATCACGGCTGAGCGCATAAGAAGCGACATGAGCGAGTTTAACACCTATCTAAACGACGGCATACCGCCAAGTCCAGTTTGCTGCGTCTCTATAAGTGCGATAAAAGCGGCGATAAACCCTGCAAAGAGCGATTATCTATACTTTGTGCTTGATAAAAAGGCGAAAAAACACATTTTTTCAAAAACCTTAAGCGAGCACAATCAAAATATCGCAAAATAGGGCTAAAATACAACTAGCTTTAATAAAAAACGTGATAAATTTCAAAAAATCAAAAGGGCTAAAATGAGTGACATTATCTGGACTAAAACCGACGAAGCACCGCTATTTGCAAGCTACTCTCTCTTTCCTATCGTTAAGAGCTTTTTATCACGTGCTGGCATTAGCATAACTAGGGCTGACATAAGCTTGGCTGGGCGAATTTTATCTCTTTTTAGCAAAGAGCTTGGGCTAAACAAGGCCGATGAGTTAGAGCTTTTGGGCGAGCTAACCGCGCACAAAGAGGCAAATATCATAAAACTGCCAAACATCTCAGCCACGCTAGTTCAGCTAAAAGCAGCCATTGATGAGCTTAGAAGCAAGGGGATAAACGTGCCATTTTACCCAGACGAGATCATCACAGACTACGACGAAGAGGTCGCTAAAAAATATGCAAAAGTGCTAGGAAGTGCGGTAAATCCTGTGCTAAGACAAGGAAACTCAGACAGAAGAGTTTTGCCACCGGTTAAAGAATTTGCTAAAAAGCATCCACATAGCAACGGCAACTGGGATAAGGCAAATAAAACTAAAATTTGCTACATGCAAAAGGGCGATTTTTACGAAAATGAGCGCTCAATCATCGCTAGCAAAGATGAGAAATTTTATATAAATTTCATAAGCATGGAGGGCAAAAAAGAACTTTTAAAAGAGCTTGCCGTTCAAAGTGGCGAGATCGTAGATGCGGCATATTTAAGCGTAGATGAGCTAGATAAATTTTATGAAAGCTGCTTTGACGAGGCAAAAAAAGAAAATTTAACCCTTAGCCTTCATCTAAAATGCACGATGATGAAGGTTAGCGACCCAGTCATCTTTGCTCATGCGATAAAGAGCTATTTTAAAGAGGTTTTTGAGCTATTTGGTGAAGAGTTTAAAACTCACGGCGTTGAGGCAAAAAATGGCTTAAAAGATATGTTTTCTAAAATTTCAACTCTTAAAAACAAAGATCAAATTTTGGCTAAATTTGATGAAATTTTGAGCAAAAAAGCAAAAATTTGGGCACTAAATGAAAATGCCAGCAACTTTGACGTGCCAAATGATGTCATCATCGACGCCTCAGTGCCAGCACTCATTAGAAACTCTGGCAAGGTAAAAGATAGAAGTGGCGAGCTAAATTTCTCACTTTGCATGATCCCAGATAGGACCTACGCTAGGGTTTATGAGGCCTGCGTGGCGGACTTTAAGGAGCATGGTGCGCTTGATGTGAGCAAGATCGGCAGCGTAGCAAACGTGGGGCTAATGGCCAAAAAGGCCGAGGAGTACGGCAGCCACGATAAGACTTTCATCGCAAAAGAGGACGGAGAATTTGTTGTTTGCAACGAAGCTGGCGAGAGCGTCTTTAAATTTAGTGTTAAAAGTGGCGACATTTTTCGGATGACGCAGGCTAAAGACGACGCGATAAATGCGTGGTTTGAGCTTGCTTTAAAAAGAGGCGAAATTTCAAAAGATGAGCTTATATTTTGGCTAGATAGCAGCCGCGCTCACGATAGAAATTTGATAGCTAAATTTGACAAATTTAGAGATAAATTTACTAATGCTGGCGTGAAATTTGAAATTTTAAACTACGAGCAAGCAACTATAAAATCGCTTGAAGCAATAAGAGCTGGCAAAAACGTCATAGGCGTCACTGGCAACGTTTTAAGAGACTATTTAACCGATCTTTTCCCGATATTTGAGCTAGGTGGTAGCTCAAAAATGCTCTCAGTAGTGCCACTACTTGCTGGTGGAGCGATGTTTGAGACCGGTGCTGGTGGGACGGCTCCGACGCTTGTAAAAGAGCTAAAGGAGAAAAATCACCTGCTTTGGGACAGCTTGGGCGAGTTTTTAGCGCTTAGTGCTTCGCTTGAACATCTAGCGTTTTTTAGGCAAAAAAAAGAGGCAAAGGAGCTAAGTGACGCGCTAAATAGAGCTGTTGCTAGCTATCTAGATGAAAACAAAACGCCAAACGCCACTCTTGATACTAGAGAGTCGCACTTTTATCTAGCATTCTTTTGGGCGAGAGAGATGGCAAAAAGTGGCGGGGTTTTAAGCGTAATTTTTGAAAATTTAGCAGACGAGCTAGAGAAAAACGAGAGCGAAATTCTAAAGCAGATCAGAGAAAAAGATGGTGCAAGCGTGGAATTTGGCGGATACTACCTGCTAGATGAAGCAAGAGCAAATGAGGTCATGAGACCAAGTGAAATTTTAAATCAAATAATAGGATAAGAGATGAAAATAAGTGTAGTTGGAGCTGGAAACGTCGGTGCTAGCATAGCTTATGCGCTTTGCATGAGAGAGCTTTGCGATGAGATCGCGCTTGTGGATATATTTGGTGACGTGGCGCGCGCAAAAGCGATCGATCTAGCGCAGTCAAGCTGCGTCTTTAACGCAAAAACTAGCGTTTGTGGTGGCGATGATTTTGTGCTAATTGAAGGCAGTGACATCGTCATAGTCACAGCTGGAAGCCCAAGAAAAGAGGGTCAAACAAGAGAAGATCTACTACTTAAAAACGCCGTTGTCGTAAAGCAAACAGCGCAAAAGATAGCTGAATTTGCCAAAAATGCAGTGATAATAGTCGTCACAAATCCGCTTGATGTGATGGTCTGGACGGCTCATAAATTTAGTGGTTTTAGCAAAAACAAAGTGATCGGCATGGCTGGCGAGCTAGATAGCGCAAGGTGCAGATATGAACTAGCGCTTTTAAAAGATAAGGACGCTAGCAAGCTAAGAGCAAAGATCGTCGGCGCTCACAATGACGAGATGATCGTATCAGCTAGCAATATAAGCGAAAAATTAAATGAAAATGAGCTAAAAGTGCTCAAAAAAGAGACAAGCACTGGTGGCGCAAAGATCGTTAAGCTCCTTGGCACATCAGCTTACTACGCGCCAGCGGCTGCAGCTGTGAAGATGTGCGAAATGATCGTTGGCAAGAGCGATGAGATAATAAGCGCTAGCGTGCTAATAGATGATGAGCTAAGCTGCGGCAGGCTAGTAAGGCTCGGACGTGATGGCTTAAAAGAAATTTTAGAGCTAAATTTAGACGAAGACGAGCAAGAACAACTAAACAAAAGTGAAGCTGAAATTAGAAAAAATATCAAATTTTTAAAAGAAAACTTAGAGTAGGAAGATATATGATCGTAAAAGAAAATGTCCCAGTTTGGGTCGATGAGAGCAGGTGTAAGGCCTGTGATGTCTGCGTGAGCTACTGCCCAGCAGGCGTGCTAGGTATGAGGCTTGAGCCAAAGGCGGTGCTTGGCAAGATGATAGAGGTGGTCTATGCTGACTCATGCATAGGATGCCGTGACTGCGAGCTTCACTGCCCTGATTTTGCCATTTATGTGGCGGAAAAGGGCTTTAAATTTGCAAAGCTAACGCCTGAGAGCAAAGAGCGAGCTGCAGCCGTAAAGGCAAATAAATTTGCAAAACTTGGAGAGAGCGCATGAGAGAGGTAGTATCAACTGGAAATGCCCTAGTAGCAAGGGCTGCGGTCGAGTGTGGCTGTAACTTCTTTGGCGGATATCCTATCACTCCAAGCAGTGAGATCGCCCACGAGCTAAGCGTGCTTTTGCCAAAACATGGCGGCACATTTATACAAATGGAAGATGAGATAGCTGGAATTTCCGTAGCTCTTGGTGCAAGTGCGAGCGGTGCTAAGGCGATGACTGCAAGTTCTGGTCCTGGAATTTCCCTAAAGGCTGAGCAAATAGGTCTTGGCTTTATCGCTGAGATACCGCTTGTCATCGTAAATGTCATGCGTGGTGGCCCTTCAACTGGCCTACCAACCCGCGTCGCACAAGGCGATATCTTGCAGGCTAAAAACCCAACTCATGGCGATGTAAATATGATAGTGCTAGCCCCTAGTAGCTTAGAGGAGTGCTATACGCAGACCGTGCGTGCTTTTAATCTCGCAGCTAGGTTTATGACGCCAGTTATGCTGCTACTTGATGAGACGATAGGCCACATGCAAGCAAGGGTTAGTTTGCCAGAAATCAGCGAGCTAGAAATTTATAAAAGAAGAGAATTTAGTGGCGAGCCAAAAGAGTATAAACCCTACGAGGCAGCACCAGACGCGCCAGCCACGCTAAATCCTTTCTTTAAAGGCTATCACTACCACATAACTGGGCTTCATCACGGCGCTACTGGCTTTCCAACAGAAGATGGCAAGATCGTTGAATACTCGATAAATAGGCTGTTTAACAAGATAAATTTACACACTGATGAGTGCGAGAAATATGAAGAGTTTATGTTAAATGACGCTGAAATTTGTATCATCGCCTTTGGTAGCGTGGCTCTTTCAGCTAAGCAAGCTATCTTAAATTTACGTGAAAAAGGGCTAAAAGCAGGGCTATTTAAGCCACTCACACTTTTCCCAGCTCCAGCTAAAAAGCTAAAAGAGATATCAGATAAATTTAAGAAAATTTTGGTCTGCGAGCTAAATTTAGGTCAATATAGTGGCGAAATTTCAAAGATCATCTTAAGAGATGACTTTGCAAAACTGCTAAAAGCAAACGGCAGACCGATAAGCCCAAGCGAGATCGAGGCGAAGATAGGAGAAATTTATGGCTTTTAATTACGATAAATATTTACGAACAGATAAAATGCCTACTCTTTGGTGCTGGGGCTGTGGCGACGGCGTCATACTAAAGGCGCTCATCCGCGCTATCGATACCATGGGTTGGGACATGAACGACGTTTGCGTGGTCTCAGGCATAGGCTGCTCTGGTCGCTTTAGCGGATATCTTGACTGCAACACCATACACACAACTCACGGCAGAGCCGTAGCTTACGCGACTGGTGTAAAGATGGCAAACCCAGACAAGCACGTCATCGTGGTAACTGGCGACGGCGACGGACTAGCGATCGGAGGCAACCACACGATACACGGATGCCGCCGAAATATCGGGCTAAATCACATCTTAATCAACAACTTCATTTACGCGCTAACCAACTCGCAAACCAGCCCAACCACGCCAAAGGGCATGTGGACGGTCACAGCGCAGTATGGCAACATCGATCCTAGCTTTGACGCCTGTAAGCTCGCAACTGCTGCAGGTGCTAGCTTTGTCGCGCGTGGAAGCGTCATCGAGCCAGAGAAGCTTACAAAGCTCTTTGTAGAGGGCTTTAGCCACGATGGATACAGCTTTTTTGATGTATTTTCAAACTGCCACATAAATTTAGGCCGCAAAAACAAAATGGGCGAGGCGGTGAAAAATTTAGAGTGGATAAAGGGCCGCACGACGAGCAAGGTCAAATTTGACATGTTAAGCGACGAAGAGAAAAAGGGCATTTTCCCACTTGGCGTGCTTCACAAAGATGAAGAAAAGATCGAATACACCAAAGCTTACGACAAGGTAAGAAAGGCTGCTATGAGCAATGAAGCGATAAATTTTGAGGAGCTAGCATGAAGTCACAATTAAGATTTGTCGGCGTTGGCGGACAGGGCGTCATACTAGCAGGCGAGATCCTCTCAGCTGCCAAGATAAAAGCAGGCGGATACGGCGTCAAGGCATCTACCTACACATCTCAAGTGCGAGGCGGCCCAACAAAGGTCGATATCATACTAGATGAGAAAGAAATTTTATATCCTTACGCAAACGAGGGCGAGATAGACTTTATGCTTGCCACCGCGCAGATAAGCTACAACGCCTTTAAAAGTGGCGTGAAAGAGGGCGGTGCGATCGTTGTTGAGCCAAATTTGGTAAAAGTAAGCGACGAGGACAAAAAGCGCTGGAAAATTTATGAAATTCCTATCATCTCTATCGCAAAAGACGAGGTCGGAAACGTCATCACTCAAAGCGTCGTGGCTCTTGGTGTGGCTGTGGCGATGAGTAGGTGCATGGATGAAAATTTAGTGCGTGAAGAGATGCTAGCAAGCGTGCCAGCTAAGGTCAAAGAGGCAAATGCAAAAGCTTATGAGCTAGGTCTAAAATACGCAAAAGAGCTTTTGAAATAAATTTTTGGCTAAATTTAAATTTAGCCAAAAATTTATTTCAAAAGCTCTTTTGCGTATTTTAGACCTAGCTCATAAGCTTTTGCATTTGCCTCTTTGACCTTAGCTGGCACGCTTGCTAGCATCTCTTCACGCACTAAATTTTCATCCATGCACCTACTCATCGCCACAGCCACACCAAGAGCCACGACGCTTTGAGTGATGACGTTTCCGACCTCGTCTTTTGCGATAGAGATGATAGGAATTTCATAAATTTTCCAGCGCTTTTTGTCCTCGTCGCTTACTTTTACCAAATTTGGCTCAACAACGATCGCACCGCCCTCTTTCACGCCACTTTTAAAGGCGTTGTAGCTTATCTGCGCGGTGGCAAGCATAAAGTCTATCTCGCCCTCGTTTGCGTAAGGATATAAAATTTCTTTCTCATCTAGTATGATATCGACCTTTGTTGGGCCGCCTCGCACTTGAGATGTGTAGGTAGATGCCTTGACGCCGTATCCGCCTGCTTTTATCTTGGCAGCTGAGAGGATCTCGCCTGCTAGTATGACGCCCTGTCCGCCAACGCCGACAAATCTTAATTGTGACTTCATGCTAGCTCCTCAAAATTTATCGCTTCATTGCTCATAGCAGCCTTTCTTACCTTGTCGTAAGCTTTGGTGTATTCGATCTTTTCTTCATCTTTGTGAAGCACGCCAAGTGGGAAAATGCCCTTTTTCTCTTCGTCGCTTAACATGTCAAATTTGACCTTGCTCGTCGTGCGGCCCTTTATCCACTCTAAATTTTTCACCGCCTCGCCCATTTTGTTTTTGCGGCCTAAATTTATGTGGCAGTTTGAAAATACATCAAAAAAGCTGTATCCATCGTGGCTAAAGCCCTCTACAAAGAGCTTTGTAAGCTTCTCTGGCTCGATGACGCTTCCACGCGCGACAAAGCTAGCACCTGCAGCAGTTGCGAGCTTACAGGCGTCAAAGCTAGGATCGATGTTGCCATACTGCGCTGTGACCGTCCACATGCCCTTTGGCGTGGTTGGGCTGGTTTGCGAGTTGGTTAGCGCGTAAATGAAGTTGTTGATTAAGATGTGATTTAGCCCGATATTTCGGCGGCATCCGTGTATCGTGTGGTTGCCTCCGATCGCTAGTCCGTCGCCGTCGCCAGTTACCACGATGACGTGCTTGTCTGGGTTTGCCATCTTTACACCAGTCGCGTAAGCTACGGCTCTGCCGTGAGTTGTGTGTATGGTGTTGCAGTCAAGATATCCGCTAAAGCGACCAGAGCAGCCTATGCCTGAGACCACGCAAACGTCGTTCATGTCCCAACCCATGGTATCGATAGCGCGGATGAGCGCCTTTAGTATGACGCCGTCGCCACAGCCCCAGCACCAAAGAGTAGGCATTTTATCTGTTCGTAAATATTTATCGTAATTAAAAGCCATAAATTTCTCCTATCTTCGCCTCGATCTCGCTTGGGCTTATCGGTCTGCCGTTTGCTTTTAGCAGTTTTGCAAAGTCATCTCTTAAGATGATCTTTGAAATTTCGCCACTATATTGACCTAAATTTAGCTCGCAGACCAAAATTTTCTTAAATTTATCTGATATCTCTTTTAGCTTTTTAGCTGGAGCTGGGAAAAGTGTGAGTGGCTTAAATAGCCCTGCTTTTAGCCCTTTTTCACGTAAATTTAAGATAGCTTGCTTAGCTGAAAGAGCCACGCTACCAAAGGCGATGATACAAATTTCAGCGTCATTTAACATAAACTCTTCATATTTCTCGCACTCATCAGTGTGTAAATTTATCTTGTTAAACAGCCTATTTATCGAGTATTCAACGATCTTGCCATCTTCTGTTGGAAAGCCAGTAGCGCCGTGATGAAGCCCAGTTATGTGGTAGTGATAGCCTTTAAAGAAAGGATTTAGCGTGGCTGGCGCGTCTGGTGCTGCCTCGTAGGGTTTATACTCTTTTGGCTCGCCACTAAATTCTCTTCTTTTATAAATTTCTAGCTCGCTGATTTCTGGCAAACTAACCCTTGCTTGCATGTGGCCTATCGTCTCATCAAGTAGCAGCATAACTGGCGTCATAAACCTAGCTGCGAGATTAAAAGCACGCACGGTCTGCGTATAGCACTCCTCTAAGCTACTAGGGGCTAGCACTATCATATTTACATCGCCATGAGTTGGGTTTTTAGCCTGCAAGATATCGCCTTGTGCGACGCGGGTTGGTAGGCCAGTTGAAGGGCCACCACGCATGACATTTACGATGACAAGCGGTATCTCAGCGATAAAGCCAAGACCTATTTGCTCAGCCTTTAGGGAAATTCCAGGACCAGAACTTGCAGTCATCGCCTTAGCACCGCTCGCACTTGCACCAAGAGCTACGGAAATTCCAGCTATCTCATCTTCCATTTGTATAAATGTGCCGCCATGTTTTGGCAAAAGCACGCTTAGCTCGTGGGCGATCTCACTGCTTGGAGTGATAGGATATCCGCCAAAGAAGTTACAGCCACACTCGACCGCAGCCCTTGCTACTAGGGCATTTCCAGTTGATACTACCTCTCTCATGCGCTCTCTCCAAGTTTTGCAAATTTATTTGCCTTTACGGCTGCAGCTCGCTCTTTGCTCTCAGGCGTTAGCTTTGCAAATTTAAAGCCCTTTTCCGCCACATAAATGGCAAAATCAGGGCAGTGAAGCTCGCAGTCACGGCATCCTATGCATGAGTCAGCATAGACCACCTCTATCATCTTGCCAAGCACCGCCTTTGGCTCAAGCCTCATACCTAGCACGCCTGCTGGGCAGTAGCTCACGCAGACATCACAGGCCTTACACCTGCTCTCATCGACCCAAACTGGGACATTTTCTTTTACGATCATATATCTTCCTACTCTAAGTTTTCTTTTAAAAATTTGATATTTTTTCTAATTTCAGCTTCACTTTTGTTTAGTTGTTCTTGCTCGTCTTCGTCTAAATTTAGCTCTAAAATTTCTTTTAAGCCATCACGTCCGAGCCTTACTAGCCTGCCGCAGCTTAGCTCATCATCTATTAGCACGCTAGCGCTTATTATCTCATCGCTCTTGCCAACGATCATTTCGCACATCTTCACAGCTGCAGCCGCTGGCGCGTAGTAAGCTGATGTGCCAAGGAGCTTAACGATCTTTGCGCCACCAGTGCTTGTCTCTTTTTTGAGCACTTTTAGCTCATTTTCATTTAATTTTTCGCTTATATTGCTAGCTGATACGATCATCTCGTCATTGTGAGCGCCGACGATCTTTGCTCTTAGCTTGCTAGCGTCCTTATCTTTTAAAAGCGCTAGTTCATATCTGCACCTTGCGCTATCTAGCTCGCCAGCCATGCCGATCACTTTGTTTTTGCTAAAACCACTAAATTTATGAGCCGTCCAGACCATCACATCAAGCGGATTTGTGACGACTATTATCACTGCATTTTTGGCAAATTCAGCTATCTTTTGCGCTGTTTGCTTTACGACAACGGCGTTTTTAAGTAGTAGATCTTCTCTTGTTTGACCCTCTTTTCTTGGGCTTCCAGCTGTGACTATGACGATGTCACTGCCTTCAATTAGCACAAAATCATCGCCACCACAAACGCTAGTTTTTGCGTTAAAGACGCAGCTTGACTGCGCTAGATCGATCGCTTTTGCGCGCGCCACGTCACCAAATATATCCACAAGCGCGATCTCATCGCAAAGCTCTCTCATGCAAAGCGCATAAGCTATGCTAGCACCGACGTTTCCAGCTCCAACTACACTTATTTTCATCTCTTATCCTATTATTTGATTTAAAATTTCACTTGGTCTCATGACCTCATTTGCTCTTGCTTCATCTAGCAGGTAGTATCCGCCAAATTCCACGCTTGCACCATCTTTTTCTCTGATCTGCTTTAGAATTTCGCTCTCGTTTTTCTCTAGCTCGTCTGCTAAATTTTCAAAAATTACGCTTAAAACCCCGCCACTTTTTGCCATCTCTCTCGCCCAAAAGAATGCTAGATAAAAGTGCGACTCTCTAGTATCAAGAGTGGCGTTTGGCGTTTTGTTTTCATCTAGATAGCTAGCAACAGCTCTATTTAGCGCGTCACTTAGCTCCTTTGCCTCTTTTTTTTGCCTAAAAAACGCTAGATGTTCAAGCGAAGCACTAAGCGCTAAAAACTCGCCCAAGCTGTCCCAAAGCAGGTGATTTTTCTCCTTTAGCTCTTTTACAAGCGTCGGAGCCGTCCCACCAGCACCGGTCTCAAACATCGCTCCACCAGCAAGTAGTGGCACTACTGAGAGCATTTTTGAGCTACCACCTAGCTCAAATATCGGGAAAAGATCGGTTAAATAGTCTCTTAAAACGTTGCCAGTGACGCCTATGACGTTTTTGCCAGCTCTTATTGCTTCAAGCGATTTTATAGTTGCTTGCTCGTAGTTTAAAATTTCAAATTTCACGCCAGCATTAGTAAATTTATCTCTAAATTTGTCAAATTTAGCTATCAAATTTCTATCGTGAGCGCGGCTGCTATCTAGCCAAAATATAAGCTCATCTTTTGAAATTTCGCCTCTTTTTAAAGCAAGCTCAAACCACGCATTTATCGCGTCGTCTTTAGCCTGCGTCATCCGAAAAATGTCGCCACTTTTAACACTAAATTTAAAGACGCTCTCGCCAGCTTCGTTGCAAACAACAAATTCTCCGTCCTCTTTTGCGATGAAAGTCTTATCGTGGCTGCCGTACTCCTCGGCCTTTTTGGCCATTAGCCCCACGTTTGCTACGCTGCCGATCTTGCTCACATCAAGCGCACCATGCTCCTTAAAGTCCGCCACGCAGGCCTCATAAACCCTAGCGTAGGTCCTATCTGGGATCATGCAAAGTGAGAAATTTAGCTCGCCACTTCTATCTTTTACCTTGCCAGAGTTTCTAATGAGTGCTGGCACTGAGGCGTCGATGATGACATCATTTGGCACGTCAAAGTTGCTGGCATTTTCATTTAGTGCCCAAATTTTTGCTTTTTTGCTCAAAATTTCATCAAATTTAGCCAAAATTTGATCTTTGTTTTTAAGAGTTGAAATTTTAGAAAACATATCTTTTAAGCCATTTTTTGCCTCAACGCCGTGAGTTTTAAACTCTTCACCAAATAGCTCAAAAACCTCTTTAAAATAGCTCTTTATCGCATGAGCAAAGATGACTGGGTCGCTAACCTTCATCATCGTGCATTTTAGATGAAGGCTAAGGGTTAAATTTTCTTTTTTTGCCTCGTCAAAGCAGCTTTCATAAAATTTATCTAGCTCATCTACGCTTAAATATGCCGCATCTACGATCTCGCCACTTTGAACGGCAAGCTCTTTTAAAAGTTCTTTTTTGCCCTCCATGCTTATGAAATTTATATAAAATTTCTCATCTTTGCTAGCGATGATTGAGCGCTCATTTTCGTAAAAATCGCCCTTTTGCATGTAGCAAATTTTAGTTTTATTTGCCTTATCCCAGTTGCCGTTGCTATGTGGATGCTTTTTAGCAAATTCTTTAACCGGTGGCAAAACTCTTCTGTCTGAGTTTCCTTGTCTTAGCACAGGATTTACCGCACTTCCTAGCACTTTTGCATATTTTTTAGCGACCTCTTCGTCGTAGTCTGTGATGATCTCGTCTGGGTAAAATGGCACGTTTATCCCCTTGCTTCTAAGCTCATCAATGGCTGCTTTTAGCTGAACTAGCGTGGCTGAGATGTTTGGCAGTTTTATGATATTTGCCTCTTTGTGCGCGGTTAGCTCGCCCAAAAGCTCTAACTCATCGGCCTTGTTTAGCCCAAGCTCTTTGCTAAAAAGAGATAAAATTCGCCCAGCCAAGCTTATGTCAGCCCTAGTTATGCTAATGCCAGCACGTGATAAAAAGCTCTTAACGATAGGAAAGAGAGAGTAGCTTGCAAATAGCGGTGCTTCGTCGGTTTTAGTCCAGATAATGTCACTCATTTTAGCCCTTTTGATTTTTTGAAATTTATCACGTTTTTTATTAAAGCTAGTTGTATTTTAGCCCTATTTTGCGATATTTTGATTGTGCTCGCTTAAGGTTTTTGAAAAAATGTGTTTTTTCGCCTTTTTATCAAGCACAAAGTATAGATAATCGCTCTTTGCAGGGTTTATCGCCGCTTTTATCGCACTTATAGAGACGCAGCAAACTGGACTTGGCGGTATGCCGTCGTTTAGATAGGTGTTAAACTCGCTCATGTCGCTTCTTATGCGCTCAGCCGTGATCACATCGTGCGAGTAGATGCCATAATTTAGCGTGCCATCCATCTGCAGTCTCATGCCCTTATCTAGGCGGTTGTAGATGACTGAGGCGACAAGTGGCATCTCAGCGTCGTTTGCAGCCTCTTTTTGGATGATTGAAGCGATGGTTAAAATTTTAAACCACTTTTTCTCGTTGTATTCGCCAAAAATTTTTCTGCTAATCTCGCTTTGCGCCTTTTTGGATGAATTTACAAGGTAATATGCCAGATGCCTCTCGCTGATGCCAACTGGGATCTTATAAGTATTTGGCATCAAAAAGCCGTCACTCACTGGCGCAAGGGCGTTATACTCGCTATTTAGTTTAGCTCCGTCAAGTCCAAGCTGGGCTGCTATCTGGTTTAAAAAAACGATAGTAGTTTCGCCAGGGATGAGCGTGATCTCGGTCATCGCAGCCTTTGCCTTGGCAAGTTTTTTTAAAAAATCAACCCTTGAAATTTTATCTTTGCCTATCTCGATCCAGCCAGACTGAGGCGAGCCGATGAAGCGCATGGCGTATTTATCTATGGCGCTTAAGTTAAAGTTGCGATTAGCTAAATAAGATATAATCTCGCCCACACTTCCCTTTGGCACAAAGACGACTTTGCTCGTGTTTATGGGGCGTGCCAAATAGACAAATACACTTAGGACGACGATGAGTACGATATCAAAGAAAATATCTAGGTATGGCTTTTTTATAAAATTTTCTATCATTTTAATTCTTTCGCTTCTTTTGCTTTTAAAATACGGCATAAAAATTAACGATTTCGAGTTTTACGGCGTAAAATTGGAGCAATTATATATAAAGTTAGATAAAAAATTAATTGTAAGAGCAAAGCAGATCAAACTACCTAATTTTAAACAAAACGCAGAGCAAAAAGCCAGCGACAAGCAACTTTTAAACCTTAGTCAAGGCGTTGATTATCTTGAGACCTTTTTTCAAGAAATTTCGCTTGAGAGCGTGCAAATCGGCAATGATTTTAAGATCAAAATTTTATTTTTAGATGATATATTTTTCGTTGATAGCCCTTATCTAAACATCGATATCAAATTTCAAAATAAGCAGAAAGATGGCATAGATCGCTTCATAGTAAAAAATTTAAGCCTTAAAGATTTTAACGTCAGCATTAGCGGCGAGGGCAGTGCAAATTTTGACAAGGATGACTATAAATTTGATGGAAATTTCACCTCGCACGAGTTAAATGGCAAGCTTAGCTTTGCCTTAAAAGATACACTTTTAACCTACAAAGCCTATGACGTAAATGCTGGCAGTATCAAGGACTTCATCGCTGAGCTTGATAGTCGCATACACCTAAACAGCGAGGTTAAAAACTGGATATATGGCTACATCGTGGCTGATGACTATCACCTAAATGAGATAAACGGCAAGGTCGATATTGCCAAAAATGACTTTTATCTAAACGATCTAAATGCGACTGCAAATGCCAAAAATTTACTTGTTAAATTTGATAAAGGCTTGCCAGCTGTAAATGTAGGTGAGGCAAACATCACGCTTAATAACTCGAAGCTTAAATTTGACCTTACAGCTCCAGTTTATAAAGGCAAAAAGCTTGATGGCTCAAATGTCGCGATAAATAACATCTTTGATGAAAAGAGTGCAAATTTAGAGCTTTTTATAAAGACAAATTCTATTTACGATGAGGCGATAAATGAGATACTAAGAGCTTATAAGATCAACGTGCCAGTTAGGCAGCTAAGCGGCAAAATGGACGCTAGCTTAAAAATTTTGATAAAGCTTGATGAAAAGAGCTTAGAAAATTTTGACGAAAAGAGCGTCATCGCAAATGGCGACTTTAAGATAAGTGATGCTGTTTTAGATATCGCTGGGAGTAAATTTAACGCTAAAAGTGCCCTTGTAAAGCTCGTAAATACTTCTGTGCTAAACATCGATGCAAGCGGCTTTGGGCTTGATTTTTTCAGAGCAAATGCAAAAGCAGATATAAATTTACAAAAAAGCATCGGCGAGATAAAAGGCGTCATAGAAAGCTTTGATCTAAAAGAGAAAAATGATGAAATTTTAGCCTTTAAAAATGAACCATTTAGCGCGCTTCTTGACTTTAGTAAGCCAAGTGAGACCACGCTTAGCATTGAGCCTTTTGGACTAAATTTAAGCTTTGGCAATGAGAGCTTGATAGCTACGAAAAATAGCAACTTTATCATGCAAAACTCCCCAGTTTTAAAGCAAAATGGTGTGCTTGGCTTTGAAAATGTGAGCATAAAAAGCAAGGACTTTACTAATCTTGAAATTTTGGCAAAAGGGCTTAAATTTGACATGCCGTTTTTGGATAAAAATGGCTCAAAATATGATAGTGACGACTTTTTGATCACGGTCTCAAAGGCTGGCGTAAAGGTGCAGAGTGCAAGCAAAAAACTCTCTTTAAATATCGCCGAAAAAGGCATAGAGGCTAAGAGCAACGACCTAAATTTGCTTGTCCTTGATGACAACAGCACAAAAGAGCAAAGCACGCCACTTGAGCTCTTTGCAAAAAATGGCGACATCATCTTGCAAGATCTAAACAAAACCTTGCCATTTACTAGCTTTAGCGCCGAAAAAAAGGGCAAAAGCACCTCTCTAAATGGGCTAGCAAAACAAGGCAGAGTCGGATATTTTAGCGATGAGAAAAGCATAAATTTAGATGCAACTGATATAAGCGGCGAGTTTATCAACGACCTTTTTGGCATAAAGAGCTTTGAGGGCGGTAAATTTCGCCTAAAAATGCTTGGGGAGAGCTCTAAAAATTTCAAGGCTGAGGTGAGATTTTTTGGCACGTATCTAAAAGACTACATCTTTTATCAAAGGCTTTTAAGCTTTCTAAACTCGGTGCCGTCGCTTCTTAGCTTTAAAACGCCTGACTTTAACGACAAGGGCTTTACTGTTAAAAACGGCAAAATTTTACTTACAAGAAAGGGCGACGTGATCGAGTTTTTAGCGATTGAGATGATAGGCACGAGCGCAGATATCGGCGGACGCGGCACGATCGATCTAAAGAGCAAAAAGATAAACATCGACCTTGAGCTAAAGATACTAAAAGACGCAAGCGGTATCATCGACAAGATCCCACTTATCAACCAAATCATCCTTGGCAAAGACCGCTCGCTCTCAACCGTCATCGCCATACGTGGCACGACTGAAAAGCCGGAGTACTCGACGCAGATCTTGCAAGACGCCCTGCTCTCGCCACTAAAGATAATAAGAAACGTCCTGCAAGCTCCGTTTTTGATATTTGAGTAAAGTGTTGCGCAAAAATATTATTGTTTAGTCTGACTTTTACAAAATTTACGGCGGAGCTTATTATCCGCCACTCATTCTAAGTATCTTGCCAGACCCTCATCAAAACAAAACAATGCATCATTAATGAAATCTTCTAACATTTGCGGATCAATGCCTACTAAAGTTTAGTTGAAATTCTCGGCGTTTGATCGTCATTTAACTTATAAAGATTTTCAAAATGAAATGCTCGATTTCGAATTTTAACAGCAAGGTCATATAAAATCTTTACTTTTTGATAGTTTAAAAGTTTATTTTTGCGGTTAAATTTAAAATACTTTTTAAAATCAAGCTTATCAAGATTGAAGGTATCATTGTAAATTTTGGCTTCATCGATGTTTTTTGCCCAAAATCCAAAAGTTTGCTTTGAGACAAAGAGATCATCTAGCTCAAAGTAGCCGCCAAAAGAGCTTAAAATATCTACCTTATTATTATCCACCAAAGCCTTAAAAGCTAAATTTCTAGTGGCAATTTCCAAAATACCAAGTTTTTAAGCCAGCCTGTACTAGCAAAAAGTTCTTTTTATGCTCTTACTCGTTTTTATAGCTCTTTAGGCGTTTGATTGAGAAAAATTTAACACTATCCATAAAAATCAATAAATTCATAAAATTTTACGCACTATAATACGTAAAATTTTACTTCATCTCAAGGCGCATAAGATACATATCCTCGCCGTCAGTCACCTTTAAATTTTGGCTTTTACACTTTGGACAGGTAAAGTCATTTTCGCTAAGCTCCCCGCCAAATCCACAATCCAAACACTCTACAACAATGCCTTGTAAATTTATGACTAGCTCGGCGTTTTCGCAGATCGTGCCAGTCTTATAAACATCAAAGGCACTCTCTAGATAGTGTGGCTCCACTCCGCTTAAGCGGCCAACTTTTATCTCGATCTTACTTATCTCTTTGGCGTTTTCTTTGGCAGCATTTTTCTCGCAAAGACTGACTAAATTTTGAACGATACTAAGCTCGTGCATTAGCAGATCCTTGGTAGTAGCTCACCCTTTGGCGGCTCGAGAAATCTTCTTGATTTATAGGCGTTTTCGATGATGACACGCTCGTTTTTAGCTTCCAAAACCTTGCCAATTATCATCGCGTTTTGATCAAATTCTCTTAAAATTTTAAGTGCCTCTTCAGCCTGGCTCTCATCGACAGCCATCACAAAAGTGCCCTCATTTGCAAGTTCATAAGGCTCAAATCCAAACAGCTCGCAAACGCCCATCACCTCGTCTGCGACCTTGATATTTTCTTCAAAAACTAAGATGTCAAATTTGCTAAATTTAGCCCACTCATTTAGCACCGCACTTAGTCCGCCCCTTGTCGCATCACGCATAGTTTGTGGCTTTATGCCAGAGCTAAGCAGCTTTAAAACAACCTCTTTTAGGCTCTTGCAGTCACTTTTTAGATCAAGACCAAGCTCAAATTCCTCTCTTGCTGCTAGCACCACACCGCCGTGTCTGCCAACATCTCCAGAGATTAAAATTTTTGCCCCTGCTTTTAAATTTTTAAGCTCCACGCCTTCGCAAACTATCTCGCCGATACCTGCTGTGTTTATAAAAATTTTGTCGCATTTGCCCTTTGGCACGACCTTCGTATCGCCACAAACTACGCTCACGCCGCTATCTTTACAAGTTTTTGCAAGCGAGCCAAGCACACGCTCGAGCTCCTCTATACTAAGCCCCTCTTCAATGATGAGCGAGCAGCTTAGATATTTTGCGCTTGCTCCAACCATCGCAAGGTCGTTTATCGTGCCGCAAGCTGCGATCTTACCGATGTCGCCGCCATTAAAAAAAATGGGAGTTACCACAAAGCTATCGGAGCTAAATGCGATCTTGCCGTTTAAATTTAGTATCGCTGAGTCGTTGCTCTGCCTTAAAATTTCATTATCAAAAATTTTAAATATCGTCTCGTTTATAAGCGAGTTCATCTCCTCGCCGCCGCCGCCGTGGCTTAGCATTATCTTTTTCATTAAATTCCTTAACCAACTCTTGCGTATTTAAAATATGCCGCACAAGCGCCCTCGCTTGATACCATGCACGATCCTATCGGATTTTGCGGGTTGCAAACCTTGCCAAAGACCTTACAATCAGTCGGCTTTGCTAGCCCTCTTAAAATTTGCCCACAAATGCAAGCCTTGCTCTCGCCAGCGCTCTCTACGCTGCAGTCAAACTGCACTCTAGCGTCAAGATAGGCAAACTCATCTTTTAGCTTCATACCGCTTTGCGCTATCTCGCCAAGACCTCTCCAGACAAAGTCGCACGGCTCAAAATACTTAGCGATGAGCTCTTTTGCCTTGACGTTGCCCTCCTCTTTAACCGCCCTTGCGTACTCGTTATAGACTTCATATGTGCCTGCGTTTTGCTGACGGACTAAATTTAGCACACTTGCCATGATGTCAAGCGGCTCAAAACCGCTAATGGCAATCGGTCTTTTAAATTCACTCGCTAGCTCTTTATAAATTTTGCTACCCGTGATGACGCTTACGTGACTTGGTCCCAAAAATGCGTCTATCCTTACGTTTTCGTCGCTCATTATAGCTCTAACTGGAGCTGGGACGGTCACGTGATTTATATGAAAGTATAAATTTTTAATGCCCTCTTGCACCACTTTTTCAACCAAATTTGCGCTCATCGGAGTCGTCGTCTCAAAGCCAATAGCAAAAAATATGACATTTTTGTCTGGGTTTTGTTTAGCGATATTTAGCGCATCAAGTGGTGTGTAAAGTGCCCTTATGTCGTGTCCCTCGCCGCGAAGCTTTTGCAAGCTTGTCTTTGAGCCAGGCACTCTTAGCATGTCAGCTAGCGTGCAAAAGATCACATTCTCCATACTAGCAAGCTTACAGGCCTCGTCTATGCGGCTCTTTGGCATCACGCAGACTGGACAGCCTGGGCCATGGACGAAATTTATATGCTCTCCAACCAAGCTTGGCAGTGCAAATTTCATAATGCTATGCGTGTGGCCGCCACAAATTTCCATGATATTTAGCGGTTTTACGCTCTCTTTTTGTATGAGTTTTGAAAGGGCTAGGATTAAATTTTTATCGCGAAAGTCATTGATAAGATCCATCAAATTTTCCCCGCGTCCATATCTTCAGCGATCTTTTGATAGACCTCCAAGCTCTCAAGCGCAAACTGCGTGTCGATCTTTTGCATGGCGTATCCAACGTGAATTAGCACGTATTCGCCAACTTTTACCTCTTCAGAGATGAGATCTAGGCTTACTTTTCTGGTAACGCCCAGTGTCTCAACGGTGGCAACGTTATTTTCATCTATTTCTATTACTTTTGAAGGTATTGAGAGGCACATTATCTTAGCTCTTTTTTAAATTCCAAATAACTTATCCATTTATCGATGCCCTCGCCTGTTTTGCTATCTACTACAAAGATATCGACCTTTGGATTTAGCTTTCTAGCGTCGTTTTTCACTCGCTCGATGTCAAAGTCAAAGTGTGGCGCAAGCGATGCTTTTGTGATTAAAAGCACGTCAGCAGCCCTAAACATCACTGGATATTTGCTCACCTTATCATCGCCCTCTGGCACTGAAAGAAGCACAGCGTTAAAGTGTGAGCCGACATCGTAGCTTGCAGGGCAAACTAAATTTCCAACATTTTCTATAAAGACTAGATCAAGCTCATTTAACGGCAGGTGATGAAGTCCCTCATGCACCATAAAAGCGTCTAAGTGGCAGGTCTGACCTGTGCTTATCTGATGAGCTTTTGCGCCAGCTTTTACTATGCGGTCGGCATCTTGATTGGTCTCCAAGTCTCCCTCGACAACGCCTATTTTAAATTTACCAGCCTTTATCGTAGCCTCCAAAAGCGTAGTCTTGCCAGCGCCTGGACTACTCATCAAATTTACACAAAGTATCTTTTTCTCATCAAGATGCGCTCTGTTGTGAGCAGCCTCTTTGTCGTTTTCAGATAGAATTTTCTCTATCACGTCTATGGTTTTGCTCTCGTTTAGCACAGGGTGTGCGTGAGCCTCGTGACTATGCTCGTGTGCGTCATGAGCGTGATCCGTATGCCCGTCGTGAGTGTGTGGGTGTGAGTGAGTGGTGCCATCAGCATGAGTGTGAGTGTGGGCGTGATTACCCATTGAACAACCGCAATCTTTACACATTTTATTATCCTTTTTTATTAATTTTCAGAGATTTTAACGCTTAAATTTAAAAATAAAATTAAAATTTAAGGGCATTTTATGCAAATGAGATAAATTAACCCGTTTTTTAATTATCCTTTAAATTTACCTTTGATCTTGCAAGCGAACTGGCTCTTCAAAGCTCTCGTTATCATCTGTGTAGCCATTTTCATCAAAATTTTCATCATTGCTTCTTTTTTTGCCATTTGGCGTGATGATGAGATCTTTTAGCCTTGCCCTGCCATCATCCATCACCATCAAAACAGCAACAGCATCCACGTCTTGATCCATCATCTCTCGCTCAGTCTGCTTTGCCTTTTTAGTTGGCATGTAAAACTCTTCGATGCCGTATTTTACAAATGAATATCCATCAAATTTACCAGCTAAGAAAAGAACGTCTTTTGGCTTAGTAAAGCTAAATTTATCAAAAGCGTAAGTGGCATTAGCATCTTGCTTTAAAATGGCGTAAATTTCATCATTTTTTGAGATATTTCTATCATATATATATATCTCAACGCCAGTTTTTTCATCAAATTTAGACTGCTGCAGATTTGAAAAATCTGAAAAATCATAGCTCAAGCTCACGTAGTTTCCGCGAAAGAGATCCCTTGGATCGTAGAGATTTACCCTCACTTTTATCTCTTTTCCAAGGTAAAGTGGCATGAGCGCGTATGCGAGCATCGCAATTATTAGTAAAATTTGAAAGATTATAGCTAGTATTAGTGATCTTATCTTCATTTTGTACGTCCTTTTTTAGCAGCAACTGCGAGCACGACGAAGGCAAAGATGATAAATAGCGCCGTAGCCCCCAAATAATCGCCTATTAGCTCAAAGTATCTAACCACCGCAACTAAGAATATCATGCATAGTCCAAGCGTTAGCTCGCCATTTTTGATAAGCACGGCTGCGACGATGATGTTTGCTAGCGAGAAGAAGATATTTGCATATCCCACGCCTAAGCTAAAGACAAATGGCAAAGCAAAGAGTATCAAGCCAAGAAGCAAGCCGCTTTTGTTTTTCTCTTTGAAAAATAGCGCAATGCTAGCGATGCCAAATACAGCAAAAACCTTGCCAAAACTGCTATAAAAAAATGCTTTTGCAAACCAAAATTTATCTTCTTCTAGCTCGTAGATGTCGCCATTTGCATAAGCTATCAGGCAAACGATCAAGATAATGATGCCAAGATACTTGCCAAAGCCTTTTACAAGGTGCGCTAGCCTATCTCTAAAGCCAGCTAACGGGCTAAAGAGCGCGACAAGTAAAAGCGCGTATGAGAGCGATAAAGTAGCAGCCATCGGCGCTCTAAACATAAGATCATAGTCATAAAATTCGTTAAACCCACTGATCCTAGCGCAAAGTGAAACGATGTATAAAAATATATCCGCTAAAAGCACAATCGCAAGAAATGCCGAGTCACTTTTGTAAAGCGTGTAGGCGCCAAGGGCTATAAAGACGATAAATTCATAAGCAAACTCGCCGCCCATGCCCTTTAAAACAAACCAGATCGTCGCAAAGACAAGGCTTTGAGCCACTAGCAGACCCTTTTTGCTAGCAAAAGAGAGCGCCATTGCTCCAACGCTCCAGAGCAAAACTCCACCGCTTGGCTCGTCGCTAATGTTATAAATTTGAGCGATAAGCGCTATGGCTGCTCCGTAGCAGAAATTTCCCAAAAAGAGCGTAGCCGTGCCAAGCTTATCTTTGCCCTTTTTGAGATAATAAACTCCGCCAAAATTTACAAGTCCAAGCGTAAATAGCACAAGCACCAAGCGTATCAGCCTTGGCATCTCCTCCCAGTTTGCGCCAACTAGCGTAAAAAATGCAAGCGCGAAAAAGAGATAGGCAACCAACTTTAAGATAAAGCTAGTCTTTTCGCTATGAGCGTTTATATCTATATCATATAAATTTGCTATTTTTAAAGCGGTGGCCTTATCGACCACATCCTCTTTTTGCCAGCGATCTAGCTCTTTGGCTAGAAAATTTCTATTGTAAAAATTCATCTTTCATTCTCTTTAAATGACATTTTTTGTGGCTAATGATAGCATACAAGCGCCAAAAATGCTAGAACAAAAATAAAGCAAAAAAAAGGGAGAAATTTAAAGCCAAAAAACTTGGGCGGGCTTTTGCAAATTTAGCTTTAGCCAAAGCCCAAGTAAAAAAAACAAACGGTCATCAAACTTTCGCCACAAAAAGATATCAGGCAAGCAAGAAATAGCAAAACCCGCTATCAATTTGCAAAAATAGATCACAAAAACTGCTAAAAACAACCAAAAAGACAAAATAAGACAAGCTCTGCAGCCAAGAAAGCGCTGCTAGCTATTTACAAAAAACCTAAATTTAAGAGCCAAAAAAGCTTTTAGCTTAAAATTTAGGCACAGCGGCCTTTGTAAGTTTAGAAAACTTAACACCCTTTAAGCCAGCAATCCTGTCAGCAAAGCGCTCTATCTTGCTAGCCTCACCTCTTATCGAGATCGTTTCTAGGCAGTTGTGGTGATCGACATGAACGTGATTTGTGCAGATGATCTTCACATCAGAGTCATGCTCGATATCCATTTTTTTATTCACCAAATCGTTGTGATGATGCACATAAATGAGCGTCAAAACCCCAATCAACTCCTCGTCAGCGTCCTTCCAGCTGTCGCTTACGATCTTTTCACGGATCAAATCCCTTGTAAATTCACTCCTAGAAGCGTAGCCTTGTTCGCTAACTTTTCTATCTAGTTCGTCTAGCAATTGACTAGGCAAAGAAACACTAAAACGTATAACACTATCCATTTTTTGCTCCTTTCTCGTTTGATTACCGTTTATAATCATTATACATCACTTATTAGAAAATGTGGATAAATAATAATAAATTTGCCCTAAATTTACGTTAGAATCGTTACTGCAGAATTTCTTATTGATATAAAATTTCAAATTTGCTTCAGTAAATTTTTTGTAAATAAGCTCAAGCAAAGTCTTATTTTGAAAGACGCCGCCACTTAATAAAATCTCTTTTTTCTCATTTTTAGAAATTTCAAAAATAATATCAGCCATGCCATTTATAAATGCCGTTGCAGCAACTCTTGGCTCATCTTTTAAAGCGCTTTTAAAGGCATCTTTAAAGCCGATAACTCCGTCATTTAGGCTAAATTTGTAACACGCATCTAAATTTTTATCATAAAGCGCCTCAAGCCTCATGCCACTCTCTCCCTCGTAGCTTGAGCTAAAAATGCCACATATTATCGCACCAAATGCGTCAAATATCCTACCAACAGAGCTAGTTTTTACTAAATTTAGCCCCTTTTGCTCCATCATCTTGAAATTTCTAAGCACCTTTTCATCAAAATTTACTAAAAATTTACGCCCCTCGTCCTCAAGCTCATACTTCAAAATAATAGAATAAGCGATGAGGTAGATATTTTTTATGCTATTTTCGCCGCCAAATAAGCTAAATTCATCAAAGTGATAAACCCTTTTGTAGCTATTTTTATCTAGCCTAAAGACCTCGCCACCCCAAATTTTGCCATCCTCTGCATATCCAGTACCGTCAAAGCAAAAGCCAAGATACTCTTTGTCTGGCAAATCATTTTCAAAGATGACACTTAGCAAATGCGCGTAGTGATGCTGCAGATGAATTAGCTCAAAGCCCTGATCCTTTGCCCATTTTGTATTTAAAAAATTTGGATGCAAATCGGCTATAACTTTGTCTATTTTTAGATCATAAGTCGTTTCAAAAAGGGTGAAAATGTCTTTAAACCTATCAAAAGTCGCTACGTTTTTTAGATCGCCGATATATGGACTGATCATCAAAAGTCCGTCTTTGTAGATGCAAAATGAGCTCTTTAGCTCCGCTCCAAGTGCTAAAAATGTCCCTTTTTGCTTAAAATTTGTATGTATGAAATTTGGATTTAGCCCACGGCTTGTCCTTGTAAAAATCACTTCATCGCCAACGCAAAATGCGATACTATCGTCACTTGGCGAGTAAATTTCTCGGTCGTGATCAAGGTAAAAGTCTATAACCTCACCTAGTTTTTCCCTTAGCTCGCTCTCATCTTTTATCACAACCTCGCCTGAGATGTTTGCGCTAGTTGCGATGATGTCGTGCTCTAAATAATCAAATAGCAAAAGATGAATGCCGCTAAATGCGAGCATGACGCCAAGCTTATTTAAATTTGGCGCGACGCTTTTTGCGATATTTGAGCCGTTTTTTGCTTCAAGCAAGACGATAGGCTTTAAATTTGAGCTAAGAAGCTTCGCCTCCGCCTCTGAAATTTGCGCTATCTCTCTAGCGTTTTGTAAATTTTTACTCATCAGAGCAAAGGGCTTGCTTGGGCGGTGTTTTCTGGCTCTTAGCTCGCAAACTGCGGCTTCATTTGTCGCGTCGCAAACCAGATGAAAGCCACCAAGCCCCTTAATGGCTAAAATTTTGCCCTCGTTTATGAGCTTAGCCGCCTCTTTGGCTGCTTCGTTTTTACTAGCCAAGACTTTGCCAAATTTATCTTTTAGATAGAGTTTTGGCCCGCAGTTTGGGCAAGAGATCGGCTCTGCGTGGTAGCGGCGATTAAGTGGGTCTTTATACTCGCTCTCACAAAATTTACACATCTTAAACTCGTTCATCGTTGTATTTACCCTGTCATAAGGCAATGCTTTGATGATGGAAAATCTCGGTCCGCAGTTGGTGCAGTTTATAAATGGGTATTTGTAGCGTGGATTTGTGGGGTCATAAAACTCGCGCAAGCAGTCATCGCAAAGTGCGTAATCAGGCAAGATAGGCGCTTGCTTGGTAGCCGACTTTGAAGCGATGATCTCAAGTTTTTCGTAAATTTTATCTATCTTAAATTTATGCAGTTCATCGATCCTAGCAAGGGCTGGCAGCTTCTCATAAAGCTCTTTTTCAAAAGCCAAAAAGCTAGCCTCTTCGCCGCTAAAATTTAGCTTCACGCCCTCGTCATCGTTGTAAATTTCGCCAACTAGCTTAAATTTGTCCGCTAAAGTATAGACAAAAGGTCTAAAACCAACGCCTTGAACTAAACCTTTGATCTCATATCTAAAGCTTGATCTCAATGCCAAATCCGGGGTCAAAATTTGTTTTTATATTTGGGTTTAGGTGCTTTTTTATCAAGTTGCTAACTACCTTATTATAAAATAAATCCCCGCTTAAAGTAACATTTTTGATGTTAAATTTATCTCGTTTTTCATAGCTAAAATCGCTCAAAAAATGCGCCAAAGACTCGGTGCAACCAAAGCTGATATTCTTCTCTCCAGTGCCAGCAAGGATAAATGAAATGATACTTTTTACAAACTTAACACCGTCTAAACCAAAGTCATCTTTCATTTTATAATCTATCCTAACGCCCTTTTGACCGCTAAAATCGCTTGCCATAAGGAGTAAATTCTCCCCTGCTTTTTTAAAGTCACTGCTTAAACCAAGCAAGCGTCCAGCTATGCAAAATAGCGAGAAAAAGCTAGCATTTAAGCTAAATTTACCACTTGGCAGGGCGCTCTCTTTACTGAAGTTTTCAAGTAGTCTTTCGCCGCTCTCATCAGCTCTTATGAGCTCATAAATTTCTTCAAAGCTGCTAAATTTTGGTAAAAATAGAAGCTGCGTTTTGCTTGATTTTGAAAGCAGGCAAATTTCATCATCGCTAAATTTGCTAAATTTTAGCCCCAAAGCCACTTCGCCCAAATAACTAAGCTCAAATTCCTCATCTTTTGTATAAAAAAATGGGCTTAAAAGCGCGCTATTTTCAAGCAAAGCAAGCCTTGAAAGAGCGTTTTTTTGCTCCTTTACAGAAACGCTTAAAAAGCTAAAGCCCTCTTTGTTTAGCTGCTCGCAAAGGGCGTAAAGAAAAAGGTCATTTGGCGCCATCACGTCAAAAAATAGCGGTGCGTCCTCGTGGTTTTGCCTATAAATGGCTGTCGTCTTTAGCGCTAAAAGTGGCTTTTCAAAGCTAGCAAGCGCGATCTGCGCCCTATCATCGGCTATAAAAATTTTAGGTAGCTCTTTTAAATTTACAGGCATCAAGAAATTTGCATCAAATTTTACCCCAAGAGAAATTTCATATAAATTTTCATCTTGCTCTATGCAAACGCCCTTACCATTTTTTAATAAATTTAGGCAGGTTTTTTGCTTTTCATTAAAATTATCAAGCGTTATCTCGCCATCAAATTTACTCAAAGAGAGCACGCCGCTTTCATTTAAAATAGCCTTGCCATTAGCCAAAAATGCCGCCGCTTGAGACGGACTAAGCGTGCCAAATTTTATCTTTTTAATCTCATCTGCCACGTCAAGCTCATCTGCCACATCAACCTCGCTATGCTTTATAAAAAGGCTATAAGGCAAAATGGCGCTTGCTCTATCTGCTATGGCGCTAAGCTCATTGGCAGAGCCACTTACTTTTAGGGAAATTTGATCATTTTTACAGCTTATAGAGTGCTTAAGCTCCCCAGCTAATGAGCGTAAAAATGGCGCCAAAAATGCTGGCTCTTTAAAGCAGTCAAATTTAAAAGCAAGTATCATTTTAAACCTTTTTTGGCGTAGTCATCGAGGGTGTCATTTAGGGTGAAATTTGCTACCTTTTCACACTTAAAATCAAGCTCTTTTAAGTGATCAAGCAGCGTTTTTTCTAGGATATTAGAAGCTTTAATCACTTCATCTGAGAGGCTAAAATTTGATGACTCTATGCGGCTAGGCACGATGCCTAGGATTTTGGTTATCGGTCTATCGCCTGCAAGCTCCATTAGATGAAGGGTTTGAAGCATCTCGATCTCGTGAGCCGAGCCGTCCCAGCTGATAAAATTTGGTACGTTTAGAAAATCAAAAAAATAAACATCGCCCACGCTTGCGCCATTTGCGCTAATGCAATCAACGACGATAAGATAGTCAAATTCGCTTATTATGTGAGTTAGAGCGAGGGCTAAAGTGCCCCCGTCCATTAGAGTAAGCTCGTTTTTAGAACTTGTAAATTTATAGTTTTTAGCCATCAAATTTACAAAATGAACACCTATGCCCTCATCAGCAAACATCACGTTGCCAATGCCAAGAACCAGCACTCTCATCAGTGTTCTTTTACAAATTTATAGCCACTAACGATGGCGTCCATCGCTCCATTTTTGCCTTTAACGGCGTTAAATATCGCCATATAAACGTGAATAGGCACAAATATCATGATGATCCACATACAAATTCTATGTATCGTTCTAACATTTGCTAGTCCGCCCATAAGCTCTTCAAAGTATCTCGCTGGCTCGTAGATCGCTCCGCCAAGTCCGTTGTGATAAACATGAGCGTAAAGCACTAGGCCAGTTAGGCAAATGAGCGCTAAGATGACGTAAAAGAAAAAGTATGAGGCAAACTGCAATGGGTTATAAACGCCCCTTAAATGCGGGTGCGGTCCCATAAAGATGTAGTACTTTATCTGTGCGATCCAAACTTTTGGACTTAAAAAGTCAAGCACGCTCATCCACTCTTTTTTGCTGTGTTTATCAAAGACAAATAGATAGAATTTAAAGATAAATACCGCTATTAGCACAAAGCCAGCGACCTGGTGCGCCAAACGCCACTTTGCTTGCATGAAATTTGTAGGCTCGCTCGTGATCTCTGGGCTCATAAAGACATAAGAGATGTAGTAGCCGCTCACAACCAAAAGCGTGATAGCTATAAATCTAATCCAGTGTGTCAGCCTAACGCCGATGGAGAATTCGTATTCGCTGATCCTGTCAGGATTTTTATGTGACATCTTTTCTCCTTACAAATTTGGATTTATCTTATAAGTACTCAAATCATTTCCCTTCGTGTCCATAACATGCACGGCACACGCGATGCAAGGGTCGTAAGAGTGAATTTTTCGTATTATCTCAAGTGGTTTTGAAAGATCAGCGATCTTCATACCAACTAAGCACGCCTCGTAGCTGCCCATTTGACCTTTGGCATCTTTTGGAGAGGCGTTCCAAGTGCTTGGCACTACTGCTTGCCAGTTTGAGATGACGCCATCTTTTATGCGGCACCAGTGGCTTAGCGCGCCTCTTGGAGCGTTGCCTTGAAAATTTCCTTTATATTCTTTTTTGTTATCTATTACATATTTTGTGCAGGTCTCTTGATCTGTCTTTAAATTTTCGATCAAGGCATTAAATGCGTCCATCGTGTGCTCTGCGACCACTTTTGCTTCAAGCATACGAGCAGCGGTTCTGCCTAGAGTTGAAAAGACTGCGCTTAGTGGTAAGCCACTCTTTGCTAAAAACTCATCGACTACTTTTTTAACTCTCTCGTTGCCTTTAGCGTAGTTTATGACGATGCTTGCGATCGGTCCTACTTGCATAGGCATGCCGTCATATCTTGGCGCTTTGATCCAGCTATATTTGCCCTTTGTGTCAAAAAGCTTGCTATGAGCTAGCTTGCCCTCGCCGTCTATGCTCTCGCCATCAACAAGGCCTGTATAGTTTGCCTCTGTCTCACCATCATAAGGGTGAAGTGCTTTGTCATTTTTATACCAAGCTCTTGTCGCCTCTTCTGTGATCTTGTCTTCGTCTATGTCATAAACCTTGCTAAGATCGCTATTTAAGATGATACCGCCTTTAAATAGATGATCATTTTTGCCGATCAAAAACTCATCGTAGCAAAGTAAATTTGATACGCCAACGTCGTTTAGAACGCTTGGTTCGTTTGCATAAGCCTTAGCAGCCATCAAAATATCTGGATAGTAAGCTCTATCAACAAATTCTTTGATCTCAGCAAATTTGCTCATATATTCGCCCATTCTAGCTGGATCCATAAGGTCCATCACGCAGGTCACGCCACCAACTGTTAGGCTTTGTGGGTGTGGGTTTTTTGCGCCAAAGATAGCCATCATCTGAGCTGCTGTTCTTTGGATCCTTAAGCACTCTAAGTAGTGTGAGAGGACGATTAAGTTTTGCTCTGGCGTAAATTTATATGTGCTATGTCCCCAGTATGCGTTGGCAAATGGTCCAAGGTTGCCCTTTTTAACAAAGGCTTCAACTCTCTCTTTTACCTCTTTTAGTTTGTCTGCGCCTGTTGCAAATGGCAGATTAGTGTATTTAAACGCCTCCTCTCTAGCTTTATGTACATCAGCGCTTAGTGCAGAGACGACGTCCGCCCAGTCCATGCCGTGGAGCTGATAAAAGTGCACGATGTGGTCGTGAAGATATAAAGCTGCGTTCATGAGCGTTCTAGTTAGCTCAGCATTTAGCGGAGGCTTGATGCCAAGGGCGTCCTCAACTGCTACTATGCCTGCTCGGTAGTGTGAGTATGTGCAAACGCCACAAATTCTTTGCATGAAAAAGCCAGCATCTCTTGGGTCTCTGTTTTTTACTATCTGCTCTAAGCCCCTCCAAAGAGTTGAGCCAGAGTAAGCCTCTTTTACAACGTTGTTTTCATCGACTACGACTTCGATTCTTAAGTGCCCTTCGATACGTGTTATAGGGTCTATTACTATTCTTTTTTCACTCATTTTTTCGCCTTATTCTTTATCTTTACTCATACAAGCTAGTGCAGCGTGAGCCGCTATACCAACACCAGCTAGAGCTAAAATTCCAATGCCTATTTTATCACTTACATTATCAGCGCCAAGCCCTAAAACAGTGTCAAACAGCCTATCAGCCATAGGCTCTTCAAACGGCCCCATCGTATCCCAGAAGTCTGGCTCTGAGCAGCCTATACAGCCGTGACCTGCTTGAACTGGCCATGATGTGTGCTGGTTAAATCTCTCGCGTGAGCAGTTATTAAATGTATATGGACCTTTACAGCCTACTTTATATAAGCAGTAGCCATTTTTTGCGCCCTCGTCGCCAAAGCTTTGGACAAACTCGCCTGCATCAAAGTGGCCACGTCTCTCGCAAAGATCGTGAATTCTTAAGCCATAAGCCCATTTTGGTCTGTTATAAACATCAAGTGCAGGCAAGGTACCAAATAGCAAGTAGTGAAGCACGTTGCCAACGATGTTTTTCTCGCTTGGAGGACAGCCTGGCACGTTTATGACTGGCTTATCAGTCACCTTTGAAAGACCGACTGAATTTGTTGGATTTGGCTTAGCTGCTTGGATACCGCCAAAGCTAGAACAGGTGCCAATAGCAAAGATAGCAGCTGCGTTAGCAGAGGCATTTACAGCGTGAGTTTTGCCGCTTGTGCCATGAGGTCCGACTGTTAAAAAGTGTTCAGTTGCTCCAGTTGGGACACCACCCTCAACTAGCAAGATATATCTGCCTTTATATTTTTCTATCGCATGCTCTAAATTTTCTTCAGCCTGCCAGCCAGCAGCCGCCATGATAGTTTCGTGGTATTCAAGGCTTATATAGTCAAATATAAGGCTATCTATGCTTGGAGCGTCAGTTCTTAGCAAGCCCTCGCTACAGCCAGTGCATTCTGCCATGTGAAGCCATATCACAGGGAGCCTATCGCTTAGCTCAGCAGCACGAGCAACCATCGGTGTCATCGCGCTTGGCAATGCCATAAAAGCTGTCATCGCACCAGCCCACTTCATAAAATCACGCCTAGTAAAGCCCTTATCTTTTAAAAGCTGCGCAATACTAGTGTCATTTTTCATCTTAGGCAATGCACTAAGTTCGCTTAAGCGTCTATTGATCTTTTGACGCAAGTCATTATTCATATAAGCTCCTTCATTAGAAATTTATTTATTTTGTATATTATCTTTTTTTGAAAAGAGAAATATTATTTTATTTCATTAATAATTATATTTAAATAAATTTTAAAGTCTAAATTTTTAAATGCCTTGTTATCAATAGTCCTAAAATATGCTAAAAAATAATATTTAGTGAGAATTTATCCCATTTTGAGAAATGATATGGCAAAAATTTTATTGTTCTGAAAGTAAATATCAATTAAATTTTTAATAATTTTTAAAAAATATAATTTAGTATATTTAAGAATAAAGGGCTTTGAAATATAAATTTTTAAAAGCCTAAACGGGTTAAATTTAGGCTTTTAAATTTGCATTAAAATGGCCAGATAGCCTCCATAAGCCTTGTGCCCCAAGGTTTTTTGGTTGATTTGTCTAGCTCGCCCTCAGTTTTATACAAAATTTTGGCGTCAGCTATGTATTTTGAGTCGATTTCGTTGTTTTGCGAGATGTCGTAAGGTCTGATGACGCCACTTACTTGCATGATCTGTTTTTCGCCGTTTATGAGTAGCTCGCGGCTGCCCTCGATGAAGTAGTTGCCGTTGTTTAAGATCTTGATGATCCTAGCTGAGATGGTTGCGGTAAATTTCTCGCTCCTGTTGCTAGTGCCACTACCTGTAAATTTATTGCCACCACCTGCTTTAAAGCCGATGTCACCGTATTTGTTTAGATTATCAGCCACGGTTGAGAGCGGTGCAGCCCCAGCTGTGAAAACGCCTCCGCCAAGCGAAATGGTGCTATCTTTGTTGGTGCTTTTGCTACCGCTTGAAATTTGACTTGCGTTTTCTGAGATGACGATGGTTACGATGTCATTTACATTCATCGCTTTTCTATCTGAAAAAAGAGGGTTTTCGCCCTTGCCAAAGAGACTGCCGGCGTTGCTTTGACCGCTGCCACTATCTTTTGAAGGGAGTTGCTCGACATAAACTGGAGGTTTCATATTGATATGAGGATCTGCACTTGGGGTGCAACCTGTGTAAAAAATGCCCGCAAATGTGACGAGCCAAATCTTTTTATAGTTCATAAAATGCCTTAAAATAAGTATCTTTGTGCTAAGATTAAGCAATTTAAGTTCCCAAAAAGGTCACAAATGAAAAGTTGTTACATTTTTTCAGACAAAAATCTAGCATATTTGCAGGAAATTATAGCTACAAAATTCAAAAAAGTTGAGATCTTTAAGATAACTCCAGACGAAAATGACAAAAAAAATCTAATAAATTTAAATGAAAAGAAGTTTTTTTTAAAATTTATAGATAAATTTGAAGAGATAAAGGCTAAAAGCGACTTCGTCATAGTCGTTGGCTGTGAGGGCTTTAGCGTCTTTGGCAAAAGCGAGCTAAATTTAAAACTAGCTAGAAATTTAAACGCTCCAGTCTTTGACAAAAACGCAAGCGAGCTAAGGGTGCTAAATTTAAACTCAAAGCTTCTAATAACTGATAAATTTGATGAAATTTTAAGCTACAAGCACGAGATCATCACGCCGTTTAAATTTCAAAGTCTGCTTCTAAAAAGAGCCAAAGCGGCAAGCAAGACAGTCGTTTTGCCTGAAAGTGATGATGAGAGAATTTTAAAAGCAGCTCACATCGTGCTAGAAAAAGGTGCGGTAAATATCATCTTGCTAGGGCTTGAGAGTGAAATTTCAAAAAAAGCAGCCACTTTGGGGCTAAATTTAAGCAAAGCAAAGGTGCTAAACCCTGCGCAAAATGAGCTAACAGATGAATTTGCAAATAAAATTTATGAGCTAAGAAAACATAAAGGCGTGGATGAAGCCAAGGCAAACGCGCTTGCAAAAGATAAAATTTACTTTGCCACGATGCTAATACATGAAGGCATGGCTGATGCTTTGGTAAGTGGCGCTACGATGAGCACGGCTGATACGATCCGCCCAGCTTTGCAGATCATAAAAACAAAGCCAAATGTAAGTGTGGTAAGCGGGGCATTTTTCATGGCGCTTGAAGAAGAAATTTTACTCTTTGCAGACTGCGCTGTCACGCCAAACCCAAGCGCGGACGAGCTAGCTAGCATCACGCTAAGTAGCGCTCAAACAGCAAGTGCCTTTGGACTTAGCCCAAAGATCGCCATGCTAAGCTACTCAACAGCTGATAGTGGTAGTGGGGCTGATGTTGAGTTTGTAAAAGAGGCTGCCAAAAAAGCAAGCGAGCTTGATGCGAATTTAAAGATCGCAGCGCCAATTCAGTTTGACGCGGCGGTTGATCTAAGCGTGGCTAGCAAAAAGATGCCAAATTCCGATGTCGCTGGGCGGGCAAATGTCTTTATCTTCCCAAATTTAAACTGCGGAAACATCTGCTACAAAGCAGTTCAGCGAAGTGCAAACGCCCTAGCTGTGGGCCCGATACTTCAAGGGCTAAAAAAGCCAGTAAATGACCTAAGCCGCGGCTGCCTCGTCGAAGACGTCGTAAATACCATCTTAATAAGCGCGATACAAGAAGGAGAGTGATATGAGAATTTTAGTTTTAAACTCAGGTAGCAGCTCGATAAAATTTCAACTTTTTGAAATGCAGACAAAAACAAGCCTAGCAAGCGGTCTAGTCGAGCAAATCGGCAGCTCTAGCTCAAGGGCGGTGTTAAAGGCAAATGGCGAAGTTTATGAGATAAAACGCTTCATAAAAGACCACCACGACGGACTTGAAGCGATGAACGAACTCTTTACCACCTCGCATACGCTGCACGATCTAAGCGAGCTTGACGGCATCGGACACAGGATAGTGCATGGCGGCGAGAGCTTTTTTAGCTCGATGATCGTTGATGAGAGCGTTATCAAAAAGATCGAGGAGATAAGCCCACTTGCCCCTCTTCACAACCCAGGGCACCTTGCTGGCATCAAAAATGCGATGAAAGAGAGCAAAAACGTGCCTCACGTGGTCGTTTTTGACACTGTGTTTCATCAAAGCATGCCAGAGTACGCCTACCGCTACGCCCTACCCTACGACGTTTGCAAGACTCATCACATCAGAAAATATGGCTTTCACGGCACTTCGCACAGATATGTCTGCAAACAAGCTGCTAAAATGCTTGGCATAGAGTTTGATAAATTTAACGCCATCTCGCTTCACTTAGGCAACGGCGCCTCAGCTTGTGCTGTGCAAAATGGTAAAAGTATCGACACCTCGATGGGACTTAGTCCGCTTGAAGGGCTCATAATGGGCACAAGAAGCGGCGATATGGACCCAGCCGTGGTCATCTATTTGCTAAATATCGGCGTTTTAAAGTGGAACGAGATCGATAACTTCTTAAACAAAAAGAGCGGACTTTTTGGAATTTGTGGCTCAAGCGACATGAGAGAGGTCGTAGCCAAGATGCAAAACGACGAGCGCGCAAAGCTTGCGTTTGAGATGTTTTGCTACCGAGTGAAAAAGTATATCGGCTCATACTACGCCATTTTAGGGCGTGTTGATGCGCTCATATTCACTGGCGGTATCGGCGAAAATGCGCCAAACACAAGGCAAAAAATTTGTGATGATCTAAAACATCTTGGTATCCACATCAACCACGAGCTAAATTTCTCTGACAAGCGAGGCGAGAGGTGCATAGATGAAGAAGGGGCAAAGATAAAAACGCTCATCATCCCAACCAACGAAGAGCTAGAGATCGCCATAGAGACAGCTAGAGTGATAAAAGAGAGAACGCTTTAAGCATGAAATTTCCACTTGACTGCAAAGATAGTTTTGATAGCTCATTTATATTTTGGCTCACAAGATATGTCAAATTTAAGCTTAGCTCGCTTTCAAACAAAGAGCTAAGAGATCCAAAGGCGCTTGCAAGTGTAAATTTCGCCCTAAGCCGCGATATAAAAAATATAGAGCAGCTTGATGGGCTGGTAAAAAGCGCTAGAAATGCAGGACTAACTGGTATAAATACCTACTTTAACCCGCTTAAAAAGATATATGAGACGATGAAATTTTATGAGCTTAGCAGTCTAAAGCAGATCGATGAAGAGTTGCTAAGTGAAATTCTAGCAAGCACCACTGGCGGACTAAGTGATGCGAGCAAGAAAAACTACAGAATTTCAGTGATAAATTTCTTTGCATTTTTAGACAAACAAAACGAAGAGGACGGCAAGGCTCATGTTTTTGATATAAATTTAAAAAACTGGGGCGGTGTTAGTGGCAACAAAGGGCAAAAGCTGCCTGAATTTATGGGCGAGGAGGAGATCAAGAAATTTCTTGATGCGATCGAGCAGAGCGACTTTAAGCAAAACTCAAACCGCAACAAGCTCATCATAAAAATCATCATCTTTACTGGCATTCGTGTGAGCGAGGCGCTAAATTTAAAGAGAAAAGATATCACTGAAGATGGCGATCTTTTTATCATCAGGATCCGTGGCAAAGGCAACAAATACCGCATAGTAATGATAAAGCGTCACCTAATCGAAGCTCATCTAAACGCAATCGCCATAAACTACATCAACAAAGAGGGCTACCTTTTTATAAATAAAAAAGGCACGAGGCTCACGCAAGCTTATGTTAGCCGTATCGTGGAGCAAATTTTATTTAAAGCAGGCATCAGAAAAGAGAAAAACGGCGCTCACATGCTGCGCCACACATTTGCAACTATGCTTTATAAAAAGCAAAAAGACCTTGTGCTAGTGCAAGAAGCCCTTGGACATGCAAGCCTAAATACCTCGCGAATTTACACGCACTTTGATAGCGACAAGCTAAAACTAGCCGCAAAAGTGGCTGAGGACTTGGCAAATGAGTAAATTTAAATCAAAATTTACTCATTAATAGCGAGAAAAACGCAAATTTATCATTTTACCACCGCAAAGCAAGCTACCAAAGGACTTTGCTCTGCTAAAAATACTAAAAATTTGATGCTAAAAGGCTTGATAAGCTGGTAGATAGCTATCTTAAATTTAAAGTCGCCTATCTTTGTCTTTTGGGTGAGAAGCTTCATCTTTGGTGTGCTTGATATAAACCGCTTTATGACGGGACAAATTTAGCTTAAAGCCCAAGCAACCCAAAGGCAAACGCCTATGCACTCTCAACTTTATAACGAGGTAAATTTGGCTTGGAGCGCTAAAACTAGCCATTTTTCTAGCTCACGCCATCCTTTTTATAGTCATAGCCGGTGCGACACTTGACGCAGTTACAAACACCACTACCAAAGATCTGCAAAATGCCTTTAGACTAATCTGGGCAAATAGTTTTATAGTTGGCATTTTTGGCGTTGTCGCAACCATTTGATGATTGCCTATCTTTCTAACCAGTAGCGCCGTGAGAAAGCAAAATTTAGAAAAATTTTAAAATTCACAGGCGAAGCAAGCCTAAATATCACTTTGCCCTGCGGTATAAATTTACCCTACTTATATAAAAAAATGCGTAGCTTTAACGCAAAATGTGGCTGTCTTTACAACTATTTTAAATGAGCCACCTTCATAAAGGCGGCAAAATACTAGGCATTTTAATGACTTGCTCTTTGAAGGTAGCGAAATTTACAGTGAGGCGATTAGATTTTTCAAAGAAATTTTAGGCGTAAAAGCTGCGCCAAAATATGAAAACGAGCTTGAAAAGATAGAAAAAGTCAGTAAATTTAAAGAGTTTAAGATAGCCATAAAAGACAGATAAAGGCTGATGAGGAGCTAGCATATAAGCTTGCTAGTAAGATAGTTTTTGCTGCATTTGATAGTGGGGCTGATTTTTTACTAGCTAGCAACGAGGCCGAGTTTTATATCTTTGACACGCTAGCAAAAAAGCTTGAGAAGTCTGCTAATAGAAGCTTGCAAGACTTTTATGTCTTAAGAGTGAGCGAGCTAATGGCGTTTGAAAATAGCGAGATACCAAGCGGGCTAAAAGAGCATGTTTTGAAGGTAGCCATTATTTAGACTTGCCTAAATTTAACATTACAAAGCCAAATTTAAAAGCTTTAAATTTTACTTTTTAGCCCCCTCTTTTGGCTCTTCTACCGTTTTATTCGCCTCTTGCTCTTTAAACTCTTCAAAAAGCTCATCATACCTAGCCTTAGCATTTTCGTATACGCCAGATGGCAAGGTGATGTTTAGATCGTCTTTTAGGCTAATAACGTCATCACAAGCATTTTGATATCCAAGGTCGCAGCTTTTCATAAAATAACTCACTCCAAGCTCGATATTTGAGTGCTTTTTTAGATCACTATCCATCTGCTCGTTTATCTCTTCATTTACAAACATATCGCCCAAAGCCTCGCATGAAAGCACATCTTTTTGCTCGCAACCATCGTAAAAAATTTCATACGCAGTTGCGTAGTCTCCAGCATTTCTAGCCTCATTGCCCCTGTCGTAGTCATCGATGTCAAAGCCTGAGGCTAAGCTTAAGATTAGAGCTAAAAAAACTATCTTTTTCATATAAAACTCGGTGCGTCGTTTGAAAATAGTATAAGATCGCCAGCGTGCGTGTTTTGGGCTAAAATTTCTTGCATTTTGTTCTTGTCCTTTAAGATGATGATCTTTGGCTTTACGATATGTTTTAGCAGAGTTTGGGCGTTTAGCGAGCTTGTGATGATGACGAGGTCGAAAATTTCATTTATCACCTTGGCTAAATTTGCATTTTGCTCAGCATCGCTCTCAACGATACCAGGCGTTAGCAGCACTTTTCTACCAGCGTAGGTGCTTACTAGCTCGTAGCTAGCGCTCATGCCTGAGAAATTTCCATTAAAGCTGTCATCTATTATCAGCTTGCCGCCAGCCTCGATCTTGCTTAGGCGGTGCTCGACGTTTTTCATCTTAGATAGCGCACTATCTATCGCTTCATCGCTCATTTTTAGATATCTTGCCACCTTGACGCAAACGGCTAAATTTGTAGCGTTAAATTTGCCAAGTAGCGGCGAGGCGTAGTTTTTGCCATCAAGCGTAAATGAAATTCCATCTAAATTTGCGTTTATATCTTTTAGGTTCTCATCGTAAATTTCTATATTTTGGCTTGGCTCTTTTTTTGTCGAGCTATGTAAAAATGCCCTTTGCAAGCGAGCGCTTTGCAACGCCTCGAGCTTTGTCGCGCGGATATTATCAAGCGTTTTAAAGTACTCGATGTGTTGCGCGCCGATCTCGCCAACGATGACGATTTGTGGATTTAGAAATTTAGTGATCTCTAGGATGTCGCCCTTTAGCCTAGCGCCTGCTTCAGCGATGTAAATTTGCGTTTGCTCGCTTAAATTTTCGTTGATGTCTTTGATGATGCCAGCCATTGTATTTACGCTGCGAGGCGTTTTGTAGCAGACAAAGCTATCTTTTAAAATTTCAAATAGGAAATTTTTGATACTCGTTTTGCCGTAGCTTGCGGTGATTAGGATGATCTTTAGCTCTTTGTTTGCGCCAAGTTTTTTAAGCGCCTTATTTTTAAAGCCTTGAAATTTGATCTTTTCTAAAATTTCACTAAAAAATAGGCTCACGACCAATACAAAAAGTGGCATAGGAGCCAAAAACGCCTTGTGGATGATGAAATTTAAAGCGTAGTTTAAGATGATAGCGCAAGCAAGGATCACAAAAAAGTGCTTGATCCTGCCTGTAAAGACTAGCTTTTTATCAAGTTTTTTATGCCAAAGATAAAGAGCTGGCAAAAGCGCAAAGTAAAAATAGATAAAAAACCACTTGCCAGTCGTGTAAAATAGCACTAAAGGCACGATGAAGAAAAAGACGTGCCAAGCAGGCTTTGTGAAGTGAAAGAGCACACGCTCAGGCTTATATGAAAACCACTGAAAACAAGTGATCACATAAAAAGCAAGCGCAAAGATAAATAAAACTGTGCTTATGCTTAAAAATATACTCATCTTATCTCCTCAATCCCGCTCTCATCGTCATCTAGCACGACATTTTTTGCTTCATTTGGCTCAAAATTTATCCCTTTTTCTATCTCGTCACATATAAATTTAGCGTGGAGCAAAAAGAAAAAGTGATCGCCACTGAGTGGAAAAAATGAGCTATTTTTGATAAGCCTATCTATGCTCTCGCCGCTTGTTACAGGCGTTGCCTTGTCATTTTCTCCCCAAAATATAAAAGCCCTGCCCCCAAAGTCAGCAAAAAGCTTTGTAAAATCCTCATCAACGACGTTTTTTAGGGTTTCATACATCACTCTGCTCATGCCGCTCACATCTTTTGTGGCAAAGAGTTTGTAAAATTTACCAAAGCCAAATATCTTTAAAATTTTAAA
>NZ_PPBR01000040.1:0-66288 GCF_002913545.1 Campylobacter concisus | reverse complement strand
GTATATAAAATTTTTTGATCCTAATTCGGTTTTACAAAACAAAATTTCATACAATGGAGATAATAAATTTTTTGGTTCAGATATACGTTATGTATCAAAACTAAAAAATAAAAAAGTTTTTTTACAATTATATAATGGAGAAATCTTACTTTTTAACAATAGGTTAAAATTAAAAATTAAAGAAGATAATGCAGTATATGTAAAATCTTTATTAGAAACATTTTCTGAAAACATTATAATAAAGCATTTTGATACAATAAGTTTTATCAATACTACAAAAATGTCAGCTAAAATTCTTGAAACTGATCAAAAAACAAATGGAATAATATCAATAAAAGGTCACCGTTTTTTGTCATATAGAGAAGATGGATTGATTAACTTATATGATCACAATGGAGAGAAACTAAAAACGATTAAAGCACATTTAAATAGCATTGACCTTGTTAAACAGTTAAAAAATAAAAATTTTATATCTTGTACTAAATATATAGGAAAAATATGGGATCAAAATTTTGAGTTATTGCGTATATTTGAAATGGAAAAGGATAATAATGATTTCTATTATAATGATGTTGAAGTTATAGATAATTATATTTGGAAAAAATGTTCTAACTATGCTTGTATATGTAATTTTGAAGGGAAGATAGTAAAATTGCTAAAACTAAAATATGAAAAATCAATTCAAACTATAACACATAGAAAAACTAATAAAAAATATATTTATTGCAATAATTATATTTATACACCAAGCGGTAAAGTCTCAAAATCGCAAAATTTGCAAGATTATAAAATTGAGGAAAATATAGAATTTTTAGACTGTATCATAACACTACCAAATAAAGATGAATTTCTTTTTATGCACGACTATGACAATATAAAAATTATTAGACAAGATGGTAATAAGATGCTTATGTGCTTTGGTCCATATTTATCTTATTTTACAGTAAGCTAAGATCACATTATTTTTTATATATTGGACTTTAGTTGAAGTTTTCATTTTGCATTTTTAACTATGAGGTTGATTTTTGAAAAAATGTGAGTTCATTTAAATTTATATGTTTTTTGTAAATCCGTGTTCAACATATTTTTGATTAACATAATTGATTGTTGTTTTATAGAGGATTTTTATTCGAATATGTAACTTATAAGAAATTTATGGGATTAAGTAATTTATCTATAAATATAGGTGATAGATATATTATTGTATTGATGCTTGATGCAATGGCTATCATAAGCGCTAAACAAACAAGCATCAGCTTTATCAGTAAATTTTCTTTAAATTTTCAAGCTTTGTGCTTGCATTTAGTAGGAGCATATCAGCAAGAACTAGCCTTATCATCGCAGTTGCAACGACGCTGCCACGTATGCCTATGCAAGGATCATGCCTGCCTCTTAGCTCAAAATCCACCGCCTCGCCAGCTAAATTTAGCGTCTTTTGCTCTTTAAATATCGAAGGCGTTGGCTTAAAATGGCTCTTTAGCACGATCTCAGCCCCACTGCTTATGCCTCCAAGTATGCCACCAGCGTTGTTGCTTAAAAAGCCAAGCTCGTCCATCTCGTCGTTGTTTGCTGAGCCAAGCATGGAGCTTACATTCACGCCAGCACCGATCTCTACGGCCTTTACGCCGTTTATGCCCATCAAAGCAGCTGCTAACGCGCTATCTAGCTTATCATAAAGTGGCTCACCAAGACCAGCTGGCACGCCTCTAGCCACGCTTAAAACCACAGCTCCGACGCTATCGTGCTCGCTTCTAGCTTTATTTACCGCCTCTTTCATAGCCTCTTCGTTGCCAAGAGCGTAAATTTGCGAATTTTTGGCAAAATCAAAATCAACTTTGTCGCTAATGGCCTTGCCAATGCCAAGCACGCCGCTTAAAACTTCTATCTTAAATTCATTTAAAAGTAGCTGTGCAAATGCCCCACCAGCGACCCTTACCGCAGTCTCTCTGGCACTCGCGCGCCCGCCACCTCTGTGATCTCTGATGCCATATTTTTTAAAATAGGTAAGATCAGCATGCCCAGGGCGGAAAATTTCACGTAAATTTTCATAGTCATTTGACTTTTGGTTGCTATTAAAAATGGCAAAACCTATCGGCGCGCCGGTGCTCATGCCATCAAAGACGCCGCTAAAAATTTCTATCTTATCAGCCTCATCTCTTGCCGTTGTAAAGCTACTTTGTCCAGGGCGACGTTTATCAAGCTCGCCTTGGATGAAGTCTGCATCGATCTTTAGCCCAGCAGGTAGGCCATCTATCACGCCTCCGATCGCCACCCCGTGGCTCTCGCCAAAGCTAGTTAAGGTTAGTTTTTTGCCAAATGTATTCAAAATTTATCCTATTTTTTGATTTTTTCTAGTGCTATCTTTGCTGCGAGCTGTTGGGCTTGCTTTTTGGAGCTTCCAACGGCACGTGAAATTTCTTTGCCATTTAGTAGCAGGGCTATCTCAAATTCTTTCTTATGATCAGGGCCAAAAGAGCCTATGAGCTCGTATGTTGGTATGACGCCAAGGGTTGCTTGAGTGACCTCTTGAAGGGCGGTTTTGTAGTCCTTTTCAAGATGTGTAAAGTCGATCTGCGGATAGCAAAGCTCAAGCAAAGCGATCGAAATTTCTCGCACTTTAAGAAGTCCAGCCTCTAGGTAGATAGCGCCCATCACCGCCTCAAAAGCGTCGCTTAAAATACTATCTTTCTCTCTGCCGCCGTTGTTTTCCTCAGCTTGGCTAAGTCTTAAAAACTCGCCCATATTTAGCCGTCTAGCCATATTTGCAAAGCTTTTTTCATTTACAAGCGCGGCTCTTAGCTTGCTCATATCGCCCTCTGCGATCTTGCTAAATTTCTTAAAGAGATACTCAGCCACGAGCAGATCCATCACCGCATCGCCCAAAAACTCGAGCCTTTCATTGTTTAACGCCTGCTTAGTGCTTTTATGCGTTAGTGCCTCTTCTAAAAGCTCACTTTGTTTAAATTTATACCCAAGATTACGTTCAAATTCTTCTAAAATTTTCATATCTTATTCTCATCTTTTATTTTTAATGCCTCATCCCTTGCCATCTGGTCGCACTCCTCGTTTTCAGGGTGTCCAGCGTGCCCCTTGACCCAGCTAGCCACGACTTTATGCGGCTTTGAAATCTCTAAATACTCCTGCCAAAGCTCGACATTTTTTACATTTTTAAAATTTCTCTTTTGCCAGTTTGCAAGCCACTCATTTATGCTATTTACCACGTATGAGCTATCGGTAAAAAGCCTTACTTCGCAGGGCTCTTTTAGCGCTTTTAGCCCCATTATCGCAGCTTTTAGCTCCATTTGGTTATTTGTCGTATATGCCTCACCGCCACTTGCTTTTTTCTGCGCTTCGTTAAATCTCAATATATAAGCCCAGCCGCCAGCTCCAGGGTTACCAAGACATGAACCGTCACTAAAAAGTGTTACTGTCTTCACTTGATTTTTCTGTGATGTGGGATAAAATTTTGACACTTCCTAGCTCGTGGCAGACCGGACAGCGGTAAAAGTGCATAGGAAATGAGTTTTTGCAGTTTTTGCAAACGTAGTTAAAGCTTAGCCCAGCCGCGTCAAATTTAGCGTCCTTTAGCCTTTTTATGACATTTAGCTCGAAGCCGTAAATTTCACATGGCTCATCTATATCGCCCTTTGCGTAAAAGAGTGATTTGTATTTTGCATCGTCTAAATTTATAGGCGTTTTTAGGTTGTAAAGTAGGTCTAGCACATCTTCAAATTTGGCAAAATCTTTTAAATTTTCTAAATTTTCATTGTGCCTTATGAAAAGGGCTAAGATCATGCGTTTTAAGAGCTCAAAATTTTGGCTAAGGTGCGAGAGAATTTCTACCTTTTCGCTAAAGCTTAAATTTCTATCATCAAGCGTGCTGATCGCCTTTATATAGGCCTTTTGATCTTTTACATTTGTCCCTAGCTCTTCAAGCGAATTTAGCGCATAAAGTGCTTCTTTATAGTTTTTAAGCTTCTCATCTATCATCGTTAAAAAGCGAAGTGCGAGGACATTTCTAGGGCTTAGCTCAAGCGCTTTTTCAAAGATTTCGCTAGCTTTTTTCAAAAATCCAGCCTTAAAATAGACCTCTCCAAGCTCGTTTAGGATAAATTCCTTCTCGTTTTTATCTTTTACCTTTTCAAGTGCGATGAGATAGACGCCGATTGATTTTTCAAAGTCGCCATTTTTAGCAAAGGTCTGACCTAGCATACTAAGGCTTGGTATATCTACTTCTGGGCTTTTTAGCATCTGCTTGTGCTCGTCGCTTATGCCATCTTTGCTGTCAAATTTCTTTATAAATTTCTCGATGCGTTTTTTCTCATCTTTACTTGAAAATATGCCCCAAGCATAGCTTAAAGCTGCGATCATCAAAATGATACTAAATAGAATAATAAGGCTAAATATCGGATCTCTGTGTCCAATGAAAAAAATATCCACGCTCGTACTTTGTAATAAAATTTTACTTTAATTATAACAAAGCAGTTGTATAATTTTGCTTATGATAGATCCAAAATCCATTGAAAAACTTAAAAATCAAATTGATATCGTTGACATCATAGAGCACTTTTTGCCAGTCAAAAAGATGGGTGCAAACTATAAGTGTGTCTGCCCATTTCACGATGATAGAAATCCTAGTATGAGCATAAGTCAAAGCAAACAAATTTTTCACTGCTTTGCCTGTAAGGCTGGTGGAGATGCGATTAAATTTGTGATGGATTATGAAAAGCTAACCTACCCTGAGGCTATCGAGAGAATAGCTAGTCTTGTAAATTTTAGCCTCGAATATACAAATGATAAAGCGCCAACGCAAAAAGAAAATAAGCACATTTTAGAAAAGGCGAATGCCTTTTATAGGAGCGAATTTTTTAAACATGAAGCCGCTGTGAGATATATTTATTCGCGCGGTATAAATGATGCGATGATAGAGAAATTTGAACTTGGCTGGGCTGGGGATAGTAAAAGCACTATTAGGCTTTTGCAAAATGAAAACATAGAGCCAAAAGAGGCGCTTGAAGTTGGCATCATAAAGCAAAATGAGAAGGGAATTTACGCTAGTTTCATCGAGCGCATAACATTTCCCATCTACTCGCACACGACAAGACTTGTTGGCTTTGGCGGTAGAACGATCTCAGATCACCCTGCAAAATATGTAAATTCTCCTCAAAGTGCGGTATTTGACAAGTCAAAGCTGCTCTATGGCTACCACCTAGCTAGACAAAGCATCTTTGAGAAAAATCAGATAATAATAACAGAGGGCTATTTAGACGTCATCATGCTTCACTACGCTGGTTTTACAAACGCTGTTGCAGTGCTAGGAACTGCACTTACTACAAGCCACTTGCCACTTTTAAAAAGGGGCGAGATAAGCGTGGTGCTTTGCTTTGACGGAGATGGCGCTGGTATAAATGCAGCCATAAAGTCAGCTCACCTGCTAAGTATAAATAAGATAGATACAAAAGTAGTCATCATAAGTAACGGCGCAGATCCCGCTGATATGGTCTTTGCAGGCAAGATAAAGGAGCTTAGCGAGCTCTTTGGCTCTGGCGAGGACGCGGTGAAATTTTATATAGAAAAGATCATGCAAAAGTATGACATAACCCGCTCAATGCAAAGAGATAACTGCCTAAGCGAGATAAAAGCCTATATGGACGAGCTTGGAGATGAGATAGCAAGCTCGTATGTGACTGAGGTAGCGGCAAGATTTAACCTAACTCCACAAAGCGTGGCAGATAGGTTTGGGTTAAAGCAGAAGCCAAAAAATGAAGCTAAATTTAAAAGAGAGTTTAGAAAAAAAGATAAAGATGAATTTAGCAACTCTGTCATGGTAGATGAGGTGCCAGCTGTGATGAACAAAGACCCGCTTGAGTTTGCACTTTTTAAAACCATGCTAAACAACCCAAACTACAGAGATGAGATACTCTCAAAGCTTGGAGCTAGATACTTCATAAAGCATCCTGAGTATCTAAACGCCATCCTTTATAGATACGACGTGAGCGATGAGCAGATGGTTAGAGAAATTTTAATGGACGAAAATATCCATGAGATCATCGATGCAACCACTTTGCAAAAGGCTATTTTAAATATGCAAATCGCCTTTTACGAGAACGAACAGCAAATTTTAAAAGGCTCTGACAACCCAAATAAGATAGAAATTTTAGAAAAACTGCTATTTATCATCAAAGATCTCAAGACTCAGCTTTATAAAATTTAAAAACTCACACTTTTTCAGCTTCAAATCATAAAAGACAATGTAAAATATCTAAAAGTAATAAATTTTCTTAAGTTTATTTTTATATTTAAGGTTCTTTTATGATAAATGCTAAAAGATTTGAGAGAAATTTTAACGCTATAAGCGAGTTTGGAGCGCTAAAAGGTGGAGGGCTAACAAGGCTAGCCTTTAGCAAAGAGGACCTTGAAGCAAGAAAATTTCTTATAAATTTGATAGAAAAAAATGGCTTTAAACTTAAAATTGACAATGTCGGCAACATCTATGCCATCTATGATGATGGCTGCGAGGCAGACGCAAAGCCAGTTTGCGTGGGCTCTCACATAGATAGTGTGCCAAATGGTGGCTTTTATGACGGCACACTTGGCGTCATGGCTGGTCTTGAGGCACTAAGCTCTATAAAAGAGGCTGGCATCAAGCTAAAGCGCCCACTTTGGCTCATAAATTTTAGCTGTGAGGAGTCAAGCCGCTTTAAGACAGCCACTATCGGCAGCAAGATAATAAGCGGCAAACTAAGCCAGCAAAGGCTTCATGAGCTAAAAGATGAAGATGGCATCTCGCTTTTTGAGGCGATGAGTGCGGCTGGGTTTAAACCACAAAATTTAGATGAAGCCATCCTAAAAGAAAACTCCCTGCACGCCTACTTAGAGCTTCACATCGAGCAAGGTCCAGTGCTTGAGCGAAGCGGTATAAGCGTTGGCGTGGTAAGCGGGATCGCAGCTCCAATTAGATTTGAGATAACAATACAGGGCAAGGCCGACCACAGCGGTGCAACTCCTATGAATATGCGCAGTGACGCCCTGCTTGCCGCTTCACACATCATAATCGCAGCCAATAAATTTGCTAAAAACAAAAAAACAGCCGTCGCAACCGTTGGCTATGCGCATGCAAAACCAGGCGTTTTAAACGTCGTGCCAGGCGAGGCAAGGCTTGGTGTTGATCTAAGAGATATCGATAAGGCTAGCTTAGAGGAGCTAAATTTAGAGCTTAGAAATTTTGTGGGTGAGCTAAGCCGTGAGCTTAAATTTAGCTACGAGATAAGAGAGCTAAGTAGCGACGAGCCAGTAAAACTAAGCAAACATGCTATAAATTTACTTGAAGATGAAGCCAAAAAGCTTGGTATAAAAACGCTTACTTTGCCAAGTGGGGCTGGGCATGATGCGATGAATTTAACAAAGCTAGCAAGTAGCGTTGGCATGCTCTTTATCCCTTGCGTGGATGGTATCAGCCACAACGTCAAAGAGGCGATAAATTTCAAAGACGCCGTAGCAGCAACAAAAATTTTGACAAACGCACTAATAAGACTTTCAAACGAGGAGTAGTCATGGACAAAATAGCAAATTTAGCACTATCTTTAAAAGAGGATATGATCAAAGATCGCAGATACTTTCACTCGCACCCAGAAACTGGCTGGTTTACCTTTTTTACGACTGCGGTTTTAGCAAAAAGGCTTAGCGAGCTAGGATATGAAGTGAAGCTTGGCGAAGAGGTCGTAAAGAGCGATGCAAGGCTTGGAGTTGGCACCAAAGAGCAGTGCCAAAAGGCGATCGAGCGGGCAAAAAGTCTTTTAAATCCTGACGAGGCAAAATACCTTGAATATATGAAAGATGGTCTAACTGGCTTAACAGCCTTCATCGATACAAAAAGACCTGGTAAATTTAGCGCATTTAGATTTGACATAGATAGCGTTGATGTGACAGAGAGCGAAGAGGCTGCTCATAGACCTTGCAAAGAGGGTTTTGGCTCAGATATCACTGGTATCACGCACGCTTGTGGGCACGATGGACACATGGCGATGGGTCTAGCGCTTGCAAAGCTGATCGCTAAAAATTTAGATGATTTTAACGGCAAATTTAAATTTATATTTCAAACAGCAGAAGAGGGCACAAGAGGCGCTGTGGCGATGGAGGCTGCTGGGGTACTTGATGGGGTTGAGTACCTACTTGGCGGACACATCGGCTTTCAAGCAGAAACAAATGGGGGCATAGTTTGCGGCACAAACAAGCTGCTCGCAACTTCTAAATTTGACGTGCATATCACAGGTCGCTCAGCTCACGCAGCAGGAGCGCCGCAAGAGGGAGCAAACGCCCTTTTAGCCGCTGCTCAAATGGCTCTAAATATGCATGGCATCACAAGGCATGCAAAGGGCGTGACTAGGATAAATGTGGGCGTTTTAAGGGCAGGCGAGGGCAGAAATGTCATAGCACCAAATGGCTATCTAGCCTGCGAAACAAGGGGTGAGGATACAAATTTAAATGAGTTTATGTATAAAAAATGCATGGATATCGTAAAAGGCGTGAGTGAAATTTATGACGTTGAGAGTAAGGTCGTGATGACAGGTGGCACAAGCGGGGCAAATAGCGATAAAGAGGTGACTGAAATTTTCTATGAAGCAGCAAAGCAAAGCCCATTTATAGATGATGATAAGATCGTTAAAGAGCTTGATTTTGGCGCTTGCGAGGACTTCGCTCACTTTATGAGAGCTTTGCAAGATAGGGGCGCAAAGAGCGGATATATGATGATCGGTACAAATTTAAAAGCAGGCCATCACAACAGCAAATTTGACTTTGACGAGGAGTGCTTGGTCGCTGGGGTTGATATCTATCTAAGGGCTGCTTACAAACTAAACGGAGCTAAAAAATGAAAAATGCTTTACTAATCAGCGCTTCAAGCTACCAAGATACTGGCTACTTGAGACACTGCAAAAACTGGGTTAAGGACTTCTTGGGTGAGAGTGGTAAGGAGGAGATTTTATTTATCCCTTACGCTGGAGTTAGACGAAGTAATGACGAATACGAGCAAAAGGTGATCGACCGCCTAAAAAATAAAAATATAAAATCTATCCACCACTACGAGGATAAAATTTCAGCTATCAAAAATGCTAGCAGTATCGCAGTTGGCGGTGGTAATACCTTTATGCTGCTTTACACGCTTTATAAGCTAAATTTAATTGAGCCTATAAAAGAGGCTGTGGCAAACGGCGCAAAATACTTTGGCTGGTCAGCAGGCGCAAATATCGCTGGCAAGACGATGATGACGACAAATGATATGCCTATCATTATGCCAAAGTCCTTTGATAGCCTAAATATCTTCCCATATCAGATCAACCCTCACTTCATAAGTGGCAAACTAGCAGGTCATAACGGCGAGAGCAGGGAGGAGAGGCTAGAGGAGTTTTTGATAGCAAATCCAAAAGATACTATCTACGCTTTGCCTGAGGGGACGGCTTTGCTTATAGAGGATAGCGAGGCTGAGGTCATAGGACACAGCGAAATTTTAAAATTTGAGTATCAAAAAGAGATAGAAAAAATAGAAGTTGGAACTAAATTTAAAATCTAAACAAGGAGAGAGGTATGGAATCATTTAAGCTAATTGCTGCCATTCTTGGCATCGTTGCAGTTGTAGCACTTCTAGTCTTAAAAAAAGAGACAAGAACGGTGCTAATAGGTGTTGGTTTGGTGCTTTGTATAATCGCACTAAAACCGATGGGGGCACTAAGTGCTTTTACTGACTATATGACAAAAGCTGGTCTTATAAAAGCTATTTGCGCTAGTATGGGTTTTGCTTTCGTTATGAAATACACAATGTGCGATAAGCACCTTGTTGCGCTTCTTACAAAGCCACTTAAAAACGTGGGATTTATCTTGATCCCTGTAACAACCGTGCTAACTTACTTTATAAATATCGCTATCCCTTCAGCTGCTGGCTGCTCGGCTGCTGTTGGTGCGACGCTTATACCGCTTCTAATGGCCTCAGGAGTTCGTCCTGCGATGGCTGGTGCGGCTGTTTTTGCAGGTACATTTGGCTCAGTTCTAAGCCCAGGCTCTGCGCACAACATATATGTGGCTGACCTTGTTAAAAAGACGGTTGAGGGCTACACAGTTCAAGACATCATAAAAGTGCAAATTCCTAGCGCATTTACAGCTCTTGCTATCGTAGTTGTCATGCTAACTATCGTTGCAATATTATTTAAAGACTATCAAAAAGGTACAAATTTCACTCTTGAAAATGGCGCCTCAAGCGAAGAGAAGTCAGCGTTTAAAGTAAATTTGATCTACGCTCTTATGCCACTTGTCCCACTTGTCATCTTGGTTATTGGTGGAACAAGCCTTGCAAAAGACTATAGCTTTTTAGCATGGACAAAGATGGGCGTTGCCGAGGCGATGATACTTGGCGCTATCATAGCTATCTTTGCTACGCTTACAAACCCACAAAAGATTACAAAAGAGTTCTTTAACGGCATGGGTCACGCTTACGCTGATGTTATCGGTATCATCATCGCAGCTGGCGTCTTTGTCGCAGGTCTAAAGGCGTGTGGAGCTGTTGATGTGGTCATCGCATGGCTAAAAACTGATCAAAGCTACGTTAAATTTGGCGGAACATTTGTACCATTTATCATGGGTATAGTCACAGGCTCAGGCGACGCTGCTACATTTGCATTTAACGAAGCTGTCACAACAAACGCAGCTGCTCTTGGCTTTGAGCAAGATAAGCTTGGTATGGCCGCAGCAATCGCAGGCTCACTTGGACGTTCAGCTTCTCCGATCGCTGGAGCTGCTATCGTTTGTGCGGGCATTGCTATGGTTAGCCCAGTCGAGCTTGCAAAAAGAACGTTTTTAGGCATGTTTCTCTCTGTTGTGGCGATCGCATTTTTCGTCATCTAAGGATGAAAGATGGATATCGTAGAGAGATTTATAAACTATACGAAATTTAACACCACGACAAATAAAGAGAATGGATTAAAAGGCATCATGCCTTCTAATCCAACCGAGTATGAGCTAGCCAAATTTCTAAAAGATGAGCTTAGCTCGCTTGGTATAAAAGATATCATCTTGCAAGATAATGCTATCTTGATAGCAAAGATCCCTGCAAACTGCGAAAACGCCCCAAGTATCGCCTTTTTTGCGCACTTAGATACAAGTAGCGAGCAAAAAAACGACACAAAAGCTAAGATAGTAAGATACACAGGCGGCGACATCTGCCTAAACGAAGAGCAAGGAATTTACCTTAAATTTAGCGACAACCCGGAGCTTAAAAAATACGTTGGCGATGATATAGTCGTGACTGACGGCACTAGCTTGCTTGGCGCTGATGATAAAGCGGCGATCGCTAGTATCGTAAATATGGCTAGCTTTTTCATGCAAAATCCTGATATAAAGCATGGCAAGATCGTGATCTGCTTCGTGCCTGATGAGGAGCAGGGCTTGCTTGGCGCAAAGGCGCTTGATGTAAATTTACTAGGAGCCGACTTTGGCTACTGCTTAGACTGCTGCGAGATAGGCGAGCTAATATATGAAAACTGGAACGCAGCTGACTGCACGGTGGTCTTTAAAGGCGTTTCGGCTCATCCGATGAACGCAAAGGGCAAGCTTGTAAATTCACTACTTCTTGCGCATAAATTTATCTCGCTTTTGCCAGGTGGCGAAGTGCCAGAGTGCACCGAGGGCAAAGAGGGCTACTTCTGGGTGAAAGATCTTAGCGGAAACAGCGCGAAAACGATGCTCAAGATCGACATAAGAGAATTTGACGAGGCGAAATTTCAAAAAAGGCTTGATTTTTTAAGTGAGATGGCAAATTCTTTTAACAAAATTTATGCAGATCGTTGCGAGATCACGCTAAAAACGCGCTATGAAAACGTCTTTAAGTTCTTAAAAGATGAAAACTCACTGCCTATAAAACTAGCAAAAGATGCCTTTAGCGAGCTAAATATCACACCAAACATAAAGCCGATGCGAGGTGGATATGACGGTGCTGCGATCTCCGCAAAGGGCGTGCCAACGTTAAATTTATTCACAGGCGGAAACAACTTTCACTCCATCTTCGAGTACTTGCCAGTTAGCAGCCTAAAAGCCGCAAGCGAAGTCATTAAAAAAATCGTAATTAACGCTGCTAAATAAACTTCATAAAAGCCTAGATTTAGTAAATTTAGGCTTTAAATTTTACTTTCAGGACAAAAATGAAGGCTTTAGCTTTGTTTAGCGGAGGGCTTGATAGCATGCTCTCTATGAAAATAATAAGCGATCAAAACATCGAAGTGGTCGCACTTTATATGGATACTGGATTTGGCGTGGATGAGGAGAAGCACGAAGTTTTAAGGCGCCGTGCAGCCTTGGCTGGGGCTAGCCTAAAGGTGGTTGATATGAGAAACGAGTATCTTCGCGATGTGCTCTTTAACCCAAAATACGGCTACGGCAAGCAATTTAACCCTTGTATCGACTGCCACGGATATATGTTTAAAACCGCTCTTAATATGCTAAAAAGCGAAAATGCAAATTTTATCATCACTGGTGAAGTCGTAGGACAAAGACCGATGAGCCAGCGCAGAGACGCACTCTTTCAGGTTAAGCGCCTAGCTGATGACGAGGATGATCTGGTGCTTCGTCCGATGTGTGCTAAGCTCTTGCCACCAACTAAGCCAGAGCGCGAGGGCTGGGTCGATAGAGAGAAGCTGCTTGACATAAGCGGGCGCGATAGAAAGCCGCAGCTTGCTTTGGCAAAGAAATTTGGCTTTGAGGACTTTGCAACGCCTGGAGGTGGGTGTTTGCTTACTATTGAGAGCTTTGCTGTAAAGATAAAAGACTACTTGAAATTTGATAAAGAGATGCGAGATATCGATGTAACGTGGCTAAAGCTTGGTAGGCATCTGCGCTTGGTAGATGGCGCTAAAATGATAATAGGACGTGATGAGAGCGATAATAACGCACTTTTAGCTCATCCAAATGATAAATTTGAGCAGGTTAAATTTAAAGAGAGTGATGACATCGTGGGAGCTGTTAGCTTCATAAGCAAAAATGCTAGCAAAGCCGATAAAGAGCTTGCTGCAAGGCTCGCGCTAGCTTATACAAAAGCTAGCAAAGATGATGAATTTGAAGTTAGCATCGCTAATGAAAAATTTATCATCAAACCTGAAGATAAAAAGCTAGCGCAAGAGTTTTTTGTGAAGTAAATTTATACACTTAAAACACCATTTTCTTTTTAAAATTAGAAAAATATATTTTAAAAATATTTGATACTAAGCTAAGCATATATAATATTACATATAAAATATAAAAAAATATATTTAATAAATTTAAAAAGGAAGAAAATGAAAAGAATTTTCATCGCTTTTTTGTCACTGCTAATGGCATCTATGCTAAATGCAGCCCAGTCTCTGGTAACGTCGTCAAAGTCCCTGTAAATGTAGAAAAGATCGCTACGCTTTGGTATGCAAACAACCATATCGTCTTGATGCTAGGAGGGGCTGATAAGATAGTAGCAACGACTGATCTTATCAAAAACAATAAGTAGTTTGCACATGTGTATCCTAGAATTTCAAGCATACCTAACGGCGTAAATGGCAAGAGTTTGCAGGCTGAAGAGCTAGTCAAACTAAACCCTGACATCGTCATAGCCGCTGATAAAAAGAACAAAGAAGAGCTAACTAAAAATAGCTTTACTGTGCTTTATCCGTCATTTACAAATCACGCTGATATGAAAAAGAGCATATCCATCATGGCTGAAGTCATAGGTGACGACGCACCGAAAATCGCTCAGAAATTTAATGAGTATTTTGACGGCAACCTCAAAAGAGTGCTAAGTAAAACAGATAAGATCGCTGTGTCAGATAGACCAAAAGTGCTTCATATAGCCGATGGCAAGAACTTACTTAAGGCCGATGGCACAAATACGATCATAGATGAGTGGATAAGAGTTGCAGGAGGGCAAAATGCGGTTTCAAAAGCTGGAAATATGCTTGAAATCAATGCCGAAGAGATCATAAATATAAACCCAGACGTGATCATCATAGGCAGAGCCAAAGCGCCAGAAATTTTAAAAAAACTATATGAAGATCAAGTCTATGCCGGCACAAACGCTGTCAAAAACAAAAAAGTCTATGTAAATCCAGCTGGCGTCTTTAGCTGGGATAGATACGGCGCTGAAGGAGCTTTGCAAATTTTATGGACGGCAAAGATCTTACATCCTGATCTTTTTAAAGATATTAATATCAAAGCTGAGACAAAGAAATTTTATAAAGAATTTTTACACTACGACCTAAGCGACAAAGAGGTTGGCTACATCCTAAATGGACTAGATCCTGAAGGTAAATAAAATATAGTTAGTATAGTTACGATATTAGAGCTTTTAGGTTATTTTTATAATTTTTAGTATTATTTTAGGTATTAAATAAAGGATAAAAATGCAAACCATACAAGCAAATTTTACAGCTAGCATAAGCGAGCTAAAAAAGTCTCCAGCTCAAATTTTAAAACAAGCTGGAGATAATGTCGTAGCTATACTAAACCACAATGTCCCTAGTGCATATCTAGTGCCTAGTGCTGTCTATGAAAAAATGGCAGAGATAATAGAAGAGTATCATCTAAGCAAAGCAGTAGACGCTGCTTTAGCAAGTGGTGAAAAACCAGCAAAAGTAAGCCTAAATGAGATATAAGTTAGAATTTTACTAAGTGTAAAAAAGAAGACTTTATAAAAAATTTAAAATATTTGCTATCCAATCTTTTAATAATAGAAAAATTAACAATAAGAAAAAGAGTAAATTTATAGAAAGCATTTTGTAAAAATTTAAAAAAAATTGTACTATATTTATTTAATAAAAGTAATGAGACTTTGAATGGCATGCTAAAATTTTATCTAATAGTCTAGATGAAGCCATAGATTAAGATGACAAAGCCAGCATAGCTCAAACCCTGCAATTAGTATAAATAGAGATGATGGTGAGAGCACCAAAATATAAACTCCGATTTTAAGTGGGATATTTTGATACTAACCGACATTACGACTAGAAGTGCGAACTCAGCTGAAATTATACTAAGTATCCTAACCACGCTTATAGGAGCTCACATGATCGGCTTAATTTTAGTTAAAAATGGCAAAAGATGGTCTTAAGCATAGAAAATTTAAGCTTTTCTTACAAATTTTACAAAATTTGAGCCTTAACCTAAATAGTGGTGAAACGCTTGTGATTTTTGACCCAAACGGCATAGGCAAATTTACGTTTTAAAGGTTATTTTGGGGATTTTAAAAGCAAAAGACGGTCAAATCTTGATTGATGGCCGCGATCATACCCCTCTTGGTAGTCAAGAGCGCACCAAGCTCGTATAATGCGTGCTCCAAAGTGATAGCTTTAAGTTAAAAGATCTGATTTTAATGGGCGTAAACGCAAACGTCGGTATGTCTCAAGGCCGAGTGCGGAGGATAGTGAGTTGGCCGAGGAAGCTGTACGGATAACAGTCGTTAGTGAGTAATTAAATTTAAACGTAGATGAGCTAAGCGGTGGCATGGCGCAACTAGCACTTATAGCTCGCTTGTACTACTGTCCAAAATTTTCGTCATGGACGAGACTACGTCATGCCTTGATGTCTTTTATTAAAATGTCATTTTAATCCTAATCAAAAGGTTTAATAGTAAACAAAAAAACCTGCGTGATCTTTACCTCGCATCATCCAGATCATGCTTTTGCGGCGGCATATAAAACCTTGCTTTTAAATTGTCTCTTAGGATATGAATTTAGTGTGTTCGGCATCAATTTTATAAGTTTAAACATCGAGGATAAAAGGAGGTTACTGGCTAGGTGAAATATTGACTAATTATAGAGTGCTTAGATTTTTATTAAGTCATAATCCATAAAAACTATTTATTTGATATTTGTAAATTTGCTTAATTATTTCATATTGAAATAATCTTATCTTTTATTGTAGGAAATTTATAAAAAATAAAATAAGTCTTTTCGTATAGATTAAAAAGATAAACAATTATAAAAATTTAATGATAAAAAAGAATATCCCAAAGAAATTTTACTTTGGGATTAAAGCGTTTGGTTGAATTTTTAAAGATCAATTTGTACTGCTGCGTCTTTAATTTCTAAGGTTATGGTGTGACTTTCTTCTGTTTTTGTATAGATATAATAGCCTTCATCATTAGGTGTAGAAGCCTTATCCCATCTACCTTGTTAAGATCTACACTATCATCGGCGATTTTTAACGTATCATATACACTAAATTTAAATATCTATTTATTATCGACCTTATCAAAACCAAAGACTGTAGGTACTTCGTAGTCTAAGTATTTGGTTTTAGACTAAGCCATCTGGTAAAACGTCTTTAAATACTATTATTGGTAAAAATTTATATTAGAATTGATAAAAACAAGATCAATATATGAAGATAAAATTTTCGACGAGTTTTTAAGCTCGCCGCAAAGACTTCTTAGAATTCGGTATGAATTTTTTGGTCCACCTCTATTTTAACGGTATACCCATTGATTACGTATATACTTTCGTAAGTAAGATAAATTTTTATCTCTCCTTCTCTGGCATATTTCGGTAGATATAGTATTACATTCTTCATTAGTCATAATATTTTTATTGTTCTTGATTAATATTTATGTCTTCAAGGAGCTTACCTTATCGTACCGTTATATTGTGTATGAGACAAACAATAAAAATTTAGAGTTATTTATTTTTCTTCAACTAAACAAAAACGATCAAATTGTAGATTAATATTAAATAAAATAAACGCTGAAAATATAGAAATCGCTAAAATTTATCTTGACTTTTGGCCAAGATAAATTTTGTATAAAAACTCGCGATTCTCATTTTTTAAGCGCCGAGTAAAGCGACCATAAATACTTTTAGTTGCTTTACCCATAAAAGGATTATTTAGATATCTGGGGTAATAGAATCATTGTCAACTTTAATTATAACCGAATAAGTGTTACCGTCGTGATCTAGCTCTGCTTTATACGTTTTATTGCTAGCATCACCGTCATTTGTAATCTCATGCCATCCGTTTTTACTACCGTTACTTTCCAATTCTACTTTATCGTCCGAACCGTATTTTATTTTTAGGGTAGATTCTAGTTCGCCTATACCGTGATCTTTCTCGGGCAAGTTTAATACATCTCCGATACCGATTTTAAGTCTAGCGTTTGGTACGTTTGATATGTCTATCGAGTCGTATACGTGGTTAACGACTCCCGCATGATTTTGGCTTAAACCGTGTTCCATTATACTAGATAGATTTATATTGCTATCCTGCGCACTATCTACAATAATATGCCTTTCTTCCCCTTTATCGGTCATTTTATTTATCACTTTGCCGTGTATGTCGTTATCTCCGCTATCTGTTTGGAAATGATTTATAATACCCTCCCCTTTAGTGTGTCGGTGGCCCATATAGTCATAACTTTCCGTACTGAATCTAGATATAGTATCGTCACCATTACCATCTTGTATGTTTAGATTATTTATAGTACCTCCGCTAAACGCTTTTATGGTATCTGTTCCGCCTCCGCCGTTTACGTTTTCTATCTTAGAGTCTTGATACGTTCCGCTGCGTCCGCTTCCGACTACTATTTCGTTTTGTCCGTTCGCTAAATTTACGGTACCGATCTCGCCTCCGTCTATCGCGCTAACAAACTGTTTACCGTCACCGTTAAATTTTACATCGCCGGTTATTTTGGCATTATCGCCCATTGCCGTAATTCTATTGTTGTAGCTTAAATTTAGATTGGTTAGAATATTACCGCCTTCAACTACTTCTATTTTGCTATCACCGTTAAAATTAAGATTACTATCTACCGTAGTCTTGCTTACTTGAAGCTGACTATTTCCTTCTATATCGTTTATGCCGTTTATGCGAGATCCTTTATATAGGTTGAACATATCGTCGCCTTTTCCGCCTTCAATTTGACCTCCTACGCTACCGTTATATACGTCTATTCTATCGTCGCCTTCTCTAGCATCGACCTTACCGCGAACTATAGCGTTTTTAGTTCCGTCATGATATCCTTTTATATCTATAAAGTCTTTTCCGTGTCCACCTATAACATCTCCGTCTACTTTCGTATTTTCGCCCAAACTTATTTCTGCTCTTTGGTTTGAGGCGCTATTTGCTACGACGTTTCCTTTTATGCGAGCGTCGCTCGTACCGATCAAGACGTTACCGTCGGCGGTAAGGTTTCCGGTTACGGTAACGCTAGTTCCCGGCGTAGGTACCGCTCCGACCATAATTCTATCGTGATACCTAGAGTGATTATCTAAGATGCCGGGCACTCCGCTGTCAGACGATCTGCCCGCATTTATGTTACCGTCTACGTCGGTCATTACGTTTATATAATCATTTCCATCTCCACCGTTAATGTCTCCTACGACTTTTCCGTGACCATCTTTGATGCCGGTACCCCTAACCTCTATCTTATCGTTATCCGCTCCGCCGTTGATATTACCGGTAATATTAGAATTCGTTACGCTTATTGTATCTTGTCCGCTATTTCCGGTAATGGCTTCACGACTTGTTGATCCATCGCTATTAGTAATAGTTTTGCCGTTGATGGTAGAATTATTAACGGTTATATTATCGTTTCCGGCATCGCCTGAAATATATTCCGTAATAGTAGAATTATTAACGGTAATGTTATCGGCTCCGGAACCGCCGTAAACGGCTTTTACGGTTACGCCGTCTAGCATAAGCGTATCGTCTCCGTCGCTACCAAATACCCTCAAATTCGCTAACGTACTAGCCGGCAATTTTAGAGTAGTTAAATTTGTAGTATGAGTCGTAGAACTATAAGCCTGGTAAGATGAAATTTGGTTACCGTTAGAATCTACCGGAATTATAGGCTGCGCAGACATTGGGTTCATAGGGTCGTAAGCCGGATTGTTAATATAATGCATGCCGATACTTTTCATATAGTTATCTGCATCGGTATAGTTAGTAAAAATTTTTTGAACGCCGCCGTGGGATATGACGTGCGCGTTTTCATTGGTGCTTGTAGTTAGCGTTTCGTTACCTATTTCGCCGTTTCCGACACCGAGTTTTAATCCTGTTTTTATTTTACCGATCGGCATTACGGCTACCGGTTCTCCGGCGGCATTTTTGATTAGTCCCCAACCGCTGTCGCCTATTTTTTCTATACTTTCTTCAGGAATCGATGCGGTAGCTTTTTGGAATTGATGCCCGTCTATCTCTATCGTTTTTTGTCCTATCCTAACTTGAGTTTCAAGGGTATCAAATAGTCTCGACAAATTGTTCGTATTCGTTAAATTTGCGCTATTTGAACTATCTACGGGTTCTTTGGCGGATTTTAAATTTGCATACTCGTTAACTAAATTATCTATTTGCTCTGCCGTAAAAGCATTTTGCGTGTGGTTCGGATAAGGTTGTTTAACGTTTTCGAGAGCCGATTTCATTTGCTCTTTCATATCGTTTATCTGCGCTACGCCTTCCGCGCTATCTAGCCATGCATTGTGCATGGCCGTTCCTAAATTTGAAAAGTAGCCATTAGAAATATCGTCGCTATAGAAAGACGAGGAGAGCTCTATGCCACCAAACAATGTCGGTCCTTCAGTTGTCACATTAGTATTTTTTATACCTAAATCATTTCCACCACTTACACCAAAGCTATTATCTCCACCTGCTGCTAGAGCTAAAGCATCTATAGCTTCTACATTAGCATATATGTTACTAATGTGACCCCCTTCTGTAAAACTAGCAGAAGATAGACTTACACCATCTCCACCATTGCCACCTGCTTGTGGACCACCTGCAGCAGTTTCTTCTAGAGCATTAAGATCTGTTCCTTTTAAGATGGCTTGTTGTAAAGCTGAGATATCAGCTACTGTTTCGTTATTGTTAGAGTCTTGATCTAGAGTTAAAGTGTCTTTACCTATTAAAGTTATATCTTTACCATCAGTTTGAGTTATTGTTACTTTAGAGTCAGAGCTATCTGTGATTATCTTTTCGTTTTGGTAGACGATGTCTCCAACGCTAAGATTTCTTACTTCTCCAGTTGTATTGTTAAGAGCTCTTACGCTTCCCCCAGTTACACTTTTAACTACTCCAGCTTCGTTAGGCATCATATTCTCCTTGTTCTTGAGTATGATTTATTTAAAATTGGAAGAATTATATAAATTTTAGAAGTATATGTCTATTGTACTGGAGTACGATATAAAAGATATTTATAATATAAATAAATGGCATTGTGATATTTTATATCCCAAACTAAATTTATTTACCATTACTCTACTCCTGGCATATACGACCATTAGATGGCTTTTTATGGTGTTTTATCTTTTAAATGACTTTTAGGATTTTTGTTTTTATAGCCAATATCTTATACCAACCATGGAGATAAAAGGTGTCTTGCATCTACTTTAATTAGCTAAATATTTTATCTGAGAATTTTGTCCAGCTAAATTTGCAATAAAAAAGTAGAAAATTCTATTATAAACTAAACTTCTAAAAATAAAGGCTCCCAAAACTTAGGTATTTTATATTACTGCTATACTTTGGATATCTCTAGAAAATTTCTCTACCCCATCTCTATCCCAGCATCATCTTTTGCAAATTTACCTCTTAGCTCTGGCATTTCATTTACTATCATATCTTTTAGCTCTGGGTTGATATTTGCTATTTATAGCAAAAGACCTAAGTTTTTGTCATTTAGGTCTCTTAGCTCAGTATTTTCACTTTGCAAATTTTCGGTTTTACGTGTTAGAGATTGATTTTCTCTATCTTTGTTCTTTATCAATGCACTTTGCTCATCTATCTTTGATTGCTGATTGGTATGTGCTTTTAGTCTGTTTTTAAGATGCGTTATCTCTTTGTCTTGCTCAGCTTGGGTTTCTTTTAAATCATCTAGCTCTTTTTCTAGCTGCTCTTTTTCTTTTAAGACTTCTATACTTTTCTCTTTATTTTCTTCTATGATCTTGTTTCGTTCTGTTACTTGCCCATCAAGAAGTTCTACTTTTTCTTTTAGCTGTTTATCAGATGTGATAGTTATGCTTTCTTGCATTTGTTCATAAACTAAATTTGTAAGACTATATAAATAAGCCTCTTTCTTGTTAGCTTCTATCCTAAAATGCTCATCAAACCATAAAAACTTTTCCTTTGTCATATATTTATTTACTCTCCTTTCCATAAGCTCTCTAATCTTACTTTTTAGCTCTTTCTCGCTCTTATATTCACTTGCTATTTTGTGCATTTGGGTTAAATTCTTATGTCTATTTTTACTTGACTTACCACGAAGTACCTGACCTTCAAATGCCTCTGCACCCATATCTTGTAGCTCTTTGTCAAATTTTGCTGTTTTTGACCTGCCGCTAAATCTCAAATTTGCATGCTTCTCAAAGTTGTAGTTTGTAAAGATGATGTGATAGTGCTTGGTCTTTTCGTCATTATGCTCAGCCACAAGCAGACACTTTGCGCCATACTTCGCGCAGTATGCGTTTACAAATCTCATTGCTCTATCCATACATATGTTTTCATTTATAAATTTCGACTCTTCGTCGTTTAGCCCTTCTTTTGGCTCTTTCTTCCTATCTGTGCCAAACGTGATGATGACTTCACAAAAACTAGCCATATCTTTGCGCCAAGACTTTTTTATAACAGTATCTTTGCCATTTCGCTTTTGTGTATAGGACTGCGCAGTATAGTCTTCTTTAAAGCTATCCTGAAAGCCTTTAAGTAATTTCTTTACAAAGGCTATATTATGTAGTTCATCATCTTTGCCGTTAGCATCTCTCATATTGCCATTGCCATTAAACTCGCTTAGAAGCTTGTAGCGATTAGAAGTGGCTGGGTTCTTTCTGAGATATTTTATATGTTTAGTCTGATCTTTCTCACGACATGCATGTGCAAATCTACCTATGGCTCTACCATATGTTAAAAAACCCGACCTCACGTTTATAACTAGGTTGTGATCATTTATTGTATATGCATTAGCCATGGCAAATCACCTCACTACATAAACTTTCTTTCGTGCTAGCAGTGCTAGTTACTATCAATGAAATTCTTTTCATTTTTTTCCTTTTAAATATATTTATAGTAATTACACCAATTTTGAAAAAAATCTGCGCTAGAAATGCAAATTTTCGTGAAAAAGTTTATTTTTTAGAAAGAAAAGTTAAGAATATTAAAATGATGAATGCTAAAAGTGCGTATTTAAGGTATCTGAGATAAAAAGCTAGAAGTAGAAATTTAAAACAAATTTATTTTTATGGTATTGAAAGGGTGATGGCTTTATAATCATTGGAATTTTTAAGAGACTGTCCCACTTTAGTAACTAAGTGTTCCACTCTTAAAGGAAATTTTAAAGAAAGGGAAAGAACAAAAGCATCACTGCTAGTGTCTAAAATAGGATGTTATGGTGTCACGGGGGAGACTTGAACTCCCGACCTCCGGCTTATGAGGGTTTAAAAATAAACCTTGTGTAAGCACCAAAAAGACGGCACACAGCTAGTTTCACACTAAGTATCTGCTACATTTTGCTACAAAGTTATATTGCATAGGTAACAAGGATGCAATATCTAGTCAAACGAAACGGCATATACTACTTTAGAGTAGCTATCCCACTATATCTGAGGCCTTATTTTGGTAATAAAACCGAATATATAACCTCCTTCCTCACAAAACGCTTTGATACAGCAAAAAATCGTGCTAAGATCTACTCTATAATTTTTAACGCGATCAAAAAGGCATGGAAGATGAATTTGAGCAGCGAACTTATAGAGCACTTGGTGCTTATGCTCTTAAAAGCCAAGGAGGCAAAAAGTATCAAAGAGCATGATATGCTTGGCAGATATATAAATTTAGATGGACTACTATCACTAAATTTGTTTTTAAAACAGAGTTTAAAAGAAGATAGCTTGCCCGGTGTCATATCAAAAGAGGTTGATGAGATCTGCAAAAAGCTATCTTGCACTGATCCTCAAACCAAAAAGCTTCTTGGCAAAAGAGTGCTTGAGACAACGATAGATAACATAAATCACATATCATATAAGATGTGCAAAAACCAAAAGCTACTAAATGATAAGCAACAGGCATTTGTGCCACTTGGTAAAAAGCATAAGAGTGCAAATTTAGATGATGGCACCAAAGACGAGATAGCAAAAGGCATTAAAGAGGCTAACATAGATAGCTATCAAGACGACATAGAGGCCTTAAAAAAGCAGGATTTGGTGCTACCTTTTACTAAAAAGTCCTTAAAGCACTCTGTTTGTGAGCTAAGAGATGCTATAAATGAGCTAGCTAAACAAAAGGGCGCACTCACACAAAACGATATCTTAAGAATATTTGGTTGTGAGTTATTACCAGATGGAGACAATGAGCTAAGCGATGATCTAAAATTTGGATATGGAAATTTAAATGATCCTAACTTTGGTGGTCAGGTAAAGCTATATAATGCAGATGAATATGAAGATAAAGGCATAGTTTTAAGTGACATTGAGACTAAAGATCTTGCTTTGAACGATAAAAGTGATGCTAGTGGCATGACTTTTAATGAAGCTATAAATTTCTTTCAAAAGCTCTTTTCAAATAGAGCTAAAAGTCTTAGATGCAAACTAGACTCTTCTACTAAAAATGAGAGTAAAGCTGACATGCTCACGCTAAAGAGTGCTTTTGAAAACTATGTATCAAACACAAGTATTTCAAACAACTGGAGTGATAGCACATTAGGCCTTGTTAGACATGTAGGACGGCTAATGTCTATGAAATTTGGCGAAGAGCTAGATATTAAAAAGATAAAAAGAGATGAGTTGCTAAATTTTAGAAATGTCTTATTGCAACTACCAACCAAACTCTCTCAAAATAGTCTCTATAAAGATAAGAGCTTAGATGAGATCATAGCTTTAGCAAAAGATAGACCAAAAATTTCTAAATCAACCATCAAGAAGTATATTGTTGGAGTTAGTGAGTTTTTTAAATACTGCTACGATAGCGACTATATAGATAAGAACCCAGCTGTGGATCTACAAATAAATTTAAACCAAGATGATGTTACAAATAAAAACCCTTATGAAGATAGTGACGTAAATGCACTTTTGGATATTGTGAGTAAGATAAGATCAAGTGGTGATACTAAAAGCCGAAGGATCAGCAAAGATGAGCTATTTTTCGTTACTCATATAGCAGCTTATTCTGGCATGAGACTAAATGAGATAATACAGCTAAACACAGATGACATAGTCGAAAAATATAACATAGTATGCTTTAGTTTAAATACAAAAATAGATGTAAAAACTGGTAAGAGCAAGACTTTAAAGACTAGAAACTCTGTAAGGATAGTGCCTATCCACTCTAAGCTAAGTAGTATTGGGCTGTTTGAATTTATAGAGAGTAAAAAGAAGCTAGTTAAGCAAAGTGGCAAAGCAGTTAGGCTATTTAACTGTGACAATAAAGACTTTTCTGAATATTTTAGAAAGAAGATTAATACTCAAGTTATAAAAGATAGTGACAAGACAAGGACATTTCACTCATTTAGGCACACTTTTATAAACAAGCTCATCCAAAGCGGTCAAAGGGTTGAGCATATAGCTGCTCTTGTAGGGCATGAACAACAATATAAGATCACCATGAATACTTATGGGGAGCCAGTAACTCCAAAAATTCTAAAGGATCTAGTTGAGGAGGTAAAATTTGATCAAGGATGGGAAGAGTGAGTGCTTTTTATTGTAAATGTATATAGCCATTTACAATAAAGAAGCGTTTAGGCTTTTAAGATCAACCATATTTGTATCCTATCCCATATCTTTTTGTGATATAATTGTATTACATTACATAATTTAGGAATAAGTCATGTTAGATCAACTTTTTTTAAAAAGCAATGACCTTATAAGATTAAACAACCATAAATTTAAAAGATATTTTATAGACTCCAAGGATTTATCTCATAGACTTATCGTTATCCTTGGGCAAAGAGGAATAGGTAAAACAACTACACTAGCTCAGCTAGCTAGTAAAAACAAAGATAGTCTTTACCTAAGCCTAGATGACATAGAGATATCAAATGATATAACCTCGATTATAAGAGAGTTTGTACTAAATGGTGGAAAGCATCTATACCTAGATGAAATTCATAAAAGTAAAGATATATCTGCAGTATTAAAATTTGCCTATGATAATTTTAAAGATCTAAACATAGTAGCTACAGGCTCGTCTGCTCTTGAAGTGCTAAAAAGCTCTCATGATCTAAACAGAAGAGCGATAGTATATAAGATGAGTGGAATGAGTTTTAGGGAGTATGTAGGGCTAAGATACGACATAAATCTAGAAGCGGTTGAGCTTACAAATTTACTTGCAAACCATCAGGATATAGCTGTTGATATCATTAATACTTTAAAACAAAAAGAGCTAGCAGTTATTAAGCTTTTTAGAGAGTATCTAAAGGTGGGTTACTACCCATACTATAATGATATGCCAAATGATACTGTCTTTTATCAGACTCTAAGGCAAAGCATAGAAGCTACGATAGATAGTGATCTTTTAAGTATATATCCAAATTTAAACGGCAATACGGCAAGAAAGCTAAAGATCTTAACTCATGCTATAAGCACAAACGTCCCGTATCAACCAAACTACTCAAGTCTAAAATCGCTTGTTGATATAAGAGACGATAGAACCCTAAAAGAGTATCTTGCTATGCTTGATAGTGCTGGGCTCATAAGGCTTTTAATGAAAAAAGAGCTTGCTATAAAAAATATGGATAAGGCGGATAAAATTTACCTTGAAAATACAAATTTAATGTATATAAACAGCTCTGATATAGGAAATGTGAGAGAAATATTCTTTGCCAATCAGCTTGGAAATATCACTGAAATTTACTCGGGCAAAGCCGGAGATTTTATAGTAGGTGAATTTGTCTTTGAAATAGGCGGAGCAAAAAAGAGCTTTGAGCAGATAAAAGATATGCCAAATTCTTTTATAGCAGCAGATGATATTGAAGTTGGTGTCGGAAGTAAGATGCCATTATGGCTGTTTGGGTTTTTGTATTAATAATTTAAAACTAGGAGTATGTTGTGTTTGAATATAAAATACCAAAAGAAGATGGTGGATTTGATCTAAGATCAATAGAAAGTAATAGTGTAATAATTATAGGTGCCAATGGTTCTGGCAAAAGTAGACTTGGAGCATGGATGGAGCAGCAGGATCTAGATAAAATTCACAGAATAGGTGGTCAAAGAAAATTAAATTTTCATGAGGAGGTCCCTTTAAAAAGTGAAAAGGCTTCGATTAATGGTTTCATGTATGCATATGAAGATGCATCCGATAACTACTCGTTGAATAAAAATTTTCGTTGGTCGGATGGTAAAGAATATGTGACAAAACTTATTGATGATTTTGATTATGTATTATCTGCTTTATTGGCCAATAAAAATACTACTAATTCAAAGTTTGTTGAAAACTGTAAAAAGGCTGAATGTGAAGGCAAAGAAAAACCAAATGTTCCACTTAATTCACTAGATAAATTAAAGTCTATTTGGAGGGCCATTTTCCCACATAGAGCCATTATAGAAGAGGATAGCAAGTTTTATGCTATTTGTAATTGTAATGGTGAAAAATATTCTGCAACGCAGATGAGCGATGGTGAACGTTCGGTACTTTATTTGGCAGCACAGGTTTTATGCATACCAGAAAATAAAACTATAATAATAGATGAGCCAGAGTTGCACTTGCATGGTTCAATAATGAATAAGCTTTGGAGTGAGTTAGAAAAAATTAGAAACGATTGTTTATTTATATACATAACTCATGACACAAAATTTGCAGCCAATCACTCAGGATCAGACATTATCTGGGTAAAAGAATATAATAGTGGGATGTGGAAATATGAGTACGTGAATGACGATATATTTCCAGAGGATATGCTTTTTGATATATTAGGAAGCAGAAAAAGAATAATTTTTGTAGAAGGAAATGGTAATAGTTTAGACACGCGTTTATACGCATTAATCTACAATAATTATAAAATAATACCTTGCGGAAGTTGTGAAAAGGTTATTGAATACACAAAAGCTTTTAATGCCATAAAGAATATGCACGATAATGAGGCGTTTGGTTTAATAGATAGAGATTTTAGGTCAGAATACGAGATATCTAAATATAAAAAAGATAATGTATTCGCAATAGAAGTTGCGGAAGTTGAGAATTTATTTATAGTGAAAGAGCTTATAGAATTTATGTCAAACAAAATGGCATGTGATAAATTTGACTTTCTAGAATTAGAAAGACAAATTAGAGATAGATTTTTAAAGCAAAAACAGCAACAGATCAATAATGCAGTTATTTCGGAATTAAAATATCAACTATCTATGCTAGAAATATGTGATTTGCAAACAATATACGAAGACATACGTACAAAAATTAAAATAGATGATATACAAAAAGAAAAATTAATAATATATGATAAAGCTAAAGACTATGTAGAAATATTAAAAATTTTCAATGAAAAAAGAATTGTAGAAAGCGTAGGGCATTATTTCAATTTAAAAAATAAAGAATACTGTAATCAAGTGTTGCGCTTTCTGGAGAGAGAAGATAAAAATACGGTAGTTAAAATTTTTTCTAACTATTTACCAAGAGATATTGATTTAAGTTGATTTTTCATTACGGCCTTTTTCGCATCTCGCAAGCAAGATTGCTTTATTGTAGAAAAGTAAGACTTGATAAAATTTTGCTTTTACTAATACTAATAAGCATATCAAATAAACTCACAAATATAAGATTATTATATTGCGGTCCTAAATATCTAAGGATTGTAATATAAGTATTTGAAATAAGCCCGTAGATAATGACAGAAAAAGAAGTATATCTAAAGTTTCATAGTGACTTTAATAAACCGACAGATAAAATAATTGTCGTCCAACTCAAGTTTGCTAAACTACATAAATTTTTGAAGATTATATGAAAGTATAATCGTTTATAGACATTGACAATTAAAAATTTTCATGTTAATATGCCTCAATATTGTCTACGTTTATAGACAATTACATAAAGGAATAAAAATGTTAAATTTAATAGAGCAGTATCAAGAAAGATTTCTTAAAAATTTTAATACAACATACAAGCGTTATTTATACAGTGAAATAAATTTTAGTGAGAAGCTTATCGGTATAGTGGGAGCTCGTGGAGCTGGTAAGACTACAATGCTGTTTCAAAAGCTACTTGAATTAAAAGCTCAAAATAAAAAGGCTCTATACATAAGTCTTGATTATCCATTTTTGGGTTCTACTAGTCTTAGCGAACTTGCTTTTGAATTTGTAGATAATGGTGGTGAATATCTGTTGCTAGATGAAGTGCATAAATACGAAGATTTTGCTGCGCATCTAAAAACCATATATGACATGAGCCCTTTAAATGTAATTTTTACGGGCTCATCAGCGGTAAGCATACTAAATGCAAAGAGCGATTTATCGCGTAGAGTTAGCGTATTTAGCCTAGAGGGACTTAGTTTTAGAGAGTTTTTAGAGCTTGAAAATAGTATGACGATAGATAAATTTGCCCTAGAAACAATACTAAAAGACCATCAGGCAATAGCAAATGACTTAAAAATAAAGCAAAATCTATTTAAAAAATATCTCAAATTTGGCTACTATCCATTCTACTTTAATAAGCAAAGCTCATACTACGAAAGCTTACTAAATACTATTAATTTAAGTATAGACGTAGATCTAACGTCTCTTGGGTTAGTTGAGCAAAAATATACATATAAGCTTAAAAAACTGCTTGAAGTAGTTTGCCAAAGCGAGCCGTTTGAGGTGAATTATACTAAAATTGCGGCCCTTGCTGAGATAAGTAGAGCCAAACTGTATGATTATATTGCCTATTTAAACGATGCAAAGCTAGTAAGCATGATAGATGAACAAAGTAGAGGACTTAGTAAGCTAGTAAAGCCGGCAAAAATATATATGAATAATACAAATTTAATTTACGCTTACAGTGACGATTGTAAGGCTGGCACAATAAGAGAGACTTTTTTTGCTAATCAGCTAAAAGCTATGCATAGGTTAAATATCTCAAAAAAAGGCGACTTTATAGTGGATGATAAATTTACTTTTGAAATAGGTGGAGCCAAAAAGAGCTTTGAGCAGATAAAAGATATGCCAGATTCATTTATAGCAGCAGATGATATTGAAGTAGGGGTTGGAAATAAAATTCCACTTTGGCTGTTTGGGTTTTTGTATTAGGGTTTATATACGTGTAAGATAAGCCAAATAGAACAATAGTTGCCTAAAGGGGGAGGGATTATATCTTTTTAGAATATCGGAAATAGTATCTAAACTTTCAAAAGATTTGAAAAAATGATTTAACGAAGCAAAAACTGGTTTTTGTATTTCTAAAATAGAAAAAATTCTTCTAGCTTGTAATTGTGATATTAAATCTAACAAGATTACTATGAGCATTTACGATGAGCTGTAATTTCGAAAATCCTAAATGGTTTAGTTGAAGAGGTAAATTTTATCAAGGAGAGAAAAAGAGTATGCATTCTTAAAAGTTATCATATTTGACAATAAGTTATCAAATATGATAATGTAGCCTACATAAAAGAGCAATTATAGAAAATCACGTTTTATGACAAGAGCGTTGAAGATGAGACATTATCTTTGCCAGATACTATTTTGGCTAATTTACTTCGCATACTTGAAATGGCTAGGGAGGTTGGACCAAATTTGGGCAGACCTCATAGCGCACCTTTTGTCGATGAGTTATTCGAGTTTAGAGCAAAAGGTAAAGAAGGTATTGCAAGAAGTGTCTTTGTAAATGTCATAAATAGAGAAATAGTGATTTTACATACGCTCATTAAAAAATCAGACACTATCCCTAAAAAAGATATGAGGATCATCATACAAAGAGCAAAGGAGATAAAATGAGACCAACATTTGAAGATTTTAAAGCAAAAGCATTAGAAAAAGATGAAGTAAAAAAAGAATACGATAGACTTGAAGTTGAATTTGATTTAAAGTTAAAGCTTATAAAGATCAGAAAAGCGGCAAATCTGACTCAAGAGGAGATAGCTAGTAGGATGAATACTAGTAAAAGCAACATCTCAAGACTAGAGAGCCTAAACTCTAAAATTTCCCCAACAATCTCTACTTTAAATGCCTATGCTAATGCTGCTGGATATAGGCTGGATGTAAATTTTGTGCAATAATTTTTAAGGTTTTATCATATATCTCAAATGGATCAATAGAGAATAAAAAGCAAAATCCATAACCGGCCCACTATTCGCATACATATGATATCATCTATCAAAAAGTCATCTTCTATTTCATCTGGGCGAGGATACTTTTTGTCTGACAAGTCAGACAAAAATACCTCGTTGGGGATCATCCCTAAAACCCTATCTTCACACTCTTTTCTTCATTTTTTAGTGCGACTTCTAGCTCAAGTCTATGGCAAAAGTCTTCGCCATTTTTTATAGGTCTAAATTTAGCTTGTCTTCTCACACTAGCAAAGTCTCCAGGCGCTAGCAAGCCTAGGTTTGAGACCTTTTTGCTTGCATTTTCGTCAAATTTGACTTTTAGCAGCGCACACTCTTTTTTAAATAAATTTTGCGCTTGTTCTGGCAGTAAATACCCAAACTCAAGCTTTAGATCAAATCTTCTAAGACAGGCTTTATCAAGATTATCTATCAAATTTGTCGTAGCGATAAAGATGCCATCAAAGCTCTCCATCTGCACTAACATCTCATTTACTTGAGTTACTTCCCAGCTTCTTGCAGCCATGCTTCTATCTTGTAAAAAGCTATCGACTTCGTCAAAGACTAGCACGGCTTTTTTATCTTTGGCTTCTTTGAAAGCTAGTGCTATATTTTGCTCAGTTCCTCCTACAAACATCGACAAAAGATCGCTTCCTTTTTTGATGATGATCGGCTTTTTTAGGCTTTTAGCGATAAATTTAGCGTAAGCGCTTTTGCCAGTTCCAGGCACGCCATAAAGGCACATTCTTGCATTTTTGCTTGCTTTTATGCCTTGCATTAGCTCAGTTAGGTCGCAGTCTGAGTTTACGAAATTTGGATCATAGCTGCTTGGCAGATCGACGCTTGGCTTCTCATCTTTTTCTATCTCGTCGTAGCCTTGTGCTTTTAGTGTGTTGTTTATCACTCGCTCAAAGGCTTTGTTTTTGTCTTTTGTGTTTAAATTTGAAACGACTAAGCTAGCGTTACTAACGACTGCTGGAGCTACAAATTGATTTTTAGCTAGCTTTTTTACGAGCTTACTATCTATCAAATTTTCACTATATTTTTTTATGATCTTAGCTCTTACATCTTCAGTTGGTATGCCTATCTCTATGGCAAGGTTAAATCTTCTAACTACAGCTTCATCCATGTCAAGGATATTATTTGTTATCCAGATAGTTGGCACTTCGTTAGTCTCAAGAGATCTATTTATAAAGGCTTTGCCATACTGCCTTTTCTCATCATTTTTGGTATTAAATATATCTTCTGCTTCGTCATACATGAGTAAATTTGACCCAGCAGACAATACACTTTGCGCAAGGCAATACGATCTTATCCTTTGGTACTCGTTTGCGTAGCCATCTCCATCATCGTAAGCTACTTCGTAAAGCTTTAAATTTAGCTCACTAGCTACTGCTTTACTAAACTCGGTTTTACCAGTCCCTGCAGAGCCATAAAGTAGCACATTTACTCCTTTTTGCTTTTTGCGAGTGGCATTTTTTAGAAACGAGAGCAAAATTTTCACATCTTCTTTTATGTGAGGGTAATTTTTTGTAGTTAAATTTGTCTTGCTGCATGGCTTTATCGCACTTTCAAATATCTCGTCTATGCTTTTGCACTCAACAAACAAATCACCCATGAAACTATTATTTATAACATCAGTTTTTGACCTTAGACTGCGTCCGTAACTATCTATTTTTAGTATCGAGGTCCTAGCAAAAACCCCATCTTTTCTAAAAGCATTTTGCACATCGCTAAATTTTAGTTTTAGTATCTTTGAGATAGCTTTTATGGCCTGTCTGGTGTTTAGCTCTCCTAGCAGATCACAAGCGTTTGAGACTACTTCATAGTTATACATGATCGCGGCAAATCTCAAGATCTCTTTCTCAGTCTCATTTAGACCTAAATTTTCTTGAAGTAAATTTAGATTGTGCTCAAGCTCTTTTAGCTCGCATGAAATTTTGCTTTTTTCAAGGAGCTCGAGTTTAGTCTTGAGAACTTCGATGTCTTCTTCTTTGGGCTCACTTGTATATATTCCCAAAAACTCTAAGACATCATCGCTTCGGCATCTTAAAAACTCTTTCTCACCTCCAGCATAAAAAATGGCACGAAGCACCCAAAGTGTTGCAAGCTCATATATCTCATTATCTACGAAAAAATTTTCTTTTTGCATGATAAGCTCCTTTTTTGCTTTTGTTGGAGTTATTTTACTTAGCAGAAAAGACATTTTTATGTCCATAAAGATAAAATTTGAGAAATTTGTTGTGAAAGAAAAACTAAAAAAGAGCGTCCTAAAACGCTCTTTATTTACTCCTGTGCATCGCTGCTGTATAGCAGTTCAGAGCTTTTACACTATACTAGCATAATCTTATATTGTAGGTTCATTTTTACTGCAAAATATTATTTATTTAAGAACTTAACTAGCTCATCTTTAAAACGGTCATCATCATACTCTTCATATGAATAATCACAATTTAACCTAAAATGCACATTACCAATGTATGCATCTACCATTGTTATGTTAGAAGTCGGCTTTTTAGTGTAGGCTTCGATAGTTAGGTTTGCTGGCAAAAAAGAGTCTTGGTAAGTAAATTCATTTTTAGCAATAACACATTTTTCATTTAGGTATGTGTTGCAAAATTCTAAAAACTTAGCTCCTAGTTCATCTGCTAGCTCTCTTTGTGTGCTAGCTAAATCTACAAACTGCTCAATTATAGGAGCGGTTTTAACAACTTTTTTCTTTGACATTTTTTCTCCTTTGTTTTAATTATTTTTTGTCAAGATATCTTTGTGACATGTGAAATTATAACAATCAAAATGGACAAGAAATGTCTATATCTAGAAATTTGAATTAAAATTTAATATTTTTTGTCTTACTTTAAATTTCATAGTATTCATCCCAGCAAAGCGCCATATCAACAGAGCCTATGCGCAGTATGTCTTTGATCTTATTGATATGTGTGTTGTTTTCAAAAGCTGCAAATAGATAGCAAAAATATGCCTTCTTATCAAAATAGACAGAGCTACCAAAATATTCATTACAGTTTTGCGTCCAACGGCTCTTTTTCTTGCTCATTTCGCCAGGGACGATAGGCTCATTTATGATAGCTAAGAAATTATCGTCATTTTCATCATAATCTAGATCGTCTTCACGCAAGCGAAAGACCAAACGAAATTCCATAGCATAATCCTCGATAAATCCACCCTCAACCCTTGCTTTTAGCCTGTTTTCAAGCATTTTTGCATCTTTTATTAGGATATCTTGATAGCTAGCTAGCGCTTTATTTATCTTTTCTATCTGCTCCCACTGATCTTTGTTAGCATCAGAGATATACTCTTCTCTCTCGCTGCACTCTAGCTTTTTTAGGCAAAGATCTATAGGCGTATAGTCGTAGCATGAGCGAAGCTTGCCCTCCATCCTGTCGATAGTCAAAATTTCGTCCCAGCTAAGGCTAGTGTGATCGTATAAGCAGTGGTAAAACCAGCAGTGCCACTCGCCAGACATCTCATGTGTGGGCCAGTTTCTAAATTCGTTTTGATTTTCCGTATAAAAGTAGTCATCTATGTGAACCATGAACTGCCTATATCGCATGAGAAGTTCATCCTTTGAGTAAAAATAGAGCAATAGCTCACAAAAATGATCACATGCCTCTTTTACATTTTTTACCGACATATTTATCTGCTTTGCACGAGGCACGACACGGCGCTCAAGGTCATAAAGCCTTTCGTTTATGCTATTTAGTTTTTGCCTTTGTTCTTTTGTAAATTTTTCCATTTTTGTCCTTTAAATTTAAAGGATATTATAATGGCAAAAACGGTCAGGTTGTGTCTAAATTTATCTATTTATATCTTAAATTTGCTATTTTGTTTTAATGTTTTTATTGCGTATTTGATCCAGCGCTTGCCATGTTCTTTCTTCTTTTTTAAAACACTCTTCGTCATATGCGTCATTGTCTATCGGTAGCCTATTGGCTTTTTTATAAAATTTTCTACACACCAAACTATACTTATCTATCTCGCTTAATCTATCTAGCAAATTTATAAATCTTTGCCTTTTCATGTCTGAGCTTAAAGCACTTTTTATAGCTGCTTTGATCTGTTTTTTACTAAGTATATTTTGTTTGCAAAGCAAGAAATAATCATTTATCTTAAATGTTTTTATATGTTTTACAATGATCTTTCTGGCAAGCTTTTTATCGTTTAAATTTTCATAGACACTTCTAGCTATATAAAAATATCCCCAAGGATCTTGGCATACTTGTAGCGCCATTTTTAGGATAGTTTTTATTATCTTTTGCCTATTTTCGCCATCTTCAAGCTCATCAAAAGCTAGCCTTACCAAATACAAATACTCTCTAAAATCCTCACATTTTGACAAGATGTTGTTAAATTCACTAGAAAGCAGCTGTTTTGGCTTTACTGACGATATAAAATCACTAACTTCCATATATGGCCTAAGACCCCAAAATTTTTTCATATTTGCTCCATTTTTTATTTTTAGTGTCTTTTAGTGGTTTATCTTTTCGAGTCTTTCCTTTACTATTTTCCAAAATTTATCTTTTTTATTATTGTTTATCTTAATTATTGTATCTTTGTGTTTATCAACAAACTTCTTTATGCTCTTAGATAACTCGCTAGCTAATATTTCTTTTTTTAGTATAGCCTTTGCAAAATCTTCTTTGACATTTAAAATTACATTTTTATTAATTTCTAGCTTTTCGTATAATAAGAAATTCTTTTTGCCATAAGACACATCCTTCGGACGAATCATTGCCCAAATTTCTTGCCATTTAAGCCCTTTTCTATACATATTTTTATGCGTATCTATTCCGACAAAGAGTTGATTATCTATGTTAAAAACTGTAAATAGTATAAATTTCTCATCCTGTGTGTTCTTGTCGTCACACCAAGCCTCGTCATATATTTCAAGCCAAGTATTGTTTTTGCGATATTTGTTATTTATATTATTAATAGCAACCAAATCATCTCTTCTAAACCTTTTAAATTCACTTGATAGATAATTCATAAAGCCATCTATAATCCTATTTGTAGTAGCTTCTATCGTACTTATACGTTCTTTTATTACAGAATTATCCAAGTTGTTATGTTTTTTGTAAATTTCTACAGCTTTATCATAGTGTTTTTCTATATATCTGTAACTTGCTTCATCTTTTACATATGTGTGCTTGCCATAAATCGAATTTATAACATCAATATACCTCTCTATAGAAAACTTAAGACTAGCTGTGATTTTTGATTTAAGACAATTTCTAAGCCAATTTATTATCTCTTCTGAATAATAAATATATTTTATAGCATTATTTTTATAATCACCCTTGCTATTATCTGATACGCTCTCTCTATCTAAAGAAAGATATACAAAGAGAATATCTTTAAGTTTATATTTACATTCATTGCAAACATAATCTATGTATCTTTTCATTTGGCTATTTTGATCTCTTGCATAAATTTTATTTTCAACAATTATGCATTTTTTACCATTTTTTATACAAAGGTCCATATACCCATATTCTTGATTCCCTTCCTCTCTATTCACTTCGACACTGCTAATATCAAAATCATCAATGCCACAAGCTTCTAAAAATTTACGCAAGAACTCATTACCCAAATAGTGGTAACCATTCGGATCCAATAATGAGTGAATAAATCTTGTATGTTTGACTTCATCACTATTTTTATGAAGCGCCAAAAAGATATTGTAGTCTGATCTATCTGATTCATTTCTACGACTATTTTCTATCTCTTTTTGTACATACTTATTCATACCATTAAAAAAATCATTTATTTTATCTCTATCACAAAAATCATCCATCACATCTCCTTTAAATTTGATCTACCGCGTCAATTATACCGCTTTTGACTATCTTGATTGTCCATTTTTTATCTTTAAATATCCACAGAACATCGGCTGCTGCATCTAAAATTTCAACTTTAGTTTTGGCTTTTTCTACGGCTTTTACGGCGCACTCTTTTGCTAAATTTGGATTGATATTTTTTAGATAGCTAGCTATCCTCATATAACTAGGATCGGGCAAGTTAAGTAGCTTCTCGCAAGCTGTAGCTAAAAGCTTCTTATCGCCAAGCTTTTTTAAGATATCAAGCACAAAAAACGTCTCTCTAGGATCTGGCAAGAGCTTTACGGCTTTAGCTAAAAACTCTCTTGCGTAAATTTTATCTTTAAAATCCCACATAACGCTACTTGCCATATAGGCATAGTCAGCCGCGGTTTTAGCATAAATTTCGCCATCTTTATAAAGCTCTAATATCCATCTTTGCTTGCCAAATTCTTCCGCCATATCATCTAAAACATCATAGAATTTATATAACTCTTTCGTCTCTCTTAGCTCGCTTAGATATTCGTCTTTGCTTTTATGCTCTTTTGAGACCACGACACTTTTTTGCTCTTTTTGTTTTGGTTTTATGCCGAGTGCTTTTAGTTCGCTCTTGTCTTTTATAAAAACGTGAGCATAACTTAGATAAAAGTCATGTTTGTCTTTCTCTATGCACTTTTTATAAAATTTATAGGCGAACTCATCAAAGCCACCTATTTGCTTTAGCTCCAGCGCCATATCAAGATAAAAATCCGCCTTAAAATCTGTCGCCATTAGTGCGTTTTGCAAGAAATTTTTGGCTTTTTGTCCGCACAAGACTTTGATCTCTATAAAATTTAGCATATTTATAAGGCAAAGCCCGTCTTTTATGTTGTTCTCCGCCATAGCTAAAAGCTCCTTGCACCATTTTTTGGCTCTTAAGCTTTTATGTATAGCTATCGCCAAAAAAGCGTAGTCCATACCGCTTTTACAAAAGCTTTGTGCGATCTTATAAATTTTTACCGCAAGGCCTCTCTTTTTACTTTTAAAAAATACTGAGCGAGCCAGATCATCGTACTCAAAAAGATGGTGATTTACCCTCAGGCAAAGCTCTGTATGGTTTTGCAAAAGCCAATCAAGCTCATCTTGGCTTAAGTTTTTAGCCAAATTTTCCAGCATCACATTTTCGTCTATAATATAATCTGCATAGTAAATCCTGCAACATCTGCAACATTTATGAATGCGCTCATAGCGTCCTGATAAATTCATAACCTATCCTTTATCTAAAATTTAATCGTCGCAATTTGTTCGGCGATCTCTTTATCTGTAAAATTTCCGTTTGTATCAAGTGAATAATCTTTGCCTAGAAAATAGAGCTTAAAGCCAGTTATAGCTCCAAAAATAGGTAGAGTTTTTGTTTTTTGATAGTAGTTTTTAGTGATATTTGAGATGACTTTTAGCTGCTCGTGCAATGCTTTAAAACAAAGCTCATCTAAAAACGGCGTTAGGCTGATATATCTTAAATGCTGCGCCATAGCAAGAGCAAATATAGGCTCGCCCTTGCGCCTAAAATCCGTATCTATATAGATATATGAGCCTCTAAATTTTACTCGCTCATTGTAGAGTTTTTGCACCTTGCCAAGCTCAGCGTCTATGTTAAGACCAAAATGCTTGCTAAGGGCTAGAATGAGCGTTACTGAGCTGTGTGCCCAGTCAAAGTGCCCCTTTGTTATGAACTCATCAAGGCTCTTTGCTGCCTCTAAATTTGCAAGTGCTCTTGTGAAATTTTGCTCTTTTACGTAGCCAAGTGCTTTTGAGAGCGCCTTTTTGTCGCTGTTTTGTGTGAGAATTTTAAGTTGCTCGTAGACCATTGATTATCCTTTTTTGATTTTTATCGCCGATACATTTTTTGCGATCTGTGAAATTATAGCTACTCAAATGGACAAAAAATGTCTAGAAATTTATTAGTACAATTTCACAAAACTATCAAATTTAGGAGCAAATATGCAGCCAACTATCCTACTTTCCGCACTTTTAGCAAAGCACCATGCCAAAACAGCCAAAAGCTTGTGCCAGATATTTGACAGACACGGGGTCAAATACGAGTTTTTAGAGACTAAAGACATCTGGATGAGGGACTTTATGCCGATTTTGCTTGATGATGGGCGCCTTATCTCTTACGACTACGATCCAGACTACCTAAAGAATGATAAATATAGCCACCTAAGAACAAAGATCCATCCATTAAAAGAGCATATAAATTTAGTGATTGATGGCGGAAATTTCGTAAGGCTTGGATGCAAAGCCATCATGACTGATAAAATTTTTAGAGAAAATCCATCAAAAACAAAGGCAGGGATCATTGAGACCATAAAGCAAAAATGCGCGCTAAATGAGCTCATCATCATACCAAAGCAGCCTTACGATATGCTAGGGCACAGCGACGCCATGGTGAGATGGATAGATGAAAATAGTGTGCTAGTAAATGACTTTTCAAGTGAGAGTAAAAGCTTTAATGATAGGCTCATAAAAGCGCTTAAAAAGAGCGGCTTGGATGTGAAATTTATGAAGTATTGCAAGGGATTTTTCACTAAAAAGAGAGACTGTGGTGCTTACTTAAATTTTATTAAAATTAAGGATATTTTAATAGTTCCAATATACGGCATAGATGATGACAATGTTGCGCTGTAGCAGATCAATAAAATTTATAGCGGTTGCACGATAGAGACGATAAATTTATGCGAAATCATAGAGCTTGGCGGTGCGCTACACTGCATAACGGCGGAGAAATTTGGGCGGTAGAGTTACCGCCTTGTTTGCTATTTTTTGTTTTTGCTCCAATATTCAAAATCTTCTGGAAATTCTACATTTTTGTTTAAGTAGTTATTCCAAAATTTGTTTATACCTCTGGCAATAGGTTCAAAACTCTTAGCCGACAAAAAATCGCTTTTTGCATTATTGCAAATATAACAAGCCAAACGACAATTCTCTTTTGAATATTTATTTTCACTTTTTGGCGCTGTTATCACTCGTTCAACTTCTAAAAATTTTCCTCTTTGCCTAGCTTTTTCATATTGCGTATTTTCGCTTTTAAAGTATTCTTTTAAATCAGCTTCTTCAACTCCACAATAGCAACATTTTTTCTCTTGACTGTTGTACCAATTTAAGAATTCATCTCTTCCACCAAACCCTTCTATTCTATCCGCAGTAGCTAGACTATTTATTCTTTTATTATCATCGGTATAATCGGTAAATGACTCGATATTTAAGTCAATCATATCTTTTTGTATTACTTTTACGATATCCCCATTTTTACAAATTTCAAATTTATCACTAAAAAGCACCTCCGTATCGGTATCAAAATTTTTTATCTCAAGCTCAAGTCTATAAAATTTATCATCATCAATGCATCCAATAATTACATTGACATTATTTTTAACTTTTTCCAATATTTCTTTTTTTAATAAAAGCCTATATTTCTTATCAACTCTTTTTGAAATACTTTTTACAATCACCTTTTCATCGTCTTTTTCGGCATAAAACCAGTCACCGGGATTGGATATAAAATTCTCAAATCTCTTGTCTGTTAAAATATATGCTCTTGTTCTAAGCGTTAATTTCTCTATCATATTTTACTCTCCTATAAAGTTTTCACTATTTTACCAAAAGAGAGCGGACACAAAAATGTCTGATCAACCCATTACAATTACCAAAATTTCTTACAAAAGGATCAAAATGCAAGAGAAAATAGATAGGATCAAAAAGATCATCGCAGAGGCTGATGCAGTCATCATCACAGCAGGTGCTGGCATGGGTGTAGATAGTGGATTGCCTGATTTTCGTGGGGATCAAGGCTTTTGGAAAGCCTATCCACTTTTAAGGGATAAAAATTTAAGCTTTGAAGATATGGCAAATCCGCAGTGGTTTTTTGATGATCCAAGGCTAGCTTGGGCATTTTACGGACACAGGCTAAATTTATACAAAAATACAGAGCCTCACGAGGGCTTTAGGCTGCTTTTAGATCTTGTAAAAAGCAAAAACGAAAACTACTTTGTCTATACCTCAAACGTCGATGGACACTTTGCCAAGGCTGGCTTTAACAAGGATAAAATTTACGAAGTTCATGGCTCGATCCATCACGCCCAGTGCATCCACAACGACGATGGGATGATATGGAGCATGTGTGAGAGTAGCGTAGAGGTCAATGAGGCTAAATTTATCGCTACAAAGATGCCAGTTTGCCCTGAGTGTGGCTGCGTAAGCCGTCCAAATATCATGATGTTTTACGATCATGAGTTTAACCCAAAAAGAACCTTGGCACAGCACAAAAGATATGAAGCGTGGCTAGAGCAAAACAAAGATAGCCGCTTTGTGATCATAGAGCTAGGCGCTGGGCTTGCGGTACCGACAATTAGAAATTTTGGTGAGAAATTCGTTAAACGCTCCAAAAAAGCAACTCTTATCCGCATAAACCCACGAGATAACTACATCTCAGAGTATATCGGCATAAGTCTAAAATGTGGCGCACTAGATGGTCTTAGGCAGATATTATGCTAGAAAAGACACCTTCTAGTCCTAATTTGGATATAATCGCCAAACTAGGAGGCCAAATGAAACCCATCATAACCAAACAAGAAAATAGCAAATTTGAACGCATAAATTTTATAGCCCTAAAGCTAAGAGAGAGACCGCACACGATAAAAGAGCTAACAGCCATGCTTGGGGTGACCTCAAAGACCATCCAGCGCGACCTTTACGACACGCTTAGAGAGTATGGCGCCGTCAAAAAGGGGCACTACTGGAGCCTAAACGACGAGGATGCGAGCGACGGACTAGACGGAGATGATAGAGTGGTGCTAAATATCCTTGATAACGTGGCAAAAAATATGGGATCAAATTTTTACAGCAAAGCTCACGTGCTTCTAGAGCAAATTTCTCAGCAGTTAAACCACCCAATACTTACAAATATAAACAACGAAAAGCTAAGCGAGGATGACCTCGTAAATTTTCAAGCGCTTGAGGATGCCATAAGAGAAAAAGCGGAGATAACATGCACGTATAACGGCTTTGAGTTTCTTGTAAAACCTCTAAAGCTGGCACTTTTTGAGGGATTTTGGTATCTGCTCTTGCTTGATAGCAAAAAGGGCAATAAATTTAAGAAATTTCACCTAAAGAGCATAAAAGACATAAAGCAAAGTGGGGATAAATTTGAACTAAGTGGCGAGCTAGATGAGCGTGTAAAGGCGATGAACTCAGCATGGGCAAACTTAGAAGCTCCAAAAACAGCAAGACTACTGCTAGCGCCAGAAGTAGCAAAATACTTTGAGCGAAAACCACACGCAAAGCAGTGCATAACTGGTCAAGATAGCGACGGCTCAGTCGAGATCGAGATAGAATTTACCCACATAATGGAGGTAAAACCGCTCATCTACTACTACCTGCCATTTATAAAGGTGCTTGAGCCAAAAGAGCTAGCTGACGAGGTCAAAAAAGATGTCAGCGAGTATCTAAAAGAGATAAATTTCTGACGAAGAGGCGCTATGAGCAGCAACGATAAAGAGACGCTAGAGCTTATTAGATACTATAAAAAGAGCTGGTCGCTACTGCAAAAATTTGATGATGGATCGCTTGATCTTCGCAAAAGCGATCAAGGCGAAAATTTTATCCTTGGATATGACGAGGCGCTAATGGCAGTGGATGAGCTAAAAAGAGAGCTTATGAAAAAGGGCGAGGCGTCAAATATCTTTGGCGTCCAAAAGGCAAATGAATTTGAAGGGATAATAAAAAATATCTACCAGACATTTGGCGGACGTGATCTTTTGGCGAGCCCACAAGAAAAAGCGGCAAATTTGATCTACTACATCATCAAAGACCACCCATTTAGCGACGGCAACAAACGCATCGGATCATTTATATTTGTCTTGTTTTTGTCAAAATGCAAGCTACTTTTTAAAAGTAATAGCGAGCGTAGAATTAGCGACAACGCCCTTGTTACACTTGCATTATTTGTAGCTCAAAGCGAGCCAAAACAAAAAGATATGGTGGTAAAATTGATCACAAATTTGCTCGGGGATTAAAAGGCTGATAGATACAAATGAGTGGCTTAAAACTTTTTCACGCTAGCGATCTGCACTTTGGTGCTGGCTATTTTGACTATATTTTGGCTCTTCAAGACAAATTTGACATCTTTTGTTTTAGTGGTGATTTTCTATATAAAGAGAGCACACAAGAAAAAGAGCAAACAACTTTGTGGCTAAAAAGCTTTAAAAAGCCCGTGTTTGTATGCTCTGGCAACCACGATATGCCGCCATCTTGGCTAAATTCTATAAATACCATATACTCTGATGGCGCTATAAAGACTATAAACGGCGTTAAATTTGGCTGCGTGCCTTACTTGTGCGATGATCTGCTTGAATTTGCGGAGTGCGACATCTTACTGACCCATGTTCCCCCAGCAAAGACAAGCACGAGCATTAGTAAAAATGGCAAAGATCACGGGGATATAGAGCTTGCAAGGCTTATTAAAAATAATCTTTTAAATGCAAAGATCATCCTTTGTGGGCATATCCACGAGCCAAAATCTCACACGGACGTTTTAAACGGAGTTAAAATTTATAACTCTGCAAGTAGCGGCGCAAAAGAGCCATTTTATCGAGCGATAGAGCTATAGCTCTCTATCATTTTAGCTACCTCTTGATGCTCGTATGGCGTCATTTTTGTATTTAAAATTTGCAAGTATATCTCTTTTATAAATTCACTCTCACAGCCAAAGTCGTTTTTTAGATTTTGCAGTATAAATTTAGCCTCAGTAACGACATCATACGCATTATTTAGTGCCTTGACGGCTTGCCTGTAGAAATCTTTTGACATCTCAGTGTTGCTATATTTCATAAAATTTGCATTATTTACATAGTCATAGCTTGACTTAGCCTGCGCCAAAAAAGAAAACTCATCATACTCTTGCCAAAGTTCTTGCTCGCTCATTTTTGCTCCTATATTTTTATTATAAATAAAAATATGGACAAAATTTGTCTATAAATATCTATATAACAGCTTTTACTATAGTTTAGAAATAGATAAAGTTAAGATCGGTCAACCAATTGCCAACTCTTTAAATTGGCATTAGCGATTAAAGCGACCCATCTATCCAAAAATAACTGTTTGACCTATACCATAGCTAGCTTAATGATTTCATCAGCCAATGGCTCTAGCTCATCTTTCATTTTTATTAGTTCATTAACCAGCTCCAACTCGCCATATTTGTTTACGACTATTTCTCTTAAAAATTGATCTTTTTTTAGCCATTTCCATCTGGCAAATCTCGCACCTATATTCCATTCGCTAGAAATTTTAACTTGTATACTATCAACGTATGCCTTATTTATTTTATCTATATCATAAGCAAGTCCAATGTATGGATTTAGAAAGTTCCTATTATCAAATTCTAGAGTAAAAGTTAGTATATGCTCATTGCCCCAACTATATTTATAAAAACTTATAGGTTCAAAATACCTTCTAGTATCAGCCTCTTCTATTTCTACGCACCATTCTTGTGATAATCTTTTTTCAAGCTCGGTCTTTACGTTTGACATAAATTCATTAAGCCTATTTGCATTGGCTATATCAAAGTATTTATTTCTTATTTCATCGACTATATCATAGTTCTCTAGTATTATCTTACTTATTTCCTCAGTATCCATCTCTACTCCTTTATAGGTTCCATAAATTTTTTCAATTACGTTTTTGTATTGCGATATCACGGCGGCTAAATTTGCCAAATTCCCAGCCTCATCAAGACACGAGCCAAGCCACTTCATTATTTCTTCCTTATATGAAATCGCCTTGAATTTAGCTACTTCATTGCCGTATTCATCCAATATTTTACTATTGCTGATTTTTAGTCCATCCAAGCTATAGTCGCTAGGCTCACGCCTTTCTGGCGATAAAAATAGCACATAAATTTCGGCTTCGCCGCTGTTTTCTTTTTGGATGGTTTTTATATATCTTTTTATCTGAGCCTCTTGATCGCCAGCATTTATTTTATTTTCTAAGATAATATGCTTCGTGCCGTCGGTTATATAGATATCTATATTTTCATACTCTTTATAGACTTTTGCGGTTTGTAAATTTAGTCCAAAATTATCTAATCCGCAAGCTTTTATAAAAAGCTCTAAAAATAGCTCTTTTTGGTAGTGCGGAGAACTTGTATCTAAAAGCGAATATATAAATCGAGAATGTAACCGAACCTCATCGTTTATATCTAGAAGTGCCAAAAATAAGTTGTAGTCATTATTGCCACGCAGCTTTTTAGTTTCTAACTTGTCACTTAGAAATTTGATTTGTTTTAACATAGATTCAAATTTTTCTATATCCATACCTTTCTCCTTTCAATTTTTAAAACATTATATCTAATAAACTAGACATTTTTTGTCTTAGTGCACGATTTCTCTTAGTTTTTCTAAAACCCTAACCATCGCTAATGTATCTAGCTTGCAGTATTCCAAAAGCGCCTTTTTATAGGCATCGCGCTGGGTTTCGTTCATACAGGCCATAGCAGCATATGCTTGCATAGCTTCGCCTCCGTGATGGATCAAATTTAAATCCTTATACGCTGACTCAAATTCAGGCACGAGCGCCGGCAAGACGTATTTTATAGAGTAGCTGCCCTGCATTTTTGGGTGGTAGTAGCTTTTGCTAGCAAATGGCACCATCAGGTCTTTTATATTGTCATGGATAGCCATAAGCTCGTTTGAGATTTGCGGATAAATTTCGGCCAGGCGTCTTATCACTCCTTTTTCAAAGCTCATATTATAAGCCAGTACGCAGGCGTCCTGCGGGATAAATTTGATCAAATTTAGCGCCAGCTCGTATCTAGGATCAGTTCCCGACTCGGCCAAAAACTCAAAATGCTCTAAATTTCCATTGCCATCATCCTTGTGGATAGAAAACTGAAAAGGTATCTGCTCGTAAGGCCTAAGCCCTATAAACTCAGGTACCGCCTGCTGAAATGTCTCAAAGTCAAGGTGATAGAGTGGATAGCTAAGCGTGTCTAGAAATTCTTTAATGGCGCCTTTGTCTATGATCTGCTCCTTGGATAGTTCGGAGCGGATTTGTATCTGCTGAGAGGCGTTAAATTTATCTAGCTCTTTTATGTCTTCAAATTTAACTATGCCGCTTTTATAAAGCTCAAATTTCTTATCGCTTCTTAGACGAGATATGTCAAAGATACTATACTCCGGTATGCCTCGCTGCTCGCGCCAGCAGTACTCCCAAGCGTCGCAAGCGTAAGGGTTTGAGCAATGAGGGCCGATGTCAATGTCCGGTTCAATATTTTTGCTGAGAATTTCATCAAATTTACTTAAAATTTGAGGGATGTCCGCTTGTTTTTGCTTTACTTGCTCGGTTACGTCTTCGATATGAAAAAACTTCTCAAGCTCGAGCTTCTCGCCTCTTACGTAGTTGCTATCTATATGGATGATATTTACGGCACTCACCTTGTAGCCAAGCGAGCTAATGACGTAGTACTGGATGCTTGTATCATCTATATAGACGTCTTTTACCGAGGTTGAGCTCTTTACTTCGTTGATGACAAGCTCGTTTTTGCCGATACGAAGGATATCCACCATCACAAGGATGCCGTCAAAGCAAAAAGTGGCCTCGTAGATGACCTTTGCGCCGTGCTCGATAAGCTCTTTTGTTTTTGCCATCTGTGAGCTAAAGTCGCCCGTATACTCTATCCTTTCGCCGCTGCTAAAGAGCTCACAGGCTAGCTCGCCGACTGAAGTGCCCGTATCAAATACCGCCTGCGCGCCATCATCTGGAGCTTGCAAAACCTCAGGCTTTTTCTTTTTAAGCCACAAGCTCTTTTCACACTGAAGACCGCGGATGTAGAGGGATTTAGATAGTGTCACTCTACATCTTCTATAAAAGTTAGTCTTTTTTTTAAATCTTCTATAGTGTTAGATTCATCTTCATTTAAATAAGTCTCTATCTCCCAATGATCGAATAAAAATTTTATGAGTTTTTCACTTCTTACTTTAATCTCATTTAAACCCCATACGTTTTCTTTGGCTATCTCATTTTCTGAATACGAACCATTGTAATAACCAACAAATTCTCCATCTTTTCCACTCTTTTTAATTAAAAAGTCATAATTGCTTAATTTTGAATTTTTAGCATTTGCAAGAGGAACAAGGTTTCCTATAGTGCCTACTATTTTTTGAATTTTTTTACCCCTTAATCCTTTGACGACCTTTTTCCAATTTCCATCAGGCGTTTGAGGTAAAATATGCTCTATAGTGCAATAGTTATTTTTAATACTAGTAAAACTACTCCAAGATATTTTTAACTCCGAGTTTTTAGATTTTTCCCTCAAATAAAGCTCATACTCGTACATAAAGTATTTAAGCCCATTCCAATAATAATATCCTCCTCCTTCATTAAATTTATCCTGAATGTAGTCATAGAAATGATTTGGTTTTATATAGTCCACTAACCATTTTTTAATATTTTTAATTATGTCAACTATACTTTTATTGTTTTTGTAATATTCACTAGCATCGGCGTAAAACGAACTATCGCCTGTGTTGGAACGTCTTCTAGATATATAAAAAATTAAAAAAATATATCTTTCTATTATTTTTAATAGATCAACAAAATCTACTTTGCATATTTCTGGTCTTAGTAAAACAGCCATTAAAATGGGCTTAAAAGCACCATAATTTAATCTATAAAGTTTTTCCAAGAGTATTTTTATTTCTTTGTCTTCATTATATTCCGACACGTTATGTAAAATATACCACTTTTCTATACTGTCTTTTAAACTATTAATATATTGCCTTATATATTCTACATTAAGTGTTTTATTAACCTCTTTTGAAGTAAATATTTTATCCAGAAGATCCACCATATAGGCATTACTAACTTCTCTATTATAAGAAAAATACATTATCCAGTGATTTTTTAAAAAATCAGCATCATCAAGTATATTGTCTTTATTTTTACCTAAAAATTCATATATATTTTTCCAGCATGTATTTATTTCATATCTCAATGCTTCTCCACCTTGCTCTTTATTAAATTTAGTGGAAATATAAATGAGCCTATTTTTTAATAGTTCTAAATTGGATAATTTTTTACCACGATTATTCATTGTTTCAAAAGCAACAAATACATCCATTTCATCAGATATAATGTATTTATTAAATTTAAAATTTTCTGTTAATTTTTTAAATACAACTTCCTTATCTGTTAGTGATATTTTTTTGATCTTGTTTTCAAAAAATTTTTTTGCATCTTCTAAATTTTTGGTATATAAAGTATCTTTGTTTTCATTTGTTATAGAGCTATTGCCAAAAATCCTAGTTTTTAAAAATTCAAAACTAGGATTATCTGCAGTATAACCAAAATAATAGTAACTACCTTCTGGGTTTTCTCCCCCGATATATTGATTCACATATTCTTTTGGTCTCCTATCGCAAAACCACTCTTCATCTTTTACGCTATCTAGTAAAACTTTTATTAAAATAACGCTAGTAGTAAGTCTTTGTTGCCCATCAACTACGTAACATACTGAGTTTGACTTGTTTGCACCATTGTCTCGCTGCCACATATCAGCATGGTCTTGCCTCTCCGAATCAGTAACATCCTCTAGTGTTAAAACACCTGTATAATGAATCCTTCCCAATTCCAATTCATTCAAATCATCCCAGAAATCATCCAATTGTGCCTTGCCCCAAGCATATCCGCGCTGATAATCAGGTATCCTATAGTATCTATTGTTAAAAATATCGTTAAGAGAAACCAATTCGGCCATTTTTAAATCCTTTAATTAGATTTTTGTTTAGATATTATTATATCAAATATCATATCTCTCACTGATTTCTGTTCTATCACCTTTTCTCCTTTTACTTACCCTATATCGTCAAAAAGATCTTTATTTCAAAGTCCTTTTTTGTGAGATTATACCAGCAAAATAGGAATAAAATTTGTCCATTTTTTATTTTAAAATTCATCCAAAAAAGGAGTGGCGATGAAAAAGATCAGACAGATAAAGGAGCTATTTGAGGCTGGTAAAGAGAAGCAAGCAAAGGATATGCTGGGTCACTTGCTAAACAATTCGACAAATCAATGCTTTGTCTGCACAAGATGGATATACCGCACGATGTGTGGTAGGCTTGAAAACGGCATAGCCGGTGCAGATGCTATATTTAAGCTTATGCAAAAGAACAAAAACGCTGAGATATTTGGGCAAGTATATGAACTAGAGGACGATCTTTTTCGCATATAGGCTTTCATAAATGGGCTCGTGAAGTTTTAAAAACCTACAAAAACTGGTAACTTCCTAAATTCTAAAGAATCTAGCTTAATAGATAAATTTTTATCAATGAGAAAAAGGTGGATATTAAAAGTAATGCTTTAATATTATGGAACTTAAATTTTAGAAAGAACCCAATAGCACTGCTTTCTCCAGTAAAGAACAAATGCTTATAGTCATTTATAATAAAATACGCTTTTATTTAAAAAACAATCTTGTCTGTATTTTATTCCATGCATTTTTATGATATAATTGTATTGTATTACATAATTCAGGGATAAACTATGTTAGATCAACTTTTTTTAAAAAGCAATGACCTTATAAGATTAAACAACCATAAATTTAAAAGATATTTTATAGACTCCAAGGATTTATCTCATAGACTTATCGTTATCCTTGGGCAAAGAGGAATAGGTAAAACAACTACACTAGCTCAGCTAGCTAGTAAAAACAAAGATAGTCTTTACCTAAGCCTAGATGACATAGAGATATCAAATGATATAACCTCGATTATAAGAGAGTTTGTACTAAATGGTGGAAAGCATCTATACCTAGATGAAATTCATAAAAGTAAAGATATATCTGCAGTATTAAAATTTGCCTATGATAATTTTAAAGATCTAAACATAGTAGCTACAGGCTCGTCTGCTCTTGAAGTGCTAAAAAGCTCTCATGATCTAAACAGAAGAGCGATAGTATATAAGATGAGTGGAATGAGTTTTAGGGAGTATGTAGGGCTAAGATACGACATAAATCTAGAAGCGGTTGAGCTTACAAATTTACTTGCAAACCATCAGGATATAGCTGTTGATATCATTAATACTTTAAAACAAAAAGAGCTAGCAGTTATTAAGCTTTTTAGAGAGTATCTAAAGGTGGGTTACTACCCATACTATAATGATATGCCAAATGATACTGTCTTTTATCAGACTCTAAGGCAAAGCATAGAAGCTACGATAGATAGTGATCTTTTAAGTATATATCCAAATTTAAACGGCAATACGGCAAGAAAGCTAAAGATCTTAACTCATGCTATAAGCACAAACGTCCCGTATCAACCAAACTACTCAAGTCTAAAATCGCTTGTTGATATAAGAGACGATAGAACCCTAAAAGAGTATCTTGCTATGCTTGATAGTGCTGGGCTCATAAGGCTTTTAATGAAAAAAGAGCTTGCTATAAAAAATATGGATAAGGCGGATAAAATTTACCTTGAAAATACAAATTTAATGTATATAAACAGCCCTGATATAGGAAATGTGAGAGAAACATTCTTTGCCAATCAGCTTGGAAATATTACTGAAATTTACTCAGGCAAAGCTGGAGATTTTATAGTAGGCGAATTTGTCTTTGAAATAGGTGGAGCCAAAAAGAGCTTTGAGCAGATAAAAGATATACCAAATTCATTTGTAGCAGCAGATGATATTGAAGTTGGTGTCGGCAATAAGATACCATTGTGGCTATTTGGGTTTTTGTATTAGGGTTTATATACGTGTAAGATAAGCCAAATAGAACATTGCCTAAAGGGTGGGGATTATATCTTTTTAGAATATACAACACAAAATCGGAAATAGCGTCTAAAATTTCAAAAGATTTGAAAAAATGATTTAACGAAGAAAAAACTGGTTCTACTTTAAATGCCTATGCAAATGCTGCTGGATATAGGCTTGATGTAAATTTTGTGCAATAGCCTTGGAGTGATTTGCATTTATATAAATCTACTATGTTGATCTTCTATTATCCTTTGGGTGCTTTTGCTTTCTTGTGTAGGTCTTTTTAGATCTCACGACTCTTACATGCAGGCTGATGCTTCCTTTGATAGACGCTACTATAACTGTGTCTCTTGTTTTTGTTTTCATTTTTATCCTTGTCTTATAGAAGTACAATAATTATAGGGTACAAAAACGACAGAATATGTCATAAAAATTTAAAACTAAGCAATTTTGCTATTTTGCTTCTTTTTTGCCACAATGTGTCCAACTTGCTAGATACTATCCCATCTTGTTTATTTAAAAAGGAATAATAATGAAAAAAATGTTTGTTCTAATAAACCATGATTTAACACAAGAGCAAAAAGATCAAGCTATAAAATCATTTGATATCGACTATATAATAAATATTGCAGATAATACGTGGTCAAATATCAACCCAGCAGATGAAAATATATTATATGCTTTAAATACATACAAAAAAGAGTTGATGCTTGAAGCTAAAGCTGGTGATATTTTGCTGGTACAAGGTGACTTTGGTGCTACTTATAACATGATAAATTTTGCCAAAAATATTGGGATAAAAACTATCTATGCTACCACTAAACGCATCTTTGAGGAGCTTACTATAGATGGTAAATTGGTAACGAGGCGTGAATTTAAGCATGAAAAATTTAGGGAGTATTTATAAAGCCTACCTTTTTTATTAAGTAAAACACAAGTTGCAAAACGAGATAATCTTCTATACTTCAAAAATATAAGCTGTTAAATTTAAAGGATGCAAATGCCACTAACTATAGTCAAAAAAGCAAATCCGCCCCAGAGTGAAGAGATTAACAACAAAATAGCCGTTATTACGATTCTTGGCATACAAGGCCAAAAAGAGAACATTAAAACCGAAGGTTGCGCTAGATATTATTTCGCTGGTGAGAGCCCTGATAAATCGCAAGAGTTTTTTAACACTTTGCCGTTGCTGGCAGATAAATTTGGTGCTGAAAATATAGTACCCATATATACCACAGATGCTAGGGAGTTTAATGAAGCGGTAATGGCTCACTACGTAAATTTTCAGATAAATTTTAACGATAGCTACAAGATCACAGATGAGAAAAATTTTTGAAGCTTTGTTTGAGATATTTGAGAGAGTGATAGATGATCTAATTAAAATTGGTGTTGGTAAGATCGTCTTTGACGTGACGCATGGCTTTAGGCATCTGCCTTTGCTCGCACTGGTTGATCTACTCATACAAAACTTTTCAAACGTCTCCCAAATAGATCAAATTTTGTTTGCAAAGGAGATAGAAAAATTTAAGCTATACGAGATAATAGACTTAAGGCAATACCTAGATATCGCCAATATCGCCTTTGTTATCGCAGCTTTTTCTCAAAACTATACCTTGGCTCAACACATAAGGGTAAAAAGATTTGAGCCACTAGTAAATGCTTTAAACGATTTTTCAAATAATATACTAAGCCTAAATATCGCAAAGTTAAAAAGCTCACATAATGAGTTGATCAAAGAGCTTGACAAGATAGATGATATTGCGCTGATATCAAGAGCTAGGGATCTAAAAGATAGACTAAAAAAAATATGTGACTGGAGCGACAGCGCATATATTTTTAGATATAAATTAGCCAAAGATATGTTTAAAAAGGGTTATTTGTTGCAGTCGTTGGTATTATTATTTGAAAGTGTGAATAGTTATATAGTTGGAGTTTTTGAAAGAAATATCCCTATCGTGTATAAGAAAACTTTAGATGAATGCTCCAAAAAAAAGGAGCGTAAGAATTATTTGGTAAGTAATTTTTTTGTTCAAGCATTAAAATCTCGAGAATGCGAAGATGATAAGTTTAGAGAAAATACAATGAAAAATTTTCGTAAACCCTATCATGAATTTGAATTTAAGCTTGAAGCATCAGATATAGCTGAAATAAAATCAGTTGCCAAGACAAAATTTAAAAATTTAAATGAATTAACTAATTACCGTAATAGATTAGATGAACTACGCAACGACTTTGCACATGGCAATATCAGTGAAGAAGAATTTAGCCATATCAAACAAGAGATAAAAAAGCTGTTTGACAAATATCAGAATTTTATAAATATACAAGAAAGCCTATAATTTAATATTTTTAGACATTATATGTCTATCATGCCCCTTATAATCTCCGAAAAAATAACGGAGGTTATAATGAGCAACCAAACTTTCTTAGACGGCATGAGCGAAATTTTTCATATGACAGACTCTAACAACTTGAAAAATATCTTATTACATGGCTTGCAAAATCACTACAACTCCTACAGGCAAGTAGATATTAGCAACCAAGAGGTTAATGCAAAACGCGAAAAGGTTGAGCACATATATGGACATAAAATTCACGACTATGTCCCATTTTATTTTAATCCTCGCAATGCTATGCTTTATAAAAATAGAAACAATGCCCGTGTTATCATTTTAGGATTTGATGTTCGTGTTATCAAAGATCACCAAGGTGATTTTTTGATATCAAATCGCAATGCGTCTGCAGATGAGGCCAAATTTAGTAAATATTTGCCAGACTTGCAAAATACAAATTTCATAAATTTCAATGAGGTTTTTTCTCAAAGATGGTGCAATAATGGCATTAGATATGATGATATCAAACAAAAAATGATGGCAGAAATTTTGATCAATGATGTAGTTTATAGTCGCTACATGCGCTCTATATATGTTAAAGATCAAGTTAGCAAAAAAGCTATCGAAGAGCAACTAGCTGGTGATCTTAAAATGTATAATATCAACGTCATAGTTGATCCAGCTAAATTTTTCTAAGGATAAAAAATGGTAACTCTAAAAAATGGAAATATATTTAACACCAAAGCAGGCACTATCGTAAATACAATTAACTGCGTAGGCGTCATGGGTGCTGGTATAGCCTATGAGTTTAGACTTCGCTATCCTGAGATGTTTGCGCGATATGTCGAGCTTTGTAGTGAGGATAATCCAAATAAAATAGATATAGGCAAGCTATGGCTATATAAAGCAAGCGATGGACGACAAGTGTTAAATTTCCCTACCAAAAAGCACTGGAGAGATCCATCAAAAATGAGCTACATCAAAGCTGGCCTTGAAAAATTTGCAAATACCTATGCGAGCAAAAATATCGATAGTGTCGCATTTCCGCTTCTTGGCGCTGCAAATGGCGGACTTAATAAAGACGAAGTTATAAATTTGATGATGAAATTTTTAGAGCCTTTAAATATAGAGTGCGAAATTTGGGAATTTGATGAAAATGCAAGTGATGATTTGTATGATGACTTTGCACTAAATTTTGATATCAACGAGCTAAAAAGGCAAACCAAAGTCCTAGGTGTAAAAAATATAAGATTTCAAGCTATCAAAGATGCGATAGATAGCGGACTATATCACTCGCTAAGCTCTTTACTAAAAGCTCCCGGCATAGGTGATAAGTCCCTTGAGGCATGTTTTAGACTGGTTAAAAGCATGCCTCAAAGGCTATTTTAGAGTAAATTTTTACCTTCTTCTATCTTTTTTATGATCTTTTGTTTTAGCTCCACTGGGGCTAAAATTTTAACGTATCCCAAAAATTCCATTATGAAAAACTCTATCTCCTTAAGGTCCGTAAAATGATAGCTAACTACGATCGCCCCGTCTGGCTTTCGCTCTATTATCTTTTGTGAGCTAAAAAAGTTTTTTCTCTCAAACAAAAAGGCCTTTTTTGGGCTGATCTCAAGCCGTACTTCTATAAGTGAGCTTCTCCACTCATGAGAAAAGACCGCAAATGGTGTCTGGATGTTTTTTATAAAATCATCTATGTTATAGTCGTGATTAAACGTTTCGCCCTTGATAACCTCTAAATTTACTATCCCAGCTATCCTAAAAAGTGAAAAATCATACTCGTTGTTGCTATTTGCCAGATACAAATTTTCGTTGATTAGCAAAATTTTATATGGTTTCACTTCTTTAAATTTCTTGCTATCAGACCTATTTGTCGGGGTATATTCTATCGCAAGTTTTTTGCGGTAGCGTATCGCATCTTCTAGCGTTTTGATGACGCTTTTATCTAGCTCTGTCTCGATCGGACTTGTGATAAAGTCATAAACGCCCAAAGACTCGTTTATAGCTTGAGATATAGCCGTTTTCTTGCTGGTTTCGTTAAATTTTTGAGAGTTTTTGGCAAGCATCGTGTAGATTATCTTTAGGACATTTCTCTTTCTCTCATCGAGCAAATCATCAAGTAAATTTGTATTGATAGCCTGGTAGCAGCCAGGATCTGTTCGCTTTATCTCTATCTCACCAAATACACTTTTTATAGCATCAAAGTCTCGTCTTATTGTTTTATAGTTTAGCCTTGGGGTCTCATCTTTTTCATTTACCCAGAGCTCGTCTTGTGCAGTGTCGATTATCTCGCCACGATTTAGCTTTTTAAGTAGCCATAGTATCCTGGTTTGGGCGTCCATTACTTTATCCTTTATATTCTCTAAAGTTTTTTATGAATTATACACAATATGTCCATACACTCTTTTATAATTCTCCCAACAAAACAAAATAATTCAATACAAAGGGGCCAAAATGGCAAAAGGTTATTCACGTTCTTATTCTTCATCATCTTCAAGCAGGTCTTACTCATCTGCTCGCGCTCACCAAAAGGTGGGTCAAAGCTTTGGTGGCTACACCAAAGTCCAAACCACTAAGGGTACATTTCGCATGAAGCCAACTTCTAAATAGTTGGCCCATGCAGCCATGAAGCAAAATTCATGGCTCGTTTTCGTAGCTTTTATTTATCTACGCAAATCACAAAAACCTATCTTTATTGTAGTTTTTCATAAATCTAAGTCAATCTGTTCTTACTTAAATTTATCCAATAAACGCATATAAGCACCACTCATTTATTTTTACAAATAACAATATAAGCCACTACCTACACTTTACCAAATTTCATTAGTCCCCTTGATCGGGTCAAATTTGTTTAAATAGGTGAGATAGTTGAGGCATACTGCAAATATTTCCAGTTTCAATCCCCTTGATCGGGTCGAATTTGTTTAAATGTGAACGTCGAAGTATACCCTGGTATATTTACTCACGAGTTTCAATCCCCTAGATCGGGTCAAATTTGTTTAAATTAAACGTAGCACCAATACTATCTTATCCATTTGAGTTTCAATCCCCTAAATCGGGTCAAATTTGTTTAAATAAGAAAATTGACAGACTGGGAACGTCTGCAATCTAGTTTCAATCCCCTTGTTCGGGTCAAATTTGTTTAAATTTTAAAAAGGATTAAGAATGAGAACATCAGTAAAATTGTTTCAATCCCCTTGATCGGGTCAAATTTGTTTAAATAGTCCGTAATATTAGTGATGTGTCATATTATGACATGGTTTCAATCCCCTTGATCGGGTCAAATTTGTTTAAATCGAATTTTATGAGAGAGAGATTCCATCCAGAGTTGTTTCAATCCCCTTGATCGGGTCAAATTTGTTTAAATTTGATTAACGATGTCTACTGGTGCTATGCTCCAGCTTTGTTTCAATCCCCTAGATCGGGTCAAATTTGTTTAAATTAAACGTAGCACCAATACTATCTTATCCATTTGAGTTTCAATCCCCTTGATCGGGTCAAATTTGTTTAAATCCTAGCACTCTAGCTGAGGTAACATTAGCATCTTTAAGGTTTCAATCCCCTTGATCGGGTCAAATTTGTTTAAATGGGGTAAAACCTATGAGTCTAAAGATATTCGTCTTGTTTCAATCCCCTTGATCGGGTCAAATTTGTTTAAATATGGCTTAGGTTTCAGTATTGAGAGACCTATCTATGGTGTTTCAATCCCCTTGATCGGGTCAAATTTGTTTAAATTTGGAGAAAAAGAGGTTAAAGAATTCGATCTAGAATTCTAGTTTCAATCCCCTTGATCGGGTCAAATTTGTTTAAATGTAAAACTAGGGGATATAATTTCCCTTGAGCGTTATAACGTTTCAATCCCCTTGATCGGGTCAAATTTGTTTAAATATGTTCTTGAGATTGAGGTTCAAGATACATCAGCTAAAGGGTGTTTCAATCCCCTTGATCGGGTCAAATTTGTTTAAATTTGAAGGAGCTAAGAAGCTTGCAGCTTCAGGACATGAGAACGTTTCAATCCCCTTGATCGGGTCAAATTTGTTTAAATCTTTGGCGGTAGCTACACATTCGTTAGCACCACTAACGTTTCAATCCCCTTGATCGGGTCAAATTTGTTTAAATACTTAATGTCCAAGGACAACCGGATTTTTTGGTGGAACATGTTTCGTTTCAATCCCCTTGATCGGGTCAAATTTGTTTAAATATATTGGGCATTTTATCCAAGCTATTTAGAGGCTCAAAAGTTTCAATCCCCTTGATCGGGTCAAATTTGTTTAAATATGATGTCGCAAATTGGGGCATCGAATATTATTATGTTTCAATCCCCTTGATCGGGTCAAATTTGTTTAAATAGCCTAAAAGACTATTTTTGCAAAGGAAAAATTAGCAAAATTATTTAAGAAACTGGCTTTAAAGATACCTAAAAATTCGCGAAAAGCTCAAAAAAGTTCGCAAATGTATGGGTATTTAAAAATACTAACTCCATAAAATTAACAATAATAAGTGAAAGAACCCATAAAATTAGGCATTTGTCATCTTAAAAAAGTTCGCAAGTCTCTTTTAAAAATTTCAAATTTTATAGGTTTGCGAACTTTAAGCGGTATATAAGTTTCGCAAGGTCCTAAAATAGGCTATCCTAAACTTAGCCATAACTAAAAGTTCGCAAATGTATGAGAGATATTTTGAAAAAACTAGATTTGCGAACCTATTTCGCGAGATTTTAGCCAAAAAGGGTCAAATTTCAGCTAAAAAAGTTCGCAAATCAAAAATCCAATAGAAATTTAAGAACGACATAAGCTAGACAAAGAGCTCTTGCATCTCAAAGATGCCTGATTTATCGCATAGCTCAAAGCTTTTGCCTACGCAGTTTTCGCATAGTCGGTAAAATCTCAAGCTATCTGTTTTGACGTTTAGCAATGCTTTGGCGGATTTTATCAGTTTTTTGAGCTTGGTTTCGTTTAGCTCGCACTCAAAGACGCTAAAATTTACGCGGTAGCCGATGCCTTCAAGGATATCTGAGAGTTTTTTGCGATTTTTATCGCTTTGTATGTCGTAGGCTATTACAAATTTCATTAGAATTTTCCCACAAAAGGTCTATAACTTTTGCTCTCGCCGTTTATGAAGCGAGCTAGGTCGTAGCACTCTTGCATGATTATGTTTTCACATTTGCATGACTGCTTTTTCCACATAGTGTAGCTGCCGAGTTTTTCTTTCATGTTTTGCGCTATGAGCTTTTTAGAAGCGTCGGTGAGAAGCCCCTCTTTGTTTAGTGAGATGGGCTCATCTTTGTTTAGCATCGAGACTATGACCCTATCTACCATAAATGTTCTAAACTGCTCTATCATGTCAAAGACTAAGGTTGGCTTCGTGCTATCAAGCGCATGCAAAAACGAGATATGTAGGCTAAGACCTGCTAGATATAGGCACTCTTGAACCTTGGAGTAGAGTATGGCGTAGGCGTAGTTTAGTGAGGAATTTACGATGTCTTTGGCGCCAAATGTTATGCGCTTTTCAAATTCTAGTGGTAGTATGCTCTTTATGCCGTCCCAGTAGATAGCAGCAGCCGAGCCCTCAAAGCCCATGAGCTCGTTTGTGTTTTTGACGTATTTTAGCTTTCTTTCTAAGATGTTTTCTAGTTTTAGGATATTTGGAGTTAGAAATTTATGGTATTTGTTTAGGTATTTTAGATAGTTGGTTTGGTTTCTTATCTTTGCCTCGATAAAAGAGGTGGCGAGATATAGCTGGGCTGGCGTGTTTAGGAGCATGGCTTGTTTGTGTGCAGTCTGTGTGGAGGTGCTGTTGTAGGCTAGCAAGGTAGCGTATGGGACGTAGTGCTTGTCTATAAAGTCGATATGGATCTTTTCTCTTGCGCAGCGCCATATCACTGCAGAAGATAGTGAGATATACTCGCTATCAACGATGATGCGAGAAATTTTAGAGATGGGAAATTCTTTGTAAATTTTGCCGTATTGCTTTATAGTAAATTTATTTTTGCTAAGGCCTAGAAAGACGCCTATTTGATTTATATGGAGTGTTGAGTCGGAGGCGATCTTGGTGGCGTAGAAATTTCTCTTTTGGTTTATCTTGCGGGGCTCGTTTTCGTAGCTTTTTTGAGATAGGTATTTGTCGTAGCCTTTTGTTATGGCTAGGGTTATCTTGTCTTTTATCTCGTTTTGACCAAACAATACTCCAAAGTCGATCTTTTCAAGATAGAGGGCAAACTCTTTTTTTGAATTTATACTTTTGTTTTGCTTGTATAGGGCGATCTTTTGGGCTAAAGAGTCTATGAGGTGCTCTTTTATCTGCGTTATCTGCGGTGAGTTTAGTGGTATGATCTTTAGATAGTAGTTTTTAAGCGTAAGCAAGATGGCGTTTATCTCGTCGATATAGTCTATGAAATTTGACTTTTCTTTGCTTGCGGAGTGTAAATTTGAGATGATCTTTTGAATTTTGTCGTTATCTACGCAGCGGTTTTTACCAAAGAAGCGAACGCCCAAGAAGACAAAACCGTCGTTTACGTTTACGACTTTGGTTTTTTCTTTGTTGAGAGATAAATTTAGTAGTTTTAAAAAGTCATCTAGCTTTTGCTCAAATTCGGTCGCTTCGTCTTGTTCTGCAAAGCATACGATAAAGTCATCTGCGTATCTGACAAATTTATCCGTAGTCTTGCTTATAAACCTATCCATGAGATCAAGATAGATGTTTGATAGCATTGGAGATAGTATATCGCCTTGGTTTACGCCGATTTTATGCTCTTTAAAATCGCGCTTTAAAAATCCGCCGGTTTTTAAAAAGAGTGAGATAAGGTTTATGATCTTTGTGTCTTTTATGTGTTTTTGCAAAATTTGTAGTAGCTTGGAGTGATTTACCGACTCGAAAAAGTCTTTTACGTCGGCTTTTAGTATCCAGCAGTCATTTTCGTTTATGAAGCTGCTGGTTCTATTTATGGCTTTGTAGGTGGATTTGTGTGGGCGGTAAGCGTAGGAATTTGATAAAAACGTCTCGTCGAAGTATGGACTAAGCTCTGAGTATAGGACTTTTTGAACTAGTTTGTCTTTTATAGAGGATATGCCTATGGGTCTTACGCCATTGCGATTTTCTTTTGGGATGTTGATCTTTCTTAGCGGCTCTGGCGTGTAGGTGCCATTTAATAGTGATCGTATGAGATGATCTGCGTTTTCGTCAAATTTCTTTTTAAAATCAGCATATGAGATCTCGTCTAAACCCAAAGAATTTGCAGAAATTTCGTCAAATGCGGAGCTTAAAGCATCTTTTGTAAATATGTGTTCTAGATTTTTAGTAAACATTTTGAATTTACCTTTTAAGTGTGGTATGGGTCGCTATATCCCCTGGAGCGGGTCAAATTTGTTTAAATATCTTAAGAGCGTGTGGGCGATAAACCCATTTAAGTTTCAATCCCCTTGATCGGGTCAAATTTGTTTAAATTCATTGAACTACATACCTTCAAACAGAGGCTACTACAATGTAGTGTTTCAATCCCCTAAATCGGGTCAAATTTAACAATGATAAGTAAAAGAACCTATCTTAAATATCTTTAAAATCACGAATTTTCTAAATTTTAGCCAAAAAGATGGAAATTTAAACTAAAAACAAGAGTGATGAAGGTATGCACAAATATATAAAAAATAATAATTTTTAAATAAAAATCTAAAAAATATAAACATTTGCCTTTAAATTATATATAATAAGATAATTTTAAAATTGAGCATTGAAGTGAATAATGAAACTAATATGATTTTAACCTTTTCTAGCGATATAAGGGCAGCAAAAGATAGTCTTGGCGTGCTGATAAAACTACCAGAGCTTAATAAATTTATCCCCAAACTTAAAATAAATAGAAAAAATGCTCTAAAAAAGAGCATGGTGGGCACGGTTTTAGACTATGTGAAGATAAGGAGTTTAGATGAGGTATGCCGAGCTTAGAGTGAAATTTGAGCCGTCACAAAAGCTGCCATTTTTTATCGGCTCGCAGGTGCGAGGAGCCTTTGGGTATGCGCTAAAAAGCGTAAGCTGTATAAATCACGCCCATAAGTGCGACGAGTGCTTTGCAAATGAGAGTTGTTTATACTACGACTTTTATGAGAAGAAAAATAGCTATCATAGATATAGACTAGACTTTGAGTTAGGGGCTAAAGTGTATGACTTTGGCATAGTTTTGCTAGAAAGTGCGTGCGAAAAACTACCATATATCGCCTCTGCAGCATATATGATGTTAAAGAGATATGGTCTTGGCAAAGATAGGCTTAGGTATGAGAAATTTGATATGTTTGTAAATGGTGAGGCGTGTATGGCGGAGAATAAAATAAGCCTGCCTAAAGAGTATATAAGAGAATTTAGCTTTGATGGTGACGTGGGCGATGTCAGGGTCAAATTTATAACTCCGCTTAGGATAAAAAAAGATAATGTTTTTTTAAAAAATGACAATATAAGTCTAAAAGAGATACTAAACTCCATTTACCAAAGAAGGCTTGGCCTCTTTGGAAAAGCTCACGAGGCGCTAGAGTGCGAGATAAGGGGTGAGATAACCAAAAAAGACCTAAAATACGTGGAGCTAACTAGGCGTAGCAATAGACAAAACACTACTATGAATTTTGGCGGCTTGATGGGGTCTTTAGAGATGAGGGACGTTAGCAAAGAGTGTATGGAGCTACTAAAGCTAGGCGAGATAATAGGCGTAGGCAAGCAGACTGTTTTTGGACTAGGAAAAATAAAAACGGAGGATATGAATGAGCAAATTTAGCAGTTATTTTAATGATGAGTTTGTCTCTTTGGAGCAAGGATCTAAGAGTATAGATGAGATATTACAAGATAAGATGTTTTTAATAGGTGGAGACTTTTACGGGATACAAAAATTTATATTTGACAACCTAGGCTCAAAAAACGCAGCTAAGGTGCTAAGAGCAAAGTCTGCATTCTGCGAGCTTTTTATGATGGTCCTGGCTAAATTTATCTGCCAAAAACTGGCCATAGATGAAAAATGTATCTTATCGTGCACGGCTGGTAAATTTGAGATACTATCCTCTAAATTTGATGAAGCTGCTTTTAAAGAGATAAAAGGCGTTATAAATGCTTATTTTATAAAAAATTTCTTTGGCGTTAGCGGTGTTAGCCTATCTTGCGTGGAGTGCGAAAGGGCTGACTTTACGGAGCCTAAGCGATATAAAGAGCTAAGGGACAAGATCAGCAAGGCTGTGGAGCTAGAGAAATTTAAAAAGCTAAATTTAAAAGAGCAAGAACCAGTGCTTTCATACGACAATGGCATAACAAATCAAACTCTTTGCAGGATTTGCAATATAAGAAAGATAGCTCACGACAAAGATAAATGCGAAATTTGTGCTGCCTTTGTACGTCTTGGTGAAAAGCTAGCTGGCGATAGTAGGAAGATAAATAGCAAAGATATAGGCATAGACTTTATGGATGTGGATCTTGAGATAAGTGAAAATATAAGATCATACGTTGCTAAAAATGCGGGTAGCATAGTGGATTTTGAAGATCTGGCTAAAAAATCGCGCGGAGATAATGCGATCGCTGTAATAAAAGCTGACGTGGATAATATGGGAAATTTCATAAAACATAGCGATGTTACGCAAAACTTTGCAAATTTTGACACATTTTCAAAGGGGATAAATAATTTTTTCTCTTTATATGTGCCAAGAAAGATGAAAGAGAAATTTGAAAATAGCTACACGGTCTTTGCAGGAGGAGATGATCTGCTGATAGTTGGTAGCTACGATCAGATGATAGAGCTTGCTGTTTTTGTAAGGCAAGAGTTTATGAAATTTATAAAGACAAAGGATCTAAGCATTTCTTTTGGCATCGTTTTAGCAAAACCATCTACGCCTATAAGCTTTCTGGCGCAGACTAGTGAAAAGTGGCTGGAGAGCTCAAAAGAGATGAGTGGAAAAGATGCGATCACTATCTTTGGAGAGACTGCTAAGTGGGATAGCTATCTAAATGTCAGAAGTCAAATTTTAGATGAATTTACTAAATTTAATATAGACAATACAGCGTTTTTATATAGGCTACTTGAGCTTTGCAAGATGAGCAAAAAAGTATGCGAGGATGTGAAAAATACGATGTGGAAGTCAAAGCTAAGCTATAGCTTTACTAGAAATATGCAAAGTGGTGGTGAGATGAACGAGCTACTTCTTATGCTAAATAATGTGATAGAAAACAATCCAAAGGAGAGCAAGATGGCTATTTGTGAATACATATATAAAAGGAGAGAACGATGAGTGGATACAATAGAAGTGGCGGTGGCAACTATAATGCCGGCAATAAACCGCAAGCTGACTTTTTACCGCCGATAGTTTTGGACTACAAGAAAAATCCAAATTTGTTTGACGAAACAGCAAAGAGCGTCGCTGATCTAGTCTCTGCTAGAACAAAAGCTACTCAGATAAGAGCATTTTATGACTATATAATCGAGCTAGAGCAAAAGTCAAATAGTGAAGACTTCAGCGAAGTTTTGCCATTTGTAAAGATGCTAAATTCAAAAGCGGCTTACTCTAAGTCAAGAAAATGCTCAAGTGATGAATTTGTCGAGATGATAAATAAATGTGTAGCTCAGGTAAAGACAAAAGATGATCTAAGGGTATTTAAACTCTTTTTTGAGGCCGTTATAGGCTTTGCTAAAAAATAAGGAGAGAATATGAAAATTTTAACTTTAAAGGGACAAATAGAGCTTTTAAGCGGACTTCATATAGGTGGCGGCGATGATACTATGAAGATAGGTGGCATAGACTCGCAGGTGATAAAAGATATAAACACAAGTAAGCCTTACATCCCTGGAAGCTCGCTAAAAGGTAAAATGAGAAGCTTGCTAGAGTGGAATAATAGGCTGGTTGGATATGGTGAAGGAGAAGTATTTAACTCTAAAGTTTTAGAAAAAGTACCAGAGCCAGATAAAAAAGCGGCACAAAATTTACTAAAAATTTTTGGCGATAAAGAGAATAAATTTGGCATTACTAGGATAAGCGTTGGGGATTGTTTGTTGTCTAGCGAGAGTGAAGGGCTAAAACTAAGCGAAGCAAAATATGAAAACGTGATCAACAGAGAAAGTGGAACTGCCGAGCATCCTCGCCAGATCGAGCGTGTGCCAGCTGGAGTAAAATTTGACCTTGTTATTAGACTAAAAGTTTTTGATGAAAAAGAGCCTTATAATGACAACGAAAACGAGCTAAAAGAGATGGTTGAGAGCGGACTTAAGCTATTACAAAACGACTATCTAGGCGGTAGCGGCTCAAGAGGTTACGGAAGGGTTGAATTTACAAATTTAAGGTGGGAATAATGACACTTTATAAAACTACCATAACACCCAAGTCAAATTTCACAACGCCGCTAAAGGGTGATACTTTGTTTGGACAAATTTGCTGGGCGATCAGATATAGGCTTGGAGAAGATAGGCTAAATGAGCTACTAAGCGACTATGACAAAAAGCCATTTTTGATAGTATCTGATGGCTTTGCTGGTGGATATCTTCCAAAGCCTAGCATGCCAAGTCATCTTTTGGGCGAAAATTTGGAGCTAAAAAAAGAAAATAGAAAGAAAATTTGGCTTAGCATGGAGGATTTGCAAAGCGGAAATTTCAAAAACGCTAAAACAAGTGGCGAGGCTGGCTATGAACTAACAAAGAATGCAACGATCAAAAACTCCATAAACTACCATACGTTTACGACCGATCAGAGCGGTAAATTTGCGCCTTATGCTTTAATGGAGATGAAATTTAGCAAGCAAGATATCTACTTTTTGCTAGATGATAAATTTAAACTTGACGAACTAGAAAAAGTGCTTGAAGTTGTATCTAAAAGTGGATATGGCAAGAGAGCTAGCATAGGCAAAGGAGCGTTTGAGTACAGAGCGTTTGAGAAGGTGTCTGTAAAAAAGAACTCAAATGCCTTTATGACGCTTAGTCCAGTCGTGATAGATGATGAAAATTTAAAAGAATTTTACTATGAGCCATTTACTAGATTTGGCAAACATGGTGGAGGGCTTGCAAGCACAAATCCTTTTAAAAGCCCACTCCTAATGGCAGATAGCGGTAGCGTGGTGATATATGATGAAATTTGCGAAAAAGAGTATATAGGAAAAGCTATAAGCGGACACTCTACAAACGCAAACACAGTGCACCAAGGATATAGCATACTAATAGCTACGGAGATAAAAAATGCACAATGAAACTAAAAACTATAAGATCAAACTAAACCCTATAAGCCCTATACATATAGGTACTGGAGAGGCCTATGAGCCTATGAACTACGTCATAGATAGAGGCGCGGATGATAAATACTATATGTATGTTTTTGATGAATTTGAGTTTTTTAAAAAACTTGACGATAAGTCTAAAGATGAATTTATGAAAATAGCCTCAGACACTACTAGTGATGGCATATTGAAGCTGCAAAAATTTATAAAAGAGAAGAGTTCTTTGGCAAAAAAGGTCTCTTACTACAAAATGCAGGCACTAAAAAACATCGCAGAAGACTATAATGACAAAATAGGCAAGGTAGTTCAAAGAGAAGGTGGTGGTAAAAAAGTCATAAACCAACTAGTGGTCGAAAAGACACTTATATCTCCAAATTTAAAAAAAGCCATAATCCCAGGAAGCTCACTAAAAGGCGCTATAGCTACAGCTTTTGGTGAAATGCTTTATAAAAAGAGTAAAAGCTATGATACAAAAGAGTATTTTGGTGATTTTCTAGTGGCTGATAGTGAGGTGATAGAGTCACATACTTTTGCTTCTGTTGCTACAAATATAAAAAGAAATAGGGCCTCAAGAGACCAAAATGCAAGTCAAGGCATACCAGTAAGATATGAGGCAATAAATTCAAAAAGCGAATTTAAAACAACATTTACGATAAAAAATAATAAATTTGGCATAGACGAGCTAATAAAAGCTTGCAACTCTCACTATATGCCGATATTTGCCTCTCAGTTTAGCTATGAAACGGATGAATTTACACGCGAAGGACTATCTGATAAATTTATTGAGAAATACGAGCATTTAAAACTTACGGATAATCAATTTTTATTGAGAGTTGGAAAGCATAGTGGCGCAAGAGCCGTTACGGTAGATGGCGCGAGAAGGATAAAAATAATGAGAGGCAGGGGAAAACCATCTATCCAAGAGGAGGAGACCACAGCTTGGCTTATCAATAAACAGCCGTTTGGATGGCTACTTTGTGAAATTTTAGAAGAGGATTGATCTTTTAAAAACAATGCAACCTAGTTTTTAATGCAGTTGGAACTAAAAAATTTTTGAGTAGAGTTATATCTACTTTCTCAAAAAGAGTTAAACCATAGCGATGAAAATTTGATAGATATTTTAAGTGATGATATAGACCATCGATAAGCTCAGAGAAACAAAATATCTCTGATTTGGTCTATATTTTAACAACGCTCTAAAAAGGCTCATAAAGATACCTAAAAATTTTTGCCACTGGCACAGACGTGCTGGCACATCTGCTGCAATTTTCATCAGTGCAAGATTTTGAAAAGTCTTCATGCAAAGGTGTTATTACACTGAAGACAGAGCTGTAAAACTAGATGATGATATGTTTGCTTTGCCATGGTTTTATGGATTAGAGACAGCTAAGAAGATGCAATGCTAATAATTTGGCTTCTATAACAGCTCATAATAGTCTACCTCTCCAAACTATCATATCCTGACTTCACATTTTGCTCTTTGGCTTCTACTATATTTGATGGTTGTTTTGTTTGCTCTATCCCAAAATCTTTATCAAGTCCTTGATCGTATAGCTCTTGCTTTGTTATTTTTAGTGAGCCAAACGATATATGATCATTTGCTAGAGAGATCTTATCTGTTTTATAACGCTCCTTTAGCTTATTAAAACCTTGCATATCTTGCCAATCTTTCATATAGGTTTTTATATTATAAATTAAGCATTTATAGTTAATTCTAACTATGTCTGGCAGGTATTTTTTAAAGCTTTCAGTTCTATTTATAAAAGCTAAGTAGTATCTATTTATATCTAAATGGCCATCGATAGCTTTTACGAAGCCTTCATATTCATTTTGTTTAAGTCCTAGCTTTTTAATGACGTCATCATTTAAAAGCCTAGTTTTTATCTTTTTAGCTGCTTCATAAAATTTA
>NZ_PPBR01000039.1:0-1403 GCF_002913545.1 Campylobacter concisus | reverse complement strand
CTATTTAGCAGCTGCTCGATCTCGCTAAAACTAGCCGTTGCGCTACCTATCTTTGCCACGACGACGGCTGCTGCGAGGTTTGCTATCTTTATCGCCTCTTTTATATCAGCTCCGTTTGCTAGCATATAGCCAAGTGTAGCAAGCACCGTATCTCCAGCGCCAGTGACGTCAAAGACCTCTTTTGCTTTTGCCGCAAAGATGTGCAGCCTGTCATCATAAAGCGCGATGCCCTCTTCTGAGATCGTGATGATCGAATAGGTCAAATTTAGCTCGTCTTTTAGCTGTTTTATCGCCTTTTCAAGCTCAGCTTTATCTTTTATCTTTAAATTTGTAGCCTCGCTCGCCTCTTTTTTATTTGGCGTTAGAAGGGTCGCGTTTTTATACTTTGAGTAGTCGCTGCCTTTTGGGTCTATGAGAACTGGGATATTTAGCCTCACGCACTCATTTATGATCTCTTGGCAGACCTTCTCGCTAAGCACGCCTTTGCCGTAGTCACTTAGCAAGACGGCCTTGAAATTTGCAAGATTTTCTTTTACTTTTAAGACGAGCTCATCTTCTAAATTTATCTTGACAACGCTCTCTTTATCGATCCTGACAACTTGCTGATGAGATGCCATGATGCGGCTTTTTATCGAGCTCTCGCGCCCTTTTTCAGTAAGGATGAGCTCATCTTTTACATTTAGCTCAGCAAGCTTCTCTTTTATCTTTTTGCCAGCCTCATCATCTCCTAAAACGCTAGCTACGCTCACGTTTGCGCCAAGAGAGAGTAAATTTCTCACCACATTACCAGCGCCACCAAGCGTGTAGGTTTCGTTATTTATCTTCACCACCTGCACCGGTGCTTCAGGCGAGATGCGCTCGCAACTACCCCAGATATAGTGGTCCAGCATGAGATCGCCGACTACTAAAATTTTAACTCTCTTAGCCATTTATCTCTTCCTTATAAATTCTCTTTATCTCTGGCAAATAGTCTTTTATCGCCTCTTCTAAGCTCCAAGTCGCACTAAAACCAAATGCCTCGCGAGCTGGGGCCACGTCGGCCTCTGTGTGAAATTGATATGAGCCGATAAATGGGTTTTTGATATATTCGTTACCTAAATTTACGCCGATCTCACGCTGTAAGATGTCAGCGATATCTTGAAAGCTTCTTGCCTTGCCAGTAGCTGCGTTATAGACGCCACTTGGCGCGTCAAGTGCTTTTATATTTGCGTCAATGATATCTTTTATATAGACAAAGTCGCGTTTGATCTGGTCGCTGCCCTCAAAGAGCCTTGGTGTCTTGCCAGCTAAAATTTGAAGTCCAAACTGAAGCACCATCGAGGCGGTTTTATTTTTGAAAAACTCGCCCTTGCCAAAGACGTTAAAATACCTCAGTCCAACCACGCTCACGCCGCGCTTTGCGT
>NZ_PPBR01000038.1:0-453 GCF_002913545.1 Campylobacter concisus | reverse complement strand
CGTCAGATGATGATAAAAGACAGCTCGCAAACTGCATTTTTTGTATATGCTAAAATTTCATCTAAATCATTTTGCTCCACGTCACTAAACTCGCCAAGGAAAAAATTTTTAGCATCGCCGTCATGTCCGATACCAACACGCACTCTTTCATAGTCGTTGCCTATTAGATTATCGATCGATTTTATGCCGTTATGCCCGCCGCTACTGCCGCCTTTTTTAAATTTAACCGCGCCAAAACTAAGGTCTAGATCGTCGTGGATGACGATGATCCTATCTGGTTTATAAAAGTCTTTTACAGCCTTTACGCTTTGACCTGAGAGGTTCATAAAGGTTGTTGGTTTTAGCAAGATAATGTCGTTAAATTTAAAAACTTCGCCTTGAAATTTGGCTGAGCTAACATCTTTGAAATTTGAGTCTTTTAGGAGGTCTATAAGCATAAAGCCTATGTTGTGT
>NZ_PPBR01000037.1:0-467 GCF_002913545.1 Campylobacter concisus | reverse complement strand
CCTTTAGCGGCTCTCTCATCGCCTCTCTCACATCCTCGCTTGTCAGCTCAACCCTGCTTAAAAGACCGCTCACTTGGTCGCGTCCTTTTACCACTACGCTTAGCTCTTTTTCAAGCTGCACAGCAGAGCCCACAGCGATCTTTATCTCCTCGCCTGTTCTCTCGCCTATTAGTAAGTTGTATTTTTCTTTTATGTAGTTAACGATACTGCTATCTATCTTATCACCAGCTGTGCGGATAGATTTTGATATTACCAGACCGCCAAGTGAGACGACACCGATCTCAGTCGTACCACCGCCGATATCAACTACAAGGTTGCCTTGTGGCTCGCGAACTGGTAAATTTGCTCCGATAGCTGCTGCCATAGGCTCTTCTATCAAAAATACCTCTCTTGCACCAGCACTTAGCGCACTCTCTCTAACAGCCTTTCTTTCAACCTGAGTAAGTCCGTAAGGAACTGAGATGATG
>NZ_PPBR01000036.1:0-44653 GCF_002913545.1 Campylobacter concisus | reverse complement strand
CGTTAAAAGAGTGAAAATTTATATCCTAAAAGAGCAAATTTGGCTTTGCAAAAGAGAGAAAAGTAAATTTAAATTTCTCTAAATGTAAAAATAATATAAAAATATGTGTAGAAAAGTAACAAAAATAGACTATAAAAATGATAAATAAATTTTTACGTTAAATTTACAAAGTAATAACTATACATTTTAGATCAAAAATGTTACTAAAATACACATATAAAAATAAAGATATGTGAATTTATGAAACAAAATTTCTAAATTTTTATTTTTGAAATTTATAATGCATCTATCAAAACTATTACAAAGGATGAAAGATGAAATTCTTACAAGCTTTACTTTTTACATGTGCCATCAGTGGCTTAGCATTTGGTGCGGATAAGGTCTATACGATCAAATTTGCTCACGTTGTCGCAGCTTCTACGCCAAAGGGCAAGGCAGCTGACTTTTTTGCAAAGCGTGCTGAGGAGCTAAGTGGCGGCAAGATAAAAGTTCAAGTCTTCCCATCAGCGCAGCTACTTGATGATGATAGAGTTTTTGGCGCATTAAAACTTGGCAACGTTCAAATGGCAGCTCCAAGCTTTTCTAAATTTACACCAATCGTGCCGCAGTTTCAGCTATTTGACCTGCCTTTCATCTTTAAAGATGCAGACCACCTTCACAAGGTTCAAGATGGCGCAGTTGGCGAGGAGCTAAAAGGTCTTGTGACTAAGAAAGGCTTTGTAGCGCTTGATTACTGGGATGCTGGATTTAAGCACTTTAGCTCAAGCAAAAAACCGATCCTTGTGCCAGAAGATGCAAAAGGACAAAAATTTAGAATCCAAAGCTCAAAAGTGCTTGAAGAGCAGATCAAAGCTATCGGTGGCAACCCACAAGTTCTGCCATTTTCAGAGGTTTATTCTGCACTTCAACAAGGCGTAGTTGATGCGACTGAAAACCCACTATCAAATTTCTATAACTCTAAATTTCACGAGGTTCAAAGCTCGCTTACGCTTTCACACCACGGATATCTAGGCTATCTAGTCGTTATGAGTGATAAATTTTGGAACAAACTGCCAGATGATCTAAAAGCAAATGTAAAACAAGCTCTAAGTGAGGCTACAGCTTACGAGAGAGAAGAGACAGCTAAAGAGGACGCTCACGTCATAGCTGAGCTTGAAAAATATATAGCAGAGACTAAAAAGCTAGAAATTTTCAAGATAGACGACGCACAAAAAGCTGAGTGGGAGAAGACTATGCAGGCTATCTATCCTAAATTTTACGACGTCATCGGCAAAGAGCTTATAGAAAAAACAATCGAGACAAAATAATGAAAAATTTCATTAACGCTCTTGATATATTGATAGTATCGCTAAATAAGAATATCGCCGTTTTAGGGCTAGCTAGTGGAACGCTACTAGCCTTTGCCAACGTCGTGGCCAGATACTTTTTCGACAAAAGCTGGTCATGGGCGAGCGAGCTATCAAACTACCTCTTCATTTGGTCGGCGTTTTTTGCCGCAGCGTATGGCTTTAACAAGGGCATCCACGTGAGCGTAACTATCTTGGTGGAGAAATTTCCACCAGCGCTTGCGAAAGCGTGCCTGCTCTTTTCGCACATCTTAACAACTGTCTTTTTGATATTTATCGCGGTTTATTCGGTGGATTATCTTAAAATTTTACACGAGATCGAGCAGATGATAATAGACCTTGGCATACCTCAATGGGTCCCTATGCTAGTGCTTCCAATAGCCTTTGTCACAGCTAGCTACCGCTCTGCTGAAAAAGCTATCAAAGTAGCTCTAACTCCTGCAGCAAAGGTCGTAAGCAACGAAGCGCACGAGCTAGCTCATGGTAGCGTAGTCAAAGACTAAGGAGAAAAAGATGACAATAGCATTTTTATTTATCCTGCTTTTTGCACTGATGCTAATAGGTGTGCCAGTCGCGGTTTCGCTAGGCACAAGCACCGTTTTAACAATGATATTTTTTACAGATATCGACATCGCTACGATCCCACAGCTAATTTTTGATGGCATCAATAAATTTTCGCTAATGGCGATACCGATGTTTATCTTGGCTGGAAATTTACTAAGTAAAGGTGGCTCAGCAAGACGTATCATCGACTTTGCAAAGTCTATGGTCGGACACTTGCCAGGCGGCTTGCCTATGAGTGCGATATTTGCCTGCATTATATTTGCAGCGGTATCTGGAAGCTCACCTGCGACGGTTGTAGCTATTGGCTCAATTATGTTTGCAGCTATAAAAGAGGCTGGCTATCCAAAAGAGTACGCAGTGGGCGGCATAACTACGGCTGGCTCGCTTGGAATTTTGATCCCACCTTCAGTTGTTATGATAGTTTATGGCGTAACTGCTGAGGTTAGTATCGGCAAGCTCTTTATGGCGGGCGTCGTGCCTGGTCTTATGCTTGGAGCTTTTATGCTCGTGCAAACCTATGTCGGAGCAAAAAAGCTTGGCTTTAAAGCGACTAAGGCTGAGCCATTTAAAGTAAGAGTGCAAAAATTTGCAAAAGCATTTTGGGCTCTTTTAATAGTCGTCGTGGTCATTGGCGGAATTTATGGAGGTATATTCACTCCGACTGAAGCTGCTGCGGCAAGTGCTGTTTATGCGCTATTTATCTCACTTTTCATATATAGAGATATAAAGATAAAAGACCTTTGGGATATCTGCCTAGACTCAGCCCTTACAACAGCTATGATTTTTTTTATCATCGCAAACGCCGTTGTTTTTGCATATTTGCTAACTAGCGAGCAGATCCCACAAGCGATCGCTTCGATGATACTTGATGCAAATATCGGCATGATAGGGTTCTTGATATTTGTAAATATCTTGCTCTTTATCATGGGTCAGTTTATGGAGCCTTCAAGCGTTATCATGATCATGGTGCCGCTCTTGCTTCCGATAGCTACGCAACTAGGCGTCGATCCTATTCACTTTGGTATCATCTTGGTTGTAAATATGGAGATAGGTATGGTGACCCCGCCTGTTGGACTAAATTTATTTGTCGCAAGCGGTCTTACAAATATGAACTTAAAAGAGGTCATCATGGCGTGCTTGCCGTGGACGCTAACCTTGTTCTTTGGCCTTATCTTGGTTACTTATATACCGCAAATTTCACTTTGGTTGCCAAACATAATGTATGGACATTAAAATTTAGAGGCTTAGGCCTCTAAATTTATCCTTTTGGATCGTAATCCGCACTCATAACGATATTTTTACCATTTCGCTTACCGACATAAAGTAACTCGTCAGCTTGCTTGATCATCTTTTCTAAGCTAAACTCACCTGTGCCATCATGTGCAACAACTCCAAATGTCATAGTTGCATTTATTTTTATGTTTTCAAACTCAACTATGTTTTTATTAAGAGTCTCTCTTACACGCTCTACTACGTTTACAGCAGCATCTTTTTTGATACCTGTAATAACAGCTAAAAATTCTTCACCGCCAAATCTAGCCACTCTATCTTCATCTCTAAAGGTGCTTTTGAATATGCCTGATAAACTTTTTAAAACAGCATCTCCTGCGCCGTGTCCATAAGTATCGTTTATTTTTTTAAAATTGTCTATATCACACATAACAATTGCAAAATCTTTATTTTTATAAAGTTCTTTTTGGTTTAAAATTTGCTGCATCGAAGCGCGATTTAAAAGACCAGTTAGCGGATCGTGATTTAGGATATTTTTAGCCATTTCTTTTTCTTCCAAAATGCTTAAAAATATAAATAAATTTGAACTTTCTAATAAAAATGAAGTAATAATAGCAAATATGCAAGATATTGTTAGATTAAATACAAATAACGTTTCTTTATAAAATCCGTTATTATTGCTATGTGTATCAAGTGTAAAAAAGAAAAATATAAGCAGCACTATATGAAGTATTGATATAGCTTTATTTAAAAACTTAAAGCTAATGGATATGAAGAAGAGACTAACCATCGATGTTAAGAACAATATTTCAAAGCCATATCCCCATCCAAGGATATATAAACAAAGTGATGCGTGAAGTAAAATTTCTACTTGTAATATGACCATTGCAATTTTGCTGTTCTCATCGCTGTCAAAAAGTAGTTTTAAAGTAAAAAGATATATGCTAACTGAAAGGATATTTGCTACAGCTAAAATTTCTTGACTAAACAAGAAGAATATAATTAGATAAAAAAGATGAACTATAAAAACTGAGAAAATAATGATCTTTAGCGATATATAAAGTGAAAGTTTAGGCATTGTCATAGTGTGTATACCCCTTTTTTAAAATGGCATATTCTATGCGATCTTTACCATTCTTTTTACCATTATAGAGTTTTTTGTCTGCTATATCTATCACAGTGTTTATATCAATACTAACTCCATTTGCACAAAAAACAAGACCAAAAGTCATAGTTACAACGCTTTGGTTGGGGAGCTTTACTTTAGCTATCCTCGCATTAAGTCTATTTTCTATTTTTTTTACATCATTCGTTTTAACATTGGGTAATATAGCTAAAAATTCTTCGCCACCCCAACGACAGACATAGTCATTTTCTCTAAAAGTATCTTTCAGAGCTTTTGCTATATTTTTTAAAATTTCATCTCCTACACTATGACCATACGTATCGTTTATTTGTTTAAAATTGTCTATATCACCAAGCATAATAATTAAATTTGTGTCATTATACTTATCTATGAGCTCATTGAGTTCGTATTTTAGTATCTTTTCTATTGAGCGTCTATTTAAAAGACCAGTTAGAAAGTCATATTTTGCATTTTCTTCTATATTTGTTTTTTCATTTGTAATTTGTATATAGTTGCTAGATGTGATAGCATCAGCAAAGGAAGATAATCTTATAACTATATAATAAGTAAAGCAGATGCTTAAAAATGTAACTGTCTTTAATAAAGTATCTGATGCTATAGTTTGACTATCTTTATATGAAAAATATAGCCATATAAGCACAAACAATTCAACTAAACTAACTATATAGATAATAATTTTTTGTTTAAACGATAGAAAGTAATTTATAAGAGCTACTCCAAGTAGAGTTATCCAAATACCACAGCCCCAGCCAATATTAATAACCCCAGCAATAACAACAGCAGTTGTATTTATATGAAAAAGAGCTGATATTAGATATCTCTTTTTTACGTCAAATTTTAGCCTTAGTGGTATATTTATGCAAAAAAACAAGAGACATATAAAAACAATCAATAGGCTTTCACTAAAAAAACCAAATACTAAAATAGCAATCAAGTTACTTACTATCGCTACGTTTAATATCGTTTTGTAAATGTCATCGATAGCCTTATAGTTATCTTGCTCTATAAATTCCTGTACCAATCATTCTCTCCGTTAATTTCATCCATTAAATTTAATTAGATCATTTTAATACGAGTCGTAACTATCCTCATCCTCATCGCTATCTTCATAGTTGTAGTCATTTTCGTCGTAGTTATAGTCATAGCTATCGCTACTATCCTCATCCTCATCGTTAAATTCAGAGTAGTCTTCTTCTACCTCTTCGTAGTCAAAATCATCACTCATTTTCTCTCCTTAAATTTTATCTTTGATATTTTCGATATACAAGCTTTGGCTTGGGAATGCAAAATTTAGACCATTTTGCTTTAAAATATCCATAATTTTTAGCATTACATCTTGTTTTACGTCTAAAAAATCGCCCCAAACGATAGTTTTTGCAAAGCAATAAACTAGGATATTTATCGAACTATCAGCAAAGTCATCAACCACGACAAATAAATTTGACTTATATCCAGCGTAGTCATCAACTGAGACTATGTTTTGTCTATATTTTAGACCTCTTTTATTAGCCGCGATATCTTCACTTTTAGCGATATCTGGGTGATTTATTAGCATATTTTTGATGTCATTTACACATTTTTTGATCTCTTCTGTAGTTGGTCCATACTCGATGCCAATAACCATTCTTATACGTCTGCCGACCTTTCTTCTGCTCCAGTTTCTAACAGGATCGCTTGCTAGCTTTGAGTTTGGCACGAAGATAAGGGCATTATCAAAGCTTCTAACAGTTGTTTTTCTAAAGCCTATCTCAACGACTGTGCCCTCGATGTCTCCACAAACTATCCAGTCGCCTTGTGAAAATGAGTTGTCAAAGAGCATCATAACAGAAGCAAAGAAGTTTGCGATGATGTCTTTAGCAGCGAAGGCAACGGCAAGACCACCGATACCAAGTGAGGCGATGAGCGCTGAGATATCAAAGCCAAGCTTTTGAAGGATCAGTAAAAGTGTGATGATTAGCACGATCACGTAGATGACTTTCAGTGCTAGGTTTATCACCTCTTTACGCTTGCTTTTTTGCGCGATTTTGTCGATGATAGCGATGCCGTAGCCATTTAGTATGGTTAGAACAAGCCATGAAAATGCGACTATATATATGATAGAAAAGATATTTGCTACCGTTAGAGGCACTGGCACTGGGTAAAATCCAACGCCGATACAGATATTTAGCGCATAGATGATAAGAAGTGCTGAGATCGGCTTTTTCACGATATCAACGATCTGATTTTTAGCCTCTTTTACCCCTTCGCCTGAAGCGATGAGCGACATTAGCCAGTAGGTTAGTTTGGCTAGAATTCTAGTTAGCGAGACGAAAAATAAAAATATCGCAACGATAACAACGATCTTGCCGATGTTAAATTTACTTGAATTTATGTCAGTTGTTTTGTTTATGTATTCGACTGCATCGACTAAATTTAGCTCAGACAAGAGCATGCTTGAGCTTAGAAGATCGGCGTTATTTTTAAGATAGGTTAAAATTTCTTCTTCACTCTCTTTTTTTAGCTCAAGGTCAAAAAAGGCGTTGTCATAAGAACCTGAAGTGTCATTTAGTGAGTCTTTTAGATCTTTTATACTTACATAAGAATTTGTCTGTAAATTTAAAAGTCCATTATCTATCACATCTTTTATAGAATTTGCCTTAGCCCCCTTTTTAAAGATCTCTTCAAGGCTGACAAGCGCTGAGTAATAAGCAGAATCAACCTTCATCTTCTCAAGCTCGATGGCGCTTTGGATATAGGCATCTTTGTTTGACTGCTTTTCAAGTCTAGCTACCTTTTTCTCTAGCACCTCTTTTTGCAGATTAAATTTATTGATATCGCTTTGGGTTAATTCGATCTGCATGATATAGTTTGGTATCTTTTCTAAAAGATCGCTCTTTTTTTTGTGGAGGCTAGCTAAATTTGAGTTGTCAGCCTTTGAGTTATTTGCATCTTTTTGCTGTGCTTTTAAAATTTTTATCTGGCTGTTTAGGGTTTGGATTTGATTTGTTATGCTTATTATGTCTTCTTCTTGAGTTTTGTTGCTCTCAGCCGCAAAAGCAAAGGTAAAGCAAAGCAGGATAATGGCTAGAAATTTACGCATTTTCGCCTCTTTTATCAGCTAGAAGCTTAAACGTGCCCTCTTTTAAATCGTAGCTAAAAATTTCGCCAGTTTCTATGATGTAGTGCCAGCCATAAATTTGAAGCTTGCCACTTTCATACTCCTCTTTTACATTTGGATAGGTCATTATATTTTCTATTGAATTTATCACGTTTAGCCTCTCGGTTAGCCACGCCATTTTGGCTGGATCGTCGCTTGTAAATTTAAGCACTTCTCGCTTGATTGGCTCGATCAGTTTTATCCAGTTTTTAACGTTTGGGGTGTTTTTTAGCTTCTTTTCATCAACATAAAGTGCCGCGCATCCGCCACAATCAGAGTGTCCGCAGATGATGATGTTTTTTATGTTTAAAACTTCAAGCGCATACTCAATCGCCGAAGTGGTCGCCAAAAACTCTTCGCTCACTCTATATGGTGGCACGATGTTTGCGATATTACGCACCATGAAAAGCTCGCCTGGTAGGCAGTTTGTTATCAAATTTGGCACGACCCTTGAATCCACACAAGATATGAAAAGCGTATGCGGATCTTGTTTGCTTTGCAAGCTTTTAAATAGCTCTTCGTGCTCTAAAAAGCCATCTTCCATAAATTTTACTGCACCTTCAAGTATTGAATCATCCATAAAATTTATCTCCATTTTTTATATTTTTATCGCGATTATAGCAACTTTTATTTAATCAAAAAAATGCCCTTTAAAACGGACTTTAAACTAATATTTTTTATTAAACTTCTTTTTATTTATTGTTTAATTATTTTAGGCTAAACTCACCACAAAAATTCATAAGGAGAAAAAATGAGTTTGTATGATAGAAACTACGCTAAGCAAAATCAAGAAGAGCTTGCGTATTCTCAAAGCTCACTAAGCACTTTTATAAAACAAACTTATCAACTTTTTGCAGCATCACTACTTTCAGCTACAGCTGGCGCTTATGTAGGCATTAGCATCGCTGGCGTTTTTGCAGCAAATAGATTTTTGTTTTGGGGACTTGTGATACTAGAGTTTGTGTTGCTTTTTGGCCTAATGGCAGCTAAACGCAAAGAGGGATTAAATTTAATACTTCTTTTTGCATTTACATTTGTAAGCGGTCTTACGCTAACTCCGCTACTTTCAGCGATCCTTGCTATGCCAAGTGGCGCTAGTATCGTAGCTCAAGCATTTGGTTTAACAACGGTTGCATTTGGTGCATTAAGCGTCTTTGCGATGAATACAAAACGCGACTTTACAACGATGGGCAAGATGCTATTTATAACTTTGATAGTTATCGTTGTAGCAGCGATCATCAACATTTTCGTTAAAAGCACGATGTTTCAACTTGTAATCGCAAGTATTTCATCGATCTTATTTAGTGCTTACATACTTTTTGATACACAAAATATCATCCGTGGTAACTACGAGACACCAGTTGAGGGCGCGGTTGCTTTGTATCTTGACTTTGTAAATTTATTTACATCATTACTACAAATTTTAGGCATTTTTAATAGAAATGACTAATGACGAGCGCATATACCGAGTGATAGATGCGAATCTAAATAGGCTAAAAGAAGGGCTTCGCGTCGTTGAAGATATAAAAAGATATGTCTTTGACGATGCTAAGCTCGCCTATAAGATAAAGTCCCTCCGCCACAAGGCAAAGATCCCACAAAAAGAATTTTTAAAATTTAGAAATTCACAAAATGATGTTTTAAAAACCAGCACAAAAAGCGAGCAAGAAAGATCAAATTTAGACGAGATCATCACTGCAAATTTCAAGCGTGCCCAGGAGAGCGCCCGCGTGCTTGAAGAGTGCTTTAAGCTTATAAATTTAGAGCGAGCTGAGCTTTTTAAAAGCATAAGATACGAGCTTTATGAGCTTGAAAAAGAACTTTAACTAAAAATTTAAATCTTTTCTTGTATAATCGCAAACTATTTAAAAAATTTAAAGGAAATTTCGTGAGTTTAATATTTTTAATCTTACAATTTGTTCTAGCTGTCGTTATCACGATCGCAGTTTTACTCCAAAAGAGCTCATCTATCGGTCTTGGAGCATACAGTGGAAGCAACGAGAGCCTTTTTGGAGCAAAAGGACCAGCTGGATTTTTAGCTAAATTTACCTTTGTGGTAGGCGTTTTGTTTATCCTAAACACACTTGCGCTTGGATATTTTTACAATAAAGATCTAAAACGCTCTATCGTTGATAGCGTCGATAGCAAATCTCTAGTCATACCAAAATCAAACGACGTGCCAGCAGCTCCTAGCGCACCACAAAATCCAGCAAAATAACAATGATAAAAACGTTTTTAGCGTCACTTTTGACGCTAACGTTTGCTTTGGCAGACGCTCACATCCTAGTTTATCACCGCTTTGACGAGCCAAGGCACGCTAGCACGGATATTTCTATTCAAAATTTAAGAGCTCAGTTTGAATACTTCAAAAATAATGGCTACGAAGTTGTCAAGCTATCAAGACTTGTCGATGCTGTAAATGCTGGTGAGCCGATCCCTGATAACTGGATCGTTATAACGATCGATGATGGCTATAAGAGCTTTTATAACAAGGCGCTTGAAGTTTTTAAAGAGTATAACTACCCATTTGCGATGATGATATACGTCGAAGCAGTCGCTGGCAAATATGGCGACTATCTCACATTTGATCAGCTAAAAGAGCTAGAAGCTTACGGTGAGATTGGCTACCACTCATACGCTCATCCAAGGATGACTAGACTTAGCGATGAGGCCTTAAGAGAGGACTTTCAAAAGGGCGTTGAGACCTTTGAAAAGCACATGGGTTATAAGCCAAAATACTTTGCAGTCCCTTACGGCGAGATCGATAGTAGAGTTGTCTCTTTGGCAAAAGAATTTGGCTTTTTAGCACTTTTAAATCAAAACTCAGGCGCAGTTTCAGATAAAAGCGACGTTTATGATCTTTACAGAACGCCAGTGATGAATGGCACGAAGATAGCGCTAACTTTTAATAGTAAATTTTTAAATGCCCAGTGGATATTTCCAGAGGGCTATCCGCAAAACAATGCGATCGATAAACTCATCATCAAGACCGATACAAACGCAAGCGAGGGCAGTTTTTTCATGACTGGCTTTGATGGCTTTAGAAAAGTACCTATGACAAATGGCGTTTTTGAGTGTAAATTTAACCCACCGCTTGATAGACGCAAAGTGTTAATGTCGCTAAAAGTAGATCATCACAGAAGCACAAAACTTCTAATAAAGGACACCAATGCTAAATAAAATTTACGATACCCAAAAAGAGGGTTGCGAAAAGGCGATCGCTTCTTTAAAACGCGATTTTACAACGCTAAGAACTGGCAAAGTAAATATCAACATCCTAGATAACGTTATGGTTGATTATTATGGCTCGCCAACTCCGCTTAACCAAGTAGCCACCGTGCTTACGAGTGACGCTTCGACTATCGCTATCACACCTTGGGAAAAGAGCATGATAAAAGCGATCTCATCAGCCATTCAAGCTGCAAATATCGGCGTCAATCCAAACAGCGACGGCGAGAGCGTTAAGCTATTTTTCCCACCGATGACCGTCGAGCAACGCCAAGAAAATGCAAAACACGCAAAAGCTATGGGCGAAAAGGCTAAAGTTAGCATCAGAAACGTGAGAAAAGATGCAAACGACGAGGTCAAAAAGCTTGAAAAAGACAAAGCTATAACTGAAGACGAGAGCAAAAAGGGTCAAGATGAGGTTCAAAAGATAACCGACACATACACCGCAAAGATCGATACTCTCGTAAAAGAGAAAGAAGCCGAGCTTTTAAAAATTTAAATTTACTTAGAAATTTGCGCCCCTTGCAAATTTCTAAACCCTTACTTTTTAGCCATGCAATGTGGCTAAATTTCACTCTTTAAAGGACGACCTTGCAGATCGCCACTGAGCTAAAAACCGCATTTTCCGATAAAAAAATTTTGCTTCTTACCATTTTGGCTTTTTCTCTAGCTACCATTTTTCTTAGCCCAAGCCAGATAGTGGATGAGTATAGAGGTTTTTGGCTGCTTGAGCCACTACTTTTGGTCGCTATCCACCTAAATAAAAGGCAAATTTTACTTCCTTTATACTTTTTGATATTTGGAGCTAGCCTTTACTTTTTTGGCTTTAAGCTAAGCGGCCATGCCAGCGATCTTGTGGCACTTTATCTCATAGCTTTTGTGCTTTTATTCTCTTTAAATTTTGCCAAAGATAATGAGAAATTTATAAGCCAGAGCCTAGCAAGACTTTTAAATTTACTCATCTCATTTGCCCTTTTTCACCTATTTTTTCTTGGCATTGTGGCTGTTTGTGCAGGGCTTAACTACCTTTTTGATTTAGAACTTTTAACTAGCCACAGGATGCAAAGGCTCTACTTGACGCTGGCCTCTTTTGGTCTGCCTTGTCTATTTATCTTTTTTGAGAGCAAATTTAGCGAGTATAGGCTCTTAAATTCTATCAAGATCGCCATAAATTTCATCCTAAATCCCCTGCTCATCATCTACGTGGCGCTTTTAAATTTATACTGCATTTATAGGCTTGTTTTGCTTGAGTTGCCACGTGGCGGAGTGGCCTACATCGTGCTTGCCTGCTTGATCGCTGGCTTTGTTTTAAGAGGGCTAAATTTACTTATAAAAAGCCAAATTTATGATCAAATTCTTAAGCACTTACCACTTTTTGTCATCTTGCCCAGCATTTTGCTCTGGTGGGGCGTTTTGCATAGGGTCGGCGAGTACGGCCTAAGCGAGCCTAGGATCTATCTCATCGCCTGCGTGATATTTGCAAATTTGAGTTATTTTGTGATGATATTTTTTAGAAATTTCCCTTATAAATTTCTAGCGTTTTTTATGATATTTGGCATATTTTTCACGCATTTTGTCCTTGATACGAAGCAGCTTGTGCTAAATTCTCAAAAAGAGCTTTTACTAAGAGAGTTAAGAGCGCTAAATTTACTTGATAGTAGTGGCTCGCTAAGTGGCGACGTGAGTAAGATATGCGAAGAGAAGCTCTACTTTTTGCAAGATAAATTTGACTATCTCGTAGAAAACGGCGATAAATTTGCGTTAGAAAATAAAAAATTTATAGTGGGTCTTGAGGTGGCTGAGCAGAAAAAGTGGCAGATATTTAGCATAGACTTTAGTGGCACCGCTATAAACGTCAAAGATGCGACCATCAAAACGCCCATCGCAAGCAGCACAAATGGTGACGAGCTCGTCATACAGCTAGATCATGAAAGCGTTAGCATAGATATGCAAAAGCACCTAGAAAAGGCGCTTGCAAGTCTAAATTTAAAGCCAGATGGCGACTTTGGCGCTGAGATATTTGAGCGGCTAAAAGAGCAGCTTTTGATCCTTGAAGTTGGCAAGCGCGCCTTTGTTTTGAGGTCTATGGAAATCGTGCAAGAAAACGGAGTTTATAAATTTTATGATGCAAGCGTGCTTTTTTATATGGAGGATGCGCAGCTAAAATAGCGAGCTTTGCGCTAGTTTTGGCTTTATGACAAAGCTTTTGCGGTGAAAGTCTGAGTAGCCAAATTTAGCTATGGCATCTAGGTGCGACTTCGTGCCATATCCTTTGTGCCCTGCAAAGCCGTATGCTGGGTAAAATTTATCCCAGCCGTTCATCAAGCGGTCACGGCTTACTTTTGCTAGGATGCTAGCAGCACTTACGCTAGCGACCTTGCCGTCGGCCTTTATCATCGTCGTGATGCCAATGCCGTAGTCTAAATTTCCATCGTAGATGATCCCAAAGCCCTCAAAATATGCCTTGAAAAGTTTGAGTGCGCGCCTTAGGCACTCACTTAGCCCAAGCTCGTCTATCTGGACGTTTGAGAAGTAGGCGATGAGAAAATTTGAGCTTTTTGTGATCTCTTTAAAGAGCTCTTCGCGCCTTTTTGCGGTTAGTTTTTTGGAGTCATTTAGTCCAGAAATTTCACTATTTAGCACGCAAGCAGCCACGCTTAGTGGCCCAGCCAGCGCCCCGCGTCCAGCCTCGTCGATACCGCAAATTTTAGCCATTACAGCCCGACTTCATCGCTAAAGTAAGGTCTTAGCTCCTCAAGTGGCACGCTGATCTGCTCCTCGTTTAAAAATGTAAGCCCAAGCGGCGAAAGCACGAAGTTATCGCTCACGCCAGCGGTCGCAAGGACTGCTTTTAGATGTTCGTTATTCATATCTTTAAAAATTTGCTTTAGTTTTAGCTTTTTGTTCGTCGCAAGTGAGATCACCTCGCAGTTTGTTTTTTCATTTTTATAGGTGCAAACGCTCTTTATCTCGTCATTGATGTAGTAGATCTCTTTTAGGCTCTCATACTGGTTGTTTGGCCATTTTTTGCGCTCGCTTTTTAGGTCGTAAAACTCTGCAAGAAGCTTGTTTTTGTATTTTTTGGCGGAGTCTTTAGCGAAGATGTCGTTAGTGATCGCTTCGTATCTTGTGCCGTTTGACTCGGTCATTTGGATGCCGATATTTAGGATCTCATACTCTTTTTCTTCTTTTACGGTGGCGTTGTAGGCTTTGTTTTTGACGATTATCTTGCCTTTTAGCTCGCCGTTTTCGTTTTTAACGTCTAAATTTATCTTGTCTGAGACTGCATTTAATGAAGAAATTTCACTGCCATTTTGCTCAAAAGAGCCCTTTTCGTAGTCGTATTTAGCGCCGTCAAAAAAGATGTGGCCGCTTATCTTAGGCGGGACCTTAAAGCTCTTGCTTTGTTTGAAATTTTCAAATTCATCTTTAAAATAGTTCATATAAACTTCAAATTTCACACCATTTGCATCGCCACTAAATTTATAAAATTTAGCCCAGTTTTCGTGGTTTATCTCATAGCCAAAAAGGCTTGCAGCGATGAATAAGATCCCAAAAAATGCTCTCATGTCCGTCCTTTATAGTTTTTTTGATTATAACTATTTTATCCCTAGACTTTTAAAATGATAATCAAACAAAGAGTTTAAATTTATAAACCTAGGCTCCACCTAGAAAATGGCAAGATCTCGCACTTTATCCCCTCGATGCTTTGCTCGGCTTGGTTTGCGACGCTGATGATTTGAAGTTTGCTAACGCCTAGCTCTTTTAGGCTCGCGTGGAGTTTTTTAAATTTCAAAAAGACGATCTCAGGCGCAGAAAATGGCACGCAGATGATCGCAAGCTTCTTTTTACTAAGGAAAAAATCGATCTCTTTTGTATAGTAAATTTCATCTTTAAATTTAAGCAGCTCACAAAAAACGACATTTGCAAAGACAGCCAAAAAGTCCTTTTTTAGGCACAAGGCATTACGAAGTGCGAAATTTGTAAAGTAAATTTTCTTGCTCGTGCTACTCTCATCTAAATTTGGCACAAACTCCACGTATCCGCTCTCATTTAGCAAATTTATCGCGCTATAAACGCTATCTTTTGAAATTTTCATCTGCTCTTTTAAGTTTTTATAAACCCCAAAGGCGCTTATGGTGTCGTGGCATTTTGTCGCGCACTCTTTTAAGATAGCGATGCTTTGCTCGTTTAAATTTGCTCTTAAGAGCTGCTGCAAGTGAGCTGTGACCTCGCTGGAGTCCAAAAAGGCGCTTGCTATCTCGTTGCCATGGGCCAAAAAGTAGCTAAAAAGCAGGTCTTGGTCTAAATTTTTCTTAAAAAATAGTATAAATTCCTCGTAGTCGAGATAGTTTAAATTTATGCGCACAAAGCCATCAAGCGAGAGTGAAAATTCCTTGCTTGTGAGGATGATATTTTCAAGTGTTGTGCCCTTTAAAAAGTCTAAATTTACAAGATCAGCGGCTTGTAAATTTTCAACTGTGAGCACCTTTATTTGGGTATTTTTTTCTAAAAAGTCTTTTAAATTTGTTAAAAGCGAGGTTCTATCTATCCTTAGATCGTCTAAATTTATATAAAGCCTCTCCTCACTTTTATAATGGCTCAAAAACTCATAAACAAGGGCTGTTTTGCCACTTGATACGGCACCAATGATAAGCGTCTTTGGCGAGATGATCTCATATTTTCTGGGGATAAATTTAGCATTTTTAATGGGTGCTTGATAGAGCGTTTCTAAACTTTTCAAATTTGACCTTTTTGGCTTTTTGAAATTATAGCCACTTCCTTTTAAAAAGGAAAATATTGTGTTAAATTTTAAAAAATAAACAAAATTTAGAAATAAAAAATAAAATTTTAGACTAGAAATTTATAAAATTTTTGAAAAATAAATTCTCCATTTACAAGATACCTTCCTTATCAAAAGGAAATAATTAATCAAAATTCAACAAAAAATAGCGTTTTTCTTGACAACTATAATAGCTTTTTTGTAAAATCCCTATCTCTTTACGAAAGACCTATGTCTTGCTCGTACGATCGCTTGATCCTATGCGAGTTATTTTGATGTAAAGAGGTCGCGAGTTTGCGACAAGTTCTTTTTAAAGGAAAACACATGGAAAGAATCAGGTTAAAGCTAAAAGCTTACGACCATAGAGTTCTAGACCGCACTGTTGCAGCAATCGTAGAAGCTGTCAAACGAACAGGTGCCGACGTTCGTGGCCCGGTACCAATGCCTACAAAGATCAAACGCTATACAGTCTTAAAATCTCCACACATCAACAAAGACTCACGTGAGCAGTTTGAGATGAGAATACACGCTCGTATGCTTGACATCGTAGCTGCTACTCCAGAAACTGTAGATAGCCTAACAAAACTCGACCTAGCTCCAGAAGTTAATGTCGAAGTTCGTGCGATGAAATAAGCGGACAAAAGGATAAGAGTATGGAATATATTGTAGAAAAAATAGGCATGAGTAGAACGATTGCCACGAAGAGTACGCCAGTTACACTACTTAAGCTAGTTGAGGCTAAAGTATGTGAGATCGACGAAAACAAACGTGCTATCGTAGCGTATGCCCACACTAAAGCAAACAACAAAGCTATCGCTGGTCAGCAAAAGAAATACAATCTGACAGCAGAATTTAACAAATTTGCTACGCTTGAAGTAGCTAATAGCGAAGTTGGAAACCTAGACTTTACACCATTAAATGAGGCTAAAATTTTAAAAGTTAGCTTTAACTCAAAAGGTAGAGGCTACCAAGGTGTGGTAAAAAGACATGGTTTCGGTGGTGGTCCAAAAAGCCACGGCTCACGTTTCCACAGACGCCACGGATCAATTGGTAACTGCGAATGGCCAGGTCGTGTTCAACCAGGCATGAAAATGGCAGGACACATGGGCAATGAGAAAGTTACTGTTAAAAACGAGCTAATAAGCTTTGACGCTCAAAATGGCATCGTAGTTGTAAAAGGTTGCGTTCCTGGTCACAATGGTGCAATGGGTAAAATAAGGATTGTAAAATGAGTAAAATTCACGTATTAAACGATAAATTTGAAAATTCAGGCGAGTTAGAGCTTCCTGCAAGCTACGCTGAAGTAAATCCGCACAACCTATATCTTTATGTAAAATCTTACCTTGCTGGTATAAGAGCAAATTCGGCTCATACTAAAAGCCGTGCTTTTGTAAGCGGCGGTGGTAAAAAACCATGGAGACAAAAAGGACGTGGTGGTGCAAGAGCGGGTTCAACTAGAACTAACGTTTGGGTAGGCGGTGCAGTTGCATTTGGTCCAACAAACGAGAAAAACTATTTTCAAAAAGTCAATAAAAAACAAAAAAGACTAGCTCTTGAGTACGCTTTGGCAGTAAAAGCACAAGATGGTAAAATTTTCGCAGTAGATAGCATCTCAATCGAGTCTGGAAAGACAAAAGATGCAGCTAATATCATCAAAAATTTAAAAGTAAAAGACGCGCTTATCGTTAAAGATTTACTAGACGATAAAACACTACTTGCTTTTAGAAATTTAGCAAACTGCTATGTAGTAGATGCAAATGAGGTAAATGCTTATCTTGTCTCTACATTTAGTTCGGTTATCATTGAAAAAGCTGCACTAAAAACTATAACAAAAGAGGGCTAAAATGGCGGATATAACTGATATCAAAACAATTATTTATACAGAAAAAACTCTAGGCCTTCAAGAACAAGGCGTTGTTGTTATCCAAACTTCACCAAGAGTTACAAAAAACAGCTTAAAAGCTGTTTTACAAGAGTATTTTGGAGTAACGCCTGTTCGCGTAAATTCACTTAGAATTAGCGGCAAGGTTAAGCGTTTTAGAGGAAGAGCAGGCCAACGTGACGAGATAAAGAAATTCTACGTTAAGTTACCTGAAGGCGTAAGCCTAGAAAATACGGAGGCGTAAGATGGCTATAAAATCATATAAACCATATACACCTAGTCGTAGATATATGACTGGACTAAGCTCTGAAGATATAACAGCTAAACCAAGCGTTAGAAGCTTGCTTGTTAAACTACCTGCAACTGGCGGTAGAAACAACAATGGTCGTATAACTTCAAGACATAAAGAAGCAGGTGCAAAAAAACTTTATCGTATCATCGACTTCAAACGTCGTAAATTTGGTATAGAAGGTAAAGTTGAAGCGATCGAGTACGATCCAAACAGAAACTGCCGTATCGCTCTTATAGCTTACAAAGATGGCGAAAAACGCTATATCATTAGACCAAATGGCCTAAATGTTGGCGACGTTATCGCATCTATCGATGAGGGCTCACTAGATATTAAACCAGGCAACGCTATGAAATTAAGATTTATCCCAGTTGGTACTATCGTTCATAACGTAGAGCTAAAACCTGGCAAAGGCGCTCAGATAGCTCGTTCAGCTGGTGGTTATGCTCAGCTAATGGGTAAAGAAGAGAAGTATGTTATCTTAAGAATGCCAAGTGGTGAGATGAGACAAGTACTAGCTGAGTGTATGGCAAGTATCGGTGTAGTAGGCAACGAAGACTGGGCTAACATCACTATAGGTAAAGCTGGACGTAATCGCTACCGCGGTATTCGCCCACAAACACGTGGTTCTGCTATGAACCCAGTTGATCACCCACACGGCGGTGGTGAAGGTAAGAAAAATTCAGGCCGTCACCCAGTTACTCCATGGGGTAAACCAACTAAAGGTGCTAAGACTCGCCGTAAAAAAGCTAGTGATAAGCTTATAATTTCAAGAAGGAAAGGAAAATAGAGATGGCAAGATCACTCAAAAAAGGTCCTTTCGTAGATGATCATGTAATGAAAAAAGTTATTGCCGCAAAAAATGCAAACGATAACAAACCAATCAAGACTTGGTCAAGACGTAGCACGATTGTACCTGAAATGATTGGACTAACATTTAACGTTCATAATGGCAAGAGCTTTATTCCTGTATATGTTACAGAAAATCATATAGGCTATAAACTTGGCGAATTTGCTCCAACACGCACATTTAAGGGTCACAAAGGCTCAGTGCAAAAGAAAATCGGCAAGTAAGGGGAGATGATATGAGTAGAGCAATTATAAAATTCGTAAGACTTTCTCCTACAAAAGCAAGACTTATAGCAAGAGAAGTTCAAGGTATGAATGCCGAGCTAGCGCTTGCAAGCTTGCAATTTATGCCAAATCGTGGTGCTAAATTTATAGCAAACGCTATTAGCTCAGCAGTAGCAAATGGCGGATTTGAGCCAGAAGAGGTTGTAGTAACTAGTTGCCGCGTTGATGCTGGTCCTGTATTAAAGAGATTTAGACCAAGAGCAAGAGGAACAGCGAGCAAAATTCGCAAACCTACTTCTCATGTAATGGTAGAAGTATCTAAACCTGAAAAGAAGGAAGCATAATATGGGACAAAAAGTAAATCCAATAGGTCTTAGACTAGGAATTAACCGCAACTGGGAATCTAGATGGTTTCCAACCAAACAAAGTCTTCCTGAAAATATCGGTGAAGATTACAAAATTCGTGCATTTTTAAAGAAAAAACTTTACTATGCAGGAATTAGCCAAATTCTAATCGAAAGAACGGCTAAAAAACTTCGTGTAACCGTAGTTGCAGCTCGTCCTGGTATCATCATCGGCAAAAAAGGCCAAGATGTTGAAAACCTAAAGAACGAAGTTAGCAAACTTATCGGCAAAGAAGTAAATGTAAATATCAAAGAAGAAAGAAAAGCTCAAGCTTCAGCTCAACTTGCTGCTGAAAACGTAGCTATGCAACTTGAAAAGCGTGTCGCATTTAGACGTGCTATGAAAAAAGTTATCCAAGGTGCTCAAAAATCAGGCGCTAAAGGTATCAAAATTTCAGTTGCTGGTCGTTTAGGTGGCGCTGAGATGGCAAGAACCGAGTGGTATCTAGAAGGTCGCGTTCCGCTTCATACTCTTAGAGCAAAGATAGATTACGGTGTAGCTGAGGCTCATACAACTTATGGAAACATAGGTATTAAAGTATGGATTTTTAAAGGTGAGGTTCTTCAAAAAGGTGTTCAACCTGAGAAAACTGAAGAAGAGGCACCTAAGAAAACACGTAGAGCAAGAAGAGGTAAATAATTATGTTGATGCCTAAAAGAACGAAATTTCGTAAGCAAATGAAAGGTCGCAACCGTGGTTATGCGACTCGCGGAGCATCTTTAGCAACTGGCGAATTTGCGCTTAAAGCTGTTGAGGCTGGTAGAGTAAATTCACGCCAAATAGAAGCTGCTCGTCAAGCTCTAACTCGTCACGTAAAGAGACAGGCTAAAATTTGGATTAGGGTTTTCCCTGATAAGCCACTTACTAAAAAACCTCTACAAACTCGTATGGGTAAAGGTAAGGCAGGAGTTGAAGAGTGGGTTATGAACATTAAACCTGGTCGTATAATATTTGAAATGGCTGGTGTTGACGAAGAGTTGGCTCGTGAAGCTTTAACTTTGGCTCTACACAAACTTCCTTTCAAATCAAAATTTGTAACGCGAGAGAGTGAAAATGAAATATACTGAGTTAAAAGATAAGAGCGTTGCAGAATTAAACGCGTTGCTAAAAGAGAAAAAGGTGCTTTTATTTACATTGAGACAAAAGCTAAAAACTATGCAGTTAAGCAACCCTAATGAGATTAGTGCTGTTCGCAAAGAGATAGCTCAGATCAACACTGCAATTAGTGCAACAAGACAAGGGGCGTAAAATGGCATTAAAAAGAGAAATTCAAGGTGTTGTTTTACAAAAAGCTGGAGATAAGACAGCTACTATTTTGGTAGAAAGACGTGTTATGCACCCAAGATACCATAAATTTGTAAAACGCTTTAAAAAGTATTTAGTTCATGATGAGAAAAATGAGACAAGAGCAGGCGATACAGTTGTTGCAGTTGAGTGCAGACCACTTTCGGCTCGCAAGAATTTTCGCTTAAAAGCTGTATTGGTAAAGGGAGTTGAGTAATGATTCAAAGTTTTACAAGACTTGCAGTTGCTGATAACAGCGGCGCAAAAGAGTTAATGTGTATAAAAGTTCTTGGCGGCAGCAAAAGAAGATACGCTACACTTGGCGATATCATAGTTTGCTCTGTTAAAAAAGCTCTTCCAAATGGTAAGATCAAAAAAGGACAGGTTGTAAAAGCTGTTGTTGTAAGAACTAAAAGAGAGGTTCAAAGAGATAATGGTTCGCTAATCCGCTTCGACGAGAACGCAGCTGTTATACTTGATAGCAAAAAAGAGCCAGTCGGCACTCGTATTTTTGGACCAGTTGGACGTGAAGTTAGATATGCTAACTTTATGAAGATTGTTTCGCTAGCTCCGGAGGTTTTATAATGGCTAATGTAAAATTTAAAGTCAAAAAAGGCGATACTGTTAAGATTATCGCTGGTGACGATAAAGGCAAAACTGGTAAAATTTTAGCAGTTCTTGCAAAAAAAGGTCAGGTTATAGTTGAGGGATGCAAAGTAGCTAAAAAAGCTATCAAACCAAGCGAAAAAACTCCAAATGGTGGTCACATAAATAAAGAGATGCCAATTGACATATCAAATGTCGCGAAAGTTGAAGGATAAGAGATATGAGTAGATTAAAAGATAAATTTAACGAAACTATCAAGCCAGCTCTCGTAAAAGAATTTGACATCAAAAATCCAATGCTCATCCCTGCACTCGAGAAGATCGTGATCAGTGTAGGTGCTGGAGACTCTGCGAAAGATCAGAAAGTGCTTCAAAATATGGCTGATACCATTTCACTTATCGCTGGACAAAAAGCGGTTATCACTGATGCTAAAAAATCAGTTGCTGGCTTTAAAGTTCGCGAAGGTTTCCCTGTTGGTATCAAAGTAACTTTGAGAAAAGAGCAAATGTATGCTTTCTTAGATAAGCTAATTAGCGTTGCTCTTCCAAGAGTTAAAGACTTCCGTGGTCTTCCAAAAAATGGCTTTGATGGACGTGGAAACTATAACTTCGGTCTTAGCGAGCAGCTAATGTTTCCAGAGGTTGAGTACGATAAAATTTTACGAACTCATGGTATGAATATTACGATTGCTACTACGGCTAAAAACGATAAAGAGGCATTCAAATTGCTAGAGCTATTTGGTGTGCCGTTTGCAAAAGGAAAGTAAAATGGCAAAGAAATCAATGATAGCAAAAGCTGCACGCAAGCCAAAATTTGCGGTTCGCGGCTATACTAGATGCCAAATTTGCGGTCGTCCGCACTCTGTTTATAAAGATTTTGGAATTTGCCGTGTTTGCCTAAGAAAAATGGCTAACGAAGGCCTAATACCTGGTCTTAAAAAAGCAAGTTGGTAAGGAAGAGAAATGTTGAACGATTTAATATCAGATGGATTAACACGCATTAGAAATGCAAGTATGAGAAGACTTGAGACTGCGAAATTGCTTCATTCTAAGGTTGTTGAGGCTACTCTTTCTATCCTTGCAGCAAAAGGCTATGTAGAGAGCTACAACGTTATCGAAGAAGGTAACAAGAAATTTATAAACGTAGTTTTAAAGTATGATGAGTACGGCAGAAGCGTTATAAACGAGCTTAAAAGGGTTTCAAAACCTGGTCGCCGTGTTTATCAAGGCAAAGACGACATTAAGCGTTTTAAAAATGGTTACGGAACAGTTATCGTTAGCACAAGCAAAGGCGTTATGAGCGGTATTGAGGCAAGTAAAGCTGGCGTTGGTGGCGAGGTTCTTTGCACAGTTTGGTAATAAACTGCGTTAAAAGCGCTATTTTGACCTTATAGCTTAAGGTTAAAATTTTTTTAGCTAGGTGAAATTTTATATTTCGCCAAAGCTAAATTTAGAAATTCAAATGAAGGTTTCGTCAAATTTGACGATCAAATTTACGGCATTGTGGTGTTTATTCGTAAATGTAGGAACACCCTAGACAAGTAAAGGAAAAAAATGTCACGTATCGGAAAACAGCCTATCGCTATCCCAAGTGGTGTAGACGTTAGCGTTGAAAATAATGTCCTAAAATTTAAAAAGGGCAATCACTTAAAAGAGCTTGACACAAAAGGTCACGTTGATGTCAAGATAGAAAATGGTCATATAGTTTTTGCTCCAAAGGGCGAAGATCGCCAAAGCAGAGCTTACTGGGGAACATATAGAGCACTTGCGAATAACATCGTAACTGGTATCACTCATGGCTTTACTCGCCAGCTTGAGATCAACGGCGTTGGTTATAAAGCAGCTGCAAAAGGTAAAATTTTAGAGCTTTCTCTTGGTTTTTCACACCTTATCAACTATGAGCTACCAGCAGGCGTTGAAGCTAGTGTTGATAAAAACGTTATTACTATCAAAGGTGACGACAAACAAGTAGTAGGTCAAGTGGCTGCTCAAGTTAGAGGATTTAGACCACCTGAGCCATATAAGGGCAAGGGCGTTAAATATCTAGAAGAACGTATCATCCGCAAAGCGGGCAAGACATCTAAAAAGTAAGGAGCGGTAAATGACAGCAAAAGTACTAAAAAGAAAAATCGCTCTTAGAATTAAGAGAAAAATAAGAATCAGAGGTAAAATTTCTGGTGTTGCAACTTGCCCAAGAGTTTCTATTTTCAAATCAAACAGAACTCTTTATGTTCAAGCGATTGACGATGTTACAGCTACTACATTAGCTGCAGTTGATGGTAGAAAAATAGGCATAAAAGCAAATAAAGAAGGTGCGGTCACTTTAGCTAAAGAATTTGCTAAGGCTTTGAAAGCTAAGAAGATAGATGTTGCAATTTTTGATAGAAATGGTTATTTATACCATGGCGTTATCGCAGCATTTGCTGAAGCTTTAAGAGAAAATGGCATCAAGCTATAACCCAAAGGAAAATCGATGGAAAAATATAATAGAGAAGAATTTGAAGAAGTAATCGTCGATATCGGTCGGGTTACAAAGGTTGTTAAAGGTGGTCGTAGATTTAGATTTACAGCTTTAGTTGTTGTTGGTAATAGAAATGGCCTAGTTGGCTTTGGATATGGCAAAGCTAAAGAGGTGCCAGATGCGATGAGAAAAGCGATTGACGACGCATTTAAAAATATTATTCACGTTAAGATCAAGGGCACAACTATCCCTCACGATGTAGAGGTAAAATACAACGCAAGTAGAATGCTACTTCGCCCAGCTAGCGAAGGTACTGGTGTTATCGCTGGTGGTAGTGCGCGTCCTATTATCGAGCTTGCAGGTATTAAGGATATCCTTACTAAATCACTTGGCTCAAACAACTCAGCAAACGTCGTTCGTGCTACTATAAAAGCACTTAGTTTGCTAAAAAGCTAAGAGAAAGGAGTTAAGATGGCATTAGAAAAATTAACACCTGCTGCAGGTTCAACTCATGCAACTAAAAGAATAGGTCGTGGTCAAGGCAGTGGCAATGGCAAAACTGCTGGCAAAGGCAACAAAGGTCAAAGAGCAAGAAAAGGTTACAATGAAAAAAGAGGCTTTGAGGGCGGACAACAACCACTTCAAAGACGTCTTCCAAAGGTAGGCTTTGCTTCTAAATTTGAAAAACCTTATGTTATCAATGTTGAAAAGATCGCAGCTATAAAAGAGCTTGCGGAAATTTCAATCGCAACAATAGCTAGCGTTCATAAAATTTCAAAGAGCGTTACTAAGATAAAACTAATCGGTGCAAGCGCAAAAGCTCTTGCTTCAAAGATCAAAGACGAGAACGTTAGCGTTAGCGGAACAAAATAATGGATAAAACACTGACCAACAAGATTTTGATCACGTTGGCATTTTTGTTCGCATACAGGATACTGGCTTATGTGCCAGTTCCTGGTGTTAATGTCGACGTAATTAAAGAATTTTTCAATTCAAACAATAGCAACGCCTTGGGTCTATTTAATATGTTTAGTGGTAAAGCCGCTGAGCGTTTAAGCATCATATCTCTAGGCATCATGCCTTACATCACAGCTTCGATCATCATGGAGCTTCTAGCAGCGACATTTCCAAAGTTAGGTCAGATGAAAAAAGAGCGCGACGGTATGCAAAAATATATGCAAATCATACGTTATGCGACTATCGTTATCACTCTTGTACAATCAATCGGCGTCTCTATCGGACTTCAAAGCTTAAGCGGTCGTGGTGGCGAGCAAGCTATCATGATAGATATGAATTTATTTATCGCGATCTCTGCTGTATCTATGCTAACAGGCACTATGCTACTTATGTGGATAGGTGAGCAGATCACACAGCGCGGTATAGGCAACGGTATAAGTCTTATCATCTTTGCGGGCATCGTCTCTGGCATACCTAGTGCGATCGGCGGAACTGTAAATTTGGTAAATACTTCTGAGATGAATTTCCTAACAGTCATCGCTATTTTGGTAATTATTTTAGCGACCATTGGTGCTATTATCTTTGTCGAGATGGGCGAAAGACGTATCCCTATTTCTTACTCAAGAAAAGTGATAATGGAAAATCAAAACAAACGTATAATGAACTATATACCGATCAAAGTAAATTTAAGTGGCGTTATCCCACCGATATTTGCTAGTGCGATTTTGATGTTTCCAAGTACTATTTTGCAGGCTAGCACAAATCCAGTAATCCAGGCTATCAACGACTTTTTAAGTCCAAATGGCTATATGTTTAACGTTTTAACATTTTTATTTATCATCTTCTTTGCGTTTTTCTACGCATCTATCGTGTTTAACACAAAAGATATAAGTGAAAATTTGAAAAAACAAGGCGGATTTATCCCAGGTGTTAGGCCAGGCGAGAGTACAGCTAGCTATCTAAATGAAGTAGCTGGCAGGCTAACTTTAGGTGGTGCTTTATACTTGGGTATCATTTCAACATTACCTTGGGTACTTGTAAAGACTATGGGCGTACCATTTTATTTTGGCGGTACATCAGTTCTTATCGTGGTTTCAGTAGCACTTGATACGATGAGACGTATAGAAGCTCAGTCTTATACAAACAAATACCAAACTCTAAGTGCAGTAGGTCTATAAAATGGCTATCACGCTAAAAAGACCAGCTGAGATAGAGAAAATGAGAGCGGCGAACAAGATCGTCGCTCGAACACTTGATCACGTTTCTACGATCATAAAACCTGGAATTTCACTTCTTGAGATAGATAAAATTTGTGAAGATATGATAAGAGCTGCTGGAGCAAAGCCTGCCTTTAAGGGACTTTATGGCTTTCCAAATGCAGCTTGCATAAGTGTCAATGAAGTGGTAATCCATGGAATTCCAAATAAATACAAGCTAAAAGAGGGCGATATCGTTAGTGTAGATATTGGTTCAAATTTAGATGGTTACTTTGGTGATTCAGCTAGGACATTTGGAGTTGGTAAAATTTCAAAAGAAGACGAGGCTTTGATCGCTTGCTCAAAAGACGCACTATATTTTGCGATCGACTATATAAGAGCTGGTATGCATTTTAAAGAAATTTGCTATGAGCTTGAGAAATTTATTCTTGGTAGAGGCTATGTGCCTTTGCGCGGATATTGTGGTCATGGCATAGGCAAAAGGCCACATGAAGAGCCAGAAATTCCAAACTATCTTGAAGGAAACAACCCAAAAGCTGGACCAAAGATAAAAGAGGGAATGGTTTTTTGTATAGAGCCGATGATCTGCCAAAAAGATGGTACGCCAGTTTTAGGAAGCGATAACTGGAAAGTAACCTCAAAAGATGGTTTGAGAACTAGCCATTATGAGCATTGTATGGCGATAGTCAATGGCAAAGCCGAAATTTTAAGTCAAGCGTGAAATTTAGAGAAAAATTTAAAGAAAGGAGAATTTGTGGCAAAAGACGATGTCATTGAGATTGATGGAAATGTTGTTGAAGCACTGCCAAATGCAACTTTTAAAGTTGAGCTTGACAACAAACATATAATTTTATGTCATATCGCCGGAAAAATGAGAATGCATTATATAAAGATAATGCCTGGCGACCGCGTAAAAGTAGAACTTACGCCATATAGCCTAGACAAGGGCAGGATCACTTATAGATATAAGTAAATTTGATTTTGTGGCAAATATGCTAAGTAAATTTAAAGCTGGTTTTGGGTAAAATCCAAGCTTTGCGAAAAGCTGTATGAAGAATTATTTTCAAAGTTCCCCACTTATTTTGAAAATAGTTGGTTTAAATTATTTCTTTAGACCTGATGCAGCCCCTAAAAAAGTGGAATAAATTTTTAGGAGACTAAAATGAAAGTTCGTCCTTCTGTAAAGAAGATGTGTGACAAATGTAAAATTGTCAAACGTAGTGGCATAATTCGTGTTATCTGCGAAAATCCAAAACATAAACAAAGACAAGGATAAGGCATGGCACGTATTGCAGGTGTAGATTTACCAAACAAAAAGAGAATAGAGTATGGTTTGACTTATATCTATGGTATAGGTCTTTACAAATCTCGTCAAATTCTTGACGCAGCTGGAATTTCTTACGACAAGAGAGTTTATGAGCTTAGCGAAGACGAAGCAGCAGCTATCCGTAAAGAAATTCAAGAGCACCACGTCGTTGAGGGTGATTTGAGAAAACAAGTTGCTATGGATATCAAAGCTCTTATGGATCTTGGAAGCTATAGAGGTCTTCGCCATAGAAAAGGTCTTCCTGTTCGTGGTCAAAAGACTAAAACTAATGCTAGAACCAGAAAAGGCAGACGTAAAACTGTCGGCGCAGCTACTAAGTAAGGCAAGGGTTAAAGGATAATAAATGGCGAAAAGAAAAATTGTTAAGAAAAAAGTAGTTAGAAAAAGTATAGCCAAAGGTATCGTTTATATCAGTGCAACATTTAACAATACTATGGTAACTGTAACTGATGAAATGGGAAATGCTATTGCATGGAGTAGTGCAGGTGGCTTAGGCTTTAAAGGTAGTAAAAAATCAACTCCTTACGCAGCTCAACAAGCAGTTGAAGATGCTTTAACAAAAGCAAAAGAGCACGGCATTAAAGAAGTTGGCATTAAGGTTCAAGGTCCAGGTAGCGGACGTGAAACGGCTGTTAAGAGTGTAGGTGGTGTAGAGGGTATAAAAGTAACTTTCTTCAAAGATATCACACCTTTACCACACAATGGTTGCAGACCGCCAAAACGCCGCCGCGTATAATTAGAGAAAATTAGGAGAAATTATTATGGCTAGATATACAGGACCTGTTGAAAAATTAGAAAGACGTCTTGGTGTGTCTCTTGCGTTAAAAGGCGAAAGAAGACTTGCTGGTAAAAGTGCTTTAGAAAAAAGACCTTATGCGCCAGGACAACATGGACAAAGAAGAGCAAAAATAAGCGAATATGGCTTACAACTTCGCGAGAAGCAAAAAGCTAAATTTATGTATGGTGTTTCAGAGAAACAATTTAGAAGATTGTTCCAAGAAGCAGCACGCCGCGAGGGCAACACTGGTGCTCTTTTGGTTCAACTATTAGAACAAAGATTAGACAATGTTGTTTACAGAATGGGCTTTGCAACGACTCGTCGTTTTGCTCGCCAGCTTGTAACTCACGGACATATTTTAGTAAATGGCAAGAGAGTGGATATCCCATCTTACAGAGTGGAGCCAGGCTCTAAAGTAGAAGTTGCTGAGAAATCTAAAAACAATCCACAAATCATTCGCGCGATCGATCTTACAGCTCAAACTGGCATCGTTGCTTGGGTAGATGTGGAAAAAGAGAAAAAATTTGGAATTTTCACTAGAAATCCAGAAAGAGAAGAGGTTATCATTCCTGTTGAGGAAAGATTTATAGTAGAGCTTTACTCAAAATAATAGAGGGTATAAAGATGAGAAAGATTACTACATCAGCTTATATGCCAACTGAAATAGAAGTTAAAAGTGTTAGCGAAAATGTCGCTAACATTACAGCATATCCTTTTGAAGCAGGTTATGCTGTTACTTTGGCTCACCCACTACGCCGTCTTCTTTACACAAGCACAGTAGGCTTTGCTCCTATCGGTGTAAAAATAAAAGGCGTTAGTCACGAATTTGATAGTATGCGCGGCATGCTTGAAGACGTGGCATTTTTTATTATAAATTTGAAGAAGATCAGATTTAAATTAAAAAGCGGCAGCGAGCGTGAAGTTATAGAGTATAGCTTTAAAGGACCAAAAGAGATAACTGGAGCTGATCTAAATAACGACCTAGTTGAGATCGTTAATCCAGACGCATATCTTGCAACCATCAACGAAGATGCTGAGTTGAATTTCTCAGTTATCATCCAAAAAGGTATCGGATATGTTCCTAGTGAAGAGATCAGAGAAGAGATTGAAGACGAGTATATCGCACTAGACGCTTTCTTTACACCTGTTAAAAAAGCAGTTTATGAGATACAAAACGTCTTGGTTGAAGATGACCCAGACTACGAGAAGATCGTATTTACGATAACAACAGATGGTCAAGTTGGTCCAGTAGAGGCTTTTAAAAATTGTTTAGAAGCTATGTATCAACAAATGTCAGTATTTAAAGGAATTTTAGATATTGATGTCAGCGCCCCAGTTGCTAGTTCAAGTGCAAGCGGCGAGTTCTCAAAGCTACTTTCTAGTGTAGAAGATCTAAATTTAAGCGCTAGAAGTTTTAACTGCCTTGATAAGGCCGATATTAGATTTATCGGTGAGCTTGCGTTGATGGACGAAAATGAGCTTAAAGAGCTTAAAAATTTAGGTAAAAAATCTCTTGAAGAGATAAAAGCGGTTATGGAAGAGATAGGCTATCCAGTTGGTGTCGATGTGTTAAAAGATAGCAAAGAGCAACTCAGAAAGAAAATAACCGAGCTAAAATCACAAATGAGTGCAAAAGAATAAAAGGACAATAGATGAGACATAAACACGGATATCGCAAACTTGGTAGAACGTCATCTCATAGATCTGCATTGCTTAAGAATTTAGCGATAGCTATCATCAAAAGCGAAAAGATAGAGACAACTTTACCAAAAGCAAAAGAGCTTAGAAGCTATGTTGAAAAGCTGATAACAAGAGCTAGAAAGGGCGACTCTAACGCTCACAGAGCAGTATTTGCTTCATTGCAAGACAAAGAGACTACAAATAAGCTAGTTACTGAAGTAGCTCCAAAATTTAAAGAGCGCAACGGTGGCTATACAAGAATCATCAAAACTCGCGTTCGCAGAGGCGACGCAGCTGAGATGGCTTATATAGAGCTAGTAGCTGAATAATCTCCAGAGAGCCTATCTGGCTCTCTTTTTTTTCTAAAATTATCTTTTTACGTTTATTTTTTTAAAAATTTTGTTTTAAATCTATCCATCTTGGACTGTGGCAAATTTACAAGTCGGAGCATTATAAATTTTATTTCGTGGCTTTTAGATGAGCTGCGCGATAGGTTAAAATAGTTGGAGTAAGTAAATTTATAGCGGCTTTAAAGCACAAAAAACAAACAGATGCTTTTTATTTATGCCAAAAACCTCAGAAATGAGGTTTTAAAGTTCTAGCTCAACTTATTTATTAAATTTCAAAGATAACACCATAAATTTCTAAATTTAGATCTAGTAGTTTTTAAATTTTACTTCGTTGTTTTTTTGTGATATTAGCTTTAAGTGGGTTATTTTGAGTGTTTCTGGATCAAATTTATAAGCCAATTTGCGATGTTTTAGGATTAAGGGCTATATATTTAAAATGCAAAAAAGCAGGGCAAATTATCTATACGAACTATCTCAAATTTAAATTATTCAAAAAAACAAATTTAAAATTTATAATCCAAAAAGTTGCAAAATTCTAAATTTTAATAGACTACAAAAAGGGCTTGGCTAATGTGGCCAAGAAGATGAGATAAATTTGATCCGAAATAGCCTATGGTATGACAAAAGAGTTGTATATGATAAAGCTAAACCAGATACAATAAAACCGATAGATGCAAATTCTACAAAGTAAATTCTAAATTCCAGCCTTCTCAAATGTCTAAATTTATCCAGTCCCAAGTCAGCCTAAATTTACAAGTCAAACTCTACAAATTTCTAAATTTTACTCTAAAAGAGACGATATTTGTTTTAACTATCTTACAAAGGATTTGAGATGATAGGTGGCGTAAATGGAGCTAATGTAAATTTATATAGCGGCTTTCAAAACATTAGAGAGCAAAGCGCTAGCCGTAGTAAGCCCAGTGCGGACGAAAATTCCTTAAATTTCTCATCTCAAAAATTAGCCAAAAACACCAATCAAAGCAGTGAGCAGATAAATTTAAGTCGCACAAGCGAGAGTAAATTTAACAAAGATGACGAGCCACTAAAATTTGCTAAAGACAACTCGCTTACAGGCATAGCCGCCAATGGCAAGATAAGCATCTGGGGCAAACTCATGGGATACGACAAGCAAATGAGCCAAGATGAGATAAACGAGCTTAAAAGTTTTGTTAGTCAGACTGAGGCGCTTGGTTTTGGAAGACTTTACGAATCGATCATCGGATACTATCCAACAAACGTCGATCTCTTCGCGAAAGAGTACACATCAAAAGATGATAGCGGCACCTTGCTCGGACTTAGACACAAGAGCCACGTGGAGGGCTTTGAGATACTTGATAAGGACATGAGCGTAGAAGAATTTAAAGATAGGTGGCTGGACTATGCGCTGAGGCAATATCTTGGCGAGAGGGTCGGCGTTGAGAGTATGGTGGTAGGCAAGAAGGCTATCTCAATGCTAACTAGCACAAACAAGCCACCGATCGAATATGAGACAATGCAAAGTATAAATTTCACTGACGATGAGAGCAGGCAGAGATTTTTAACGCTGATGAAGGCTGGCATGAAGAGCGGCGCGAAATTTAAAGAGGTGATAGAGGGCGTGCTCTCGCTTTACAATGTGCAAAACACGGACAAGCTTGACGGCAACAAGGTCTATGCCTCAGTGATCGGCCGAAGCGAGAAGCTGGCGACCTACGATATCAATAAAGATGAGAAATTTGCCTATCTTAAGGAGCTGATGCGCCTTGAAAAAAACGGCATAGATATACTAAAGCTAATGGAGAAAAGCCAGAAAAAGCGAAATTTAGACGTAAAAGTCTAGCTGTTTTTATAAATTTAACCTCCAAAGCCATCTTTTTACTTTCAAGTGATACAATTTTGATTTTAATTATTACATTTTGCTTTTAAATTTGACGGGAGCTCTTATGAAAAAAGTGGTTTGGTTAAATCCTGTTGTAAAAAACATCTACGACTTTGCCGCACTTAAAGAAATTTTGCAAGATAAAGGCTTTAGCGTATTAGAGTGCGAAAAAGACCACGTTAAAAGCGTAAAAAACGCATACAAAAACGCTCTTGCACAAAGTGAGCTCGTCTTTGATAGTCGCTGTCCGAGGGCTGTAAATTTTATCAGGGCAAATTTCAAAGAGCAGGCCGATCTCATCTCAAATTTAAACCCCATTTTAATAGAAAGTGCCATCGAGCTTAGCGCAAAGCTAAAAGAGGATGAGTGGCTTTACGTGACGACGCCCTGCGAGGACTTAGCCGAGCTTGGCAGGGGGCTAAATTTGGAGCGAACTACATTTTTGACATGGAGAAGCTTTAGGGAGCAAAACGCTATAAATTTAAAGATGCGCAACATCGAGCAAAGTCCAATACCGCCGGGATTTTTTGCAAATTTGGACGTAAAAACACTAAGTCTTAGCAGTAAAGAGAAGATAGAAAACGCCCTTTCATATAAATTTAGCGAGCTTAAAAACTACCAGATCATTGAGCTTTTATACTGCGAAAACGGCTGTCACAACGGAGATGGGCTGTGAGGGAGGTTTTTAAAAAGAGTATTTTGATCCTAGTGATCTTTGCCATCTGGCAGGTCGTTTGCGAGCTAGAAATTTTCACGCCGTATATCTTGCCAAGTCCGCTAACTACGATAAAAACGATGTATAGCATGAGCCTAAGCGGCGAGCTTGCCACACATACGATCATCAGCTTTAAGCGCATATTTGCAGGATATGGTCTCTCGTTTGCCTTAGCGCTCGTGCTTGGCGGTATAGCGGCACTTTTGCCAAAGATCAGCGTTTATTACGAGTGGATACTGGAGTTTTTTAGAAACATCCCGCCGCTTAGTTTGATCGCGATTTTGGTGCTTTGGTTTGGTATAAACGAGACGCCAAAGATCATTATTATCATCCTAGCTTCGTTTTTCCCGATGTTTCTAAGTATCCAAAAAGGGCTAACGAGCTGCGATATAAAGCTCATCGAAGTTGGCAAAATTTTTGCTTTTAGTAAATTTGAAATTTTTTACAAGATCATCTTAAAAAGCGCGCTAAAAGATATCTTTGTCGGTATGCGAATAGGCTTTGGCTACGCCATGCGTGCGATCATCGGAGCGGAGATGATAGCGGCTTCAAGCGGTCTTGGCTATCTCATACTTGACGCAGAGGAGCTTTCACGCGCGGATAGGATATTTGTGGGCATTTTTACGATAGGCATTTGCGGCGTGCTCATAGATAGGCTCTTTTTGCTTTTGATAGCGAAATTTAGCCTTTTGCGAGGTGAGAAATGATAGAAATTTCAAATTTATCCAAGCATTTTTTTATAGGCGAAAAGCGGATCGACGTTTTAAGAGAGCTAAATTTGAGCATAAAAAAAGATAAGATCACCGTCATACTTGGTAGAAGCGGTTGTGGTAAAACGACGCTTTTGCGACTTATAGCAGGCCTTGAGAGCGTAAGTCTTGGCGAGATAAAATTTAAAGAGCAAGCAAAGATCGGCTTTGTCTTTCAAGAGCCCCGCCTCATGCCGTTTCTAAACGTCTATGAAAACATTGTTTTCCCGCTTAAAAAGAATGAAATAGAGCCTGAAAAGATAGGTAGTTTGATATCGATGATAGGGCTTAGCGACTTTAAATTTGCCGCAGTTTCGCAGCTCTCTGGTGGCATGAGCTCGCGCGTTTCGCTTGCTAGGGTGCTTGCGTATGAGGCAAATTTGATCCTAATGGACGAGCCATTTGCCGCGCTTGATGCCTTTACTAGAGCTAGCATGCAGGCTGAAATTTTAAAAATACAAGCTGGTAAAACTATCCTTTTCGTCACTCACAACATCGACGAGGCGCTATTTTTAGCTGATGAGATCATCTTGCTTGAAAGGGGCGGGATAAAGTCAAGCTACGAGCTATCAAATTTAGCAAGGCCAAGAGATCTGCTAAGCGGGGAGCTAATAGCGATAAAACGCAAAATTTTGAGTGAAATTTAGGCAAATAAAATGATAATTAAAACCAAAATGAAGCAAAAAATTATATAATCTTGAAAATTTTTAAAAGGAGTAAGTATGAGAAAGTTTTTTAAGGTTTTGTGCGCGGCCTCTTTGCTTTGTCTAGTCGCAAACGCAAGCGAGGGCTTAGATAAGATCGGCATGACCTACGTCAAATCGCCGCTAAACGTCCCTTCGATCGTCGATAAATTTAAAGGCTTTTACGCGAAGTCTTTTGGCGTGCCAGTCGAGTACTCCGAGATCACCTCGGGTGCGAAACAAACGCAAGCGCTCGCTTCAAATTCGCTCCAGTTTTTAAACTGCGTGGGTGGCACTTCGGTCATACTTGCAGCGGCAAATAAGGCTGATATAAAGATCATAAGCGCCTATTCAAGGGCACCAGAGGCCTTTGTCATATTTTCTAAAGATAAAAACATCAAGTCGCCAAAAGATCTAAAAGGCAAAAAGGTAGCAGGCCCAAAAGGCACTATCCTAAACGAGCTTTTGGTGAGATACCTAGCTCTTGGAGGACTTGGTATAAACGACGTAGAGTTCATCTCTATGGGCATTCCAGCTGCGCAAGCGGCACTTGAAAACGGCAGCGTTGATGCAGCGCTTCTTGCAGGACCAGCGGCCTACAACGCTCAAAAATCAGGCCTAAATGTAGTAACAACTGGCAAAGGCGTCATCACTCCAGTTATCGTCACGGCAACAAGCGGGGAGTTTTATAAAAAGCACAAAGATGTAGTTGAGAAATTTAAAAAGGCTCAGGATGAAATTTTGGCCTACATCAAGGCAAACGAGGACGAGGCGCTTAAATTTACAGCTGAAGAGACCGGGCTTAGCATAGAGGCGGTAAAGAGTATGTATCCTCAGTATGACTTTAGCTCAAAGATCACGGCTGATGATATAAAAGCGCTTGAAGCTACGCAAGAATTTATGCTTGAGAGCAAGATGATAGAGCATAAAATTGATATAAAATCACTTCTACTAAACTAAACTTAAAGGGCAAATTTGCCCTTTTTCTCCACAAAAAACCACCAAAATTTAAAGCCAAAACGCCCCCAGTAAAAGCCCAGAAAACGTTTGTTTGCACTTTATCTGCTATAATAGCTAAAAAATTTAAGGAAAAAATATGATCCCATTTAGTGATGAAGAGCTTTTAAAACCAGTGACTGCGAGCCTGCAAAAGGTGCTACCTATGCTTGAAAATGACGGCGGCGGCATGGAGCTACTTGGCATAAAAAACGGCAAAATTTACGTAAGACTCACAGGGCATTGTCACGGATGCGCTGCTAGCACAACCACGCTAAAATACGGCATCGAAAGGCAACTTCGCATCGACATTCATCCAGAGCTTGAGGTCATAAATGTCCCAATCGGCGAGGAATTTGACATTGATAGATTATAAAAAAATAGGCATAAAATATTTCAAACGCTCTAAATTTAAAGATGCGATCTTTTACTTTTCACTAGCCTACGAAAAGACGCAGGAGAAAAATTTACTATTTTTGATACAAATTTGCTCTCTTGGCGAGGAAAATGCCGAAGAGGCAAAGCTCTTGTTTGACTACTATATGGCGAAAGTAAGAGCTGGCGAAGACGACGAGGGCGTGGAGGAAATTTTAAAAATTTTAGAGTCCAGAGACGAGGAGAGCGAGTATTTTGAAGAGCAAGACGCGATCAGCTACGAGGACTTTAAAAGGGCTGTTTATAAGGACGGCAGCTTTAAAAAGGTCTTTGAAAACATCATGTTTTCAACCAAGGTCATGATTTCAAACAAAGACGATTTTTTGGAATTTTTAGGAAATTTGATAAAAAATGACTTCATCGACATGAGCATGAACTACCTTGAGAGTGCGGCGGTGATGTTTGGTGGCGACGAGCGTATAGATCAGCTTTTTAAAGAGATACAAAAAAGACAAAACGATGAAAATATCAGTAGAAAATAGCTTCATAACAGATGACTCAAACGAGTGCGAGCAGGGTGCATACTTTGTGCAAACCACTGCAAATGCGAAATTTGCAGAAGCTGCGGTAAAAAAGGGCGCTAAGATAATTACCCTTGAAGAGTGCAAAAAGCTTTTAAAGATCGATGAAAGCTTAAAAATAGTTGGCATCACAGGCACCAATGGCAAGACCACAACGGCTGCGGCTATCTACGAAACTTTGCGAAATTTAGGTAAAAAATGTGGGCTAAGTGGCACCAGAGGGGCATTTATAGAGGGCGAGCAGATAGATGACAAGGCGCTTACGACAAGTGCCATTTTAAAGACGCTCTCATACCTCAAAGCAGCCAGCGAGCATGGCTGTGAGTACTTCGTGATGGAGGTTAGCTCGCACGCGATCGCTCAAAAACGCATAGAGAGCTTGAAATTTGCTCTAAAAATTTTTACAAATTTAACTCAAGACCATCTCGACTACCACAAGAGCATGGAGGAGTACGCGAGAGTAAAATCAAGCTTTTTTGACGATGAGAGCGTAAAGCTCATAAACATTGACGATGGCGGAGTTAAATTTAACCCAAAAAACGCCTACACATACGCGATTAAAAAGCCAGCTAGCTTTGCACCGATAGTTTATGGGCTAAAGGACGGCATAGACGCAGTTATCAAGACGCCAAATGGCGATGTGGAGATAGACTCAAGCCTTCAAGGCGAGTTTAATCTTTACAACCTAATCGCAGCACTTGGCGCAGTTTGCCTGCTAGAGCGCCCAGACGCAGCCGCACTTTCAAAGGCGATAAGTAAATTTAAAGGCGTGAGTGGCAGGATGGAGGTCGTTAGCACCGATCCGCTAGTCATCGTGGATTTTGCCCATACGCCAGATGGCATAGAAAAGGTGCTAAACTCGCTTAGACATCTAAATTTGATCGCAGTATTTGGCGCAGGCGGCGACAGAGATAGGACAAAGCGCCCTAAAATGGGAGCGATAGCCCAAAAATACGCAAGAATTTGCATAGTCACAAGTGACAATCCAAGAAGCGAAGAGCCAGAGAGCATAATCGATGAAATTTGCGCTGGTATGAGCGAAAATGAAAATTTGATAAGAAACGCCAACCGCAAAGAGGCAATCGCGCTAGCCATTAGCAAGCTTGAGCCTGGCTGGGCGCTTGTCATACTCGGCAAAGGCGACGAGCCATATCAGGAGATAAAGGGCGTCAAGCACCCATTTAGCGACAAAGAAGTAGTAAAAGAGCTTTTAAAGAGGTAAAAATGAATATAGAAATTTTAGCTAGTAAGATCCACAGAGCCGTCGTAACAGACGCAAATTTAAACTATGTTGGCTCGATCAGTATCGGCGAGGAGCTTATAAAGGCTGCAAATTTGATAGAAAATCAAAAGGTTGAAATTTTAGATGTAAATAACGGTGAGAGATTTGCCACCTACGTGATAAAGGGCAAAAAAGGCGAAATTTGCCTAAACGGCGCGGCTGCTAGAAAGGTCTGCGTTGGCGACGTGGTCATCATCGTGGCTTATGCTAGTATGAAATTTAAAAAGGCTAAGAAATTTAAGCCAACCATCGTGCATGTAAATAACAAAAACGAGATCATAAAGGAGTAGGCGATGTTTGAGGGATTTGACTTTTCAAAGATGGGGCAGATGCTTGAGGATGTGCAAAAGCAGGCCAAGCAGATGGAAGAAGAGAGCAAAAATAAAGAATTTGGCGCAAAAAGCGGCGGCGGACTGGTGAGCGTTAGAGCAAACGGCAGCGGCGAGATACTTGATATCAGCATAGATGATAGCTTGCTTGAAGATAAAGAGAGTATGCAAATTTTGCTAATAAGCGCCGTAAATGACGTGCTAAAATCAGTTGAGGCCGATAAGAAAAACACCGCTTCAAGGATGCTTGGTGGCCTTGCTTCGATGGGGATAAAATGAGACTAAATTATAAATTTGCCCTTGCTTTTTTGCTATCAGCGCTTTGCCTAAACGCCGATCCTAGGCCTACGCAAGAGGACTTTAACGCCTGCTTTGAAAAGAACAAAAACTCGATCGTCTCGGTAAATAAACACTTTGGTGTGGCTATCACTAAAAATTTGATCGCAGTACCAAAAAGTGAGGGAGCTCCACTTGGCGAATATGTCAAATTTGACCCATATTTGCAGCTCTTTTTAGTCCGCTCTAGCAAGGAGCTAAGCCCTGTCGTGATGGCTGATGAGACTAATGAAGAGCGTATCAAAAAGAGCACTTGGGTTGGCATTTTAAATGATGCAAACAACACCGTCATGGGTCACATCAAGTCTTTAGGGCAAAATTTAGGCGATTTTGACACGTTAAGCTTCGAGTATAACGCGACTGGCGAGATAAACACACCTTGTTGCAAGATGATAGGCATAGCTGTTGGAGCTGATAAATTTATACCAAATCGCTATCTAAAGCACTTTGTATCTTATGATGATGTATATTACGGTGATATCGGCGTGAAATTTTTACAAAAAGAGGATAAATTTTTTGTGGGTCTTGTTGATCCTTTGGGCCGTGGCAAAATGATGATGGTTGATGATGAGCTTGTTAGTGTAAATGGCATAAAACCAAAGAGCCTAAGAGAGCTAAATGAGATGGTGCTTTTTGCTACAAAGGGCGCAAAGCTTGACATCATCGTGAAGCGTGATAGGCAAGAGCTACTCTTTCAAGTACCAGTAAGCGGGGATGTGAAATTTAACCAAAGCCTCGACATTGACGCTCCTTCAAGCCTTGATCTGCCAAATTTAAACGTCATGCCAAAGTCGCCTGAGAGCTTGCTAGATGATAAAGTTTTGGTGGATTATGGTATCACGGTTGATAAAAATTTAGTAGTTACAAAGGTCGAACCAAAGTCAAATGCCGACATCTTTGGCATCAAGATAGGCGATAAAATTTTAGGCTACAACAAAGAGAGCGTGAATAGCCGCGAGGAGCTTTTAGAAAAGATCAGCGACCTACAAAATTTCGTGCTTTTATTTACTAGAAATGACTTTCAGTTTTTTGCAAGAGTGCCAAAATGAGCCTACTTGAGGACTTCATAAAATTTCTAAATGCAAATTTGCCAAAGGCACCAAGCTTTCATCCTTACTACGAGGAGGCGCTTGGCGTTATGCTAAAGGCTGGAGGCAAGCACTTTAGGGCGCTTTTGCTTCTTGGCGTGGTCGAAAACGTGGATAAAAGCCTCACGCAAAAGGCCATGAGAGTGGCTTTAGGGCTTGAAATGATGCATACATACTCGCTTATCCACGATGATCTGCCGTCTATGGATAATGCAAGCCTAAGGCGCGGCACGCCAACGCTTCATGTAACATATGACGAGACTACTGCCATACTTGCAGGAGATGCGCTAAATACGCATGCTTTTTATGAAATTTCACGTGCCAAGTTGCCAGCTGACACTCGTATAAAGTGCGTGGAAATTTTAAGCCAGAATGCTGGCGTTAGCGGCATGGTGCTAGGTCAGGCGCTTGATTGTTTTTTTGAAAATACAAACAAAGAGGATATCAAAAGGGCAAAGGCTAAATTTGGTCTCTCTGGCAAGATGCTAAGCCTTGATGAGCTAGTCTTTTTGCACATCCATAAAACCGCAAAGCTGATCGCTGCTAGCCTAAAAATGGGTGCTGTGATAGCAAATTTAGACGAAATAGTGTGTGAGAAAATTTATGATATCGGCCTAAAGCTTGGGCTTGCTTTTCAGATACAAGATGACATCATAGATCTTACAAGCGACGAGGCGGCCGTTGGAAAGCCTGTGCATAACGACCTAGCGAAAAACTCATTTACAAATTTACTTGGTCTATCTGGCGCAAAAAAGAAAAAAGATGAGCTAATTTGCGAGATAGAAGAGGCACTAAAACAGATAGATGCAAATATCGCAAAGATGATCTTAGAGCTTACGGATAAACACCTTAGATAAAAGCTAGAAATTTCTAGCTTTTCACTACTAAAATTTAAAAAATTTATATCACTTTTTAGACATTTTGAGCAAAAATGCAAGGCAAGTTTTAATCACTTTTTTGTATAATCTGACGCAATAAAAGGAGATCATATGCTAAAAAAACAAGCCGATACTATAAGATTTTTGTGCGCTGATATGGTGCAAAACGCTAACAGCGGACACCCAGGTGCTCCTATGGGCCTAGCCGATATCATGGTGGTTTTAAGCAACTTTTTAAAACACAACCCTAAAAATCCAAAATGGCTAAACAGAGATAGGCTCGTTTTTAGCGGTGGTCACGCATCAAGCTTGGTTTATAGCTTCTTGCACCTATGCGGCTACGATCTAAGCCTAGATGAGCTTAAGAAATTTCGCCAACTTGGCTCAAACACCCCTGGACACCCAGAAATTCACACTCCAGGCGTTGAGGTGGCTACTGGCCCACTTGGTCAAGGCGTAGCAAACGCAGTTGGCCTTGCCATGGCAGAAAAATACGCTGCAAACGTGCTAAATGAGCCAGATAATAAAATAATCGATCATAAAATTTACTGCCTTTGCGGCGACGGCGATCTTGAAGAGGGCATAAGCTACGAGGCATGTTCAATCGCAGGAAATTTAAGACTAGACAACCTTGTGCTCATCTACGACTCAAACAACATCACGATCGAGGGCGACACAGCGATCGCATTTAGCGAGGATGTCAAGGCGAGGTTTGAGGCGCAGGGCTGGGAGGTCGCACGCATCGACGGACACGACTTCAACCAGATCGAATTTGCACTTGAGCAAGCAAGCGAGAAAGAGTCGCCATATCTCATCATCGCAAACACACACATAGCACGCGGCGCAATGGAGCTTGAAGGCAGCCACCACAGCCACGGCGCACCGCTTGGCGAAGAGATCATCAAAAAGGCAAAGGCCGCAGCCGGCTTTGACCCTGAGAAGAAATTTGCTATCGACGAGGACGTGCTTTTAAGATTTAGAGGTGCAGTTGAAAAGGGCGATCTTGAAGAGGCGATGTGGAACAAAAAGGTTGAGGCGTTAAGCATTGAAGGCAAAAATTTATTAAACTCACTTCTTAACCCAGACTTTAGCAAGATCGAATTTCCAGACTTTAGCGACAAAAAACTAGCCACAAGAGATACAAACCATGTCATTTTAAATGAGATAGCTAAAAAACTTCCTGGCTTTATAGGCGGTAGTGCAGATCTTGCTCCTTCAAACAAGACTGAGCTAAAGGGCATGGGCGACTTCCCAAATGGCAAAAATATCCACTACGGCATCAGAGAACACGCCATGGCAGCTATCAACAACGGCATCGCCAGATACGGCCTTTTCTTGCCATTTTCAGCGACATTTTTCATCTTCAGCGACTATCTAAAGCCAAGTGCGAGGATAGCAGCGCTAATGGGTATCAAGCACTTTTTTGTCTTCACGCACGATAGCATCGGCGTTGGCGAAGATGGTCCGACACACCAGCCCATCGAGCAGCTTAGCACATTTAGAGCGATGCCAAATTTCTACACTTTCCGCCCAGCTGATGGCAACGAAAACGCAGCTAGCTGGCAAGTGGCTCTAAATTTAAACGCTCCAAGTGCATTTGTGCTTAGCCGCCAAGGGCTTGACCCACTTGCAAAAGGCGAATTTGGCGAGGTTAGCAACGGAGCGTATCTTTTAAGCTTGGCAAAAGATGCAAAGATTACATTTATAGCAAGCGGCAGCGAGGTCTCACTCTGCGTAAAAGCAGCCGCACTTTTAGCTGAGCAAGGTATCGGTGCAAACATCGTATCAGCGCCTTGTTTTGATCTACTTTGCGAGCAGCCAGCTGAGTATGTTGCTAGAATTTTAGATAAAAACACAACCATCATCGCAGTTGAGGCAGCAACTGGCTACGAGTGGTATAAATTTGCTGACGCGGTTTATGGCATGAACAGCTTTGGCGCTAGCGGCAAGGCAAATGAGCTATTTGACCACTTCGGATTTACTCCGCAAAAGCTTGCAAATTTTGCTAGCGAACTTATATAAAATTTAACTTTGGGGAGTAAAATCCCCAGCTGCAATCTAAAATCAAAAAGGCATTTTATGGAAATTTCTCACGTTATCGTTTTAGCCTTGGTGCAAGGCATAAGCGAGTTTTTGCCGATATCTAGCTCGGCTCATCTCATCTTGGTGCCAAAGCTACTTGGCTGGCCAGATCAAGGGCTTGCTTTTGACGTGGCAGTGCATGTTGGTACGCTAAGCGCGATACTTTTTTATTTTAAAGATACGATTTTTAAGCTACTTCGCGACTTTTTTGCCTCGATAGCACAAAGAAAGATGGTGGGCGATAGCCTGCTTGTCTGGTGCGTGGGATTTGCCACTATCCCAGTTGGCATCTTTGGGCTTTTGTTTAACAACGTGATCGAAGAGTACGCAAGAAGCGGCGTTGTGATCGCTGTTACTACGATCATCTTTGGCATCGCACTTTACTTTGCTGATCTTCGCTCGACAAACAAAAGCGAATACGAAATGACCATAAAATTTGCTCTTATCATAGGTTTAGCGCAGGCTGTGGCGCTTATCCCTGGCGTCTCAAGATCAGGCATAACGATGACAGCGGCACTTTTTTTAGGATTTAGCCACAAAGGCAGTGCAAATTTCTCATTTTTACTTTCGATACCTGTCATCATCCTAGCTGGCGGACTTGAGAGCATCAAGCTTATAAAAGATCCAAACGCGCTTCCTTGGAGCGACATCGCCCTTGGCGTCATCATAAGTGCAGTTAGTGCTTATATCTGTGTGAAGCTATTTATGGGGATCATCTCAAGGATCAGGATGCTACCTTTTGTCATCTACCGCTTGATCTTGGGTGCGTTTTTGCTCTATCTATTTTTATAAATTTAAGTTATAAAAGGGCTAGGCTAAGACCTAGCCAAAATGATAAATTTGCCAAAAGTTTGGCAAATTTACTCCTCTTTTTTATCTTTTTTTATGACGTTTATGAAGTCTTTTGCGGCTTGATAGGCTCTGTCGCCAAATTTCTTAGCTTCTGATTTTATATCCATCTGTTTGATATCTTCAAGTTTATCATTTGCCTTTTTCTCAAACTCTGCGATATCTTGTTTGAGGCCTTCAAGCTTATCGTTTGCGTCAAAATTTAGCTTTAGCTTTTTGCTCTTGTCGTTTAGCTCTTGCTTTAGAGCTTCAAATTTATTGTTCGCCTCGCTCATAAGCTTTGCAACGCCGTTTGATTTTAGCTCTTCAAGCCTTGAGCTGATCTGCTCCATCGCTTGATCGCTTATGCGTTTAAATTTTGCTAGATTTGTGTCAAGCTCGCTATTTATCACGCTTTCGATCTCGCTTTTAGCTACGCCATCAAATTCATTTTCAAGCTCTTTAAGAAGCGCTATAAACTCTTCATCCACGTTTTTTAAATTTAAAAGCTGTGAGTTTAGCCTTAGCTCATCTGGAGCAAATTTCGCCTCATCTTTTAGCTTCTCAATAGCTCTTAAGATGCCGTCTCTTGTGCCATTTATCGCACCTTTTATGAGCTCTTTTGCAAATATATGCCCCTCATTTGCTAAATTTCCAGCTGCACTGATGATATTTTTTGAAATTTCAAACATTCGCTCTTTGCTAAACTCCCCGCCTCTTATCGCAGCGTAGGTCATGTTTTTAGCTATCGCACCAGCGGTCTCTTCGACATCTTTTGCGCCTTCAAGTGTTGTTAAAAAGGCGATTTGAGCGCTCTCTTTTAAGATGCCAAGCATTCTCGTTTCTCTAATGATCGCGTTGTTTAAAAGCTCTAAAATTTCCTCTTTTTCGCCAAAATTTCTATCTTTTACGACCTCTTCAGCCGCTTCAAATGAAATTTTTAGCCTATTTTTTATCTCTTCACGCTTTGCTTCGATCGCTCTATTTATCTCATCTCTTTTATCAAATAGCTCATAAAGCTCCTTTTCTTCGTCGCTAACTAGAGCTTGATTTATCCCCTCCATAGCGCTTTTTAGATTTTTGGCATTTATGAGGCTCTCTTTATCCATCTTGTCGTAAAGCTCGTTCATCTTTTGCTTTAAAAGATCAGGCAGTGTGTTTTCGTCTTTGTCTGAGACATCCTTAAAAAAGTCGTTGCAAAGAGCTTTTATGCTAGTAAGTAGCCCCTCACTATCTTTATAATCACGTAATTTTTGCTCAAGTTTATCCATATTTTTGCCTTATAAAACGTATTTTGCTTCGTGTTTTAGCGCTGAAAAAATCTCCAGCCTCTCTTCTTCGCTTAAAACTAGCACGGCTAGGTCGTAGCTAGCGTATTTTTTATCTTTGCTAAATTTCGAAAAAACTAGCTTAAACTCTCTATCTTTTACTATCTCTTTTACCTTCTCTTCGGCATTTACGCCAGCGTCAAATATCACTTTATACTCCCAGTGTGTTGGGTAGTCGATTTTTGCCTTTTTATTATTTAGATCGCATATATTCGCCACTTTTGCCTCCTGTTTTGCTCTCTAGCACGATGTTATCTATCTGCATGCCCTTATCTATGGCTTTTACCATGTCATAAATGGTCAAAAGTCCCACGCTCACGCCTGTTAGCGCCTCCATCTCAACGCCTGTTTTGCCCTCTATCTTGACGCTCACATAAAGCTTAAAAGCGCAAATTTCAGGCAGCTCCTCGATGTCACAATCCACACCCAAAATGGCCAGTGGATGGCACATAGGTATTAGCTCGCTTGTCTTTTTAGCGCCCATTATCGCAGCGACAACGGCTGTTTGGATGACTGGGCCTTTTTTGCCGGTATTTTCTTTGATCGCCTTAAAAGCATCTTTGCTCATTTTGATGATCCCGCTAGCAGTTGCTACTCTTTTAGTTGGATCTTTTGGGCTTACATCGACCATCTTTGGACGATCTTTTTCATCTAAATGCGTTAGCATTATCTCTCCTTTTTTTGGCAGATTATAGCCTATTTAAGCAAATTTAAGTTATCAGTAAATTTAAGCAAAAAAATATCAAAAATCTAAAAATAAGCTTTGCTCAAAACGCAAGAGCGATTTTTCATTTCTTAATAT
>NZ_PPBR01000035.1:0-453 GCF_002913545.1 Campylobacter concisus | reverse complement strand
GTCGTTTGCGCCATGTGAAAATGCAAAAGAAGAAGCGGTAAAAATTTGAAACCATGAGAAAATTCTATTGATGCTCTTTTCGCTATCGTTTTTACTCATGACGTTTATGATAGCAAGGCTTGCAAGATACGCCAGAGCACCGATAACAAAGATGATCCAGACTGTTTGGATGATGCTAAAGGCTAAATTTATATGCTCAAGCCCTTTAAAAAGCATCATTGATGAGATGACCATTGCGGCAAATCCAGCGATGATCGGGATGTGCTTTTTCATCGCTTTAAAGGTATCTATCTCTTTTTCGCTATCTTTCATGATGCGAATTTTTGAGCGATATTCGCTGTATTCAGTGGTTTCGATCTCGTCCTCATCGATAATTGCGATCTTTGAAAGAGTAGCTATCTGCTCCTCAGCTGGCTTTGTTTTAAGCGCTTTTATAAAGCTTTCTTTATATGC
>NZ_PPBR01000034.1:0-451 GCF_002913545.1 Campylobacter concisus | reverse complement strand
AAAAGAAATCAAAAGTTGCAAGAAAAGCTGACTGAGCAAGATATACAAGAACAGGAGAAAATGGCACAGCGTGCAAGAGAAAGACAAGCAAAGCTTCAAGCCAAACAAAAACAAATGCAACAAGAAATGGCAATAGACAACCAAAGAGCATATAAAAAACGAATGCAGGAGCTAATACGAGCGCAAATTTTAGCAAAACGTAATAATGAAGTAAAAAGCGTAAATCAAAACAGCTCAAAATATGGCGTTGATAGCTTTTCAAAACAAAAGCCAGTTGATATAAGCACAAATGAGCATAGGCTGTATCGCACAATTAGTGCTGGCAGACTAATCCCAGCCATATTAACTAGTGCAATAAGCTCGGATTTAAGCGGAATAGTTACGGCTCAAATAGAGCAAGATATATATGCCGAAATGGGGCGAGCCGTATTGATACCACGTGGAAGTAAAG
>NZ_PPBR01000033.1:0-59973 GCF_002913545.1 Campylobacter concisus | reverse complement strand
TAGCTCAATCAATAAATGAAATGAGTGAATCAATCAAAGAGCAAAGTGAAGGCATAAATATGATAAATCAATCAGTTGCTCAAATAGATAATCTAACAAAAGAAAACGTGGTAATTGCTAATAAAGCTAATGAAGTAACAAGCGATGTTGATAACATGGCTAAGACAATAGTAAGTGAAGTAAGAAAGAATAAATTTTAATCAAACTGCTTCATAAATCTTAATAAATTTCAACCTGGTTTATACTGGGTTGGGGTTTAATTTTTGCAAATTTTAAAATTCAATTCGCTCGCAAGAATTGACTACTAAAATTTGGCTTCGCTTATCGCTTAGCTCAAATTTTAGAGCCGAAATTACTCGCTCATGAAATTTTAAAATTTGATCGAAATCTTTTGATAGCGCATGCGGATTAAAACTCTAGTAAATTTTAAAAATTTGGTAGAGGCTTATTATTTGCTATAAAGGTTAATATGTATTTTTATTTGTAAAATTTTACAAAATTTCAAGTCTTGCGCTGATGTCAGCAACGCCTTTTGAATACATCGCAGAAGTGACTATCGCATCGGCATTTGCATAATCTTTTGCGTTTGCCAAATTTACGCCCCCAGCTGCTAAGATCATAGTATTTGGTGAAATTTCATCTCTTAAAGCTAGCACGTTTTTGATAAGCTCTGGGCTAAATTTATCACACTGCACGACGTCGCATCTTGCTTTCAAAAGCTTGCTCGTCTCATCTAAATTTTCAGCCTCGACGCAGATCTTTCGCTCGACCATTTTGGCTTTAAATTCTGGCAAATGTGAGATAAATTCATCAAAACTAGCGCAGGCTTTTATGTGATTTTTAAAGAAAAGAACGCTGTCGCTAAGTCCAAGTCTGTGCATACCGCCACCGCCTTCAAGCACGGCTTTTACACAAAATTTCTTTGCAAATGGGAAACTCTTTCTGGTTGCTAAGACTTCGCATTTTTCATTGACACTTTTTGCAGCTTTTGACATTTTGTTTGTGTAGGTTGAGATGGCGCTAGCATATTCTAGTGCGACTTGGGCTAGTTTCCAAGCCTTATGCACGTCTTCGTAGCTACCATAAATTTTTATGATCACATCGCCAGCCTTGCAAATTTGAGAGTTTTTGACAAAAATTTCGCTCTCGCAGCCAAGTAGCCTTGCTATGCTTGCTGCCACATCTATGCAGCTAACGCAAATTTCATCACGCGAGTAAATTTCAAGCGAGGCTTTTTTATCGATATTTTGAAGCGACGTTGTGAGGTCAAAGTAGGGTAGGTCCTCGTTTATGTAGTCTAAAATTTCAGCGTCGCTTAGTCTCATTTTATGCCTTTTTTGAAGCGGTTTTTGCTTTTACGATCATCTTTTTAAAGATGCCGTTGTCGTAAAGTCCAGCGTGGTAAAGCGCAAAGCATGTAAATGCGATGCCAGAAACTACGTGGAATTTTTTAACAGATCTATTTTTCATAAAAAGTGCGCTTAGGCAAACAGATGCCAAAGTGACGCTCATGCCGACCTTTGCTACTTGTCTGTGGGTATTTAGATCTAGTAGTTTGCCGCTTATCTTTATATCTTTTCCCAAATTTTCTCCTTTAGTTTTTGCTCCAGCAGCTTGTATTTTTTATGCCTAGACTCTCTGGGTCAAATTCTGGATTTTTACCAGCTTTTCTTTGAGCTTCGTAGTCTTTTATCGCTATTATCACCACTTTTGATAGCAAGAAAATGGCGATGATATTTATCGTAGCCATAGCTGCCATCGTGATATCAGCGATATTCCAAGCTAGTTTTAAGTTCATCTGAGCGCCTATAAATATCATAATCACTGCTGTGATCTTAAATGCTAGCGTTAAATTTTTGCTTTTTGTTAGAAATTTCATATTTGCCTGTGCGTAGTAGTAGTTGCCGATGAGCGATGTGATGGCAAATAGCACTACTGCAAGGGTCGTAAAATGTAGTCCAAAGTCGCCAAAATACTCTTTCATCGCTGCTTGAACAAGGGGTAGGGCGGTTAGCACTTCGCCACTTACACCAGTTTGTTTTGTAAGATATGCTTGAGAAAAAAGCACGATCATACCAGAGGCGACGCATATCGTCATATCGATAAAGACCGCCATTGCTTGCACTAGCCCTTGTTTGACTGGGTGACTTGTGTGCGCCGCAGCCGCCGCATTTGGCGCTGAGCCCATGCCAGCTTCGTTTGAGAAAAGTCCTCTTTTTATGCCTATCACGATCACGCTTCCAGCAAATCCACCAAAGATCGCTTTAAAATCAAATGCGCTTTCTATGATCATCTTGATGACGGCTGGAATTTCTTTGAAATTTAAAACGATCGCGATGATAGCTAGCAAGATATAAGTAAGCGCCATAAAAGGCACGATGTATGAGCTAACTTTACCGATGATGTGGCTCTTACTAAAAAACATCACAGCCGTAAATGCTGTAAGGATAAGTCCGATGCCAATAGGCAAGCCGCTTTGTGCAAAGGTGATGTTGCTGCCTGCTTTGTCGTAGTAAATTTCAAAAGCAGAGGTCATGGTGTAACTTTGAAGCCCGTTAAAACCATAAGCATAGGTGATGATGAGGATGATGGCAAATAAAGAGCCAAGCCACTTTATGCCAAGCCCGTTTTTGATGTAGTAAGCTGGGCCACCTTTAAAGCCAAAGACATCTTTGGTTTTATAAATTTGAGCCAAAGTGCTCTCGATAAAGGCTGAAGCTGAGCCTAAAAACGCCATCAAACACATCCAAAAAAGTGCTCCTGGACCACCTGCGACGATGGCAGCTGAAATTCCAGCGATGTTGCCGATGCCGACACGCGAAGCAGTCGAGATCATCAGTGCTTGAAACGGCGTTAGATGGTGCTTGTTATACTTATCCTTTTTCTCTACCAGAACTCTGCAAGCTTCAAAAAACATCCTAAACTGCACAAAACGGGTAAGGTAGCTAAAGTAAATTCCTGAAGCTACAAGGATGATAACCAAAAAATATCCATATAAAAAGTCGTTGGCTACATCCATTTTGCCGTTTAAAAAGTTTAAGAAATTCTCAAACACCATCTATCCTTTCAAATTTATTTTGACTTGATCTTCACGCCCTTCATTGAGTTGAGCAGAAGCCAGATCGTCGTGCCATTGTGAAGCATGGCAGTTGCTATTGGATTTAGCATGCCAAGCGTTGCGGCACTTAGTATGGCTGTATTTACGCCAACGGTCGAGCGGAAATTTGAGCTAATTAACTTCATAGTTTTATTAGCAAGCTCTTTTGCAAGCGCTACGCTCATGATGTCATCTTTTAAAAGGCTTATATCAGCTGTTGCTTTGGCGATATCAGCACCTTTGTGCATGCTTATGCCAACATTTGCTTTTGTTAAGCTTGGCGCGTCATTTATGCCATCACCTACAAAAGCGACCTTTTTGCCCTCACTCTTTAGCTCTTCGATGATCGCTGCTTTGTCCGTTGGCAAGCACTCAGCATAGACCCTATCAAGCCCAAGCTCGCGCGCTACCTCTTCAGCCTTGCTCTTTATGTCGCCACTTAGCATAACTATCTCTTTTACGCCAAGATTTCGTAGTTTTGCCACCATATCTTTAGCGTTTGCTCTCATATCATCTTTCATGGCTATGACGCCAACAAGCTCTTTGTCGTATCCTACGTAAAGCAAGGTTAGACCGCTTTGTAGAGCCTTGTTTATAAGCGCTTCGTGAGCTTTAAAGCTTATCATCTCATCATCTTCTAAAAAGTGCCTACTGCCGATAACGACCTCTTTGCCATGCATCGCAGTTTTTACACCGTGAGCCACGATAAATTCGACCTCGTCGTGGTGAATATGGCTAAATCCACGCTTATTTGCAGCCTCAACTATCGCTTCAGCCACTGGGTGGAAGTAGTGCTCCTCGGCACTTGCGGTTAAATTTAAGATATCAGCCTCTGAAAATCCATCTTTAAAAGAGTAAATTTCAACCACACTTAGGCGTCCGTGAGTTAGAGTGCCGGTTTTGTCAAAGACAAATGTATCAACCGAACTTAGAGCCTCGATCGCCTTTGCGCCTTTTATGAGGATGCCGTTTCTGCCAGCCTTTGAGATGCTTGACTTAAACGCAACTGGCGTAGCAAGCTTAAGCGCGCAAGAGTAGTCAGCCTGAAGCACGCTTGCAACGCTGTTCATATTTTTGTTTATAACATACGAAAGCCCAGCAAGAGAGAGTGTGACTGGCACTAGTTTATCAGCTAGTTTTAGAGCTTTTACGCCGATGGCTGATTTTTCATTAAGTGAAGTTTGGATGTACTCTTTGATCCTTGCGGTTGCGGTGTCGCTACCTACGTTTTCAGCCCAAATTTTGATCCTACCTTCATCGACAACAGTGCCACTTATGACGCGGTCGCCTCTAGCTTTTGCCACGGGTTCTGCTTCTCCAGTCATTGAGACTTGATTGACGTCAGCATTACCCTCGACGATGTAGCCATCAACGCCTATCGTCTCTCCAGCTCCGACTACTACGATGTCGCCTTTTTTTAAATTTTCGGTTTTTACTTTTTCAAGTGTCTTTTCACCGTTTAAATTTCGCTCGACCCAGACCTCTTCGATGTTTGGTTTGGCTAGCTCTTTGATGAGATCATCACTTCTGTGGCTAGCACTTTCTTCCATGTATTCGCCGATATTTATCATCAAATTTGTGCTATTTGCAGCCAAATGATCACCCATTGCAAGGCTTGTGCCAATAGCTGTTGCTTCAAGCACTTTTGAGGTGATGCCCTCATGCCTTAGCTCTTTTGCGCCTTCTATTAAATTTGGAGCTGTGGCGTAAAGAGTTACGGCTGATTTTAGAGTTTTATTACTCATAAATGGCGTTACTCCAAGTGCAGCAGCAGCTTTGTAGATATTTGCTTTGCTAGGCAGGCTCTCATCTTTTGGCTTGGTTGGAAAATCATAGCTTTTTATAAAATCTAAAATTTTCTCATAGCTCTTATCAAACTCGACAACTATGCTTTTTGCGTATTTATTTACACGCACGCTTTTTGCATCGGTTCGCTCTGAGATCGCAGCCTCGATGGCGCTAACATCGCTTCTAGCGTTTAGGCTCTCGCAAATAAACCTCGCTCTATTTTTGCTCTTGTGAGCTAGAGTGACCTTATTTTTGTGAGTCAAGTTCTGCTTTGACATCTTCAAAACGCTCTTTTAGTTCTTCTATGCCAGCGTTTATTAGCTCGCCACCTTTGATGATCGCTTTAAATACGCACTCTTGTGCTTTTGGATTGGTTAGCACATAAGCTGCTATGCCGCCTAAAAGTAGGCCTTTTACAAAGCCAGCTGCGTTAAAATTTTCAGGTACAAATGGTAAATTTTGAGCTGCATTGTTTATCGCATTATCAACTGCACTTGGCTGAGTTGCTGCTGCGTCATTTGCTGCTACTTCGTTTGCGTTTTCTTCATTGATATAAGGGTTATTCATTATTTACTCTCCAATTTTATTAGTTCTTCAGCTATCAAAAGACCGCCGATGCCAGCTGCAGTAAAAGCCGCTGCGTTTAGATATTTTTTTTGCGCTATCAAATTTGAAGCATGAATGCCAACAGCACCTACAAAACCGCCAGTTACGGCGTATTTTGCTATCTTTTTAGCGACATCTTTTTTAGTTGCTCTGTTGTTTAGATAGTCGCTAAAGCCAAGCGCGGCCGCACCCATGCCAGCGATCAAGGCTCCACTGATGAAGTGATCAAATGGGAGTCTTGTGTTTGAAAGTGTAAAAAGACTATTTTCTTGCATTATCTATCCTTAAGCTATATCGTTTGGTGTGATAGCTTTTGGAGCTGCTGGCTTTTTAGCACGTGGTTTTCTTGTTTTTTTAACCACTTTTTCAGCCTCTTTTTCTACTTTTTTAACGCCACGTTTCGCTTTTTTCTCTTCTTTGACCATGAAGTCTTTTGCGTCTTTTGCGACGTTTTTACCTTTTTTATAAAGATCTTTTGCAGCCTCTTTGCCTTTATCTAAGCCATCTTTGGCGCACTCTTTGATCTTATCTCTTTTACTCCAAGCAACTACTGCTAAACCGCCTACTGCTAAACCTGCTAAAAATGGTAATGCCATTTTAAATCCTTTCTTTGTTTGATTTTGTAAATTATTCATCTTCTTCATCCTTATTTAAATTTTTGCTAACTACTGAAATGCCTAATGCCCCAAGCGCAAGTCCGCTAAAAAACGAGAAATTTGGATTGTTTGTGATCTTTGCCAACTCGCTTTTATCAGCCTTACCACTTGCGATATTTTGCAAGCTTTTAGTTATCTCATTAAAGTCATTTTGATAGCTTTCTAAAATGTTTGTTATGCCATTTTGCTCAAAATTTTGTGAAATTTCATTTAAATTTAGCTCATTTTTTGCCTCACATCCGCTATAAATTTCTTTTAAGCAGTGCTTTAAAGAGGCGATATATTCATTATTTGAAGTAGCCCAAAGTCTAAAAAATAGATCTTTTAGCTCCTCATCGTCTAAGCTTTCACAAAATTTTTCATACATTTTGTTTAGCTCATTTTCATAGTTTAGTGCCTCTATTAGCGCATCTTCTTTATTTTTTGCTGGCAAAAAGATAGCTTCATTTTCGCAAACAAGCTCATACTCATGCGCACTTGCAAATTTTTCTATCAAGACGATAGCATTTTTTCTCACACTTGCGATTTGATCAAATACTTCGCCAAATGAAGCTAGACTTTCATATAGCCTGAGTGCGTTTTTTTCGCTCGTATAAGAGGCGTTTAAAAGCTCGTTAAGCATATTTTACTTCTCTTGCTACTTCATTTACTTTGGCTGAAATTTCTTCTAAATTTTGCCCTTTTAAGAGATCCTCCCAGAGATTTTTAGGGAAAATTTCATGATCGTATTCGATCGTTACAGAGCCGATTATCTTGTTAAATTTAACATTTTTTATGCCATTTATCTGAGCTATCATGTCATCTAAACTGGCTAAATTTACGCTACTGCTTAGCTCTTTTATCTTTGGGCTAACCCTTACTCTTAGTCTGCCATTTGTGTGAGCTATCATCGAAAAATAGCTTGCAACTTGTGCTAAAGTTTGTGTTTTTATATCCATTTGTTTCCTTTTATTTTCCTTTTATATTGATGTCGTATTATCTATTATGTAACTTAAACAAATCTGAAATTTTTTTGTCTTTCATTATCAAAAAGTAAAATGAAATGATAAATTTAAATCCCATTTTTTGCTTGACAATCACTGCAAATTCCATAAAGTATCATCTTATGAGACTCAGCATTAAACGATCTTTGGCTACAAATTTGATCTTGTCTTTGCTCTATCATCTCATCTTCAAAATCAACCACTTTGCCACAAATTTCACATATCAGGTGATCGTGAGAGGATTTTAAATTTAGCTCGTAATTTTTAACACCATTCTGCTCAAAACTATTTGCCAAATGGTGCTCTTCAAGAAAATTTAAAAAGGTATATATAGAAGTCATTGAAATTTCATTTTTGTAAGTTTCATAAATTTTTTGGCAAATTTCTTGAGCATTTAGATGTGACTTGCTAGCAAAAAGCACACGCAAAATTTGCTCTTTTATCTCAGAGCCTTTTTGACCAAAAGCTTTTAAAAACTCGTTAAAATGCTTGTAAAATAGTTCAAAGTCTTCCACAAAATCCCTATCAAATTGATAATGAAAGTAAAGATTTTACAACTTTGCTACTAAAAAATGCATAAAATTTCTTACGAATTTAAAGTAAAGTATTTTATAAGCTTCTTTTGGTATAGTTTCGCATTTTTTAAATCAGAATTAAGGAACGAAATGACTTACGACGAGCTAGAATTAGACGCCGTTTTGTTAGAGGTTTTGGAAAATAGAGGCAGCTTTGACTCGATGGATGACGAAGAGCTTTACGAGCTTATCGAGCAAGTCGCGCAATACACAGACGGCGACTACGAAGAGGCGTTTGAATATATGACTCAATTTTCTCCGATCCCTAAAAAACGCTTTGTATCACTATTTATGGTTTAGCAAAAGGCTAAGCCATAATCTTGCTAATTTATAAATTAAATTTCTAAAATCTTTAAAATGTCAAAAAAGAGCTTGACTCTTCTGAAAGAGCCAAGTTGCGAGGTTTTTATAAAAAGTATTTTGAGATTATCTCTTTAAATTTGATTGTATATTTGCTAGCTTTTGGGCTGTTATTGTAGATATCTTCAAATTCATACATTCTATCGTAGTAGTCGTTTGTATCTTGTGCATTTATCTTAAGTCTTGCCACGTCTAAGCTAACGCCAACAAAAGCTCCACTAGTCTTGCCACGCTCCTCTACAAATGCTGAAATTTCAGGCAAATCGCTAGCTATCGCCACTTCGTTGCCAACGCCGCCAGTTGCTTCTGCTTTTAGGCTGATCGTATCTTTTGCGTTAAATAAGCTTGCGTAGGCTTCTGAGTTTTTAAACAAGATGATCATATCTGCTGAGCTATATCCTAGCTGAAGTCCGATGCTGCCAGATGTGTAATTTACAAAAAATGGGCTTGACCACTCGCCATCGTCGTTTTTAGCGATAAATACGCCTTTGCCTTTTGAGCCAGTGATGATCGCACCTGCTTTTGTCACGTCTGGGATGATAGCGATGGCTTTGATGCCTGTAAATTTGGTATTTGGTTTTAAATTTCTAGTGCCAAAAGCATTTAAAATGTTTATCGCGTTTTTTAGTTTTTGATTTTGGATCACGTCAGCGTTTAAATTTAACGCAAAAAATGAGCCGATCAAAAAGAGCAAAGTTAGAATTTTTTTCATCAAATTTCCTTATTTAAAATTTTTGTTATTATAGCCTAAAATAAACTATTATTTAAAAATTTATTAATGAAATTTTATGAGATTTCATTATAAAATGCCCATTTTTAAGGAAAAAATATGAGCTTAATACTTTTTGTAGAATACGTCGGTATCGCATCAGCTGCGCTTAGTGGCTTTTTGTTTGCAGTAAAAAGAGAGTGTGACTGGCTTGGCGTCTTTTTGTCTGCATTTTTGACCGCACTTGGAGGCGGTATTGTGCGTGATATGCTCGTTGGCAGGGCAGTTTATTCATTCACTCACTACATGCCAGTAAGCGTCGTCATCTTTATGCTTGTTGTATCTAGGATCACAAATTTGCATATAAAAAGAGATGGTTTGGAGAAGAAATTTGTCTTTATATTTGCCGATGCGATCGACGTTATCTGTTTTTCTATCGTTGGAGCGATGGTTGCCATTGAGTATAGCTACAACATCTTTGGCGTCATGATGATCGCCTTTTTTAACGGCGTTGGTGGCGGTATCTTAAGAGATATCTTGCTAAATGAAGTCCCATGGTTTTTGCGCACAGGACTTTACGGCACGATAAGCCTTGGCGTGGGACTTGCTTACTTTATCCTCTATCATCTAGGCCTTACCAACATATTTTTTACCATGCTCTTGCTAGCTGCTGGCATAACAGTCAGGATGTTTGCATTTTATAGGGGCTGGAAGCTGCCTGATCTATGAAATTTAGCGAGTTTTTTGATATCTGGGTCAATGAAAACTACTATAAATTTGGCGTAGATATCGGCAAAAAGGGTGATTTTTACACAAATGTAAGTGTTGGCTACCTCTTTGGTGCCTGCCTTGCAAACTACTTTGTAAAGCTACTTAAAAACGGCGAAATTTCTAGCTCTTGCAAGGTCGTAGAGATCGGCGCAAATTCTGGCGATATGCTGGCTGATTTTGCGCAAGGTATATTTACACTTGAGCCAGAAATTTTGCCAAATTTAGAGTTTATCATCATCGAACCTCATGAAATTTTACGTAAAAAACAGCTTGAAACCTTCAAAAAACGCTTTGGTGACGAGGTTAAAGTAGGGCACTATGAAAATTTAGACGAGTGCTCGTTTGATGAAATTTTTGTCATATCAAATGAGCTGCTTGACGCATTTAGCTGTGAGGTGATAGACGCAGATAATATGCTTTTTGTGGATAGCGATCTAAAATTTCACTGGCAAAAAGCGGATCAAAATTTACTAGCCCTTGCAAAGAAATTTGGCATAAAAAAGGGCGAGATATCAACTAGCTACGCTAAATTTGCGCTCCAGCTTGCAAATGCGGCAAAAAAGGTGAGATTTTTAAGCTTTGACTACGGCGAATTTGAACCAAAAAATGAATTTAGTCTAAGAGTTTTTAAAGACCATCAAGTTTTTTCTTTATTTGAAATTTCAAACCTCGAGCCATATTTTAAAAGCTCAGATCTAACTTATAGCCTTTGTTTTAAGCAGGTAAAAGAGGCTTTTTGCGAGGCTGGTTTTTTGATACTTAAATTTAAAAAACAAAATGATGCTTTGGTTTGCGACTTTGGCGTGGATGAAATTTTATCTTTGGTACTTGAAAAAGGCAGCAAGCAAGCCTACGAAAATGCCGCAAAACAGGCAAAATTTCTACTCTCGCCTGAGTTTTTAGGCGAGAAGTTTAAATTTATAGAGTTTTTAAAGGGCTAGCCTGGCGATATCAGCGTAATCCGCTTCGCAAGCCTTCAAAAGGTCGTTTGGAGCTATCTTTATCTGCTTGCCTCTTACTCCAGCGCTTACTAGCACGTACTCTTGCTCTTTTGCTCGCGCATCGATGAAGGTCGCAAAGTGCTTTTTCATAGCAAGTGGCGAGCAGCCGCCTCTGATGTAGCCGGTGATCTTCTCTAAGTCTTTTAAATTTATAAGCTCGCAGCGTTTGGCCCCGCATGCATGAGCAAGTGCTTTTAGATCAAGCTCCAGATCGCCTTGCAAGCAAGCGACGACAAAATTTTTAGGCTCGCACTGGCAGACGATCGTCTTATAAATTTGCTTTATATCTTGCTTGGTACTAGCTGCTACGTGAACGGCTGAAAGATCGTTTAGATCGACTTCGTACTCAAGTATCTCATACTCTATTTTTAGCTTGTCTAAAAGCCTAGCGGCGTTGGTTTTATGTATCATCTTTTCTCATTTTTGTGAATTTTTTGTATAATTATAGCCAAAACTTAAAGGAGGAAAGATGGCTGAAGAAGTTGAAGAGAAAAAAGCAAAAAAAGGTGGCAATGGCGCTTTGATGATAATCATCATCGCGATATTTGTTTTATTGCTAGTTATCGGAGGGCTAGTGGCGTTTTTGATGCTTAGTTCTGACGAGCCAAAAGAGGCAAATATGGCGCAAACACCAGCTCAGACTCAAACTCAACCAGCACCCGCTCAAAATAAAGCAAAACGCGGTGGCAACGACTATTCGAACATGGGACCGATATATCCGCTTGATCAGTTTGTCGTAAATTTACTTAGTGAAAATGGATCAAGGTTTCTTAAAACTAAGATTGATCTAGAGCAAAGCGACGAGCTACTAACTGCCGAGCTTGATAAGAAAAAGGCACTTTTAAGAGATATCATTATAAGAACGCTCTCTTCTAAAACATACGAAGAAGTAAGCACTGCAAAGGGCAAGGATAGACTAAAAGACGAAATCGTCGGCAAGCTAAATGAAGTGCTAAATGATGGCTACATCAAAAACATATTTTTTACTGATTTTGTGGTGCAATGATAGGCATCGATATCGTTAAGATAGATAGAATTTCAAGACTTAAGGCTCGTCACGGCGAACTTTTTTTAAAGAGATTTTTAAGCGATGATGAGATCGCGCTAGCAAAAAATGATGCGACTTTGGCTGGATTTTGGGCGGCCAAAGAAGCAGCTAGCAAAGCCCTTGGTGTGGGCATCAGCAAAGAGTGTGGCTTTTTAGACATTGTGCTCAGCAAAGACGCAAGAAACGCACCAAAGATAAAATTTAGCCCAAGAATTTATACAAATTTTAATATCAAAGAAGCAAGCCTTAGTATAACTCACGACGGCGGATTTGCCGTAGCTGCAGTGATGATAGTTTGAAATTTATCTATTTTTTCTAACTTTTAGCTACTTTTTTGATGTAAAGCCTAATTTGCAAATAAATACTTATATAAACTTTTTTACAAAAAAGACGAAATTTGATGTAACGCTTTGGTGATCATAAAAACTAAGGACAGTAAAATGCAAATTTCTAATAATCTTTCAACCTCTAACTATCTCTCAAGAGAGAACATAGCAAGGGAGATGGGTTTTAAATTTAACGATATAAACGAGATACTTAGTAACGATATGGGTCATGGTATGACATTTACTAAGTATGCAAGGCTAGATGACAAAGAAAGAGCAAGAGAATACGACAGATATGATCACTCACTCACTGGATTTGTAAAAGGTGAAGGAGAGCCAAGAGTAAGCATACTTGGCAAGCTAATGGGCTATGACGACACTTTTTCAAAAGATGAGATAGATGAGCTAAAGAAATTTATAGATGATAGCGGTGTTTTAGGGCTTGAGAGAAATCCAGCATTTGAGCCAAAGGGGATTTTTAAAGATCCATTAAATAGTAAAAAGCTTAGCGTTGATGATTTTATAGATCAGTTTGCAAATAAAAAAATCCTCTCTTTTATAGCTTTTGGCGGTAGTAAGACAGCTGAACTACTTGATAGCGATATGAGTGTTGATGAGTTTAAAGGCAAATGGGCTAAATTTGCACTAAATGAGCGCTTTGGTTTAGAGCTTGACGAGGAGCTAGCAAAAGAGACCATAAATTCCATAAATGATCTTGAAACACAAAACGAAGAAGAGAAGAAAGAGAAGAAATTTGCACCTATACAAGTTACGAAAAAATCTCAAACCTATAAGCTTGAAGCCGATGAGAGATTTAAGGAGATATATAAATTTATAAAGAGTGAATTTGATAGTGGCAAGAGTATGTTTGAGATTTTAGAAAAAGTGGCAAAGCTTAAAGTGGATAAGACGGCATAAGGGGAGCTGAAATGTTTATTACTACCTATAATGGATCGATGCAATACAAAGAAATTTTAGATGACTACATAGCTCACGGCAATAAAAATTTATCTGCAGAAGATGAGAAAGCTAAAGTTGATGCTTATATGCAAGGACCATTTGGTGCTGGACTAGATAAGATAATCGGTATAGAAGAAGGAACGGAAGACTGGATAACAAAAACCATAGATAAAATAGATAGTATGCTATCAAACAAATACTCATCAGAAGAGCGAAGGGCTCTATACGGAAAATATCCAGAAACCATAGAAAAAGCGATAGATTGGGAGCTTCAAGGTTATATGGATTTTCTGAGGGATAACTCTATAGACGGCAAACCAACAATAGAAGGTAAGATGATAGGTCTTGGCACAAAAGAAGAGGAGGCTGACCTAAGAGCCTTTATGGACAGCATGTCTTCTCTATATCCAAACTATAACAATGAATCTCTTAACCTCTTAAAAAGGACTGATCTAGGCATAGATGAATTTAAAACTTTATTTGCCAAAGCAAGAGAAAAAGCAACAAAGGATGTTGAAGAACAAAGGAAGCAGATAATCAAAGAAGAGCAAGAATACAATGCAAATTTTGCTAAAGAGCAGGCTGAGAAAAAATTTAAACCTATGCAGGTTAAGAAGAAGTATGAGACCTATGATATAAATAAGGATCAGAAATTTCTCTATGCAAGAGAGCTTTTAAATTTCAAAGAAAAAAGAGGCATAGATGTCTTAGAGCTTATGCAAAAGATAGACAAGAAGCAAATTTTAAATAAGATGGCTTGATGGATAAAAAATAGCTATCTTATTTATTGTATAAAGTAGTGATTGCTTTAAATTTGACCCTCTATACGGTTTTATCCACTTTTTTATTTGCGACTTTTTCTAAAATTTCAAATATGCTTTCGCCATTATCAAATTCAGTTTTTATAAATTTGTAGAATTCTTTAAATTTCTCGTCAGCTTGCATATCATAAGTTTTAAATTTCTTAGTTACTTGCATAGGCTTAAAGGTTTCTTGTTTTTGTGTATCAGTTTGATTGTCTTGTTCTTCATGATCGCTTTTTTGATCCATTAGTCTATCATCACCAATCTCTTGTGGCATACTCCTATTTATAACTTTAGAATACCTCTCAATAAATTCATCTACACTTATATTAGACGACTCGAGAAGCTCGCGACCCTCATTACTAAAAGACACACCAAATCTTTCTAAAGTTTGACGTATCTTTTGTCCTTCTAGATCATCATCTGACTTTTTGCCCCAAATGGTTTGTTTATCATCATTGTAGGATTTAAAAGCTCCAGTAAAGTTTGTGCTATTGCCCATCACTTTCTTATAATTAACTCTACTTGCGAATTCTTTTCCTTCAAATAGTGAATTGTTATTTAGATTTGGCGAATAGGTTATATTATTAAGCATTGTTAAGGTCTCGCTTTGTTTAGATATTCCAGCATCTCTTTCATAGGTTTTAATTCTTTTTTATGGTATTAATTTGCATTAGAGCATCTTGCTACCACCTATCCAGCAATGCTGTTTTATACACTAACACACATTCAGCTAAAGAATATACATTCAACCTACTTAGGCTTAATGCTTTTATGGGCTAGAGTATAATCAATAACTAAATCGACCTTTCAACAATTTAGTTTATATATGACTTATCCATACACAAAAGTATTGCTGATAGAGCTTATCCTCTCACTCCAAGAATTTGCTAGAGAATTTATATCCTCGCTAGTTGGTTTAAATTTCTCATATTCGTTTGAAGTAACACTTTCTGCGCTAGTGTTCTTTGATCTTGCATACATTAAAAGCGTTAGCTCTTTAAGTCTTTCTTTTATGAGCGCTTTTATGCTCTCGCTATCTTTACCCACTTTTTCAAAATCCACAAAATACTCTTTATGCTCTCCAGTGCTTGAGATATCATTTAAGGCAGCGCTACTTAGCTTAGTCTTTGCACTATCACTAGGTAGTGGTCTAGAACTACGTAAAAATCCCATGAAAAGAGCTTCTTTGCTGTAACCTTCATCTGCTTGATATACCGACATATCAGGGTTGAAGCTAAACTCATCGCCTGCTTCGCTCATCGTAAAATCAACCTCTTTTACTATGAGCCTAACGCCTGCACTTGAAAGCTCTTTGCTAAGAGACTTAGCGCTATTTAGCTCATCAGTGCTAGAGTAGATGTTTGAGATAGTAGAGTTTGATAGATCTTTTAGCAGGTGTCCTTTGGCATCATAGTGAGTGCCTTTCGTGCTGTAACCTTTTGGTAGTTTGCCTATATCTGCAAGGGTGTAGCTCTTTTTATCATCGCCTAAAGCAGAGGTCATTTGATCAAATAGTCTGTAGTAGTGCTTTATGGTGTCAGCCATATCGATGTTGTCAAAGATCTTTATCTGCTCGTCATTGCTTTTGATGCGGTTTAGCACATGGTTGCGCTCGGCAAATCTACTAAGCTCATCAAGCGTGCTTTTATGGATTTTAAAGTCTTGTGGCAAACCTGCTGCTTTGTTAAAATCAGCTCCCATAAAGCCAGTTTTATCTACTGTGTAGCCATAAGCTTGAAGATCGTTAAAATTTAAAGAGACGAGGCTATTTTGTGAAGAAGAGATATAAGTAAATTTAGCTGGCTCTTGGTTTGGCTCGCTAATCTTTTCTTTGGCATTTTGCTTTATAAGATCACTAAAATTTGTAGACCTATCTTGTTTGTGTTGTTGCTTAGTGTATGAATTTACATTTGTGCCTAAGATGCTAATATTATTCATGGCTTGCCTCCTAGCTTCTTGTATATTTTAAAGCAGAAGGTGTTCCAGTGATTAAGTATTTATTACTATGTAATTATGTAAAAATAATTACATATAACTATATGTCGTTGTATTTCTTTGATTTTTTTAAGATATTGTATAATGGTGCCCGAGGTCGGACTCGAACCGACACAAGGTTGCCCTTATCAGATTTTGAGTCTGACGCGTCTACCAGTTTCACCACTCGGGCTAAGTTAAGATTGAAATTTTAAATTTGTGAGAAGAAAGAAAAGGGGAGACTTGCTCCCCGAAAAAGAAAATTATTTCTTTTTGCTTTTTTTAGCAGCACCAGCAGCAACTGCTTCTTTAAGTTTTTTGCCAACTTTGAATTTGACTGCTTTGCTAGCAGGAACGTCGACTACTTTCTTGGTTCCAGGAACTCTAGCTTTCCTTGCAGCTCTGTCAGCAGTACCGAAAGTACCAAAGCCTATAAAGCTAATTGTATCGCCTTTTTCAAGAACCGCTTGGATTGTCTCCAAAGTAGCATCAACAACTTTTAGAGTATCTTTTTTTGAAAGACCAGCCTTGTCGGCAACCGCTTGAATAAATTCAGCTTTTTTCATGAACCATCCTTTTAAGAAGTTATGCGGCAATTCTACACTCTTTTAAAAAAAAATACAATACTTTTTCCCTAAATTTAGCTCTTTTTTTGCATTTTTTTAGTAAAAAAGACCAAAATTTGAACTTTCACTCACAAATTTCAAACGTAAGCTCGTTTTTTAGCCCTATCTTTTTTATATCTACAAGCTTTAAATTTTCAAAATTTAGAGCCATTAGCTCATCTTTGTTTGTCACTTTAGCATTTGCGATCTGGCGCAAAACCTCACCTCTATAAGCTTTTGCATGGTGGCTTAGTATCTTTTTGTTTTTTAAAAAGCAAAATGTCGTAAATTCTTTTTTTACCACATAAAATTTCTCATAAAATTTAGCTCTAAGATCTAAAATTTCATCATTTTCTAAAAAGCTATCGATTGCCTTGCTAAAATTTTGCTCATAAAATTTAGAAATATCAAAGCCAGCTAGCTTTTCGCCTTGCTTTAGTTTGTATTCAGCTATCTCATCTTTTGCTAAAATTGGCCCAAATAAATTTGAAAATATCAAAACATTATTATCTATATATTTTTGAGCGTCATCGCTTAGTCCGCGGTAGTTTAGGTGCTTGTAGGCAACGCCGTCATATCTTAAGATAGCTTTTATGCTACCCTTTTTAGATAGGCTTTCTCGCAGTTGCTCGCTATCCTCAAGCTCTTTTAGTCCAAAAAGTTTTTTTATCTCGTCTAAATTTGCACTTTTTAAAAACTCGTCATATCTTTTTAAAATTTCAGCCCTTTTGCTAAAAAGCTCAGAAAATATCAAATTTTTACCATCAAATTTATCGCTTGTGTTTAGAGAAATTTTACTTTCGCTTGGTGAGAAGAGGATTTTTAGCGCCATTTTCTTTCCTATTTTATATATGTAAATTTTGGCAGATTATACAATAAAACTTTTTTGCACTAAAAAAAATCAAATTTTCACCGATATATCACAAAGCGGAATTATTCTTGCTTAGAGTGAATAAAAATTTAGGGAAAAATTATGAGAATTACAAATCAACTACGTTTTAGTCAGACTTTGCACGACTATCAAAAAAATATGGTTGGCGTAAATAAAAGCTATCAGCAGCTCTCAAACGGACTTAAAATCCAAGATCCATACGACGGTGCTGCGGTTTATAACGATGCGATGAGGCTTGATTATGAAGCGACCACTCTCACTCAAGTGGCAGATGCTACTGGTAAGTCAGTAAATTTTGCAAAAAACACGGACAATGCGCTGAAAGAATTTGAAAAACAGCTTGAAAATTTTAAAACAAAAGTCGTTCAAGCAGCCAGCGACGTGCATAGCACAACCTCTCTTGAAGCTTTGGCAAACGACCTTCAAGGCATCAAAAACCACCTTGTAAATATCGCAAATACCTCTATAAATGGGCAGTTTTTATTCTCAGGAAGTGCCGTAGATACCAAGCCGATCGATGGCTCAGGCAAATATCAAGGCAACCGCGACTATATGAAAACTTCAGCCGGTGCGCAGGTAGAGCTACCTTACAACATCCCGGGATTTGATCTATTTTTAGGAAAAGATGGCGACTACAACAAAATTTTAACAACAAACGTGATGCTGGCTGATCAAACTAGAACAGACATCTCTTATGCGCCAAAATATCTTGACGAAAATAGCAAGATAAAAAATATGATCGGTCTAAACTACGCTAGCGACTCAGTCGTGGGCAGTGACGGCTCTTATAAAGGCACGATCGAGCCTGATTTCGACTTTTTGGATACTTCAAATGTAAATTTTCCTGACACATACTTTTTCATGCAGGGCAAAAAGCCAGACGGCACGACATTTACTAGCAAATTTAAGATGAGTGCTGATACGTCAATGGCTGGTTTGATGGAGAAGATCGGTATGGAATTTGGCAACACAAAGACGACAAAAGTTGTCGATGTGAGCATAAATAACGACGGACAATTTAATATAAAAGACCTTACTAAAGGTAATCAAACGATAGACTTTCACATGGTTGCAGCTACTTCTGTGGCGGCAAATCGTGGTGCGATAGCTCCAAACAATACCCTTGATACGGTAAATTCGCTACAAAGTCTTGAAAATATGGCAAATGCTGTGCCAAAAACGGTTCATATAACTGAATTTACAAAGAGCAAATACCTTGATAAAGATGGAAATTTAACAAACGCATTTGACTATGACAAGGTTAGATTTGAGCGAAAGGATAATGAATTAATAGCAAATTTACCTCAAGTAGCTAGAAGAACTGGTGAGTTTGCAACTGATCAGACAAAGCTAAGCGAGGTCTCTGGCACAAAAGAGAGCTATAATAGAAATTTATACCCAAAAGATGTTGATGCTAGAAAGAGAGAGCTTTACAATATAGACAATCAAGAGATAGGTCTTCAAGTAAAATCAATCACTGGCACAATGTATGACATCAAAGTAAAAATGGGCGAAGCAGGTGGCGTAAATACCCCAGTGCAGTTTCAAATAACATCAACAACAGCTGCTGGCGTGGTATCTCCAACTAGAAATTTGACCGTCTATAACTCAGATGAATTTGGCAGTTACAGAACCTACGCAAGCGACTTTACATATCGTCAGCTAATGGATATCGTAGCGATGGCTGCAAGCGATAACATCCCAAATCCTCCACACGCAGAAAATGCGAACTTTGATACAGATATCGAAAAGGTAAGAAGAGATCAAAACTATAATGCCTATAAAGACGCCTTATCAAAGACTAAAGGCGCAGTAGAGGTAAATTTAGACGATCGTGGCAGAATGGTTTTAACTGACAAGACAAAATCTGTCACAAATATAGAGCTAACCATGTATGATGCGAAAAATGGAGATATATTTGATGGAGATAGCACTGGCATGAACACTGCTGGCGCTGCAAGCCACCCTCAAGGCAAGGGCTCAGTATTTAGCTTTAACGAAAATAATGCTTTAACGATAGACGAGCCAAGCACAAGCGTTTTTCAAGACCTTGATGATATGATATTTGCCGTTAGAAATGGCTACTATAGAGCAGATGCTAACAATCACGATCCGCGAAATACCGGCATGCAGGGCGCTTTAAAAAGGCTAGATCACTTGATAGATCACGCAAATAAAGAGCTTACAAAGATAGGCTCTCAAACAAAGCTACTAACTGCGACAAATCAGCGTGCGGAGGTCATGAAAGTAAATGTGCTAACCGTTAAAAATGACGTCATAGACGCAGACTATGCAGAGTCATATCTTAAATTTACACAGCTTTCACTCTCATATCAAGCTACTCTTCAAGCAAGCGCTAAAATAAATCAACTAAGCTTGCTAAACTACCTAAACTAAAATGATAAATCAGCAGGCCTAGCTTGCTGATTTTTTAAAAATTAAACTCAAGCGTGCTATAATAAGCCTTTTTAACAAAAGGATCTAAAATTTTAAGACATATATTATTTACTATTTTTGTTTGTTTTTTTATATATTTTGGTATCGCTACGGCTGCTCCGACTGCTGATTTTGTAGGCTCACTTGGACAAAGCCTTGGCGTTTTTAATATTAAATATTTTGGCCTTATAGCCTATGTTTATCCATTTTTACTTATCGTTTTAGGCTATTTTGTATATAAAAATTTTAAGAAATTTGACTTTGATTTTGCCCAGTTTGTAGTTGGGATTTTTCTATTTTTTATCGCATTTTTGATGTTTCAAGCTCTCACAACATCTGGAGCAAATAGCGGCGTGATAGGCGGCTTTATAGTCTCAGCGCTAAAAGAAGTCATCGGCGCTATCGGCACTGCGGTTGCTATACTTATGATATTTATCATCTCTCTTGGGCTTGCTTTTAGAGAAAATTTTATCATCGTTTTAAGAAAGGCTTTTGTAGATAAAGAGCCAAATGGCTATGAAGAAAAAAGCAGAAGCGTAAAAGAGGTAAGGGCAAGGCAGTTACCAAAGATAGAGCGCAAAAAGCCAAAAGCCGAAGAGATAAAAGAAGAAGAGCTTATAGACGCTCAGGTGCTAAATGATGATGAGCCAAATTTAGAGAGTGAACCAGAGCCAGAGATGGAGCCGGCACAAGAGAGCAGACCTGCAACCATAAGTGGGGTTGAAATTTTAAATGAAGTGGCTGAAAATAAAAAACTTCTTGATCAGATAGAGCGCGGCAAGGTCGAAAAACCAAAAGACTTTGTCCTGCCGCCACTTAAATTTCTAAACGACCCTCCAAAGCGCTCGCATAATATAAATGAGGCAGAGATCGACCAGCAAATTTCAAATTTGTTAGATAAACTGCGTAAATTTAAGATAGATGGCGACGTGGTGCGAACCTATACTGGTCCTATCGTCACGACATTTGAGTTTCGCCCAGCCCCACACATCAAAGTGAGCAAAATACTCACCTTGCAAGATGACCTAGCGATGGCGCTAAAAGCTCAAACTATCCGTATCCAAGCACCGATCCCTGGCAAAGATGTCGTTGGCATCGAGGTGCCAAATCAAAATTTAGAGACGATCTATCTAAAAGAAATTTTAGAAAGTGAAGTCTTTAAAAACGCGAGCAGTCCGCTAACCATGGCTCTTGGCAAAGATATCGTGGGCGCTCCTTTTGTGACTGACCTTAAAAAGCTCCCACATTTACTAATCGCAGGTACAACGGGATCAGGCAAGAGTGTGGGCATAAATGCGATGCTTTTAAGCTTACTTTATAGAAATAGCCCACAAACTTTACGCTTAATGATGATCGATCCAAAGATGCTTGAATTTAGCATATATAACGACATCCCGCACCTTTTGACGCCTGTTATCACAGAGGCTAAAAAGGCGATCACAGCGCTTTCAAACATGGTCGCTGAGATGGAGCGAAGATATAAGATAATGAGCCAAACTCGCACAAAAAATATAGAGAGCTACAACGAAAAGATGAAGAGCGAGGGCGGCGAGCAGTTTCCATACATCGTCGTGATCATCGATGAGCTGGCCGATCTTATGATGACTAGTGGTAAAGACGTGGAGCTTTATATAGGACGCCTAGCGCAGATGGCAAGGGCTAGTGGCATACACTTGATAGTAGCGACCCAGCGCCCAAGTGTCGACGTCGTGACTGGCCTTATAAAGGCAAATTTACCAAGCAGGATAAGCTACAGAGTAGGGCAGAGGATCGATAGTAAGGTCATCCTTGATCAAATGGGAGCTGAGAGCTTGCTAGGACGCGGGGATATGCTATTTACGCCTCCTGGAAGCCCTGGCGTGATCAGGCTTCATGCGCCATTTGCGAGTGAAAAAGAGATAGAAACAATCGTAAATTTCTTAAAAGAGCAACAAGATGTGATTTACGATGAGAAATTTCTAGCAGAAGAGGGCTCTAGTGCAGGCTCAGTTGCTGGTGCGCTAGGCGAAGATGAGCTTGACGAGCTTTATGAAGAGGCAAAAGAGATCATCTTAAGTGAGCAAAAAACATCGATCAGCTACCTACAAAGACGCTTAAAAATTGGCTATAACAAAGCTGCAAATATAATCGAGCAGATGGAAAAAATGGGCGTTTTAAGCCCTGTAAACGCAAAAGGCCAAAGAGAAATTTTGGTTTAAATAAAGATAAAGGAATAAAAATGTTTAAATTTGGAGTTCTCATTTGTATTCTTTTTGCACTAAATTTCTGCTTTGCTAAAGATCTTAATGCGAGTAACATAGAGAAAAACTCAACATCTATGCTAAAAACTCTAAAGAAGATGAGCATACCTTTTTCTGGCGATGAGTATGAGATAGAGAATTTATCCAAGCTAGATGATAAGATGCTAGCGGCAGTGAAAGTATCATTGCCAAACCAAACTGCATTATATGATGCCATCAAGGGTGATCTAAATAAAGATGGTATAGAGGATGTAGTTGTAGTAACTCAAGAAACATTTAAGGAAAAATTTATGCCGTTTAGCGATGGTTGCGATGAGAGTACCAAAGACAATAAATGGTGTCAAATAGTAAATAAAAATCGTCGTGGTGTCGTGATCTTGCTCTCAAATGGTGATAAATATGAGTCTGTAGTAACTAAGAAAGATATATTTGAGAGTCCAAATGAAGATGGTGGCGTTTATTATCCACCAGAGCTTGCAGTAGAGAAAAAATAGTGAGCTAAAATTTTTCTATGGTCATGGCAGGTATGGACACTGGGAATATGTTTTTGCATTAGATGGAAAAGATTTTAAGCTTGTAAGGTATTTTAGTAGTGTTAATAACGGTCCTGTGCCAGAGTATATAGTGCTAATGGACTTTGTAAATCATAGGATAGATAAAAGTGTAAATTTGCTATACTATGGCAATGAAGAGTATAAGAGATACGAAGAGTGTATAGAAAAGTATAAATCTTTAAATGATGCACAAGAAGAGGATGATTACGATGGAACATTTGTTAGAAAAACTTACGAGCTAAAAACACAAGAAATTCTACTCTCAGAAGTTAAAAAGGTTGATTATATAGATGGTCGTTGGCTGGATGATTTGCAAAATTCAAAGCAGTTAGGAAAAATTTTGAAGATTGATTTTTGGAGTGAATATCCGGGCGATAACGAAGATGAACTTGCTAGATGTGTTGCGAATAAGATATAAAAAAGCCATGTGTTAATTTTTGAATTTAAGTACTAAATTTAATGGATAATGAAAGTTTGCAAATTAAAACTATCGTAAAAAATTCAAAAATAAATTTTAGAAATAGCTAACAAAAATATTTAAACTCTTTATGAAACAAATTCGCATAACGTGCTAATTGATACATAAAAGAAGCTATATCATAACTACAAAAAAGCAATGCTCTTGACGTTAACGAAATAAATTTGACACTTTAATTAATCCTATAATAACTGCAAAGACCTACCACTTGATAAGTGTCCTATAACCCACCTAAATCACGATACAGCAAATCGTATGTGGTGGGCTGTGAGAAACCATCTTGGATATTTAGGGACTAGAAACACTCACGGACTTTACGTATTACGCCATACAGTAGCTTCTAGGTTAGTGAGTTTGAAGGGATTTAATGCTCATAAACTGATGGCTTTTATGGGTCACACAGATATTAAAAGTAGCCTGCATTACGTGCATCTAAATGTTGATGATATACGTGATGGTGTGGGAGTTGGTGTTTAGTTAAAAGGTGGTAAAAGTCCTTGGTATTTGGTTGCGGAGGACGGATTTGAACCGCCGACCTTCGGGTTATGAGCCCGACGAGCTACCACTGCTCTACTCCGCGACAAGAGTTATTTGGGATTTTTAAAAATGGATGGGGTAAGAGGATTCGAACCTCTGAATGACTGGACCAAAACCAGTTGCCTTACCGCTTGGCGATACCCCAATGTTTTTAAGAGTTGTAATTATATAGACTTTAATGCCATTTGTCAAGGTTTTTTGTAAAAAAATTATTTTTATTAGAAATAAAATTTTCCAAACCAAGATTTAAAAGCAAAAAATGGTTTGGAAATGGTTTTTTTATTTTTGCTCTTTATATTTTAAAATTTGAGCGTAAATTTCATCTTTTAGTTTTAGTTTTTCTTTTTTCAAGGCATCAAGCTCAGAGACTTGCGCTGCTTTGCTATCTATCTTTTCATTTAGATCGTCATGCTTTTTGCAAAGTGCGGCAAAATGAACATCAACTTTTTTCAACTCGTTTATGAGATCAGTGTATTCGTGTAACATACGTAGCTCCTGTAAAAAATTTATAAATTCTAACAAGGCTTTGTAAATGTTTGGCTATCCAAATTTAGATCTATAAAAGCTTCTAGCATATAGCGGTTAAGCCAAATTTATCACAAAATGCAAAAACTAAACGTATTTTAGCTCTTCTGGCTTGTGCTTGCTCTTTACTAGGCGTTTGGTTAGACGTATGCCATCAACTGTGCCGATGACTAAAAGCTTTGTGCCTGTACCGATTAGAGTGTCGCCATTTGGCATTGGGATAAATTTGTTATTTATGTCTCTAATGCCTACCACGTCAGCATTTGTGATATTTCTTAGGTGCGTCTCTTTTAGTCTTTTAAACCTTATCCAAGAGTAGTCAGGCACAAGAATTTCTTCTATGTCGATAGGCGAGCTTTTTGTGTATAGAAATTGCTCGAGTAAATTTTCCATATCAGGTCTTACGCTCATGGCACTTAGGCGCTGTGCGACTAGGCGAGATGGGCTCACGACGTTGTCAGCACCAAGTTTTTTAAGCCTTTGTGTGTCATCTTCACTATCGGAGTTTGTGATGATATGGTAAGGTTTTTTGCGACCTATCTCTTTTTCGTAAAGTCTAACAGAAGCTATAAGCGCGATATTATCAGCGATATTTGGGCTAAGAGTGATTAAGCCTTTTGCGCTTGATAGATGCGTTTTTAAAAAGGCGATTTGAGTATGAGGCTGAGCTTTTATGAAGTATGGATACTTGTAAATTTGAGCTAATTCTGCGATATCTTCTCTGTCATCGACCACTACAAATGGTATGTGATTTTCACGAAACTGAGCGCTAAGCTCGATCGTGTAGAGGTTGTGATAACAAATAACGAAGTGGTTTTTTAGTCTTGCGATCTTGTAAAGCATACGCCTTTCCTTTAAAATGCTAATTAATGTGCCTCTTTTTAAAACTTCTACAACGATACCGATTGATAGCGTAAAAATAATGAAGCCAACAAGGATAAATGTTATAGTAAAAATTCGCCCCTTTGGAGTTATAGGCGCAACTTCGGTAAAACCGACCGTCGTGAAGGTCATACCTGCTTGGTAAAAGGCATCTATGAGAGAGAAGTTATCTATAAAGATATAACCTAGTGTTCCAAAAAGTAACAGTAGTACCACTGAAATTAGTGGAAATCTAAAAGGTTTTAGTTGTTCGTAAAGCTCAGTATCTAGGCTTATTTCTGGTTTTGCGGAGTTTGACCAGTTGAGGAATTTTAAAAGTCTTGAGAGAAAAGACATAAATTCCTCTTCATTTTATCTCTTAGTTTGACTGCTTTTTCATAGTTCTTAGAGTAGAAGCAGCAACTTTTATTCTTCTTGTTGTGCCATCTTCTAGAGTAACACGGATAGTTCTAAGATTTGGTAAAAATCTTCTTTTAGTTTTATTGTTGGCGTGGCTCACGTTATTGCCTACCATTGGTCCTTTACCAGTTATCGCACATCTTTTTGACATTTTTTTTCCTTATAAACAAAAATTTCTGCTGATTTTATCTAAACAAAACCAAAGTATTGCTTAAATCGTTTTTTTTTTTTTTTTGTTAAAGATTAAGTTGATTTTTATTCATAATCTAGTTAAAATAATATTTTTTATTATATTATTATAAAAAAATTAAAAATTTTTAGTAATTTTAAGTGATTTAGTATGCTTAGTAGAGAATTAATAGAAAAAAATGTTGATATTGTTTTACAGATGCCAAGCCTTTTTGATAAAGTAGAGCAATGTTTGATTACTGGTGATTTGGTTGCAGCAAGTGCTATTTTGGAAAACACAGCTTCATTTAGGGTCTATTTTGAATCTGTCTTTAAACGTATCAAGCTTGAAATTCCTTATGATGGCAAAGATATAACAGTAGCAGCAAATATGCTAGGTATCGATCTTTTTAGATCAATCGTGCTTTCTTATTTTATATTTTTAAAATCTCCTAAAACTTACAGAGTATTTAATTTAAAAATTATTGATTTAATCGAATTCAACTCTAAAATTTTATCTGATTGGGTAAGGATCATAAATACTTTTGATGATAAATTTCGTGCCTATCTGCCATTGGCTTCTTATTCTTTGGCTTGCCTGATAATTTGCGAAAAAATTTTCTCGATGTATCCATATCCTGTTTCTGATATAGTTTTATACTCCGATGTAAGCTACAATAAAATTTTACAAAAGAGGTACGGCTTTAGCCTTTGGGAGATCGTGCTAAAAGCGATGAATATGGAACAAAATTCACTGAGTGAAGATGATCGAAAAATGCTTTACTATTTTAAAATTTTACTTTCTTATGAAGCCAGCAGACCTGAGTTTTATGAGTTTGGCATTGATAAAATTTTAGATGTTAGTGTTCATGCAGATATGCAAAGCATAATATTTATAAAAAAAGCGCTACAAAAATGAAGCTGACATTTAACGGCTCAATAGCCATTGTGAGGCCATTTGGATTTTTAGAAGTAAATATGGCTCCGTTAAAACTAAGCGATAAGCATATTAGTCAAATATCTTCGCGCAATGTTGATGCTATATTGCTTTCTTTAAAAAATGTTACTTTTTTTAGCCCTCTTTGGCTTAGCGGAGCTATTGAAAATTTAAGCGAAGAAGCGCAGAAACTTGGTATTACACTTGCTATTTGCGATTACAATGAGATTTTTTATGAACTAATGATCAAAACTGTAAAAAATATCCTAAACATTTCACTTTTTGAAAGCGAGCTAATTGCTGATTTGTTTCTAAATAAATTTATAAGTGAGACAAATTCTCAAGTGCTTGTTTATAACCCAACTGAGCAGTATAGGCACTATCTGGCAGAATATTTAAAAGACCGTACATATGATGTAGTGGAAGCAAAAGATATTAACGAATTTAATAGTAAAAAAAGTTCGTTTACTTGTGTGGTATCGCCACTAAACCATGTTAAATTAAGCCAAAAGCGAATAGATACATTTATAAAAGGCGGGATTGTAATTTATTCTGTGCGAGGATTTATAGACTCAGACTTTGTGGAGAATTTTGATCTAGAAACGCATAATATTATGCTAAGAATCGGATATAAATTTTTTATCTTATGGGTAAATATCGCATGTGCTTTAAATATAAGAGGTGCAAATTTTTTAATCAACCTTGCAAATACTGCTCAAAAAAATGGTGCTTTTATATCGCTTTGTGGTGTCAATGAAGTAAATTTGTCAAACGAATTGACAACAAATTTGAAGGGCTCAAACATATTAATATATAAAAATTTGTATGATTTTTATAAAGATAATTCTGTTTTATATCTTGAAAAGAGAACTTTTGATATAGAGCCAATAAATATAAGTAAAGCAGCTACACAAATTTCACCTTATGTTATACAATGTGTGAGTAAGACGATTTCGTCTTTGGTTGAGCAAGACACTTTGTGTGTAGATACAAAAGCCGGCACCTTTGATATAGAAGACGAATGCGAATTCTTGCGTGTTTGTGTCCAATTTTATGGCGATATTGATATTAGAATATTGTTTGGGTTAAAAAAACAAAGACTTGATAAAATTTGTTCAATATTTATGTCAGATGAAGATGATTTAGATGGTTATTTAAGCGGATATTCTCAAATTTTTAGTATCATTACAAATAAAATTTTAGCCCAACTCTGGCAAAAAGAGATAGAAGTAAAAGTTAGCCTACCTAAGTTTCTGGCTGATGAAATGTTTTTTGATCGTAGTAGTGTAGGGATTATAACCAGACTAAATGTGAAAGATGGGGAGACGGGCTTTATATTTATAAGTAAATAAGGATTTAAAATGTACGTTGCACCTAGTATTTTGTCGGCTGATTTTGGAAATTTGGCAGCTGAGATAAGAGCCATTTGCGAGGCTGGGTGCGATCTGGTGCATGTTGATGTTATGGATGGGCATTTTGTGCCAAATTTAACCATCGGGCCAGTCGTGGTAAGTGCCGTTGCAAAGGCTGCTACAAAGCCACTTGATATTCATTTGATGGTTGAAAATAACTCATTTTTTGCCGACCTTTTCTTGCCGCTAAAGCCAAAATTTCTAACCTTTCACATAGAAGAAGAGAAGCATCCATTAAGGCTCATCGATCACATCAGAAAAAACGGCGTAAGTCCTGGCATCGTGCTAAATCCACACACGCCAGTTAGTGCGATCGAGCATATCATAGATGAAGTCGATATGGTGCTATTAATGAGCGTAAATCCCGGCTTTGGTGGTCAAAAATTTATGCCAGTCGTGCTTGAGAAAACAAGGGCGCTAAGAGAGCTAATAGAGCGCAAAAACGCCAAGTGCCTCATCGAAGTAGATGGCGGCGTAAATGGACTAAATGCGCCTGATCTTGAAGAGGCTGGAGCTGATGTCTTGGTGGCTGGCAGCTATATCTTTTCATCAAATTCATACGAACAAGCCATTCGCGCCATAAAGCTTGAGTTTTGAAACCAAAAAAACAGCATTTAGAAAATAGCATTGAAATTTTAGCTAGGCAAAATTTAGGCTATCACGAGTTTATCTTGAAATTTAGTGATATCGAGGAAATTTCATCGCTCATTGATGTGCGAGACCTTGATATGTGGCGAACTCTCGGGCTTGACATCACTAGAAATGAAAGCAACGAGATCGAGCTTGGCACGAGATTTAGAGATATTAGCGAGCAGGAATTTTGCGTGGTTGATATCGAAACGACTGGTGGCACGACAAATGGCCAGATCATCGAAATAGGCGCTATAAAAATGAAAAATGGCACTGAAATAGGGCGCTTTGAAAGCTTTGTGGCAGCTAGTGTGGTGCCTGAAAATATCACGGAGCTAACTGGCATAAGAGCAAGCGATCTAGTCGGTGCGCCAAATTTGCTAAACGTGCTGGAGCGGTTTAAAATTTTTCTTGGAACTAGCGTTTTTATCGCCCACAACGTAAATTTTGACTACGGATTTATCTCGCATAGTCTAAATGAGATCGGTCTTGGCATACTGCTAAACAGAAAGCTTTGCACCATCGATCTTAGCCGCCGCACCATCGCCTCGCAAAAATACGGCCTTGGCTCGCTAAAAGAACTCCTTGGCATAAACAACACCCACCACAGAGCCCTAAATGACGCGGTAGCAGCAGCTGAAATCTTTAAAGTCTGCCTAACGCGCCTACCTTTTAGTATCCAAACGACAGAGGATCTCATAAGCTTTAGCAAAAATGCCCCAAGCGTAAAGCTAAAACCAGAGTCAGTTTTAAAAGCTTTGGAGTAGGGCTGGTTTAAATTTAAGCCTCTTGGCTGGGATTTAGAAATCTGATTTAGCTATGACCTATTTAAACGAGATCGTCTATCTTTTCACGATTTGCGATCATCTCATATTTTCAATAACGCCGCGGTCTATCAGCGCGCACGCCGATCTTTGTAAAAGCCTTAAAACAACGTTGCCATTGTGATAAATTTCTCGTGAATGCCTGTTTTTGTATGAGCATAGCCAAGCCGTCGCTACTGATGACGTAGTTTACTAGGCGGGTTGCTTTTGTAGCTAAATTTAGAGCTTGCGTTAAATTGAATAAATTTCTTTTTGTTAAAGCTGCTGGCTAAATTTGGAGTTAAATTTACGGTTTTAAGCAACGATAAACTTTTGGCTAAATTTCAAAGCGTTGCGCCAAATGTTAAGGAGCTTAGGCAGTTTAAAAAGCAGAGTAAAACACCTATTTGTGTGATTAAATTTGAAAAAGATCGCCCTGTAAAAGAGCTATTTTTTAAGCTTTTGGAATTTAGGGAGTTTTTCAAGCTTCTAGTCGTAGTGGATATGCAAAACTACCTAGAAAACCAATATATGCTGCTTTGGCGCGTGAGAAATAATATCGATGGTGAAAATTTCTGCGTGGATGCGACGAGCAAGAGTGAGCTTGAGGGCTACACGCGTGGCTGGCCTATGCAAACTGACTGCGAGCGCGAAGTGGTGGCTGAGCTTGTGAAGCGAGGCGTGGTAAAAGATGAGCCAGAGCTGTTTCATAAATTTGAGATATTTGGGTAGGTTTTGACTACTACTTCGTTATAAATTTAAAAATTAGGCAAGCATATAGCTTGCCTAAACTACGAAAGTTTTTTGATCGCTTCAACTATGAGGTTGCACTTTTTGACGACTGAGTTTATCTCTAGATACTCGTTTTTTGTGTGCATGTTGCCGCCAGTTGGACCAAGGCCGTCTATCGTAGGACATCCTACTGATGCGCTGATGTTGCCATCACTTAGTCCGCCAGCATCGACCCAAGTGACCTTTGTGCCAGTGGCCTTCGCAGCCTCGTCAAAGACCTTTTTGATATTTGGTAAATTTACCTCGTCTATCATCGGCCCTTCTTCGTTTATGAGTATGCGCTCACAGCTCACTTCTGGCACTATCGGATGAGATAAAATTTCATCCATCTTCTTATGCAAAAACTCCACCGAGCTAGCGTGGCGATATCTCATCTCAAATGTCACGCTAGCAAAGTCTGGCACGACGTTTTGGGCGTCGCCACCTTTTGTCATTATGCTATTAAATGTATGGCCTGCCTTAAAATCAGTGAGTTTTGAGAGCTCAACGATGAAATTTGCAGCCTCCACCACAGCCGAACGGCCGCGCTCTGGGTGGTTGCCAGCGTGCGCGCTAACACCACGGAAATTTAACACATAAGAGATCACGCCTTTTCTAGTGGCTACCATCGAGCCATCTTCTCTTGCAGGCTCGACGACTAGGGCATAGCGAGACTTCTTGGCTAGCTCTCTTATGGCGTCTTTGGCGAAATTTGAGCCAGTCTCCTCGTGTGAGTTTAAAAAGAGACCGATCTTTAGTTTGCTAAGATCAAGCTCTTTGATGACGTAAAGCGAGAGCAGGCTGCCGCCTTTATCGTCGATCGCGCCAAGTGCATTTATGCGCTCATCTATCTTGCTAAATGGCACTTCAGCCTTTGTGCCCACAGGAAAAACGGTGTCCATGTGCCCGATGAATAAAAAGTCGTAGCTTTTTGCCTCAAGGTCGTTTGAGATGAAAAGGCAAGGAGCGACCTTGTCGGTGCCAAGCTCTATGCTTCTGCTTTTTAAGCCTAAAATTTCGGCTCTTTTTTTAAACCAAGCCGCAACTTCATTTACGCCGTCGATGCTTGAAGTTGGGCTTTCGATGTCGGTTAGCTCCTTTAGATCGGCCAAATATTTGTCTATTTCACTATCTTTCATCTTTAATCCTTATACGATCAAGCTCATCACAAACATCGCTAAATAGGCATTTAGAATGCAAATTCCAAAAAGTACGAGATAGTGTCTGCCTGGTACTTCAAGCACGCCTAAAACTCGCCCCATGTACTGCACAGTCGAGCCAACTAGCGCCATGCCGGGAAGCAAGACAGCGATATCGTTTGCATTTAGCGTACCATCTCCCACAAGTGCGACTAGCACGCCTGCTGAGCCGCCCCAGCTCAAAAATGCAGCCATGAAAACGGCTATGGACTCACCTGGAAGACCAAGTGGAAGCATGATAAATCCTAGAAATTTGCCTATCACGCTAAGCGCGCCAGATACTTTTAGGATATGGATGATGACAAAGGCCATAAGCACGTTTGGGATGGTGTTTTTTACGGCGATGTCCCAGCCTTTTCTAGCGCCCTCTACAAATACGTCGGTTATTAGTTTATTTTCAGTCATCTCTTACTCCTCATCATCTTTGACAAATTTTTTGACATAAAGTCTCATCAAATTTGCTCCAATAATTTTAAAGACAAAGACTATGCCAAGCACCATGGCTATGGTAGCAGGGGCTGTGTTGCCAGCTTTGTCAGTCACTAGTAAAACCGGAGCAAATGAAGATAAGAAATTTGTGATCATCGCACCAGCGCTAAACTGAAACGCTGCAAAGATGAGAAGCTCTTTGTGTGAGATGAGGCCATCTTGACGCAAAAATTTAGCCGTTGAGCTGCCTGCGTCGGTGCTTTGTGTGCTTGCTATCAAAGAGATAGAGCAACATCCTGGTATGCCAATAAGTGGCTTTAAAACAGGCGTTAGCAGTCTTGAAGCTGCGTAAAGTGCATGGTATTTCTCAAAAATAGCAACAAAGCCAAGTGCGAGCATGACAGCAGGGGCAAGACTAAGGGCAAATAAAAAGCCACCTTTTGCGCTAGTGCCACTTCCTGTTTTAAACCATTCTGGAAATTGACCAGCAAGTTTGCTAAAGTCAAAGATGCCACCATAGGTGTTTTGTAAAAAACCTCCAAAGAAAACGATCGCAATTGCAAGAGTGATCGTACCGATGACGAGTTTTTTAGTATCACTACTCTCTTTCATAAAGCCTCCTTTGATTTGGAATTTGTTTAAATATTATAACGCCTATGCTTATGTAATATTTAAAATATAAAATTCGATAATTAATTATGAAATTTTATGAGTAATTTATATATAAAAATTATTATGTGATAAAAGTTAGCACTACAAAGGCTTAAAATGTAAATTTAAAGTATATGAAATTTTAAAAATTTGGATTTAAGATTTAGGATTTATGGTAAAAATGGCTTCTAAACTTAAATTTAAAAGCCATTTATTTTTTAGCTCTCTTTTAAAAGCTTGCTTGCAAGCATATCTGCTTTTGCTTTGTCTGTGTCTTTTTTGACGGATTTGTAAATTTTAGAGATGTAGTTTTCTAAAACTTCGTGGCAAGAGATCACTTTTTCGCCCTCGCGTCTAGCTACTTTCGTGTATTCGCCGTTATTTTGTAGCTCAAATGCTAGGTCGTTATCGCTTAACTGAAGCTCTAAAATTTCAAGCAGTCTCTCTTGAAGTCTTGGCTCAAAGATAGGCGTCATGAGCTCCAAGCGGCGCTCTAAATTTCGTGGCATCCAGTCAGCGCTTGAGATGTAAATTTTTGGATTGGCGTGTTTGAAATATAAAATTCTAGCATGCTCCAAGTATTTGCCGATGATCGAGCGAACTCTGATGTTTTCGCTTTTGCCTTTTACGCCAGGTCTTAGTCCGCACACACCTCGGACGATTAAGTCGATCTTCACGCCTGCGTTTGAAGCACGGCTAAGCTCGTTTATCACGTCTTCATCTATTAGCGCGTTCATCTTGGCGATGATCCTGCCCTCGCTACCTTTGCTAGCCTCCACTCTTATCTTTTCGATGATGCGCTCTTTTATCTGAAATGGCGACATGCTAAGGGCGTTTAGACGGCGGTTTTTGTTATATCCTGAGAGGATGTGAAAAAACGAGGTTGTATCTTGGCTAAATTCCTCTTTACTCGTAAATAGGCTCACGTCAGTGTAAATTTTAGCTGAGCTGCCGTTGTAGTTGCCAGTGCCAAAGTGCATGTAAAATTTGAGTTTATCGCCGATCTGGCGGATCACTTGGCTAACTTTTGCATGGACTTTAAAGCCTGTGATGCCATATATCACGTGTGCGCCAGCATCTTCAAGTGCCTTTGCCCAGTGGAGGTTATTTTCTTCATCAAACCTCGCTTTTAGCTCGACCATTACAGTTACTTGTTTGCCGTCGCTTGCAGCGTCTATCAGGCTTTGAATGATCGGCGAGTTTTTATCGACCCTATAAAGCGTCATGCGTATCGAGATCACCTTTGGATCTTTGCTAGCCTCTCTTATAAAGCTAACGACTGGATCAAAGCTCTCAAATGGATGAACTAGCAGCACATCCTCTTTATCTATGGCATCAAAGATTGAGACGCCGTTGCCAAATGGAGGCAGGGTTTTTGGGGCGTAGGGCGGGTTTGCTAGGTGGCTAAAGTTCTTGCTCCCAGCTATCTCCCAAAGAGAGCTAAGTGTGAGCGGGATGCTTGAAAAGTAGATATCTTTATGAAAAATTTTCATGTGAAAATTTAAAAACTCTAAGATATCAGCGTCAGCGTCTTTATCTATCTGCATACGCACAAAAGCCCCTTTTCTACGAAGCTTTAGCCCTTGCTCAAGTATCATCATAAAGTCATCCGCCTCTTCTTCTTCGATGACGATATCAGCGTTTCTTGTCACTCTAAAAGCAGCCGAACTAATAAGCTTATATCCTGGGAAAATTTCTTCTGCATGGCGGTGCACGATCGTCTCAATCGGCACGAAGACGTTACTACTTGGCTGGGTAAATCTTGGCAAAACTCTTGAAATTCTTATCATGCCGTATTTTAAAATTTCAGGATGCTCGATATCAGCAAGTTTTACGGCTAGCGAGAAGCTAAGGTTGTTTAGGTGAGGGAATGGATGTGTCGCATCAACAGCGATTGGCACGATGACTGGCAGGATGTTTGAGAAAAAGTATTCGTCGCATTTTTGCTTTAAGCTATCATCAAGCTCGTCATAGTTTTTGATAAAAAGACCCTCTTTGCTAAGCGCATCGACGGTGCTTTTATAGTGAGCTTCGACCAAATTTTGCTCATCTTGAAGATATTTTCTGATCTCTCTTAGCTGATCAAGTGGGCTCATGCCATCGCTGCTGCTTGTCGTCACACCAGCTGCAAAGAGCTGCTTTAGTCCAGCCACTCTTATCATATAAAATTCATCAAGATTTGTCATATAAATGGCTATAAATTTTAGCTTTTCAAGTAAAGGTATATCCTTTTCACACTGAGCGAGCACCCTTGAGTTGAAGCGTAGCCAGCTTAATTCGCGGTTGATAAAAAGAGTTTCGTTTTCGCTCATCATTTTCTCCTTATAATTTTTGATTATTTTATGATATGTGCGGTTATAAAGTTCTTATTTTGTTAAAATTTTAGTTACAATAGTGTAAATTTTAAACGTAAAGGTTTCTTATGTCGGATTATATTATTTTAGTTGGCATTTTTGTTGTGGCGGTTATTGTCTTTGCGCTTATCAAAAAGGTCTCTTTTTAGCCTTTAAATTTTTCCCACCACAAGTAGGCAAAGATGAGCCCAAAGCCCTTGACCTTGCTCTCGTCAAAGGCAAATTTCATCATATCTTCTCGTTTTATAAAAACTAGCTCGATATCCTCGCCATCGACGCCACCGCCTGCATTTACCTTCATGCTCTCATCGATCTTTGCGTAAAACATCGTTTGCATGTTGCCACCAAAGCCAAAAGCGCCATACGTCATCGTGATGCGCTCCATCTCTTTTAGCTCGTATCCGACCTCTTCGACTGCCTCTTCTCTAGCGGTCTGCTCTTCGCTTAGTCCCTTATCCATAAGCCCTGCGCAAAGCTCATAAGTAAAGCCTTGCTCATTTATTTTGATGCCTTCTTTTTCTTGCGAGTACCAAACAGCTGGGCGAAACTGCTTGACAAACAAAAATGCATCTTTTTGCTCGTGATATAAAAATATACTGACGCTATTCATCACTTTTACGCAGTCCCAGTCCCTTTGCAAGCCATTTTGTTTAAATTTCATCTTAAATGGCTTTAGGTATTTTGACTCACCAAGAGGTAAAATTTCTAAATTTGTTATAGTAGTATCCATTTTGCAAGTCCTAAAAAGCTAAAAAATCCTATCGCATCAGTAAATGTAGTAAGAATGACCGCCGAGCCAACGGCAGGATCGATGTTAAAGCGCCTTAGCGTCAAAGGTATGATCGTGCCAAAAAAGCCAGCAAAGAATAAATTTGTAACCATGCTAAGGCTAATGACCACGCCAAGCATGCCTTTGTCAAACCAAACAGCGGCTATGACGCCCATGATAGCGCCAAAGATGAGGCCATTTACGAGTGAGATCGTCACCTCACGCCTTAAAACGCTCTTTGCATCTTTAAATTCTATCTCGCCAAGTGCCAAACGACGAACCGTAACGGCAAGTGCTTGCGTGCCAGTGTTGCCACCCATTGAAGCAACTATTGGCATAAGCACGGCAAGTGCGACGTAAGCTGCGATCGTCTCATCAAAAAGTCCGATGATAGATGAGCTAAAAAGTGCTGTTAGTAAATTTACACCAAGCCAAACCGCACGGCCACGACCCGCTTTAAATAGCGTATCGTCCTCTTCTGACTCGTCATCAACGCCAGCTAGGTTATAAATTTGCTCTGTTGCGCTCTCTTGGATGTAGTCGTGGATATCATCATACGTGATACGACCTAGCAAAATTCCAGTGCTACTTGTAACTGCGATAACGTTTAGATCGTACTCTTGAAACATATCAGCGACATCTTGCATGAGATCCATATCGTTTGCCATGTGAGGCTTGTAGTGATCGATCTGGGTTGATTCGATATTTTGTTTTAGCGTCTTTGTAAAGTCAAAGAGGATGAGATCTTCAAGTGGGATGGCGTATTGCAAGACGCTATTTTTATCGATGATGAAAAGCTGTGAGACATTTTCTAGTTTGCCTTCTTGCTTCTCTTGTCTTAGTCTTGCAACTGCGCTGCCAAGCTTCTCTTCAAGATGAGCTGAAAATAGCTCTGTTTGCATATGCGCACCAGCTCTATCCTCATCGTAGCTTCTAAGTCTTAAAATTTCGTTTTGATTTTCTTTATCTAGCTCGTTAAAAAGCTCTCTAGCTTTGTCTTCGTCGATATCCTCGATGTATTGAAGTAGGTCGGTCGCATCGTCACTCTCTAGCTCTTCAAGCGCTTCTACGATCTTTTCAGCTGGGAGCGTGTCGATCACGTCTTTTAGCATGTGATCAGGTAATTCTATCGCCACGTCACCCAAAATTTCAGGATCTAGCTTTTCAAGGTACTTGGCAAAAAGCTCTTCATCGTGCTTTTTAAGTGTTTTAAGATGCTGGGCTAGCTCGTAAGGGGAGAGCTCGCCGTCTTCTAAATTTTCATCTAAATGCTGATCTATCAGCTCTTTTGCTTCTTCTAGTTCTTGGCTCAAGTTTTACCTTTAAAAATCTATTACGTTAGGGAAAAATTCCACCTTGTGATACTCTTTGTCGTTGCTTAGAGCTTGTCTTATCAGCTCATCATTTCTATTTATGACTGCTTTAAATTTAGCCGATTCTTTCTTGTCTTCTATATTTTTTACGACCTTGATGGCGCTTTCTGGATTGATCGGCTTGCCACCTAGATAGAGGCCAAAGTGCAAGTGTGGGCCAGTGCTCATGCCGCTTGTGCCAACGTATGCTATTAGCGTGCCTTGTTTTACTTTAAGACCGCTTCTTATGCCCTTTGCAAAGCCATTTAGGTGTGCGTAAAGTGTCTCGTAGCCGCCAGCGTGAGAGATGATGACGGTTCTACCATAACCGCTCTTTTGTCCGACAAATTTGACCGTACCATCGCCTGCAGCCTTGATCGGTGTGCCTTTTGGAGCACCGTAATCAACTCCAAGGTGCGCTCTATATCTTTGAAGGATCGGGTGCCATCTTTTTAGAGTGAAATTTGATGTGATCCTAGCGTTTGCAAGAGGGCGAACGAGCAAAAATTTATCATTTTTCTTGCCATTTTTATCATAAAATTTATCTTCAAATTTATACATCACGTAGCGTTTGTTTTTAGTCTCTATCATCGCTGCGTAAATTTCAGGTGTGCCAAAAGAGCGTCCCATGCGTAGTTTTTGGTTATAAACGATAGCGATCGTATCGCCTTTGTTTATCTTTTTAAAATCGATCCCGCTGCCGCTAAAAACCTCTTTGAAACCAAGCGCTAGCGTGCCAGAGCCAGTGTAGTCAAAGATATCTTCAGAGACTGATTTATCGACTTTTAGGGCTAAAACTTTATCTTCGCTTTGGTATAAGATCGGGATAAACTCAAGCTGAAATTTGCCCTTGTCATCTCTATAAATATGTATCTGAAGCTCGTCACTAACAGGGATGAGGGCTTGCTTAACCTCGCCGTTATCGTCTTTGTAAATTTGATATTTTGTGCCAGCGATGATCTCTTCTGTTAGCTCTTGATCTTCGCTTGCTAGGTTGTAGTAAAGTGAAAGTGGGATTTTATTTGTCTCTAGGAAATTTAAAAAGCTGCTGCCATTTGGCCAACTAAGCTCATCGACAGTTGGTTTTATGGCATATAAATTTATACATAATATTGCAAAAATCACAAAAATACGAGGCATCGATATCCTTTTAAAAAGCTGGGAGGGATTTTAACTAAAACTTGCTTTAATTTTGCAAAAGATAAAGCATTTTAGGCTATAATCGCTCTAAAAATTTAAACTTAGGAGATATTTTTGAAACGTATAATCGTTATTTTATCGCTGTTTTTTGGCTTTGCTTTTGGGGCTGATTTTTCTTTAAATGAGTATAGAACTCCTCTTATTAGCGTTGAGAGTGACGGCACAGCAACGATAGTTGATAGTCCTGAAATTTTGATCGGATCAAGCGGCGTTGTGCTTCATAAATTTGACACTGATAGCTCTATCATCGCAAGAGTGAGCGTTGTCTCAAAAAATGCCGGCTTTGCGAAGGTGAGATTTGAGGTGTTTGACCTGCTTGAGCAAAAGGCTCTCCCGCTCCCTGGCATCGCACCTGCAAGTGGCGATATAGTCGTGCTAAACTACCTTTATAACCGCTCGCTAATCGTCGTGCCAAATAAAGAAATTTATGAAGAGGTTTTGGGTGCATTTCCTAATATGATATTTATCCATCCAGACCTTGTCGGAGCATACTTAAGCTACGAATACAAGCCAAATCCAAGCAGAGATGACTTTAGAAAGATGTGTGCTCAAAGTGCAGCTGGTCTTATCTTTGTCGCGATGGATGGCAGAAGCGTTTTTGCTGATTGTCAAAGCTTTAAGGTGCTAAAAGAGTTTAAAACTGGCGAGGTTGAGTACTATCAACTACCATTTTATACAAGAGTTAGCGACATAGACACTGTATTTTGGAAGCTAAATAGCGAGCACATCAACAACTACGACGCTCACTACGAAAAACTTTTTGAAGAAGATAACTGATAAATGAGCCGTTTGTCCTTAAGCAAGAGCGATTTAAAGAGTGGTTTAAATTTGCTAGCTGCTCTTAAGGACAAAGAACTCTTTCACTACGCTGCAAGCCTTAGTTTTCACACGATCTTATCGATCATACCGATACTTCTTATATCGTTTTCTATCTTTACAAAACTGCCTAGCTTTGAGGATTATTACGCCAAAATTCAAGACTTTGTCTTCTCAGCTCTTTTGCCAAGCAACCAAGAGATCATCTCAAACTACTTGCAAAATTTCCTCCAAAATAGCGGAAATTTAGGCATAGTTGGCTTTGTGGCGATGATATTTACTTCAGCTATGTTTTTTAGCGATTATGAATACGTAGTCTTAAAAGTGACAAGAGCTAGCAAAGCTAGGGGCTTTTGGTCGGCACTTAGCTCGTACTGGACGCTTATCACACTTGCACCACTCGGACTTGCTGGCAGTTTTTACCTCTCAAGCCTTGTGCAAGAGATGCTAAACTCGACTAAATTTACAAGCTGGATAAATTTCTTAAGCATCGTGCCATATCTCATCATCTGGGTGATATTTTGCGTCACATATCTCATCTCTGTAAATGACGAGATAAAATTTAAAAGCGCGTTTTTTAGCTCGTTTGCCGCCTCACTCGTTTGGTATCTTGGTAAGTCAGCCTTTGTCTATTACGTCCTTTACAACAAGACCTATCTAAGCGTCTATGGCTCGTTTTCAGCTGTGCTTTTCTTCTTTGTGTGGATATATATCTCGTGGATCATCTTTTTATATGGGCTTAAATTTTGCGCCTATCTCTCAAATAGCTCTAAATTTAAAGGATAAATTTATTGCCAGCTGGCAATTTTAAATTTACCAGCTAGCAGGATATGTATTGTTTTACGTAAAATTTTATGTATCTAGCGTTTAAACTCGCAAATTTCTATCTTGATATCAAGCTCTTTGCTAAATTCTTTAACCTTTTTCTCAAGCTCATCTTTATCAAAGCAGATAAGATCAACGTAAGAGTGCTTAGTGCCAGTCGCTGCTCCCATGCCTTCGCAAAAAGTGCTAGTTTCAAGCTCATCTTCTATCTTAGTTTTGCTATCAACGCCAAACTGCACATCGCCGCCGTGATACAATACTAAAAAGCAGAAATTTATGCCAAGCTCGTAGGCTTCATTATAGATATCGCTTTTGCCGTCATAGTATTCATTTAGTAGCGAGGTTAGGCTCGTATATCCCATAAATACATCATCTCTTAGTGCGTCTGAGCGGGGTTCAAGCTCATAAAAGCTAAACTGCTTTAGCGGTTCGCTCGAGGCCTCTTTGCCAAATTTATCATCTATAAGATCGGCAAAGTCGGTAAGCGCGACGCCTTTTTCTCTTGGCTCATCTACGATCTCAAAGTCGCCAAGTGTGTTTATCATCGCTGTCTCGCCAACAACGTTGTCGCAAAGTATGAAAGCTAGCGTGTAGGCCTTGTTTTCATCTTCGCTTTTTAGCTTACTCAAAGTTTCATTGTATAGGCACATATCCACGCTTTTTTCTTCAAAATTTGCATAGACCATGACCTCGTTTGCATCAACACTCACGCCATACATCTGTATAGTGGCTACTTCGCGCGGTGCACGTTGTTTGCCAAGCGTGCAAGTAAGCTTTGCTTCATACTCTTTTGGCATGCGTGATTTGATAAATTTAAGCCAAAAAAGCCTATATTTCATCCCTTCTGGTGTTAGCACTAGATCGATCTTGTCATTAACAAGGCCTATCATAAAGGTTGGATCTACTAAACATAAATTTAGCGCCTCTTCAGTCATTTTGCTCGCTGTTTCGTAATTTTTATCCTCTAAATTACGCTTGATGGTATCTAAATTTTGACCAAATTTGCTCCAAAATTTATCAACCCTGCTAGCAAAACTTGAGTTTTTATGATGTGAAAACTCCATATTCTTTCCCCCTTTCAAAAGACTCTACATTTCTTTGCGTATAAATTTTCATCGATGGAAACTCTAACGCACTTAGTTTATCAAAACCAACTTCATTAAAAACGCAGCCTGTATCGATATCTGCGCTATTTTTATAAAATTTTACCTCTCTTACTGGCGTGTGACCATATACGTTAAAGATGCCACTAACTTGCATCTCGTCGCCTCTGCCTGAGAGTAGGTGCCTTTTAAACTCTTCGCTAGCATATTTGTCATTTCTTAGCTCCCACATATTGCCAACGGCTGAGTGTGAGACGACTAGATGCTCGCCATTTTGGGTTTTATAATCTTTAAATTCCAGATAAACTGGCCTGCTTTCTAAAAAATCCACATGCCTTTGCTTAAACTCCACGCTTTGCCCAAGATATGATCTATATGTCTCTTCTCCGCCGTTTCCAAAGAACCAGCTCCTGTCAAATGGCACTTTGTTGTTTAGAAATTCAAATTTATTGCTAAGTAGTCTTCGCTCGTGATTTCCCATTACCATTTTATAGTTATTTTGCATGATAAGCTCGACCACGTCGCAGCTAAAAAGCCCACGATCTATCACGTCGCCAACAAAGCAAATTTGAGATTTTTCTTTGTTTGGAAACTGCTTGATAAGCTCTAAAAGCGTATTAAAACAGCCGTGAACGTCGCCGATAATGTAAATTTGCTCGCTCAAATTTTCTCCTTTGCGCCAAATTTTAGTCTATTAAACTTAAAAATAAAGATTGTTATTTGCTGATAAATTTAGAAAGAAAAATTTATTTATGAAATTTAAAGAAGTAGGGGGGGCAAAACCCCCTAAAATCACTGTGCGTAAAAGCCGCTAACTTTGCCAGTTAGGTCTATCATGATGTTTTTCATCTGAGTGTAGTGCTCAAGTATGATCTTGTGCGTCTCACGACCGATGCCTGAGTTTTTATATCCGCCAAATGGACTTCCTGCTGGGATTTGGTTGTAAGTGTTGATCCAGACCCTGCCAGTCTCCATAGACCTTGCAACGCGAAGCGCTTTTGTGATATCTTGCGTGAAAATTCCACCACCAAGGCCGTATTCGCTGTCATTTACCATTTTGATAAGCTCGGCTTCATCTTTAAATTTGATGACAACGCCAACTGGTCCAAAAATTTCTTCTTGAGCCACTCTCATATCGTTTGTCACATCAACTAGCAGTGTTGGCTCGACAAATGCGCCCTTGTCGCAACCATTTGCAGTGTAGGCTTTGCCGCCGACTGCCACTTTTGCACCTTCTTTTTTGCCGATTTCTACGTACTCTAATATCTGCTCAGCTTGTTTTTTGTTGATCTGAGAGCCCATTTGTGTGCTAGGATCTAGCGGATCGCCAACTTTTATGGTGCTAAATTTCTTAACCGCAGCCTCTATAAATTTGTCATAAAAGCTCTCTTCTACGAAAATTCTCGATCCCGCGCAGCAAACTTGACCTTGGTTAAACAAAATTCCAAGCTGAAGGCCGTCAAGCGCCTTGTCTAAATTTGCGTCGCTAAAGAAGATATTTGCGCTCTTGCCACCAAGCTCCAGTGTGGCTGGGATGATACGACGAGCCGCAGCTATGGCGATATCGCGGCCGATCTCGGTTGATCCAGTAAATGCTAGCTTGTCAAGGCCTGGGTGGTTTTTGATCCACTCGCCACTCTTGCTACCTCTGCCCGTTACTATGTTTATCAAACCTTTTGGCAAAATTTTATCTATCAGCCTAAATAGCTCAAGCACGCTTAGGCTTGTCTCGCTTGAAGGTTTAAACACGCTCGCATCGCCTGCTGCGATAACTGGAGCTAGCTTCCAAGCTGCCATTAAAAATGGAAAATTCCAAGGCACGATCTGGCCCACTACGCCTATTGGCTCGCGCAAAACGATAGAGAGTTGTTTTTCATCAAGCACGTTTGCGCTGCCTTCTTCGCCCATGATAACGCCAGCAAAGTACCTAAAGTGCTCGGCTGCAAAAGGGATATCGACATTTAGCGTCTCACGGATTGGCTTGCCGTTGTCCATACTCTCGACCTTTGCAAGGTGCTCTTTGTGCTCATCAATGATATCAGCGATCTTGTTTAAAAGCCTTGCTCGCTCGCTAATTGTGGTGTGTTTAAATTTCTTAAAAGCTTCACGTGCAGCACGAACTGCGTCATTTACATCTTCTTCGGTAGCGTCAGCGATCTTTGCAAGGTGCTCGCCGTTTGCTGGATTTTTGGCATCAAGTGTAGCGCCGTCTTTTGCGTCACGCCACTCACCATTTATGAAAAGCCCGTATTTTTCAAGTAGTTTCATACTTTTCTCCTTGATTAAGATTTTGTAAAAGGATTATAATATTAATAAAATTTATCAAAAATAAATTTTGGACACAAATTCTCTTTTTTAATAAATTTTATTATTTAGAGTAGGGTGGTTTTAAATTTAACTCTGCCAAGAGAGCGAAAACGTAGTCTTGCCATCAAGTTCGCTTTGGCATTTTACGGTGATGTTGTTTTTCTTGCAGCACTCTTTTACTAAATTTAGCCCTATACCAAAGCCGCCTTGATCGTCGTTAAATCTCGTGTATCGATCAAAAATTTTCATCTGATCCTCTTTGCTTATGCCATGCCCAGTGTTGCTTATACTAAAGAAATTTGGCTCTAAAACGATGCTAACCTTTGAATTTGGCGCTGCGTATTTTGCAGCATTGCTAAGGAGATTATCTAAAATTTTGCTCATATCCTCAAGGTCTGCGTTTATGAAGCTTGGTTTTAAGCTAGCATCTATCTTAAGCCCACGTTTGGCAAAAAATGGCGAGAAGTAGCTAAGTCTTTGTGTGGTTAGTAAATTTAGATCGATTAGCTCTTTTTTGTTTGGTTTATCTAGGTTAAAGCTTAGATGAACGAGCGCGTCATAGATGCTGCCTAGGCTCTTTGCAGCAAGGCTGATGTTGTTAAAGCGCTTTAAATTTCGCTCATTTAGGCTCGCTAGATCAGCCGTTTCTATGCTCATAGAAATGACGCTTAGGGGCGTGTTTATCTCGTGAGTTGAGTCTTTTATGAAGTGATTTAGCGTATCTATCTTTTCATAAAGTGGCTTTAGGCTCAGTTTTGCTAAGTAAAAGGCGATGAAGAGCAGGGCGAAAAGGAAAAAGAGCGCCTTTAGTGTGGTTGAAATTTGCAAAGATAAAATTTCAACCTTGATATCTTTGCCAACTAGAAAAATATCAGCGTGCGATAGCTCGTCTGTGGCGTTGTCATCCATGTATTGGATCTTTTCAAATATCGAGACCTTACCGCCGATCAAATTTACATTTTTGCTTTTGTCTATCTTTTGGCAGTCAAAGTCTTTGTAAATTTTCTCATCATTTTTTAGCACTATGCAAGCATGCACGCCTTTTTCTTTTGTTAGACTTGAGATTGAGTCAAGTCCATTCATTCTAGCTTTCATGTAAATGCCCATCTTTATCTCTTTTAGCATTTTGACCTCGTTTAAGATGAGCGCATTTTTTTTATTTTTATAGTCATTTATGAAAAAATAGCCCAGAAAGAGCACGGAGCTAACAAGATATAGGGATAAAATTTTAAATAAAATTTGCGTCTTTTCAGACATAGATGTAGCCGTCTCCACGCTTGTTTAAAATGGCATCTTTGCCTAAAATTTGGCGTAAATTTTTGATATATACACGAAGGCTAAGCTCGCTTGGCTCCTCGTCAAATTTCCAAATTTTATTAAAAATTTCATCTTTGGTTAAAATTTTGCCCTTGTTTTGCAAAAATAGGGCGAGCAGGTCGCTCTCTTTGCTCGAGATATTTACATTTTCGCCGTTTTTACTTAGAGTTTTGCTCTGTGGGTGAAAGCAAAGATCATCTAAAATTTTGATATCTTCGCCGTTTTGGTGTGAGAAATTTCTTTTTATGAGAGCTTGCATGCGGATAAGTAGCTCTTTTAGCTCAAATGGCTTTTTTAGATAGTCATCGCAGCCGCTTTTGTAGCCTTTTTCAAGGTCGTCTATGGTGTTTAGCGAGGTGGTAAATATGCTAGGTGTTGTGACGCCAAGCTCACGTAGCGATGAAAGTAGGGAGAAGCCGTCGCCTTGCGGGAGTTTGACGTCTAGTATAAGTAGGTCAAAATTTCGCTCGTATGCAAGATCTAGTGCGTCTTTGGCATTGTTTGTAGTGGTGACATCGTAACCATTTTCGCCCAGATACTCGCTTATTAGATCAAGTAAAATTTCATCATCTTCAACGAGCAAAATTCTAACCATTAAGCACCTTTACATGCCTTTTTTCATTTCGTCTTTTTTCATACCCATGTCGTCTTTTTTCATACCCATGTCGTCTTTTTTCATGCCCATGTCATCTTTTTTCATGTCGTCTTTCATGCCCATGTCTTCTTTTTTAGCTTCGTGTTTTTTGACAGGATGTTTTTTAGACATATCATCTTTCATCATCTGCTCTTTCTTCATCATCTCATCTTTGCCCATCTTGTCCTTTTGCATCATTTCAGTAGCATTTGCAAGACCGCCAAACATAAACATAGCACCAAGTGCAACTAAGATTAACTTTTTCATAAAGTCTCCTTTAAATTAAATTATGTTGCAATTGTAGTCACTTAGTGTGAAATAAGTGTGAATTTACGCAAATACAAAATAGATAACTGGTAACGTGATAAATGAAAAAAGTACACCAATGGCTACTGATGAGATGGCTAGTGAGCTATCAAGCCCAGCTTTTATGACCATCGCACTTGCAAGGGCTGATGTCGGCATCGCACATTGAAAGAGGCCAACGACCCAAGTTTTGCTCATCTGGATGCCTGAGACTTTTAATATGATGAAAAATACGATAGCTGGCAAGATCATCTTGCACAAAAGCACGACGCTAACGCCTTTATATGAGCTTGTGATGCTACTAAAGTTAAGACCAACACCGATCGCAAAAAGTGCCACTGGAGTGACGCTACCTTCAAACATCCTAAGTGGCGCAAAGATAAAATCTGGAAGCGGGACTTCTTTTAAGATAAGGCCCATAATGAGCGCGATAAATGGTGGAAATTTTAAAATTTTCATTGTATTTTGAAATAGCGAAACCTTCTCTGGTGCGGCAAAAGATAGGATGAGTGGTCCAAGGATCGAAAGCGGGATACCAGTGGCTATTTGATCATAAAAGATGACCTCATTTACCATCGCATCGCCAAAGAAGCCCTGAATGACAGGCATACCGACAAATAGTGTGTTACCAAAAAGGCTTAGCATGACCATACTGACGGTTGTTATTTTGGTAAATTTAAAAACCTTACCTATGACAAATGCCAAAGCGGCACTAATGGCGGTTGAGGCAAAGCCGATAAGGATCGTGTTTATAAGCGAGGCATCGACATTTACGTGGTAAATTTTGTCGAAAATTAGCGCAGGCATTGCAAAACAAAGGACAAAATCCACAAAAGGGATCGAGTGCTTTTGCTCAACAATGCCGACTTTTTTAGCAAAAAAACCAGTTGCAATTATAAAAAATATTGCAAAAAGTGGTGTGAAATTCATAGCAGTCTCTTTTAAGTTTGGAATTTACAAAGAATTGATTATATGCCCCAAAAGATTAAATTACAATAAACTTTTTTTGATTTTACCCTCAAATTTAAACCCTAGCATCAACCTTTTTGTAAAATTTATCTCTTTCATCTATCTTTTCTATATTTTTTAGATCGTTTTCAAGATAGCTGATATTATAAATTTCTCTTGCGGATATGCTTTTGCCGCTATTTAGGCTGATTAAAAATTTACTCTCAAATTTATTTGATAGGTTGATGATAGCGATCGCTCCAGCATCTTTTAAGCTTGTGATCTTGCCACTTTGCATGACGGCAATATCATTGAAATTTAGCCCATTTAGTTGCGCATTGTCCATCTTTTTTGCCTCTAAATTTACGCTAGTTTTTAGCTCGCTTGGCGTATTTAGTTTGCCAGTGTCATTGTAAAGCTCATTTACGTCTAGCTCTCTGCCGCTATCAAATTTTAGTCTTATCGTGCCATCTTGATTTAGCTTCATAGCTATGACGCTATCGCTATCTCGCAGTGCAGTGGCAGCTGTGGCTTCATTTGTAGTAAAAGCCTTTTTTACCTTTTTTAGATTTGAGATGCTAAAATCAAGCCCAGTTGCTTGCTTAAATTCATTTTCCATTGCGATCATTTTGGCGGATTTTGTATCTTCAAGCTTTGATATGTAGGCGTCCGCATTTTCGTCAAATTTCTTTAAATTAGCGCTAAGATTTTCTATCATCATATTGTGCGCATCAAGCTCGGTGTTGTAGTCACTATAAAATTTCATAAAACTATCTTTTTGAAATTTTGTATATGAGAAATTTTCATCTTTTTTGTGCTCTTTGCTTGACTCGATGATCGGGTTAAACTCGCTTAATCTTGCAGTGTCATCAAAGCCTATTTTTGTATAAGCGAAATTTTTAAAAGAGCTATCCTTGCCAAAGATATTATTGTGCCTTAGATCGACCCAGCCGTCATTTTGAGCATATTTTTTAAAGAAATTATTTATATCATTTTTGCCTATCTTTTCATATCTATTTTTGGCAGCAAATAAGGTATTTGGGTCTGAGGCATAGTAGGAGTGTCTGTGATCGATCTCTTTTGTATCTACGTAAAGATCGGGGCTATTTGTGATTATTGCTTTATGGTTTAGCTCTTCTCTTGCTATTTGGTTGTGGTTTATGACATTTGTGCTGATAAACTGCCTAAGATCAACTCTAGCCGTGACATCACTTAACTTTGCTATTTTTTCATTTCCGTCTTTGTCGTATCCTCTTACTTTTAGCTTGTCAAAGAGCATATCTTTTTGATCTAACGTGCCGTCATTATTGCTATCAAAGCTAAAAAGTGCGCTGTTGTTTTCTAGCTTTCCAACGCCCAACTCATCGTTATCGCCATAAAGGTCAAGAAAAACTTCAACTTCGCCATAATTTGTCTTTAGAGTGTTTGAGTGAGCATAGTCGTTTAAATTTTTAAATTTCGTATTTTCTAAGTAGCCACTTTTTAAGACAGGTAGCATGGCGGCATCATCTGTGACATTTATATTTTTAAAGTAGGTGTTTTTGCTAAAGCCATTAGAAGGTTCGTCTGAGTAAATTCTGTTGTTGCTGTTTATTAAATTTTGCGTGTAATCTTTTAAAATTTCTTCTGCTTTTTGTATTGCTAGATGTTTGTTGTATTCTTTGATATCAGCCTCAGTTATGTAGATGGTATCTGTTTTATTTGCTTCATAAAGCTCGTTAAACTGCTTTAAATTTACTTTTGAGCTATTTTGATTGCCATGATTTGAAAATCTTTTAGAGAGATTTTGCAAATTATCTAAATTTATAAAATCATACTTTTGCGGTGCAACATTCATCTAAAATCCTTTTAAAGAAGTTGCACTCAATATCGGCTAAATTTATAAATTATTTAAATCAACTGATCTTACCTCTATAAAAGAGGCAAATTTATTTATAGATATAGCATCGTCCCAAGGCGGATCATGTTTGAGCCACATTTTATCGCCAGCTCGAAGTCGCTACTCATACCCATCGAGCAGATAGTTGCGCCTTTTGGCTTTAGGCTCTCGTAAATTTTATATGTTAGCTCGAAGCTCTTTTGCACCTCTTTTGGCTCATCCACATGCGCTCCGATGCTCATCACGCCTTTTAAATTTATATTTTTGCACTCGCTTTGGATGCGCTCATAAATTTCAGCCGCATTTGCGACGCTCACACCTTGCTTTGTATCTTCATCGGCCGAGTTTATCTGAAGTAGTGTGTCTAGCTTGTAGTTAAGCCTTTTATCGACCTCTAGGGCTCTTTCGAAGCTATCACAGCTTTGCCAAAGCACCGGTTTTAGGCTTATCATTTGATTGATTTTATTGTTTTGCAGGCGGCCTATCATGTGCCATTTGATGTCAGTGAAATTTTGAAGCTCAAGCTCTTTTTTGGCTAGCTCTTGGACTCTATTTTCGCCAAAATTTCTTTGCCCCTGTGCGTAAAGCTCCCTCACTTCAGTGCATGTCACATTTTTGCTAACGGCTATTAGCGTAACATCTTTGCTTAAATTTTCTATCTTTTCAAGTAGCTCTTTTAAAACTATCATCATAAACCTCCGCTTAATCTCATAATGTCATTGAATGTTGCGAGCACCATTATGCCAAGCAGCAGCGCCCAGCCGCAGTAGGTAAGCGTAACAAGCACTCGCTCATTTATCTCGCGTCTAAAAATTAGTTCATAAATGTTAAATAAAATGTGCCCACCATCAAGCGCAGGGATAGGAAAGAGGTTTAGCACGCCTAAATTTACAGAGATGAGCGCCACGATGGTTAGAAGAACGCTAAGGCTGATCTTAGCGGCCTTTGAAGTGACATCGGCGATCTGTACGATGCCTCCGACCTCTTTTAGTGGCACAGCTCCAACGACTAGCTTTTCAAAGCTTTTAAAGATGAGCTTTGAAGCCTCGATCGTCTCGCCAAAGGCAAATTTTAGGCTCTCTAAACCTGTGTGATAAATTTTCACCACTTCGCCACTAGGCTGGATGCCGATAAGTGGGCGCTGCACCTTTTCATTAAATAAATTTATCGTTTCACCTATCTTTGGTGTTAAATTTATGGTTAGTGACGAGCCGTTGCGGTCTATTAAAATGGTGCTAGGTTCAAGCTTTACGTTTTTGCTGATCTCGTCCCACTCGTTTATTTTTACGCCATTTATCGCTAAAATTTTATCGTTTATTGCTATGCCAGCGCTCGTAGCTGCCGAGCCTTCAGCTATGTGTCCGACACTTGGCGCAAGTCTTTCAACACCGATAAATCCAAGCAAAATGTATATAAAAAACGCCAAGATAAAGTTAAAAAATGGCCCTGCAAAGAGGATGTAAATGCGCTTTATAGGACTTAGCACGTTGTAGCTGTCAGCGTCGTAGTTTTTGGCCTTTGGGTCGGTGTCGTCTTGCCCTTTTAGCTGCACGTATCCGCCAAGTGGAATCGCGCTTAGGCAGTAGTCGGTGCCGCCAACGTTTTTTGTGTAAATTTTCTCGCCAAAGCCGATGCTAAAGGTATTTACTTTGACGCCGAGCGATCTTGCTACTAAAAAGTGGCCAAGCTCGTGAAAAAATATAAGAAAACTAATGGCTAAAACGGTCACTAAAAAATAAAATGAATACGCATAAAGCCCAAGACAAAGCAGGGCTAGCGTGAAGAGAATGCCTTTCAAAACTTACCTTTTTTTGAAAAATTGATGAGATTTTAGCCAAAATTTATAAATTTACTCTCAAATTTGCCTTGCAATCTAGGCGAAAATTTCTCTTAGCCAAGAGAGTGTTTTGGCTCTATTTAGCCCTTTGCTGAGGCTAAAATAAGTTTTATCTTTATCGTTTAGGTCAAATTTCAGATCAAAACGTGACTTTACTTGATCAACAAATGGCTTTAAATTTAAAATATCAGGGCGGGGCAAAACGTCATTTGACAGCTCTTGCAAAAAACTCATGCCCTCATCGTTAAAATTTACTCTAGCCCTTGGCACAGCGTCGTTTCTAAACTCTATCTCAAATGTGTGGTCATTTATAAAAGGGGCAAAAAGGCGAATTTCTAAGTGAAATTTACCAGCTAGCTCCTCATCGCTTAAGCCTTGATTGCTAAACCAGTAGCCAAAATTTACAGCATTTAGCGATATATTAAAATCATAAGGATCAGCAGGGCTTACGCCTATACGGCGCAAAAGCTCATATATAGGCAGTTTTGCTTGCAAGCTATCATAATAGTCATAAAGCTTTGCAAGTAGTGGATGCGAACGGCCGGCCTTCTCTTGCAAACGTAAAATTTCAAAGATATATCTGTGGGCAAACGAGCGGTGCGATACCGAGCGAGTAGCCTGCGTGCTTAGATAGTCTAAAATTTCAGGGCTTTTTGAAAAGCTCATCGCGCTCCAAATGCCACGCAAAATCTCTACGTCGTTATCAAACGTATCAAATTTATCTTCGTGCGTCTTGTCGTATTCTAAAGCGCAGCTTAATAAAAATTCGTTTAGCTCAGGGCTGATCACACCGCCGATCTTTTCTAAATTTTTAGAATTATGATAAAAGCAAGTATTGATGATCTTTTGATTTAGTTTTTTCGCTTGTTTTTGCAGTGCTGGCTCTAAATTTGCAGTGCGCTCTAAAATAATCTCTTGCAGGTCGCAGCTCAAATTTAACTCTTTTTCATTGCTTTTACGTAGGCAAAGATATACTCAAACCCAGAATAAAGCGTAAGCGCAACAGCGATCCACAGCAAAAGCTCGCCACCAGGCCAGCTCATCAGCAAAAATCCAACCGCAAACATCTGCGAAACCGTCTTTACCTTGCCAGCCATCGAAGCAGCGACCTCGACGCCATCACTTGCCATCACGACACGAAAGCCAGTTATAAAAAACTCTCTTACCAAGATAAGATAAACAGCCCAAGCGCTCGCTCTGCCAAGCATCATGAGACCCAAAAATGCAGCCAAGATCAGCATCTTATCAGCTAGCGGGTCAAGGATAGCGCCAAGCTTGGTCTTTTGATCCCAGCACCTAGCGATGTAGCCGTCAAAAAAATCAGTCACCGAAGCGATCACAAAGATGAGGGCTGCGAAGTAGTTTATCCAGCTTATATGAATTTGCGTAAAAATTCCTGGCGCATTTACGAGCATAAAAAACATAAGCGGAGCTAGCAATATCCTAAAAAATGCCAGTGAATTTGGTAAATTTAAGCTCACAAATATGCCTTTATGCTTAGAAATTTCACTCTCATTTAAAAGTCGTGCCGCCATCTATTATAAATGTATGTCCAGTCACCCAGCTAGCCTTAGACGAGCATAAAAATAGACATGCTCCAGCTAGATCGGTCGGCTGTCCCATGCGGTTTAGCGGGCTAAGCTTTGCCGTCATATAGCGCACCTCTTCGTAGTTTGTAAAGGCTCTTAGCGCGTCTGTCTCGATAGGGCCGCCGCTTACGACATTTACGCGGATGTTTTTCTCGCCAAGCTCTGTCGCAGCGTATCTTACCATCGCTTCAACGGCTGCTTTTGCTGTGCCGTGGCCTGCGTAGTTTTCGATATAGACTAAATTTCCAGTTGAGCTTAGACTAATGATACTGCCGCCACCCACTTTTTCCATGCGTTTTGCAGCCTCTTGTGCGCCCACGACAAAGGCATTTACGGTTGCTGTGAAGATATTGTTTATACCTCTTGGTTTTAGTTTCATAAATTTAGTGTATCCGCCAGCCACCGCACGGCCTGAGATGATAGCGTTTGAGATGAAAAAATCAACCCTATCAAAGTCCTCATCTATCTTTAAAAATAGCTCCTTATAAGTCTCTGGCTCAAGGATGTTTAGTGCGTAGGCTCTAGCTTTTATCTTGTATGTAGCCTCAAGCTCTTTTGCCTGCTCTTTGGCAAGCTCCTCGTTTGAGTTATAAGTAAAAGCGATATTTACGCCAGCTTTTGCAAATTCTTCCACTATGGCTCTGCCGATGCCTCTAGTGCCGCCGCTGATGACTAGCGTTTTACCTTTAAATTCGTTTAGTGTGTCCTTCATTAAAATCCCTTTATTTCGTAATTTTTAATAACTTCTTCGATCTTTTTGAAATTTTCTTTGCTCGGTTTGCAAAGTGGCAAGCGGTACTCCAAAGTGTCGATCAGCCCAGCTAGATACATCGCCGCTTTGATCGGTATCGGGTTGCTTTCGCAAAAGAGCGTTTTGTTGATCGTGTAGAGGTTGTCATTTATCAGTTTTGCTTTTTTATACTCTTCATTCATCGCAAGGTGAGTAAGCTGTGAAATTTGATCTGGCAAGAGGTTTGCAGTGACTGAGATGACACCCTTGCCACCGTATGATAGGATAGGGTAGTTTATCGCATCTTCACCGCTGATAACTACTAAATCAGGCTCGTGAGCTAGCAGATCGACGCATCTATCGATGCTACCTGTTGCCTCTTTGATGCCAAAAATATTTTTACAATCTTTAAAAAGCCTAAAAACGGTCGCTGGCAAGATATCTACGCCAACTCTGCCTGGGACGTTGTAAAGAAGCACTGGAATTTCTATGCTATTTGCGATAGCCTTGTAGTGCTCGTAAAGCCCTTCTTGTGTTGGTTTGTTGTAGTAAGGAGCGACTGATAGGATGCCGTGAGCACCGTGAGCTTGGGCAAATTTAGCGATATCGATGGCCTCGTGAGTGGCGTTGCTACCAGCTCCAGCGAGCACCTTGACATTTGTGCCTTTACATGCATCTACTGCGATCTCGATGCAAATTCTATGCTCATCATGCGTTAGAGTCGCGCTCTCGCCAGTTGTTCCAACTGGCACAACGACGTCTATACCGTTTTTTATCTGTCTTTTTATCAGTTTTTCAAAACTGACTTCGTCTATTTTTTGGTTTTTAAATGGCGTAACTAGTGCTGTCATCGCACCTTGAAGCGAATTTTTCACGTCTATTCCTTTTTTAAGATTATTGTCGTGCTAGTTTTTTCATTGAAATATCTATTTGCTATCTCTTTTAAAAGCTTGGCATCTATCTTATCTATGTTTTTTTTAAGCTTGTAAAGTGGCTTTATGTCGCCTCTAGCAAGGTATGAGCCGTATAAATTTGCCACCTTGCTCGCGCTCTCAAATGAGTAGATAAAATCAGTTTTTATCAAATTTTTAACTCTTAAAACATCCTCTTTGTCGATTGGCTTTCTCTTTAGATCATCTATGATCTTTAAAATTTCAGCCTCAACCGCGCTTGCCTCGATGTCTGGGTTGCAAACTGCTAAAAATATAAATAAATTTTCATCAACGCAGCTCATATTGTAAGCGTAAATTTGATTTACAAGCATTAGCTCATCGACAAGGCGCTGCTGTAAGATAGAGCTTTTGCCAGTGGCTAGGTATTCGCTTATCGCATTTAGCCCCACTTGATCAGCATGCCTAAAGTCTGGGATCTTATAAGCGATAGCTAGCATTTGCGTTTGGCTATCTTTGTAGATGATAGCTCTTCTAGCACCGTCTTGCTCAGGCTCTTTGCAGTGTAGTTTTGGTATGGCTCTTTTGTTTTTTATGCCGCTAAAGTTTTTCTTAGCCAGCCTAAATGCCTCGTCTTTGCCGATGTCGCCACTTATCATCAAAATGGCGTTTTTTGGCTGATAGTATGTAGAGTGAAATTCTTTTATATCAGCGATCTTCCAGTTTTCGATATCTTTTATGAAGCCTATTGGCGTCCAGTGGTATGGGTGGTAGATAAATGCGTGGTTGTAGAGCCTAAAGTAGAGGTATCCCATAGGGTTGTTGTCTGTTCGCCACCTGCGCTCTTCGTGCACCACCTCGCGCTCTGGCTGAAATTCTTTATCTTTTAGGCTTAAATTTTTCATAAGCTCGGCAAAAAGACCAAGCGTTTTGTCTAAATTTTCATTTGAGGCTTTTATGAAGTAGTGAGTGTAGTCAAAGCCAGTGCTTGCGTTATTTACGCCGCCAAAGCCCTTTACGATCTCGTCAAACTCCCCAGCTCGTAAATTTTTGGTTGATTTGAAATTTAGATGCTCTAGCATGTGAGCGATGCCGCTTTTGCCCATCACTTCGTTTCTGGAGCCAACTTTATAAAAGACATCGACACTTATCACCTTTGAGCCAGGATTTACTGGCACATGATAAATTTCAAGTCCATTTTCTAGTTTAAATTTATTAAATTTTATCAATCTCTTGCCCTCTATTTTTTAACATTTGCGCCGACTGCTTCGCTGATAGAGGCAAAGCCATCTCTTTTTAAAAGCTCTAAAATTTCTAAATTTATATCTCTTGCGATCATCGGCCCTTTAAAGATAAAGCTTGTAAAAATTTGGACTAAATTTGCTCCCATTTTTATGCGCTCATAAGCCTCTGCGCCGCTATCTATGCCGCCGCACGCGATAAGCGTCGTCTTGCCATAAAGCTCGTCTGCCACGGCTTTAAAGATATCTTTTGACTTTTTGGCGATCACCTTGCCGCTTAGTCCGCCAAAATCCTTTAAATTTGTCGAGTAAGAGAGCGAATAATCAACGCTTGTATTTGAAACGAGCACACCACTAGCGCCGTTTTCTACCGCGCAGCTACAAAGTTTGATCGCATCTTCGTGGCTCATATCAGGAGCTATTTTAAAGATGATCGGCTTTTTAGTTAGTGGCAAAATGACGCTAAAAAGCTCTTTTATGAAGCTCTCATCTTGAAGCGCTCTTAAATTTGGCGTGTTTGGCGATGAGACATTTATGACAAATGTGTCGCAAATTTCACTAAATTCTCTTACTAAAATTTCATAGTCTTTTATCGCATCTTCGTTTGGCGTAACCTTGTTTTTTCCGATGTTTGCCCAAACTGGTATGGTAAAAGGATAGATTTTTTTTACTCTATTTTTGATAGCCTCACAGCCATCGTTGTTAAAGCCCATCGCATTTTGTATGCTCTCTTCGTCTATGAGCCTAAAAAGCCTAGGTTTTGCGTTGCCAGGTTGTGGTTTTGGCGTAAATGTGCCAAATTCTAAATGTCCAAATCCAAGAGCCGTTAGCGCCTCGAACATCGTGGCATTTTTATCAAAGCCACCAGCTATGCCAACTGGGTTGTGATAGGTGCTTGAGAATAAATTTTGTTTTAGCGCGTTGTCATCGACTACGCATTTGTGCGCTAAAAAGCTTAGCGAGCCAGGGAAGATTTTATTTGCCCCGACCATCGCGACTTCAGCGATCTTGTGGGCAGTTTCAGGATCAAATTTGAAAAATATAGATTTTAAAGTATTGTAGTTTAAGCTCATTTTAACCTCTTTAAAATGCCTAAAATTTCTGCAAATCTTAGCAAAAATCGCCTTAAACTAAGGCTTTGCCCTTAAGCCTTGCATAAATTTCATTTCTCTTGCTAAGCTCCTCGTCGCTTCCACTATCAATGATCTTGCCATCACTCAAAACTGCGATCTTATCGGCATTTTCAACCGTGCTTAAGCGGTGAGCGATGACGAAGATGATCTTTTTGCTTCTTAGATTATTTATCGCCTTTGTGATCTCTTTTTCGCTCTCGTTATCAAGTGCAGAGGTAGCCTCGTCAAAGATTAGGATTTGTGGGTTTTGATAAAGCGCTCTAGCTATGGCGATGCGCTGTCTTTGACCGCCTGAGAGGTTGGTGCCAAATTCATTTAAGATAGTGTTTATGCCGTTATCTAGCTTGCTTACAAACTCATAGGCATTGGCTAGTTTTAGTGCGTTTATCACGGCATCTTCGTTAAATTCTCTGCCGTAAGCTACGTTTTTAGCAACTGTGTCGTTAAAGATATAGACGCGCTGGGTTACAAGTCCGATATTTTGGCGAAGTGAGTGAATTTTTATATCTTTTAAATTTATGCCGTTTATCAAAATTTCTCCGCCATTTACGTCGTAAAATCTCATAAGCAAATTCATAAGCGAGCTTTTTCCGCCGCCACTTGAGCCAACAAGGGCTATAAATTCTGACTTATTTGCCTCTAAATTTATCTCTTTTAAGACCTCTTTATCGCCGTAGCTTAGGCGGACATCGTTAAATTTGATCAAATTTATCTCTTCGTTTAGCTCTTTTTGGCCATCTTTTATCTGGCTTACCTTATCCATCAAGAAAAACGTCCTCTCGCTTGCTGCGATGGCGTCTTGCATCTTGTTGTAGATATTTACGATGCGTTTTAGCGGAGTGTAGAGCATAAAAAGCGCTGTTAGAAACGAGAAAAATGCGCCCATATTTATATGCCCGTCGATGACGTCTTTGCCGCCTATGATGATAACAGCTGCCACGCCTATTGAGCCTATAGTCTCCATTAGCGGGCTTACTAACTGCTCGATCTTGACGCTTTTTAAATTTAGCCTAAAAAATTTATTATTTTCATCAACAAAACGTGAATGCTCGTATTCTTGGGCGTTATTTGCTTTGATGATCTCGATATTTGTAAAAATCTCACTAAGCGCAGAGGTGATGTCTGATGTTTTTTCTTGCGACTGCTTTGAAATTTTCTTCATCCTTTTAGCAAGGCGCGAGATCGGATAGATCGCTACTGGCATGACGACAAGGGCGAAAAATGCCAGCTTTGGACTTTGATAAACAACAACACAAAGAAGCCCGATGATGGTGACTGACTCTCTTGTTAGCTCAGGTATGATGCTTGAGACTATCGATCTTATGCGGTCGATGTCGTTTGTTGTTCTGCTGATTAGCTCGCCAGTTCTAAATTCGTTGAAAAAATCCATATCTAAATTTAAAAGGTTTGCAACCATCTTTTCGCGAAATCTTCTAATCGTATCTTGCCCGATATAAGCCGTAAAATAGGCCTGCATGAAGGTTCCGATATTTTTTACAAGATAAATGGCGATGATCGCACAAGGCAGTAAATAAAGTAGTTTTTCGTTTTTCTCGACGAAAATTTTATTTAGCACAGGCTCAACTAGATAGGCACTTACCGCCGTTCCACCACTGGCAAGCCCCATGCCGATGATGGCAAAGATGAAGTGTGGGATATAGTCTTTAAAATATGGACCAAAGCGCTTTAGCACATCTTTTAAGCCAAAATTATTCATTATTTCTCTCCCAAACTGCGCCATTTGGCGTATCCATGATAGAGATATTCATCTTTGCTAGCTCATCTCTTATCTCATCAGCTCTTGCGAAATTTCTCTCTTTTTTAGCTACCGAGCGCTCATCAAGAAGTTTTTGGATATGCTCTTTTTGCTCGTCACTTACGCCAAACTGAAAATACTCCACATAGTTTGTGATAGCAATGCCTAAAATTTCGCCTATTAACTCTAAATTTGCCACCACTTCGGCCTTATATGCTTTATCTTTTGGATTATTATCAAGTCTTTCATTTGCCGTTTTTACAAACTCATCGACGCTTGCAAGCGCCTTTGAAGCGTTTAGATCATCGCTTAGTGCCTCAAGTAGCTCGCTTTTAAAGCTCTCATTTGCCATGCCAGCTTGCACGCCATCGACTCTTTTTTTGAGACGGTAAATTTTATCAAGCCTCTTTTTTGAAGCCACTAGATCTTCATCTGAATAGTTAAAATGCGCCCTATAATGGCTTGTAAGCAAGTAATATCTAAGCACCTCGCCATGAACGTTTTTTAGGGCGTCCTTTACAAAAAAGCTGTTGTTTAGGCTCTTGCTCATCTTTTCGTTATTTACCTTTATAAAGCCATTGTGCATCCAGTATTTGCTCAAATTTTTATGATAGGCACATCTGCACTGGCTTGCCTCGTTTTCGTGGTGCGGAAAGAGTAGGTCGATGCCGCCAGCGTGGATGTCGATCTCAAATTTATCATTTTCTTTATCGCTTAAAAACTCACTTATCATCGCCACACACTCAGTGTGCCAGCCAGGGCGACCCTTGCCAAATGGGCTCTCGTACCACTTCTCATCAAATTTCCAAAGCACAAAGTCTTTCTCATCTCTTTTCTCGCCAAAACTAGCCACGCGCGCGATAAGATCGGTGTTATTATCCTTGCCACTGATGCTAAAATAGCCACTATCTTTACTCGTATCAAAGTAAATTCCATCGCTCGTCTTATACGCCACACCTCTATCCATGAGCACTTTGATGTAGTTAATGATCGCTTCCAAGCACTGCGTAGCCTTTGGTTTAAAGTCTGGATCAAGCACATTTAAAGCGCCCATATCACTCTCGTAGTGCGCTATATATTTGTTTGTGATCTCCTCTAGGCTTTGGCCAGTTTGCGCCATTTTATTTAAAATTTTATCATCGATGTCGGTGTAGTTTCTTGCAAATTTGACCTTGTAGCCAAGCGCTTTTAAGACCCTTCTTAAAAGATCAAAGCTAACGGCTGACTTTGCATGCCCCAAATGCGCGTCATCATAGACTGTTGGACCGCACAGATAGATGCTAACTTCACCATCTTTAATAGGGCTAAACTCAACCTTTTCTCTTTTAGAAGTATCAAAAATTCGCATTAAATATATCCTTTAAAAATGTTAAACCAAAATAGAGCAAAACCGCCAAAATAGCGATGGCGGCTATAAATTTAGGCTCGATTATAGCTAAAAATCGCTTAGCTCCAAAGGCTCTAATGTATAAAATAAGCTGCAAAAATCCCCCGAGCGAGCTTGCAAATGCAAGGCCAGCAGCTCCAAATTTCTGCATCAAAATGACAGCTAGGATCAAATTTATCACAAGGCAGATGATAGAAATTTTGGCCGCCTCTTTTTGCTTCATATTTGCGTAAAGCCAAAGTGAGAAAATTTTAGCCAGTCCAAATGGCGTAAGCCCCACCAAATAGGCGCTTAGCACCTTAGCGCATTCAATGGTGTTTGCCCTTACGAAATTCCCTCTCTCAAACAAGAGCCAGATGATAAACTCACTTAGCACGACGCCTGTGATCGTGGCAGCTAGTAGGGCGCAAAGAATCAAGTAAAAGCTCTTTTTCGTCCAAACTAGGGCATTTGCCTCGTCTTTTTGTTTTAAAAGCCTAGTGATCTTTGGAAAGAGTGCCTGAGAGAGCGCTATCGCAAAGATGGCGAGTGGGAGCTGAAAAATTCTATTTGCATAAAAGAGATAGCTTATCGAGCCACTTACCAAAAAGCTAGCCAGCCAAGTGTCCATAAATGCGCTTATCTGCATCGCACTTGAGCCAAGTAAGCCGTGATAAAAATTTATAAAAAAGCCTTTGCTCTGCGCTCTTTTGCCTTTAAAATATCCGCTTAAACCGCCCCAGAAAATTTTATTTAAGGCGTTAAATTTCATAGCGATTAGATGCACTAAAACCTGCAAAAAGCCGCCTGCAACGACGCCAAAGCTAAGATAAAGTGCGACCACGCTCTCGCTCTTGCCACGAGCCAAAAGTAGTGAAGCGATCATGGCTAAATTTAGCAGCGCAGTAGAAAACGCAGTCGTCGCAAAGTGCCCTTTATACTGAAGTAGCGCACCCATGAAAGTGACGATATAAACAAGGGCTAGATAGTAGAAATTTATACGCACGAGCGGCACTGCGTCTGTGATATTTTGCTCGCTTAAACCGCTTGCGATGATCTTGATAAAGTAGGGCGTAAATAAATTTACAAGAAGCGTCAAAACACCTATAAAAAGTAGAAATTTGATGAAAATTTCAGCCTGAAAGATCGCTTTTTTCTTGCTATTTGCAAAATTTGGTAAAAATGCCTGCGTAAAGGCACCCTCGCCAAAGATGCGGCGAAATAAATTTGGTATCTTAAATGCTATAAAAAAGAGGTCGCTAAATATGCCAGCACCAAGGATAGAAGCCGTTAAAAGATCTCTTATAAGCCCTAAAATCCTTGAAGTCATGATGCCAACTGAGTTTGAAAAAAAGCCTTTTATAAACATCGCCCACCTAGTAAATTTAAAAACGCAATAGTAACAAAAGATGC
>NZ_PPBR01000032.1:0-950 GCF_002913545.1 Campylobacter concisus | reverse complement strand
CTAACTAAAAATTCATTAAAAGATTTCTTTGACTTTTTAAATAATAAGACAAATAGTGCACATCTTTTAAACATTAAAGGTAAAGATGAAATTTCTCAAATGGCAGCTTTAATAGATGAAAATATTGAAAAGATTAGAACAGCTAAAGAAAATGAAAATGCTTTCATCCAAAAAGCTAACACCTTTGTAAATGAGATAAAAGATGGCAACTATGAAGCAAGCTTAGAAGCAGATACTAATAACCCAGCTCTAAATCAACTAAAAAGCACATTTAAAGATCTACAACTTGCTCTTAAAAATGCAATCTCAAGTAATGGCAAAGATGTACTTGATCTACTAAATACTTATAAAAACCAAGACTTTACAAAAAGACTTGATGATGATGGTAAGATAGCAAGTGGTATAAACTCTCTAGGCATAGAGATATCTAAAATGCTAAATGACAATCTAAACCAAGCTCAAGTGCTTGAAGAAAAAGCTAAACTTCTAGCTGAGTCAGTATCTAAAGTAGCTAACTCAGCTAGTATCCAAGCAAATAGCTTACAAGAATCTGCTGCTGCAGTTGAACAAATGTCTAGCTCAATGAATGCAATAAGTCAAAAAGCAGAAGATGTAACAAGACAATCCGAAGAGATAAAAAATATCATCGTAATAATAAGAGATATAGCAGATCAAACAAATCTTCTAGCTCTTAATGCAGCAATTGAAGCAGCAAGAGCAGGAGAACATGGCAGAGGATTTGCAGTTGTTGCTGATGAAGTTAGAAAACTAGCAGAAAGAACTCAAAAATCTCTAAGTGAGATAGAGGCAAATGCAAATGTATTAGCTCAATCAATAAATGAAATGAGTGAATCAATCAAAGAGCAAAGTGAAGGCATAAATATGATAAATCAATCAGTTGCTCAAATAGATAATCTAACAAAAGAAAACGTGGTAATTGCTAATAAAGC
>NZ_PPBR01000031.1:0-56887 GCF_002913545.1 Campylobacter concisus | reverse complement strand
TCGATTAACTTTTTGGTTAGTTTAGGGGCTGTATTTATTATATTTTTATCAGGGTGGATGATGATCTTACCATCTTTATCTGCAACAAAAGCATAGCTATAATCAGTCTTGCTGATACTCATGATCTTATCGCTAAGATCTGAAATAACGGTATTTAGCGCTGCTATACCACTATTATTTTCAAGTGGCGCTGAAAAAGCTATCAACATTTCTTTTGAAGTTGTTGAAATGTAGGGTTGTGTATATGTTGGTTTGCCATCAGCTTTTGCTATCTTATACCAGCCTCTTGTGCGTGGATCAAATCCATCTTTTAGAGTTTCATTTTGTCCATTTGATCTATACATATTACCATCGTTCTCATATCCTACAAAAACACGCTGTATGTATGCAGGAAGAATCTCTTCGGTATGGCTTAAAATTTGATTTACCTGACTTCTATCATTTAAACTAGATAGCTTTTTGGCGAGCCCATTTACTGCTTGTAGATTATCATTAAAGAATGTATTTAGCGTAATCTTTACATCTTTTAGAATTTGACGCTGATTATTTATCGCAAGTTCTATTGTCTTGTTTTGAGCGGTGTAGTAACTAGCGGCTGACATGGTCACAAACGATATACATAGAGCAACTATTAGCATTAGTGCTATTTTATTGGTGATTGACTTCACGCGGATTCCTTTATATAATGATTTGAATTTTATATCGGTTAATTATAAAATAATTGAATATTAGTTTTTAAAAAATTTAATTAAAAATAAATATTATTACCTTATCTCATACCTTTTTGAAACTACGTGGTAGTAAAAGGCTCCAACGAAAAAGAGGCTTCCCATAAAGGTTGCGATCATCTCCACGCTTAGTCCAAGCTCGTATAAAAAGCCAATCGCAAATGAGATAAGTGCGCTAAATCCAAGAAAAACCATATCGTTATACGCGATCACTCTGCCGTAAAACTCTTTTTGGCAGTTTTGCTGAAGCAGTGTGTAGGTGTAGCTCCAAAGGCTTGACGTGCAAAAACCAGCAAAGATGATGCCAATTAGCGAGAGATAAAAATTTCGCAAAGAGAGCGCCCAAATGATGATGCCAAGCCCTTGACCGATATAGATGTAGATGAGAGTTTTTTTATTCATAAATTTACTAAGTATGGCCGGTGCAAACATAAGCGAGATCGACCTTGAGGCGTTTAGTAGGCCAATAACCAGCGAGGTTGAGAGCAAATTTGCGTATTTATAATCGGCTAGAAGCGCGATCAATGCGTCATAAGCTGTGATGCCAACAAAGGCATGCAAAAATATAAGATGCACAATGAGCCTATTTTCTTTTAGGTATTTAAGCCCGTTTTTTAGCATTTTTAGAGGTTTTTCTATAAATTCTGGCTTTAGCTCGTCTAGTTTTAAAAGATATAAAAAGCCAAAACTACAAAGATAAAGAGCTCCGTCAAGCAAAAAGGCGCTTTTGATACCAAAAAAGTGTATATAAACCCCAGCAAGTCCCATGCCAGCTGTGTATGAGACCGCCCAGATGATCGAGTGGATCTCGTTTGCAAGCTTTAGGCTCTCTTTGCTTAAAATTTTTGGTAGCACGCTCATCTCTACTTGAAAATACATCCCGCCAACACCGTTTCTGATAAAAATGATAAGCAAAAGCAGCCATAAATAATCAAGCGAATTTATAAAAAGCAACATAAAAACACTTATGGTCTCAACCGCCATCATGATAACAAGCATAGGTTTTGGGCTAAATTTATCGACCAAAATGCCACTAAATGGGGCAATGACAACACCTGGGATAAACGCCATCGCCGCACTTAGCGTGAGTGCCCACACAGGAGCGTCAAGCGAGATAAGTAGCGTAAAGATGCCAGTGTGCGAGAACCACACACCAAAGTAGCACATGAGCTGGACGGTGCTTAAAAGGCGGAAATTTCTCTCGTCCTTTAAAAGCTTAAGATACTCTTTCAAACTACTGGTTCCACATGAGAGTTATCTGTTCTATTTGCGTCTCGTCTGGGATCTGGCTTAAGCTTGTTATCTCTTGTGCGAGCGGATTTTTAAGCTTTATAAGCATGTCGTGGCTATCTATTTTTAGATAGATATTGTTTGCGTCGCTTTGAAATTTAGAGATGACAAGGGCGTTTTTTATATCTTTGAAATTTGATTTTAGGCTGATATTTTCTGGAGTTTTAAACTCATTTGAGTAAATTTCAATGCTTGTTATGATGCCATTTAGCAAGGTGTATTCAAAAATTCTCTCGTTTTTATTTGTGACGATGTAGCTATTTTCTTTTTTAGTATTGTCTCTTTTTATGTTTTTTGCGCCATAAAATTTCATCACATCAGCGTTTGCTGACTCGTTTGTAAGTTTCGCAAAAAAGCCCTTGCCAAAGAGGCTAGATCTGCCTTTTTCTCTTTTGTAGTGTCCGCTTATGTGAGCATTTTTGCAAATTTTATCATTTGCGATTATGAAGATGTCGTTAGCGGTTTTATGCACGCTTAAAGCCACGCCTTTTTCATCCAAAAGGTAAAAAATGCCCTTGTCATAAAGCAGCTCTGAGTTAAATTTACAAAGTGGCGAGCCATCTTTTAGCGATGAGTAAAAGCTTATCTTTGCGCCATTTTTACTAGGCACAAGCACTAGCTCTAAAAAGCCATTTTTGTCTTTAAATTTAGAAAATCTAGCAAAAAAACTATCTTTATATGCTTTATTTACCGGCTCGTAGTTATAAATTTGAGCTAGCACGCCAACTCGCTTGTTTTTCTTATCATCAAGCTGAAGAAGTGAGTTTTTGTTTGGCACAAAGTAGCTAAGTGCGCCACTTTCATCTTTTAGCACGATAGCGCTCTCATCGACATCAAATGTGCCACCTTTTTCTACCAAAGTAGCAGCCTTATCCATCGTAAGCATAGTTTTTGTGTAGGTTTTGTCTTTATTTAGAGTTAGGATGGTCTTCACGCCCTCGCAGTTTGAGCATGGCAAGGTGGTGTAGTAGCTTGTGTAGATAGAGTTTGAAAGTATTAGTTTTTCTGGTTTTTTGGGTGTGTGTGCTTGAACTAGGGGTTTGTCTTCTTTTTTCGTATCTGGCGTGGTTGGTTTTGGCTCTAAATTTTCATTTTTCGCGCAGCCGATGATGAAAAATGAGATAAGTATGGCAAAAAGATATTTCATTTGCAACTCCTTAAAAATTGCAAAATTATATCATTTTGCCTTTAAAATTTATTTTACGCGTTTAAAGATGTATTTGTCTTTTAGCTCGCCAGTGACCTCTTTTTGATCCATGTCAAGCATCTTTAGGCTCTCTCCCTCGATCTTATAAAAGCTCTTCTCTTTATACTCATCAACGGTTGTGATAACGCCGTTTTTTACTGAGTATTTGCCCTTGCTAACGGCTTTGTAGTTGTCTTTTGACTTGTAGTTCATCACACTTTCAAATGTGCCGTCCTTTTTTAGTGTGAGGGTTGAGTCTATGCCCATGCAACTAGCGCAAGGTAAAAACGCCTTGTAAGTGCCTTCGATGTTGCTTACTGGAGCCATGCAGCTACCTTTTACTTCACATTTGCCTTGTGGGACGCTCGCGCTTTGGTTTGACGTAGCGCAACCTGCTAAAAGTAGAGCCGCACTTAGTGCAAAGATAAAATTTTTCATGCTGATCCTTTTTGAAAATAAAATTTAAAATGTATTATAATACTTAAGAAAATAACAAATTATAAATTAAAGGAGAGAAGATGCAAGTTGAGACATTTGGCGTTTTAGTCGTTGTTTTGGTTATTTTTGCATTTTTGTTTTTAAAAGCTGGCATCAAGATCGTATCGCAAGCAGATAACTTGCTGATCGAGCGACTTGGTAAATTTCACAAGGTGCTTGACGGGGGATTTCACATCATAATCCCATTTGTCGATCAGATAAGGGCGATCATAACTATAAAAGAGCAACTCGTTGATATCACAAAACAGCAAGTCATCACAAAAGATAATGTTAATATAAGTGTCGATGGCATCGTCTTTTTAAAGGTTTTTGATGCAAAAATGGCGGTTTATAATGTTGATAACTACAAGCGCGCCATTGCAAATTTGGCCATGACAACGCTTCGTGGCGAGATAGGAGCGATGAATCTTGACGATACGCTAAGCTCACGTGATCGCCTAAATGCCGCACTTCAAGTAGCTCTTGGTGATGCAGCTGGCAACTGGGGCGTAAAGATCATGAGGGTTGAAATTTCTGAAATTTCTGTCCCACTTGGCATCGAAGAGGCGATGAATATGCAGATGAAGGCTGAGCGTGAAAAGCGCGCGATCGAGCTAAAAGCCTTGGCTGAAAAAGAGGCGCTAATCCGAAACGCAGAGGCGCTAAAACAAGAAAAGGTGCTTCAAGCAGAGGCGATAGAGCGTATGGCTGATGCGAAAAAATACGAGCAAATCGCCATAGCAACGGCTCAAAAAGAGGCTATGGATATGATAAATGATAGCATGAGCAAAAACGCAAATGCGGCTGAATTTTTGCTTGCTCGTGATAGGGTCGGGGCATTTAGCGAGCTAGCCAAAAACAGCTCAAAAGATAAAATTTTAGTCCCTTACGAGGCGACTGAGCTAATTGGCTCACTTAGCGTTTTAAAGAATTTCTTAGCTAAGGATAAGGCGTGATAAGTCCTTTTATAATGATAGCCATCGGCGCGCTCTTATGCGTGGCTGAGCTTATGCTATTTTCATTTTATCTGCTCTTTTTTGGCGTCGCTTTTATCATCGTTGGGGCGATAAATTTTGGCTTTAGCTTTGAGTGGAGCTTTCAAATTTTAGCTGTCTTAGTGCTTGCATTTATCTTGCTTGTACTCTTAAAGGCGCCGTTAAAGAGTAAATTTATGGCTAAAAAAGAGAGCTTTAATGAGGAATTTTTAGACGAGCCAGGCGTTGGCGAGATCAGAGAAAATATGGTCTATTTTAAAGGCACTCTTTGGAAGTATGACGGAGCGCTAAAAAACGGCGAGAAAGTGCAGGTTTTAGGCACTAAAGGCGACAAAGTTATATTAAAATAAAGTGCCATTTGGCACTTTATCTATTTTGCGTGGGCTGGGCAGCCTGCTGGCATTTGCTCATGCATCGCACCTTGCATGCCGTGATGTGGGCAGCTTGGCATATTTTCTTGCATCATTTTTTGATGATGAGCACATCCACAACTTGCTCCTTGAGGCTTGGCTGGCTTTGGCTCATTTTTAGCACAACCAACTAAAAATAGCCCGCAGATAACGGCAAATATCACCTTTTTCATAACTTGCTCCTTTAAAGAATTTCTCACATTTTAGCCTTTAAAAATTAATTTTTCATAACGCCTGATTTATCATATTTAAAAGCATTTTTGGCTAAACTCTCGCCCAAAAATAAGCAAAATAAAAGGTTAAATTTGAAAAGACTTAGTGTAAATGAAGCCATCGATCTTATAGAAAATGCACCGCTTCACGAGCTTGGCAAGATGGCGCTAGCTAGAAAAAAAGAGCTTCATCCAGATAATATAACGACCTTCATTGTAGATCGCAACATCAACTATACAAATGTCTGCTGGGTGGATTGTAAATTCTGTGCATTTTACCGCCACGCAAAAGAAGAAGACGCTTATGTGCTAAGTTTTGAGGAGATCGGCAAGAAGATCGAGGAGCTAATCGCCATTGGAGGCACGCAAATTTTATTTCAAGGTGGCGTTCATCCAAAGCTAAAGATCGAGTGGTATGAGGAGCTTGTAAGCTACATCTGCAAGCACTATCCAAGCATCACGATACATGGCTTCTCAGCCGTTGAGATCGACTACATTGCAAGAGTTTCAAAAATTTCTACAAAAGAGGTCTTAAGACGCCTAAACGAAAAGGGCTTATACTCGATGCCAGGGGCTGGAGCGGAGATATTAAGCGATAGAGTGCGTGACATCATCGCTCCTAAAAAGTGCGACACCGCAGACTGGCTTCGCATACACAAAGAGGCGCACGAGCTTGGCATGAAGACGACTGCGACGATGATGTTTGGCACGGTTGAGAGCACTCGTGAGATCGTCGAGCACTGGGAGCATATCAGAAATTTACAAGATGAAACGGCTGGATTTAGGGCATTTATACTTTGGAGCTTTCAAGGGCTAAATACAAAGCTCATGCAAGAAATCCCTGAGATCAAAAAACAAAGCTCAAACGTCTATCTAAGGCTTCTTGCGGTCTCAAGGCTCTTTTTGGATAACTTTAAAAATATCCAAAGCAGCTGGGTCACGCAGGGCAGCTACGTAGGTCAGCTAGCGCTTCTTTTTGGCGCAAACGACCTTGGCTCAACAATGATGGAGGAAAACGTCGTAAAGGCCGCAGGTGCTAGCTTTAGGATGAATCAAGACCAGATGATCGAGCTTATAAAAGATGTCGGAGAAATTCCAGCCAAGCGCAACACAAACTACGATATTTTGGAGAAATTTTAGATGAAAATTTTAGATATCAATGTAAAAAATGTAAAAATCCCAGTCGTTTTTGAAAGCTCAAAAGCGATGCCAGTAGTGAGCCTAAAACTAGTTTTCAAAGCAGCTGGTAGTTCGCAAAATGGCAAGCTAGCAGGCCTTGCAAGGCTAAGTGCAAATTTGCTAAACGAGGGCGATATGAAGCTAGGCTCGGCTAAATTTGCTAAAGAGCTTGAAGTAAGAGCTATTAGCCTAAATGCAAGCTGCGGCTTTGAGACATTTTGCATCGATCTAAACTGCCTAAAAGAGCACTTTGCCTTTGCGTGCGGCAAGCTAAAAGAGCTTATAAGCGCTCCAAATTTAACAGATGAAATTCTAAATAGGTGCAAAACCGTCACACTTGGCGAGATCGCAGCAAATGAAAACGACTTTGACTACGTGGCAAGGCAGGGTCTTTTTGAGCTTTTATACCCAAAAAGCGTGCTTTCAGAGCCTAGTATCGGCACTAAAAAGAGCATAAAAGCGATCACGCTTGAAGATGTAAGCAAATTTTTAAGCGAGCATTTAGACCTTTCAAATCTGCTTTGCGTGCTAGGTGGCGACATAGACGAAAAGCAGACAAAAGAGCTTGCTAGCGTTTTAGAAATTTTAAAACCTGGCAAGGTGCGAAAGCTAGAGCGCTTTAGCCCAAGCGGCAAGTGCGAAAGTAGCGAGATCATCAGACAAAGCGAGCAGGCCTACATCTATTTTGGTGCGCCATTTGATGTAAAGCCAGAAGAAAAATACAAGGCCGCAGTGGCGACATTTATCCTAGGCGAGGGCGGCTTTGGCTCGAGGCTCATGGAGGAGATACGCGTGAAAAGAGGGCTTGCATACAGCGCCTACGCTAGAAATTTGCTAAATCTCTCTTACAGCCAGCTTTACGGCTACATGCAGACAAAAAATGAGAAAAAAGACGAAGCGATCGCTGTTATAAAAGAGGAAATTTTAAAATTTAGTAAAAAAGGCGTTAGCAAGGCCGAGCTTGAGCAGGCGAAGAAATTTTTACTTGGCTCGTTGCCGCTTAGGCTTGAGACGCTATTTAAACGCCTTGACATCGCGCAGGGCGAGTTTTATGAGCATGGCGAGCTTGGGGCATTTTTAAAGGACCTTGATAAAATTTCAGCCCTTTCGCTAAGTGAGCTAAATAGCTTCATAAAAGCCCACGCAGAGATCAATCAGCTAAGTTTTTGCGTCTTAAAAAATGAAATTTGAAGCAAGTGACAGAGCAAAACTTCTAAAAATAGGCGTGCTTAGCCTACTTGACCTTGCTCTCGTGCTACCAAAGGGCTTTGAGGATACGACGATCGCTAAGAGCCCAAGAGAGGGGCAGGTCTGCATAAATGTAAAGATCACCTCACTCGCCTCGCGCCCTGGCATGCTAACGGCACTTGCCTTTTGCGAGCAGTGGCAAAGTAGCGTAAAGATCGTCATTTTTAACGCAAAGTCTTGGCACTACGGCGCCTTTAAGACGGGCAAAGAGATGGCGATATATGGGCTTTGCTCCTACGCCTTTGGCTCGTGGCAGATCGTAAATCCAAAAATCACCACAAAAATAGGCCAGATCGTGCCTAAATTTAAGACCGAGCTAAAAGATGAGGAGCTAAAAAAACTCATCTTAAAATATCTAAATTTACAAAATTTACTAGCCGAAGGTTTAAATGAAAAAGAGGCTAAATTTCTAGCTGATCTGCAAAGGCTAGATGAGCAAAGCGTGCAAATTTTATACCGCCTAAAAAATGATAATGAAGGCTTAGAAATCTTAAAATTTGTAGAAATTTTTAACTACATAAAAAAGCTAAGTGCCAAAAAAACCTACTTTAAAAGCCCCAAGATCAAGCTTTTTGACATAAGCTCTTGGCTTAAGAGCTTGCCATTTACGCCGACAAATGACCAGCTAAACGCCATAAATGATATCAGAGACGACCTTAGCGCCGTGCAGGCAAAAAGGCGCGTCATAATGGGCGATGTGGGAAGCGGCAAGACGCTAGTGATCTTAGCAGCTGCTCTTAGCGTCTATCCGCAAAGTGCCATTTTGATGGCGCCAACAAGCATCTTAAGCGAGCAAATTTATAATGAAGCAAAGAGGCTGCTGCCCGCTTTTATGAACGTGATACTGGTGCGAAGCGGGGAGAAAAAGATAGACTTTAGCGGGGCAAATTTGATCGTTGGCACGCATGCGCTGCTCTTTCACGAGCTGCCAAACTCGCCGCTTGTCATGGTCGATGAGCAGCACCGCTTTGGCTCAAACCAGCGCAAAAAGATAGAGGAGCTGGCTTCAAGCGAGGATGAGCGAGCAAATTTCGTGCAGTTTTCAGCTACGCCCATACCTAGGACGCTAAGTTTAATCCAGTCTGAGATCGTAAATTTTAGCTTTTTAAAGCAGATGCCATTTAAGAAAAATATAACGAGCCAAATTTTAGGCGCTAGCGAGTTTGGCTTTTTGCTAGCTCACATCAAAAAGCAGCTTGCGGGCGGCTTTCAAGCAGCCATCATATATCCGCTAGTCGAGAGCAGCGAGAGCTCAAACTACCAAAGTCTAAGCGAGGCGCAAGGCTTTTGGCTAAAGAATTTCAAAAATGTCTTCGTCACGCACGGCAAGGACAAAGAGAAAGAGGAAATTTTAAGGCGGTTTAGAGAAGAGGGCGAAATTTTGCTCTCAACAACCGTTGTTGAGGTTGGGATCTCGCTGCCAAGGCTAAATACGATAGTGATCGTAGGCGCTGAGCGGCTAGGGCTTGCCACGCTTCATCAGCTGCGCGGTAGAGTGGGGCGAAATGGCGGCGATGGATACTGCTTTTTATTTACCAAGCTAAAAGAGGCGCCAGTAAGGCTAAAAGAATTTTGCGCGACAAATGACGGCTTTAAGGTGGCTGAGCTTGATCTGAAAAACCGACAAAGCGGCGATATACTAAATGGCTTTTTTCAGCACGGAGCGACTTTTAACTTCTATGACTACGAGGACGATATCACGCAGGCTGCAAAGGCCAGAGTGGCGGAATTTAAAAATAACGCTTAAATTTATTTTGTGGGTTGTGTTAAATTTAAGGTAGATAATTTTTTGGCTAAGAGGACTTAAATTTGCGTCAAATTTAAGATGAGGGCGCAAGCTTTTATGACTAGTTTTAAATTTGATAGAAAATGGCAACTGTTACGTGGTTGATTTAGCTTTATCGCGACTGGTCTTGTCTTTTTAAATATTGCTGTTAAAAAAGGTTGCTAACAAACTTGTCTAGGCTCTGTGGCAAAATGGCTCAGGGTTTTAAAACGTCTTTGCTTTTGCGCTATATCTAAATTTATCTTACCTAGCAAAATTTAACCTTTCGCAGGCTCTTTTTAAAATTTACATGAAAATTTGATATGGCGAGATTTTTTATCGCTCACTCCCAAACTCCCATGTTATCGCCAATTATATTGCTATCACCCTCTTTTTGACTAATCCAAACCCACTCTTTGACATTTTTAGTTATCCACTCGTTTTTAATGGCGTGTTTATAAACAAATAGACCCAAATTTGCCAAGTCATTTTCATTACCTTTTGCGTGAAAGGTATTTTTGTCAATCCTAATCAAATTACATTGTTCGGCGAGTCTGTCCAAATACTCGTAAATTACGTCTAGCTTATATTTTTTCTCTCTTAAAACCTTTTCTTCATCGATCACGATCTTTGTGCCTAGTAGCGGGTAAGCCATAGTTATCCTTTCAAATTTATTTTGCATTTTAGCATTTATGGTTAGTAAATTTAAGTAGAAATTTTTAGATAAAACGAGTGATCTGCCCTTAAAAATTAAGAGCAGATAAATTTATAGTGGATAAGTGAGGCAGCAGTTTCTTTTTACTTCGTCGATGTAGCTCACGTTTAAATTTAGTCCGTAAAGCTTGCTTAAATTTTCGCTTCTAATGATCTCATCAACCGTGCCAAATCCAACCTCGCCATCACCCTTAACAAGTGCCACATATCCGCCAAGAAGCACGGCAAAGTCAGGGTTGTGAGTGGTTAGCACGACCGAGTAGCCAAGCTCTTTTAGCCACTTGACGGTGCGTAGGAATTTATACTGGTTGCCAAAATCAAGCGCGCTCGTTGGCTCGTCAAATATGATCATCTTTGGCTGCGCAGCCATCGCGCGAGCGATCATACACATCTGCTTTTGACCGCCACTCATCTGCGTGATAAAGCGATCCTCAAGATACTCGATCTCAAGCTTTTTAGTGTAAATTCTAGCGATCTCTTCGTCCTCTTTGCTAGGTCTTGCAAAGATACCAAGGTGTGCCGCGCGACCCATCGTGATAAACTCAAGTCCGGTGTAGTCATACTCAGTAACCTCGCTTTGAGCCACGTACGCCATGATCTTAGCGCGCTCTTTGTTGCTTAGGCTATCTACGTTTTTGCCATCAAGAAAGATCTCTCCTGAAACTGGCTTTAGCGAGCCGCTTATCAAGCCTAAAGTTGTTGATTTGCCAGCTCCATTTCGACCAAGTATGGTTAAAATCTCACCTGCGCCTATCTTTAAATTTACATTTTCTAGTTTGCCAGCCCCATTTGGGTAGCTAAAGTTTAAATTTCTAACTTCAAGCATCATGCAACCTTTTTATTTCGCCATAAAACCCAGACGAAAAATACCGTGCCGATAAAGCCAGTAAGTACGCCAAGAGGCACTTCACTCACGCTTATGCTGCGCGCTAGAGTATCGACAAAAAGCAAAAATATCGCACCCATAAATATGCTTGCAGGCATGCTTTTTATGTTATTTGCACCAACTAGCATGCGCGCTAAGTGAGGCATGAGAAGTCCCACCCAAGCGACTATGCCGCTTATGCAGACGCTGCACGCTGTAAGAAGCGTAGCGCAGATGATGATGACAGCGCGCTCGAATGAGACATTTACGCCAAGTCTTGCCGCACTCTCGTCGCCAAGAGAGAGCAAATTTATACGCCAGCTCATGGCGATTAGCAAAATGGCGCAGATGATCATCACTGGGGCGATGTATTTTAAGTTGTCACTATCAAGCTTTGCAAGGCTACCAAGCTGCCAATAAACAATGTCAGGTAGCTTCGTCTCAGGGTCGGCGACATACTTTAAAAAGCCGATCACTGAGCCCATGAGGCCACTTACGATGATACCAGAAAGAACTAGCATAAGCGTGCTCGTGCGTCCCATCATCTTTGGTATGGCTAGCGTGATAGCAACGGCTGCTAGGCCAAAGCCAAAGGCAAAAGCCTGCACCCAAAATAGCGATAGATCAAAGATGATAGCAGTGGCTGCTCCCACGCAAGCGCCCGCTGAAACGCCAAGAAGATCAGGGCTAACTAGCTGGTTTTTAAAGACGCCTTGATAAGCAGCACCACTCACGCTAAGAGCGGCTCCAACAAGGATAGCTGCGATGATGCGAGGGATGCGTAAATTTTCTATCACGTTTGTGATGTTACTAGCTGCGCCCTCTCCTAGACCAATGCTATGAGCTAGCACGCTAAATACATCACCAAATGAAATGTAAAATCTGCCAACGCAAAGTGCGACAAAGGCGCAAAGAAGCGTTAGTAGAGCCAAAAAGATAACAACTATTGAAAAATTTGCGTTTTTCATATCTTACTTGCTGCTACCGTCTGGATTTAGACCTTTTAAGATATAGCCGTACTCTGTATCGCTAAGATCGTGATTTAAAAACTCTTTATAAAACTCTTTTGTTTTTACTTTCATATCGACATCTTTAAATAGATCTGGTTGGATAGTCTTTGCTGCCCATAAAATTTGAAGTGCACTCTCTGCACCATATCTATCCCAGCCAAAAACGCCTTTTGGGTTGCCATAAACTTTGCCGTTTTTAACAGCGTTTGAGCCTGAATATGCAGGATTTTCTTTGATAGCTTTTATTTGCTCGTCTGTATCAGCGCCGCCAACGATGATGATATCAGGATTTGCATTGATGAGTTCTTCAGCTGTTAGCTCGATCATAGAGCCCTCTTTTGAGACTGCGTTTTTGCCGCCAGCTAAATTTATCCAAGTGTTTATGATAGTTTTTGTGCCATCAACTTTTAGCAAATTCGCTCCGCCAAGCAAGTGAAGTACCTTTGGGCGTTTAGCATCAGGGATGCTCTTTGTTCTATCAGTTGCAAATTTAGTGTTATCTTGGATATTTTTTGTAAGTTTATCAGCCATAGCTCTAGCCTTGTCAGTGCCTATAACTTCAGCTGTTGCGTAGATGCTTTTCTCCATATCTGGGTAATCTCTAAAGATCAAATTCACAGCGCTAAAGCCATTTTTCATAAGCTCATCTTGATAGTTTTTGCTTGAGACTACGATGACATCAGGAGCAAGTTTAACTAGCTCTTCGATCTGAAGGTCTTTGCCATCAAGTGCGGCTGGGAGGGTTTTAAGCCTTGGATAGACAAGAGCAAACCATTTGTTTTTCTTGATCTGATCGGTTGTAGCTATAACTTTATCCATGCCGCCAAGCGCTAGGATGATCTCGTTGTTTGCGTGCCAAAGAGCAGCGATCTTCTCAACTTTTTCAGGCACGCCAACTTTGACGCCTTGCATATCTGTTATGCTTCTAGCAGAGTCAGCCGCATTTAGGCTAAGAGCCATAAAAAGTGAAGCAACAAGGCTAAATTTAGCTATTTTTTGTATGAAATTTGCTTTCATAAAGTCTCCTTTATTTTTGAAATATAGTTTGATATATTAATAGTATTTAGATTAATTTTGTGTAAATTTTGCGAAAATTTAATAAGATAGAAATTATCTTTTTATTGATATATGTCATTAATCACTATTTTGAAATGAGATAAACTTTCTCCTAAATTTTAAAAAAGGAGAATTGATGCGTGAATACAAAAGATACTGGCTCGCACTTGTTGCTGTGCTGGTGGTTTGCTTTAGTATTTTAGGCTACTACGGCGTTGAGGTTTATAGAAATTCGCCTCCAGTTGTAAATTTCACTGACGAAAATGGCAAGGTCGTGATCGACAAAGAGAGCATCTACAAAGGTCAAGAGGCTTGGCAAAGCATAGGCGGTATGCAAGTTGGCTCTGTTTGGGGGCACGGGGCATATCAAGCGCCTGATTGGAGTGCGGACTGGCTTCACAAAGAGCTAGTTGCCTTTTTAGAGATCAAAGCTGATGAAATTTATCATCTAAAATACGCCGATCTAAACGACGAGCAAAAGGCAAATTTAAAGGTTTTGCTTAAAAAAGAGTATAGAGAAAATAGCGTAAAGGACGATAAATTTGTGCTAAGTGCTGATAGGCTAAAGGCGATAAGTCAAGTAGCTAGCGAGTATGCCGCTCTTTTTGGAGATGATCCTAAATTTAAAGAGATAAGAGAAGCTTATGCTATGAAAGAAAACACGCTCCCAGGTGCAAGTGACAGGGCTGATCTAAACAACTTCTTCTTCTGGTCAGCCTGGGCGACAGCGACAAACAGACCTGTTAGCGAGGCAACTTACACAAACAACTGGCCGCACGAACCACTAATCGATAACGTGCCAACAAGTGAGAATATCTTTTGGTCGATTGCAAGCGTCGTGATACTTCTAACTGGCGTTGGCTTGCTTGTTTGGTTTAGCTCGTTTTACGGCAAAAAAGATGACGAAAAGCTTGAGCCTATCAGTGAAGATCCGCTTAAAAGGCTAAATTTAACACCGTCACAAAAGGCGCTTAAAAAGTATCTCTTTGTCACGCTAGCTCTATTTGTGTTTCAAATTTTAATAGGCGGCTTTACAGCTCACTACACAGTCGAAGGACAAGAATTTTATGGCATAAATTTATCAGCCTACATCCCTTATTCGCTTGCTAGAACGTGGCATATACAAGCTAGTATCTTCTGGATAGCGACTGGATTTTTAGCAGCTGGTCTATTTTTAGCTCCGATCATAAATGGAGGCAAGGATCCAAAATTTCAAAAGCTTGGTGTTGATCTGCTCTTTTACGCGCTACTTATCCTTGTAGTTGGCAGTTTTGTGGGTGAGTATCTAGCTATCGCAAACATCATGCCTATAAATTTAAGCTTCTGGCTTGGACATCAAGGCTATGAATATATCGATCTTGGACGTGTTTGGCAGATCATTTTGTTTGTCGGTCTTGTCATCTGGATGCTTCTGCTTCTTCGTGGATTTGCAGGTGGGTTTAAAAACAAAGGCGATAAAAATTTACTTGCTATCTTTGCTATGTCAGCGGTTGCGGTTGGATTATTTTACGGAGCAGGACTATTTTATGGTCAAAGAAGTCCGTTGCCAGTGATGGAGTACTGGCGCTGGTGGGTCGTGCATCTTTGGGTTGAGGGCTTTTTTGAGGTATTTGCGACGGCTTCACTCGCCTTTGTTTTTGTCTCACTGGGTCTTGTCTCAAAAAGATTTGCGACATTTCAAACGCTTGCAAGTGCGTCACTCTTTATGATAGGCGGCATCCCAGGCACATTTCACCACCTCTACTTTGCAGGCACTACAACGCCTATAATGGCTATTGGCGCTAGCTTTTCAGCGCTTGAGGTCGTGCCTTTAGTCTTGCTTGGAGCTGAGGCGTATGAGCACTACAGACTTCAGTTTGCTCAAAGCTGGGCTAAAACGCTTAAATGGCCACTTTACTGCTTCATCGCAGTTGCCTTTTGGAATATGCTAGGCGCTGGCGTCTTTGGATTTTTGATAAATCCTCCGATTTCGCTATTTTACATCCAAGGGTTAAATACAACGCCAGTTCACGGACACGCAGCGCTATTTGGCGTTTATGGATTTTTGGCGCTTGGCTTTGTCTGGCTCGTGGCTACTTATCTATATAAAGGGCAAGAATTTGATGAAAATTTGATGAAAGTTGGCTTTTGGGGCTTAAATGCAGGACTTATGCTAATGATCGTGCTTTCACTGCTTCCAATAGGCATCTATCAGGCATTTGCAAGCCTAGATCAAGGTATGTGGTATGCTAGAAGCGCTGAGCTTTTACAGCAGTCACACTTGCAAAATTTAAGATGGCTAAGGATGCTTGGCGATACGATCTTGATAATCGGTGGCATCTGCTTCTTTGCTCAGCTTTTAAAATTTATGCTTAACAAAAAGGCTTAAATTTATAGGGGCGCTTTGCCCCTTTGTTTAAGCTATCTTTTCATAAAATAGCGCAAATTTAAAGGATAGAAATGATCAAATTTATAAAAAGAATTTGCGTTAGTTTTGTCGTGCTTTTGCACCTGTTTTTGGCTCTTGTGGTTGATTATTCATTCCCTCACTACGCAAGCGTGCAGATAACTGGCGGTGACGTAAAACGCATGGACAAAGATGGCATCATAGACGCTAAAAACCCAGCCGATGGGCCTGTAAGAGATGTCTATTTTATATACGCAAAAGATGCGCAAAATGACCAAAAGGTGATGGCTTATAGAAACGAAGATACGGCGTGGGGCTTTCCATTTTATTTTAAATTTAACTCAGCCGACATCCAAGCCAAGGCTCAAGGCTTTGCAAACAGCGATAACAACGTTACTATCAAATACTACGGATATAGAATTTCTATGCTAAATGAGTTTAGAAACGTGATCTCGATAAAAGATAGCGGCACAAGTACCAGCTGGCCTATCGCTAGCTACGTGCTTTACTTCATCTTATTTATCTCGCTTGTTATCTGGATAAGAAAGATAAATAAGGCTTTTGCGCCAAAGGCTGAAAATTTAGAGACGAAAAAAGAGGCTGTATAAATCAGGGGCTTTATCAGCCCTTTTTGTTTATAAGATCAATTAGCCTAACGTCCTCACTTCTTACGATTAGGCTCTTTGGCAAGTTAAATTTAGCTATCACTTCGCACTCTTTCTCCCTCATCTGCCCGTCATCCTTTTCGTGATCATATCCCAAGATATGTAGCAAGCCATGTGTGAAAAGTAGCGCAGTTTCGGCCTCTTCGCTGTGATTTAGCTCAGCTGCTTTTTCTTTTACCATGTCTTTGTTTATGACTATTGAGCCAAGTGGGGCGTGGATGACAAGCTCAAGAGGGAAGCTAAGAACGTCGGTGGTTTTGTCTATGCCACGCTCAGATCTATTTAGCTCTCTCATCTCATCTTTATTGATAAAGAGAAGCTCAACTTCTCCGGGCGTTAGATATGAGCAAATTTGATCTAAAATTTCTGGATAACTCTCTTCGCAAAGTATCATTTTTGGCTTGTCCTTAGTAAATTTTTGTATAATTTTAGCAAATTTAAAGGGCAAAATATGAAAAAAGCAGTTTGTATAATGAGCGGCGGCATGGATAGCACGCTTTGCGCTGTGATGGCAAAGAGGGCTGGATATGATGTGGTCGCACTTCATTTTGACTATAACCAAAGGACTATGAAGCGAGAAAAGCGCGCGTTTGACGAGATCTGTGAGCGACTGGGCGTTGTTAAAAAGATAAATTTAGACGTTAGCTTCATCGCTCAAATAGGCGGAAATTCGCTAACTGATACTAGTATGCAGATAAGAAAAGATGGCGTTAGCAAGGATGTGCCAAACACTTACGTGCCGTTTAGAAATGGCGTATTTATCTCAATCGCCGCAGCACTTGCTGAAAAAGAGGGGGCGCAGGCGATCTACATAGGCGTGGTCGAGGAGGATAGCTCTGGGTATCCTGACTGCAAAGAGAGCTTTATAAAAAGCATAAATGAGGCGATAAATTTAGGCACGTCGGCTGAGTTTTCTTGCGAGATCGTCACACCGCTTGTAAATTTAAGCAAGGCTGATATCGTCTCAAAGTCGCTTGAGCTTGGCTCACCAATAGAGCTTACATGGAGCTGCTACGAGAGTGAGGATGAGGCGTGCGGGCTTTGTGATAGCTGCAGGCTAAGGCTAAATGGCTTTAAAAAAGCAAACGCCGTTGATAAGATCCCTTACAAAAAGTGAAATTTGGCTTGAAATTTAAAAGCTAGCCACTATAAATTTAGTAGCTAGCCTAAAATTTACTCTAAATTTAGCTCACTTATCTGTTTTGCAAGCTTCTCTTTGTACTCGCTCAAAGAGCTTTTGATGATATTTGCATAGTCATTTTGATTTACTAAAAGATACTCCTCTTTGCGTTTTACAACCGTGCTTAGCTCCTTGTCATTTACGCTTAAAGTGGTGCTTATATCGGCATTTAGACCAACTTTTACCGCTCCAAGCGTTAAGTAAGTCCAAAGTTTTTCTATCTTTGCATTGACGCTTATCGTATTCTTGTCTATTTCATTTTCATTTTTTATGACCTGGTAGCCGTTGCTTCTAAAGGCGTCCTCGATACGCGCCCTTACTACGCTAGTTGTCCTTTGCTTATTTTCTAAAATGACGTTCCATAGCCCCTTGCCATAGCTGTTTCTAGTTCTGCCGATGTATTTTTGCTTCTCTTTTGCGCTAACTTCATTTACATTGTGCTTGTATAAAGATGGAGTGCTTGCTTGTTTTGGGTCGTTTTCAAAGGCTCTCACATCCTTGACGCTTTCGATGTAAATTTTTGTCTTTTTGCTAATGCTTGAAGGCGCTTGCTCATCTGGCAAACTCACAAATATCCCCTTTGGAGCGCAGCCACAAAGCATAAAGGCGGCAAATACCACTAGTAATAAATTTTTCATTTTCATCCTTTTAAATAAATTTCAAATGTAAATCGTTGTTTTGTAAATTTTTTTAACTCTTTGTGACAAATTTCAAATTTATATTTTGATATCCATAATCATAAAATCTTAAATTTAACAACTAAAATTTAAATTTAACTTTTCTTGACTGCTATCAACCAAAATGGCTAGCCACCTAGGATAAAATCCGCTTAAATTTTTAAATTCACAAGGAGAAAAGATGAAAGATATGAAGATGTTTTGCCATCAGTGCGAGATGAGCGCTGAGGATGGATGCGGTGCAAAGGGCCAGCCTATGGGCACCTGTGGCAAGAGCGACACGCTAGCGCTTTTGCAAGATACGATGGTTTTTGGCTTAAAAGGTCTTAGTGCATACCGCCACCACGCACACGAGCTTGGCGCTGATACTAGCAACGTCGACCGCGTTATGGCTGATACGCTTTATTTTACGCTTACTAACTCAAATTTCAACTTCGACGAGCACATCAAACAGCTTCTTGAAGTAGGCGGTGCTGGCGTTGAGGTAATGAACCTACTAAGCGAGGCTCACACGGCTAAATTTGGCATCCCAACACCAGTTAGAGTGAGCCAAAACAAGGTTGAGGGCAAGGCGATTTTGGTAAGTGGTCACAACTTACACGCCCTAAAAGCGCTACTTGAGGCGACAAAAGACAAAGGCATCAACATCTACACTCACTCAGAGATGCTACCAGCTCACGGATACCCAGAACTACGCAAGTATAGCCACCTAAAAGGCAACGTCGGCAAGGCGTGGTTTGACCAAACTAAGCTATTTAACGAATTTAAAGGCGCGATACTAATGACAACAAACTGCATCGTGCCACTACGCTCAAACTGCACATACGCTGACAGGCTATTTGGCTACTCGATCGCAGGCACAAACGGCGTAAAACATATCGAAAACGACGACTTTACACCACTTATCGAGTGCGCTTTAGCTTGCGGCGACGTTAGCGGCTTTGATAGCGACGAGAGCCTAGTAACTGGCGGCCACTACAAGACTATCCTAACTTTAGCCCCACAAATTTTAGACGCGATAAACACTGGCAAGATTCGCAGATTTTTCGTGATCGCTGGCTGTGACGCGCCTGGCAAAGGACGTGAGTATTATAGAGAGCTAGCTGCTAGCCTTCCAAAAGACTGCGTGATACTTACTTCAAGCTGCGGTAAATTTAGATTTAACGATATCGACTTTGGCAACGTCCCAGGCACCGAGTTACCACGCTACATCGACCTTGGCCAGTGCAACGACAGCAACGGTGCGGTTAAGATAGCCCTTGCACTAAGCGAGGCAACAGGCATCGCAGTAAATGACTTGCCAGTTTCTATCGTGCTAATGTGGATGGAGCAAAAAGCGGTCATCATCTTGCTAGCGCTATTTAGCCTTGGTATCAAAAACATCAACGTAGGACCAAGCTTGCCTAAATTTTTCAATGAAGAGATCATAAATTTCTTAGTGGATAAATTTAACGTTAGACCAATTAGCGGCGACGCACAAGCTGATCTAAAATACTTTTTAGGTGAGTAAAAAACTGCCAGGGCTTAGGCTCTGGCTCTAAATTTAAAAGAGTCCGCCTTGCTCTTTGCTTTGACTAAGGCTGTCAAGTAGTTCTTCTTTTTTGCAAAGCACAAGGGCGTAGACGAAATTTTGTAGCTTCTTTATCTCGTCTAAATTTTCATAAAAAATGGCGTTTTCAACCTTTAGCGTGCTATCTTTTGGCAGGCAAAATTTAAGCTCGCTCTCACTGAAATTTCGCCTTAGAAATATACTTTCAGTCAAAAATAGTTCCTCGTCTTCTTCAGCTATCACCGCTCTAAAACTGCTGCCAAAGCCAACTGGCTTAAAGTCTTTGTCGATAAAGACTGGGTCAAAGTGCGATGAAATCCTGCTCTCTGTCACTTTAAAGCCGATATTGTTTTTCTTAAGATAGCCAAGAAGTCCGCAAAACATACCAGCAAAAACTCTAGGGATTGATAAATTTTGATAGTATTTGTCATCGTAAATGAGCGTTGTAAAAAAGATCGAGCTTGGGTTTAGCACGCTTATGTTTGTGTCAGTCCAGGCTGTCTCGTAAAGTAGCGAGAGCCTTTGAAGTATCCTTGTATCGTCGCTAAAAAATGTGTCAAACAAATTTGCATGGAAAATTTTATAAAAAAGCTCGGTTAAATTTTCAGGTATGACGTGGGCGTTTTTTTCGAGGTGCGACTTCTCTAAAAGCGCTTTTATGAAGGGATTGACCGCGCAAAATTTGATATTTTTGTGGATCGCCTCAAAGCGCATGAGCTTGATGATAGCCGTTTGCAGGCTTGCCACCTTGATAAAGGCTATCTCATCGTCGCTTGGTGTGATCTCTTCTTCGCTAATGATAGCGTAGGCACCTTGCTTTATCGCAGGTGCGATCTGATCGCTTTGCGTGGCGATGAGAGCGTAGCCTCGTTTTATATTTTTAGCCTCAAACGCGAAGCTAGTCACGCTTGAGATGCTTGGGTTGTTTAAAATTTGCCCATTTATTATGTGGGTTAAATTTTCTATCGTCATTTAGCCAACGATCGCGCCGTTTTTGACCTTGCCCTGCGTGCCAAGAAGCGTTAGCGAGCCGTCTGATGCGCTTAGGATCATGCCTTGTGAGACATATTTTTTCATCATCGTTCGCTCTTTTAAATTTGCTAAAACGCAAACTTGCTTGCCCACAAGCGAGCTAGGCTCGTAGTATTTGGCGATGCCTGATAAAATTTGACGTGGCTGCTCCTCGCCAAGATCTATCTTAAATTTAAGCAGCTTCTCACTGCCCTCAACTCTCTCACACTCGAGCACTTCGCCTACTTTTATCACGATCTTGGCAAAGTCATCAATGCTAATGATATCTTCTTCTTTTTTCTCCTCTTTTGGCTCAGCTTTTGCCTCTACTTTTGGCTCTTTTGCCTCGCCCATTAGCTCTTTTTCTATCCTTGGGAAGAGTGGCTCAGTAGCTTTTGCCACAAAATTTGAAATTTCATTTTTTAAGACAAGGCTCTCATAAGAAGCCGTATCTATGCTAAAGCCAAGCGTGTCAGCTATCTTAGCGCAAGTTTTTGGCATAGCTGGGCTAAGCAGTATCGCCACTTTTGCAAGTAAATTTGCGCAAAGTGCCACGAGTGCGTTTGCCTCGTCACTTTTGCCAGCTTTTACAAGTGACCATGGCTCATACTTCGCAACGGCTGCGTTTGCAAGCGTTACGACCTTCCAAAGATCCTCTAAATAGCGGTTTGTAGCTAAATTTTCTAAATTTTTTATCGCCTCATCAAGATAGCCCTTCGCCTCATCAAGCTCGGCTTTGTGGAATTTGATCACATCTTTTGAGTCGATCTTGTAGTCGCTATACTTTGCACTCATGCCCACAATTCGGCTTAGCAGGTTGCCAAGTCCGTTGCCAAGCTCTGAGTTTATGCGTTCGATCAAGGCTTTTTGGCTGTAGTCGCCATCTTGTCCAAAAGGCACCTCTCTAAGCAAAAAGTATCTGAAATTTTCAAGTCCATAAGCGTTTGCGACCTCTCTTGGGTTTATGACGTTGCCCTTGCTTTTGCTCATCTTTTCGCCATCTATCGTCCACCAGCCGTGCGCTGCGACGTGTTTTGGTAGTGGCAAGCCAAGGCTCATCAAAAATGCCGGCCAATAAACCGCGTGAAAGCGCAAAATGTCCTTGCCAACGATGTGCGTCGTATGCGGCCAAAAGTCCATTCTAGCGTTATCTCTTGAGTATCCTAGTGTTGTTAGGTAGTTTATGAGCGCGTCAAGCCAGACGTACATAACGTGTTTGTCGTCGTTTGCGCTCTTTGGTAGCTTTATGCCCCAGTCAAAGCTCGTTCTTGTGACTGAGAGGTCTTTTAGTCCGCCTTTTACAAAGCTTACGACCTCGTTTTTCTTGCCCTTTGGGATGACGCAAAGCTCGTCATTTTCGTACCATTTTAAAAGCGCGTCTTCATATTTTGAAAGTTTGAAAAAGTAGCTCTCTTCTTTAACTAAAGATGTCACGCGGCCGCAGTCTGGACAGCGGTTGTCCTCTAGCAGGTCTCTTTGGTTAAAAAATGTCTCGCAGCTAACACAGTAAAAGCCCTCGTATTCGCCCTTGTAGATATCGCCGTTTGCTTGCATCTTTTCAAAGACATTTTGCACGGTTTGCTTGTGCTCTTCGTCGGTTGTCCTTATAAAATGGTCGTAGCTTATCTCAAATTCATCCCAAAGCGATCTAAATTTCGCGCTGATCTCATCAGCGTATTCTTTTGGAGTTTTGCCTCTAGCGCGAGCTGCTTGCTCGATCTTTTGACCATGCTCGTCTGTGCCAGTCATGAAGTAGGTCTCTTTGCCTTGCAAGCGGTTAAATCTAGCTAGCGTATCAGCGATGATAGTCGTGTAGGCGTGACCGATGTGTGGCACGTCATTTACGTAATAAATCGGAGTGGTTATATAAGCTTTTTCTTTCATATTTTTCCTTTAAATTTAAAAATCAAATCCGCCGTCACTGCCGGTGTTGCCTTTTGACATCGAGTTGTAGCAGCTATTTACATACTCTATCCTAGTCTCGCAGTCAAAAAATGCCTCGCAGTTAAAACAGCTTTTGCGCCCTTTTTGCTCTTGGCACTCTTGCATGATTTTAGCCTTTTGTTTTAGGGCTAGCTCAAATGCGTCAAGTGGCTCGTTTGCTTGTGCTTCTTGCATTATTTTTGCTCGTAAAATTTATGCAAAAGAGAAATTTCATCACGTGAGCCAAAGAAGCATGGCGTAGTTTGGTGGATTTTTTCTATTTTTATATCAAAAAGTGTTTGGTTTTTGCCGTTTGAGGTTGCGCCCTTTGCGTTTTCATATATAAAGGCAAATGGCAACACCTCAAAGACAACCCTTAGCTTGCCATTTGGATGATCGCTCGTTGCTGGGTAGCTAAAAAGACCGCCGCCTTTTAGTAAAATTTGATGCAAATCGCTCACCATCGCACCTGAGTATCTTAGCCTGTAGCCCTCGTTAAATAGCTCGTTTATGAAATTTCTATGCGTTTGACTCCAGCCTTTTTGCGTAGCTCCCGTGGCGTTTAGCTTGCCTTTTTCTTTTAGCTCAAGCTCTTTTACAAATTTAAACTCGCCATCTTTGCCAAGTCTATAAAATTTAGGCAAAGCGCCCTTTTTCTCGGCAATTACTAGCTCAAGTCTTGGACCATAGATGCTGTAAGCTGCGGCTATTAAATTTTCTGGTTTTACCTCGTCTTCGTATATGCCAAAGATCGAGCCAACGGCGAAATTTACATCAACTAAGCTTGAGCCATCGAGTGGATCGTAAGCGATGATAAATTTAGCGTTTTTATTTATCTCAAGCGCGTCCTCTTTCTCTTCGCTAATTAGCGCTTTTACGCATGAAAGCTGCTTAAATTTAGCCGTGATGATCTCATCACTTTTAACATCAAGCTTTAGCTGGGTGTCGCCAGTTGCATTTTCGTGAGTTGTGTAGCCAAGATCGGCGTATTTTATGACCTCGCTTATCTCTTTTGCGATATCTTTAATGGTGTTAAAAATTTGGTTTAGTTCTTGCATTATACAGCCTTTGCATTTTTTATTATCCACGCACAAATGGCGTCTATATCGTCTAAATTTAGATTTGTGATCTCGTAGGGGATCTGCTTTTTATAAGTGGCGATCGCATCTGAAAAGCTAAGATAAGCTTCATCGATCTCACCTCTAAAGACGCTTAGTCTTGGCAGTGGCAGTGTCTTTAGCCCCTCGACTAAGAGCATGTCAAACTCGCCGATCATCCTTATGACCTCGTCTATGCCTTGCGAGCTTTGCGAAAAATAAGTCGTTCTAGTCGGACTCATCACAACTACGTCAGCTCCTGCCTGAGAAAATTTAAAGCTATCCTTGCCTTCAACGTCAAATTTGGCTTTGTCGCCTGGGTCGTGCTTGACTACAACGACCTTTAGCCCATCATCTATAAATTTTTTTGCGACTTTTAAGATAAGCGTCGTTTTTCCGCTATTTGAAGGGCCAGAAAAAGCAATGGCAAGTCTTTTCATAAGAGCCTTTTTCGTTAAAATTTCTTGCGATTATAGCTCATATTGGCTTTAAAATTTATGAGTGAAATTTAAAAAATAAAATGCTAAAATGCGAGAAAATTTAATATTTTAAGAGTTTTTTATGAGAAAATTTACACTATTTTTTATATTTATTTTGATGATATTTGGTTGCGCTAGCGAAAAAGTGATCGTGCATGAGCCACTAAAAAATGAGCTTTTAGCCTACACAAGCAAGAGCGAGATCATTGATGGCACCGATAGAACGCTTATAATCGCAACCTATCTAAATCCAATATACAACTCAAATTTAGACGAGAGCAAAGAGCACTTTTTAGTAGCGATAAACCCAAAAGAGCATGCACAAATTTTGAGCAACATAAAGGTAAATGGCGACTCAAATGCCACAAATGCAAGGCTGCTTGATGAAAGTGACGAGATGCTTAAATTTGCTGGATTTTCTATGCCTTGGGCGGTTTATTATGAAGTGACCGCACCAAGTAAGCAAAGTGACGATCTCGCGCTTAGTTTCGAAATTTATCAGTCAAAGCCGGTTTTGTTAAATTTTCGAAAAGTTGCGAAATCTTTATACTGGAACCATTAAGCGCCATATAGATCACGTAGTTTGCAAGCACCTTCTTGCCGTAGTTTCTAGTCTCTGCCACAGGGACTAGCTCGATTGATAAAAACGGCTCAAATTTACCCTCTTTAAACATATCATCTCTTGTGATGACTTTTTTGGTAAAACCGATACCGCCGTTATACGCGTAGGCCGTAAATAGCGGATGATAGAGAAATTTATCAAGGTAGTTTAGGTGGTGATTTGCAAATTTAAAGGCAATATCTGTTTTAAAAAGATCGTCTTGGTCAAAATTTGGAATTTTTAGCTCTTTTTTGCCGATCGCATTTGCAAGAAATGGCATAAACTGCATCATACCAAGGGCGTATGAGGTAGAAACGACGCTTGGGATAAAGAGGCTCTCTTGTCTTGCAAGTGCGTAGATCATTGACTTTCGCTCAGTGCTGATGCCCTCAAGCTCAGGCGAGTTTGGCATCAAAAAGTACTGCTTCTCCCAGCCATGCGCCTTTTGCATGAAGTATGCGTATGCGCCGATGCTCTCGTTTGTGTAAAATCTCATCGCAAATTCGCTTGCTTGTGTGGCATTCATATCCTTTGCAAGGGCAGCGGTTTTGTTCCATAAAAATGGATCGCTCACATCAAAATTTTCGATATTTTGCTTGCTAGGTCTTGGCACGATCACCTCAAGTGGCTCGCCACCGACCAAATCTCTTGCGTAAAGTGAGTAGATATTTGCATCTTTGCTAGCACTTAGCTCTTTTAAAAAGTTCTCATCGCCGCTTAGCTCATACTGCCAAAATGTGGCATTATCCCTTTGCCAAGCCCTATCAAAGGTGTTTTTAGCTCTTGTGAAAAAACCAAATGCAACGTCATTTTGACCAAGCAAGATGGCGTTTAGACCAAGTGTAAATGCGTCGCTTTTTTCAGTGACTGCAGGATCTATGCTAAGTAAATTTCTTCTAAAGCTTTCATATTTTTTATTAAACACGACGTCGTTTAATAAATTTGTAAAGCCCTTTTGCATGTAGAGCTTGTTCATAAAATTTGCTTCAAAATTTACGCTAAAAAGGGCATTTTTACTTTGCGGATTTGAAGCATTAAAAAGCTCTAAAAAGCTCTTTGCATCGTTTGCATTTGCAAAGCTAAGAGCCGGGTTTGGCTCGTTTAAAGTGCGTAAAATTCTAGCTTTTTCTGGATTTGTATGTGCAAGATTTGCCGCTAAAATTTCACGAGTTTTGCCATCAAGTTTTAGAGAAAAGCTCATCGTTGTTAGTAAATTTTGGCAAGCCAAGCTAGCAGTTGTGATGTTGCTTGCGCTTATGCCAGGGCACTTGCTAGGGGCTGCTTTGGGAGGTAAAATTTTATTGATTGATTTTTGAACTAAGCCACTTTTTCTAAAAACGTCGCGTGAAAGCTCGGCTATCTGCTCTTTTGTGTAGCTGCCCTCGTTTATAAGGCGGTTTATATAGTAGTCTTTTGCAAGGCTTTTTGGCTCGTTTTTTAGCTCCTCGTAGGTGTAAATTTTAGCTAAAAGAGCAACGCAGGCTAAAGAGAGGATACTAAAGTGACGCAGCAAAAACAAATAAAAGCCTTATTAAAAATTGATCTATGAGTTGAAGTGCTAAAAGCACGATGAGTGGGGCAAAGTCTATGCCGTTAAATTCTGTTTTGATGTAGCGTCTGATGAAGCTATAAACAGGATCAGTCAGCCTATAAAGTAGCTGCACGACTGGCGAGCTAGGATCAGGCTTAACCCAGCTAATGAGAGCCGCTGCGATGACGATCCACGTATAGACCGTGATGATAAGGTGCAAAATGTTTGCGACCGCTGAAAATAGGGTAGAAAGTATCATTTTTGCTCCTAGATTAAAATTTTGCCTAGATCATCTTTGATGAGCGGATAGAGCTCGCTTAGCTCAGGGCCGTGAAGGTCGTTTGTAAGCAGCGCACGTAGCGGCATGAAAAAGTTTTTACCTTTTAAATTTGTAGCGCTCATAAGCTCTTTTTTAAACTCATCAAATGTTTCGCACGGTTTTAAATTACGAGCTGCTTTTTTGATGATCTCAAATTCATTTTTGTACTCATCTGGAGCTATTTTAGGTGAGTAAATAGCCTCTACTTTTGCCTTTATCTCAGGCACTAGTGAGCTTTCTTGAGTATAAAATTTAACTAGCTCAACCTTGCTATCATCCACGCCAAATATCTCTTTTATGCGCTCTTTTGAAGCAAGTTTGATGTGCTCTCTATTTATCTGCTCAAGTTTTTTCACGTCAAATCTAGCAGGTGAGCGTGAAATTTTGGTTATATCAAACCACTTTACCGCATCTTCGATGGTAAAAATTTCAGTTGGAGTTTTGTTGCCAAGAAGTATCAAGTAGTTTGCGATCGCCTCAGGTAAAAATCCCTGCTCAAAGAGCCATTTGACGCTTGATTCGTTCTCGCGTTTGCTCATTTTTTTACCCTCTATATTTAAAAGGATAGGTAAATGCGCGTAGTTCATCTTGCCAGTGTAGCCAAGACCCTCGCGTATGAGGTCTTGCTTTGGTGTGTTGCTCACGTGATCCTCGCCACGTATGACAAAGGTCACGCCCTCAAGCATATCATCAACTGCGCAGGCGAAGTTATATGTTGGAGTCTTGTCCGCTCTCATGATGACAAAGCTATCAACAGCGTCTGGCTCGAAGCTTAGCTCGCCTTTTATCGCGTCTGTAAAGCTCATTGTGCGTGTTGGTTTTTTCATGCGGATGACAAATGGCTTTTCGCAGTTTAAAACTTCAGCGTCGCTTAGCCTCTCGCAGGTGCCGTCATATCTATATGCCACGCCTTGCTCTTTTGCCTTTTGTTTTTTTGCCTCAAGCTCTTCTTCAGTGCAAAAGCAAGCAAAGGCCTTTTTATCTATGAGAAGCTTTGATGCAAGCTGTCTGTGGAATTTTAAATTTTCACTTTGGATGTAAATTTGCTCTGGTTTTATGCCAAATTTGCTCAAAATTTCTAAGATATCTTTCTCTTTTCCCTCGATATTTCGCTCTTTGTCGGTATCTTCTATGCGTAAAATAAAGCCACTTTTATCTTGCAAAGAACAAATATAGTTAAAAATAGCAGCACGTAAATTTCCTATGTGCATATCTCCTGTTGGAGAGGGTGCAAAACGATACATAAGCTCATTCCTTACGTTAAATTTGAAGTTTGGATTATAACACTAGCTTGATAAATTTAAAGTTATGTAATTTTAAATTTTTAGGCCAAGCAAAGCATATTTTTTATAAAATCCGCACGAAAATTTAACTATTTATAGGAGAAAGAATGAGTTTTATCAGCGAATTTAAAGAATTTGCGATGCGCGGAAATGTCATAGATATGGCAGTTGGTGTTGTTATCGGTGGGGCATTTGGAAAGATCGTTTCATCGCTAGTTGGTGATATTATCATGCCAGTTGTCGGTGTTATAACAGGCGGTGTAAATTTCACTGATCTTAAGCTAACACTAAAAGAAGCAGTTGATAGTGCGCCTGCTGTTACGATAAACTATGGCTCATTTATACAAACAATGGTTGATTTTTTAATCATTGCGTTTTGTATTTTTTGCGTCATCAAAGCTTTAAATACACTTAAAAATAAACTACCAAAAGAAGAAGAGACAGCTCCTGCAGAGCCTGAAACTCCAGCTGATATAGCACTTCTGACTGAGATCAGAGATCTTCTTAAAAAATAAATTCTTCAATCAAAGGGAGAAAGCTCCCTTTGAAATCCGTTAAATTTTGTCCTATTTTTTATGCTAAAATGCTTTTTCATCTTAAAAGCGAGTGAAACATGATAGAACAAATCCCATTTTTTCAAGGTCTTAGCGCCGATGACCTAGCCAAACTTGAAGCCATAAGTGTTGTTAAAAAATATAAAAAAGGCGAGTTTTTATTTATAGAGGGCGAGGAGCCAAAGTGGCTTACATTTTTGATAACTGGCTCGGTTAAACTTTATAAAACTACGGCAAATGGTAAAGAAATTTTTATCCATCAGCTTGCACCTATGAATTTTGTAGCTGAAGTTGTAAATTTTGAAAATATCCCTTATCCAGCGAGCGCCATTTTTACTATCTCTGGCGAGGTTTTAAAGATAAATTATGAAAAATTTGAAGCACAATTTTTAACAAAGCCAGAAATTTGTATGAAATTTCTAAAATCAATGGCTCAAAAGATAAGAATAACTACAAATTTACTCCACCAGGAACTAATACTTAGCTCCGAAGAGAAGGTGGCTAGATTTATTTTAAATCACGAAGATCTATTTAATGAACTAAAGCATACAAAAATTTCATCGATACTCAATATGACTCCAGAAACTTTTTCGAGAATTTTAAATAAATTTAAAACAAATGGTTTGGTCAAACTTGATGAGAAGAACCAAATTTTGGAAAAAAATGTAGGTGGGCTACAAGAAATTTATTCTTATTGAAAGTTAATATCAAATAAATATTTTCATTTACTTAAAGAAAAAATTTATATTTTTTTAGATAACATTCACTTAAAATTTTCGTAAAAATTTACGATATATTGATAAATTCAGGAGGAAAATTTGGCTGAAGTTAAGAAGAAATTTTTTGTTTGGTCATCTGTGATAATAGGCATCGTAATCGGCCTTATCGCTTCTATGGGCATAGCTGATGCACTTCATGCTACTGGTAGCGGCTACATCTGTACCATTTGTCACACGATGGATCCTATGAATGCTGCATATCATGAAGATGTACACGGCGGCAATAACAAGCTTGGCATAAAAGCTGAATGTTCAGCCTGTCACCTAAACCATACAAGTGCCTATACCTATGTACTTACAAAACTTAAAGTATCGATAAATGATGGCTATAAGACATTTTTTACAGATACAGACAAGATCGACTGGCGTAAAAAACGTGAGCATGCATCTCACTTTGTCTATGATAGTGGATGTTTGACTTGCCACTCAAATTTAAAAAATGTTATTCAAGCTGGTAAATCATTCTTGCCACATAGAGATTATTTCGTTCTTGGAAATCCTAATAAGAAATCATGTGTTGACTGCCACGAGCATGTTGGTCACAAGAATTTAGGACTACAAATCGATAAATTTGAAGCAATTAAAAAACAAGAAAACAATAAAACCAAGTAAGGAGGAGAGATGTTTAAAAAGTCGCTAATGTTATTAGCCTGTCTAATGTCTTTTGGCTTTGCCGCAAACATGGATGCAAATAAATCTGACGCTTTAAACCTTAATGTTGTAAAAAACATTAAAGTTGCTCACAAAATGTCAGACTTATCAAAAAGCTGTGTTGAGTGCCACGCTAAAGAGACACCCGGCATAGTTGCCGATTGGAAAAATAGTCGCCACGCTCACGTTGGCGTAAGTTGTATGGATTGTCACTCTGTAAATGCAGATAATCCTATGGCTTCAGTTAAGGTGCATCCAAAAGATTCTAACAACCATGTTTCAATGCTAGTTAGCCCAAAAACTTGTGCTAAGTGCCACGAAAACGAAGTTGATGAACTAGTAAAGAGCGGTCACGCAAGAGCTGCTATGCAAATGTATGCTAATCCTGCAATGGTGAAACTAATGTATCACTATGAGGGAGCAGATCATCCTGACTTTAAAATGGCTCCAGATGCCACTGGTTGTTCTCAGTGCCACGGAACCGTCATCAAACTAGACGCTGATCACAAACCTACAAAAGAGACTTGGCCAAACTATGGTATAGGCAATGTTTATCCAGATGGTGGCGTAGGTAACTGTAAATCATGCCACAGCGCGCACACATTTAGCGTAGCTGAAGCTAGAAAACCAGCTGCTTGTGCATCTTGCCACCTTGGACCTGATCACCCAGATATTGAGATCTTTAACAACTCAATGCACGGACATATCTATAACAGTGAAGCTCACAAATGGAACTTTGATGCTGCTCCTGATACATGGGATGTACCAGACTTTAGAGCTCCAACTTGTGCAGCTTGCCACATGAGTGGTGTTGGTGAAACAACAACAACTCACAACGTTTCAAGAAGACTAAAATGGAACCTATGGGGCATCAGCAGTAAGCTAAGAACAGCTGGTGATGAACAAGCTGCTGCTATTTACGAAAAAACTGGCAAACTAAACATAGGAACACCTCTAGCAGGTCACCCAAGTGGCGATCCTGAAAAAGCACGTGCTGAGATGAAACTAGTTTGTAAAGCTTGCCACTCTACAACTCACACAGATAACTTCTTCATTATGGGTGATAAACAAGTAGAGCTTTATAACGTTTATAGCGCTGAAGCAACTAAGATGCTTGAAGAGTTGAAAGCTAAAAACCTACTACTAGAAGATGCTTGGTCAGATGAATTCCAAGATGTCTATTATCATATGTGGCACCATGAAGGTCGTCGTATGAGACAAGGCGCTCTAATGGGTGGCCCTGACTACTCACACTGGCATGGTGTATTCGAAGTTAAAAACGATATAAGAAAACTTCGTGAGATCTATAAACAAAGAATTGAGACTGGTAAAGTTAAATAATTCTTTATAAAGGTGGGAATTTTCCCACCTTTTTATTTTTAAATTCTAAAATTTTATCTTTTAGTTATTATCCTAAAGTAAATATCTTTTAACAATTATTTTTGTAAATTTAAATCATAAAATCATACGGCTTAGCACTACAAATTGTTCTAAATAATTAATAAAATTTATAATGTAAATTTAAAAATATAAAATATAATCCAACCTTTAAATTTAAAAAGGTTATTGATGGAAATTTTTATAGTCATAGTTTTATTTATCGCTTCAGTTTTTGCTTTTATGAAATTTGCCCCTGTTTTTGGTGGTAGACCAGATGCCAAGAGCCAAAAGCTGATAGAGGCTTCGCCAAATTTTAATGGCAAAGTTTTTATAAATTTAGAGCCGACAATTGATATGGTAAAGAAAAGTCCGCAAGCGTCTATGTTAAATTACGTCCCTCAAGCGCTCTTTCCACCAAAAGGCAAGCTACCAAAGTGCCCTTTGCCAAATTTAAAATTTGACGCAAACACCCTCAAAAATGGCGAGTTTATCTGGCTTGGGCACGTTAGCCTAATCTGCAAGCTTGATGGCAAAATCATCATCACAGACCCCGTTTTGCACCGAGCATTCCCTCTCCCACTTGGCGGCAAGCCCTTTGCCTACGAGCACGCCATCACCGCTAGCAACTACCCAGAGGTGATCGACGTCGCCCTCATCTCGCACGATCACTACGATCATCTTGACTATAAAACAATCCTTGAGCTAAAGGGTAGGATAGCCAAATTTCTAGTGCCACTTGGCGTCAAGGCTCACCTCGTAAAATGGGGCGTAGATGAAGGCAAAATTTACGAGTTTGACTGGTTTAACGAGCAAAAAATAGGAAATTTAAACTTCACTTTTTGCCCTTCAAGGCACTTTAGCGGGCGCACATTTAAAAGAAATACCACGCTTTGGGGCGGTTGGGCGGTAGAGAAGGCAGACTTTAGCTTTTATTTTAGCGGTGATGGCGGATACGGCAAGCATTTTAAGATGATAAATGAGAAATTTGGCGGATTTGATCTAGTTTTTATAGAAAATGGCGCTTACGGCGATGGCTGGCCTTACGTGCATATGAAGCCAGAGGAGTCAGCGCAAGCACTAAAAGATCTTGGCACAAGGCTTGGCGTGCCGGTGCATTGGGGCAAATTTGATCTTTCTTATCACACTTGGGATGAGCCGATCAAGCGCTTTGAAAAGGCAGCTACAAAACTTGAGCTAAACTACGCAACACCGATGATCGGAGAGGTTTTTACCGCACAAAATCCACCTAGAAAAAAATGGTGGGATGAAATTTAGGAATAAAATTTGCTCTAAATTTTAAAATCCAAAAGGAAGTGCAGATGAAAATTTCTGAAAATTTATCAAATTTAAAAAATGCCATCGACAAGGCAGCAAAAAACGACCTTGATGCGAGCGCGACTGGGAGCTTTTTGCAAAATTTAGAAAAAGCGAACAAAGAGACAGAAAAGATCTACGAAAAGCTTGAAAAAGAGATAAAAAGCGATGCGCAGATGTTTAAGCAGTTTGACTTCATGCAGATGATGACAAAGCTTCAATACGGCAACCTAAAATCAAGCGAGCGTGAAGAGCTGATAAATAAAATGAGCAAAATCGCCAAGGAAATTTAGCCGTTAGCGTGGCTTTACGGCAAGCTAAATTTGGCTGTTTTGCGTAAATTTGTGTGGTTTTTGCTGAGTAAATTTGCTAGAAAATGTAAATTTACTCGCTTAGCAACTGTTAATATTCTTGCATTTGCCGCATCTTTTGTTAAATACCTGTTGCACACTAGGTATGCAAGACAGCATCGGTATATCACATGCGCAAAATTCAAGCAAATTTCTCAAATGCTTTTATTAAGCTAGTCAATAAATAAAGGCAAATTTTAAAATTTCATGAGTGAGTAATTTCGGCTCTAAAATTTGAGCTAAGCTATAAGCGAAGCCAAATTTTAGTAGTCAATTCTTAGGGGTGAGTGAAAGTTTTAAAATTTGCAAAGACAGCTTTATTAAATTTGTAAATTTCTTTTTATTCAAAAAGGGAGACAAGGGGACTTGAATTACGAAGCCGTCCCCTTATCCCCCTTTTAAAATCCCCTAAACCCCTCGCACGTTCAAAGTGCATGCGATAGCGCTTTGCGCCGCATGCGTTTTAAAACTCGGATAAATTTTAAAATTTCATGAACGAGTAATTTCGGCTCTAAAATTTGAGCTAAGCGATAAGCGAAGCCAAATTTTAGTAGTCAATTCTTGCGAGTGAGTGGAATTTTAAAATTTGCAAATTTGTTTTTTAAACCATGTTAGTGTCAAATAAATTTAAAAATTTAAAAAATCACATACCTAATTTATATATGTAAATTTACTAGAGAGAATTTAAGAGCCAAGAAGGCTCTTAAATTTTAGTGGAGTTCGCTCCAGACTTTGCGCTTCCAAAGCCAAGCAAAAATTCCTAAGATGAAGAAGTATATCATCACGTAAATGCCTGTGCTCTCGCGCTCAGCCTTTTTGCTGTCGCCTACTTTTTCTATGTAAGATACTATGTCGTCTTCAGCAGCTTTGTTTAAGCCAACTCTAGGCATCGCAGTGCCTGGAAGCATCTTTTGAGTATCGTTTATAAATTTATGCAAGTAGTCAGCACCTTTTGAGCGGATCATCATAGATAGATCAGGTGGGTTTGAGCCCATATAAGCTGCAAGGCTTACTTTGTTGCTAAGAGTATATTTTTTATCATACTTCATATCGTGGCATCTTTGGCATGCATCAGCAAAGACTTTCTCGTCAGTGATCTTGCTCTTTGCATCCGCGTCAGCTGATACCTTTTTAAGATAAGCAACTATGTCAGCGATCTCAGCGTTTATATCGCCACCAGCACCCATAAATGCAGTCATCGGATAAGGATGCTCGTCGTTAAATTTATGTGATAGTTTTACAGCCATAGTTGGATTTTTGATAAGTGCAGCCAAAAATCTCTCGTCATAAATTTTACCAGCTGTGCTAAGATCTGGTGGCACCACACCAAAGCTTTGGCTAGCTGTCTCAGCGTCCATGCTGGCTGGCATACCAGCTGCTTCGATGCCGTGACAGCCTGTACATCCAGCTGCGCCAAATGTCTCAGCACCTTTTGCAGCGTCACCTTTTGCAAGGTCGATCGAATTTATATCAGCCCAAAAAGCTGTGTAGTCATCAAGAATTTTTTGTGCTGTCTCAACATCTTTTGTAGCCGCTTCTATGCTAGCTTTGTTGCCGCTAGCTTTTGCAGCCTCAAGCGCCTCTTTTTTCTGCTCTAAAAAGTGCTTTGCGTAGTCAGTATCTTCTTTTGAGAAGTTATACTCAGCATTTGCAGTGTGCGGATGAAGCTTTGTGTGAGCGTAAGGCTCGATGCCCCAGTATAAAATACCTGAAAGGATAACAACGATGGCAAAAATTTTAAGCTCTTTCATGATTAGCCCCTTTTTCTTTCAAGTATTGTGATAACTGGAAGTGCGATTATAAATAGCACTAAAAATAGCAGTGAAGCGTAAAATCCTATCCAGTCGTTGATGCCGCCTGTTGGAAGCTTGCCATATATAGATAAGACGATAAGGTCAGCAACTAGCACCCAAAACCATACAAAAAATAGTGGTCTTTTGTGCGCTGGAGCTACAAGGTCGCTTCTATCAAAAAGAGGTATAAGCATAAACGCAACACCTGCGAATGCAAATGCGATAAGACCGATGTTATAAGCTGAAATTCCAGCTATATCAAAGAAGAAGCCACGTAAAATTTCATATTGCCACAAGAAGTACCACTCTGGATAGATGTGTGGTGGAGTTTTTAGTGGATTTGCTGGCTCAAAGTTGATAGGATCCATCGCAAAGTTGAAGTGATAGCAAACAAGATATATGACAAAGATCATAAAAAATGATACATACATGAAGTCTTTTGCCAAAAATCCTGGCCAAAATGGTATGACTTTAGCTTTTGCTCTGTCGCCATGCAAGTACTCTTGCGCCTCTACTTCAAAGTCGATATCTTCGCTTGTTAGGTTATTTACGTGAGGAACTCTTAATGAGTAGAAGTGGATAACCAAAACAACGATAGTTACAAGTGGTAGCAAGCAGACGTGAAGCATAAAAAATCTAGTAAGTGTTGAGTCGCCAACCGCGTAATCGCCTCTAATCCACTCAACCAAAGCATCGCCGATAACTGGCACACCACCAAAAAGCTGAGTGATAACAGTCGCTGCCCAGTAGCTCATCTGTCCCCATGGGAGCATATAGCCGCTAAATGCCTCTGCTGAAAAGCAGATAAATAGCACCATACCGCTTACCCAAATGACCTCTCTGCCTCTTTTGTATGAGCCGTAGTAAAGTCCGGTAAGCAAGTGGATATACATGATAAGAAATATCGTAGAAGCTGAAACTGCGTGGATATGACGCCAAAGCCAGCCATACTCGACCTCTTGCATAATAGTGTAATTTACGCTGTCAAAGGCCAAATTTACATCTGGTTTGTAATACATCATAAGCAAATAGCCAGTGATGATCAAAAGTAAGAAAAGCGTCGTTAGGATAACGCCCATCGCCCAAAGGAAATTTATATTTTTTGGGATCCAGTATTCGCTAACTAGAACCTTCATAAGCTTTGTAAAAGCTAGGCGCTGGTCAAGCCAGTCAATAACGCCAGTTGATTTATGAGATAAAGACATCGCTAACCTCCTAAGCTTTAGCTACTAATTTTTCGTATTCTGGGCTTGTTTCGCCTAGAACTAGCTTGGTTCCATCGATCTTAAATGGTGGGATATCAAGCGGTCTTGGTGGAGGTCCGTATGTCTGCACGCCATCAACGTTAAATTCGCCGCCATGACAGGCACAGACAAACATTTGCTTGCTAGCTTTATACTCAGGGATGCATCCTAGGTGTGTGCAAAGTCCGATAAGAACTACATATCTTGCATCTCCAACGACTACATCTCTCTTGTCATTTTTAGCCATATCTGGGCTTTTTTTGAGGATGAAAATAGGCTTTTTACGCCACTCAACCTGTCTCATCTCGCCATCTTTGATCGGACTTAGATCGACAGTTGTAAAACCAGCAGCTTTTACGCTAGGGAGCGGATCCCAGGTCTTTTTCATGGCAACTAGTGACATCGCGCCACCAACAGCTGCCACGGCACCAAACGCAAGGCCGATAAAGCTTCGTCTTTCTTGCTTTACTGACATTAATTTCCTTTCTATAAATAAAATTTAAACGATTATACTCTCAAAAAATTAAAAAACTATAATCTCACAATATAGTTTGTAAAAATAAAGTGAATTTAAGCTTTTTTTACACTAAAATTTGAGATAAATTTATCTAAAAATACCTATATATCGTGACTTTAAGCTTTTTATAAAAGAGAAATTTGATCTAATGTCTAAACGTTAAGATAAAAAAATTTTCTATTTTAGCTCCCGTAAAATAGAAAATTTTAATAATAAAAATTTATTAAACTTAAAAAATTATAAATAGCAACTATTAAAAACGAGAAGCTTTGTTTTAAATTTTAAATGTTAGTTAAATTTTAAAACCATAAAAGGCTTAAATTTAAGCCTTTTTCTCGCTCATTTTTATATAAATATGTAAGATGTCAATCGCTGCTGGCGTGATACCTGAAATTTCACTCGCTGCAAAGAGCGTTGGCGGGGCAAATTTCTCAAGCTTTTCGACCACTTCGTTGCTAAGTCCGCTTATGCTTCTAAAGTCGAAATTTTCAGGGATTTTCACATCCATCATATCTTTCATTTTCTCGATCTGATTTTTTTGCTCGCTGATGTAGTGCTGATACTTGCACTCGGTTAAAATTTGATCCATACTCGCATCGTCTAAATTTACAAATCTCTCATCAAGCTTTCTTAGTTTCTCAGCCGTAAAGCTCTTTCTAGCGACTATCTTTTGTAGGCTCACATTTTGGCTGATCGGCTCTTCATCAAGGCTTGCTAAAAGCTCTAAATTTGCCTTACTTGGCGTGATCTGAGTCTCATTTAAAAACTCCAGCCCCTCTTTTAAATTTCTTCTTATATTTTCTATCTTTTTAAAAGTCTCATCATCAAGCAGCCCAAGCTCATGGCCATATCCGCCAAGCCTTAAAATGGCATTTTCCTCACGCAAAAGCAAGCGATACTCTGCCCTACTCGTAAACATCCTATATGGCTCTTTTGTCCCTTTTGTGACAAGATCATCTATTAAAACGCCGATATAGGCCTCGTCGCGGCGCAAAACAAGCGGCTCTTTGTCATCCAGCGAAAGCGCTGCATTTATACCAGCCATTAGCCCTTGAGCGCCGGCCTCCTCGTATCCTGTCGTGCCGTTTATCTGCCCAGCCAAGTATAGCCCTTTTACTTTTTTGGTCTCTAAGCTATGTTTTAACTGCGTTGGCTCGACGTAGTCGTACTCGATGGCGTATCCATGTCTTACGATTTTGGCGTTTTCAAAGCCCTTTACGGAGCGGAGCATCTGCACTTGCACCTCATAAGGCAGGCTTGTTGAAAAGCCGTTTATGTAGTACTCTGTCGCTTCAAGGGTCTGAGGCTCAATGAAAAGATGGTGCCTATCGCGGTCGCCAAAGCGGTTTATCTTATCCTCGATACTAGGGCAATACCTCGGTCCGATACCCTCGATCTGACCTGTAAAAAGTGGCGCTTTGTCGAAATTTGAGCGGATTATCTCATGCGTGGTCTCGTTTGTGTAGGCGATGTAGCATGGTAGCTGCGTTGGGGAGAAATTTTTAGTTCTAAAGCTAAATGCAACTGGCTTTGCATCGCCATCTTGCTTCTCTAAAATTTCAAAATTTATCGTTTTTGCGTCGATCCTTGGGCATGTTCCAGTCTTTAGCCTGCCTAAATTTAGCCCAAGCTCCCTTAGGCTAGAGCTTAGATCCTTTGCGCTTAGCTCGCCCACACGGCCAGCTTCAAGTTTGTTAAATCCAACGTGGATTAGCCCGTTTAAAAATGTGCCAGTTGTAATTATCACTTTTTTTGCGTTATAGATGTTATTTAGGTGGGTTTTAACGCCAGTTACTTCGCCATTTTCGCTTAAAATTTCAGTGGCGATCTCTTGAGAAATTTCTAAATTTGGAGTGTTTAAAAGCAAATTTCTCATATAAACTCGGTATCTATCCATATCGATCTGAGCGCGGCTGCCACGTACTGCTGGGCCTTTGCTCTCATTTAGCACGCGAAACTGGATGCCAACAGCGTCAGTCGTAAGTCCCATTTGACCGCCAAGCGCGTCGATCTCTTTTACAAGATGTCCTTTTGCAAGGCCTCCGATGGCTGGATTACAGCTTGCAGCGCCTATTTGCTCAGCTAAGATAGTAATAAGTAGAGTTTTTTTGCCCATTCTAGCAGCCGCAAGACTTGCCTCAATGCCAGCATGTCCGCCGCCAACGACGATGATTTCATAGTCCATGATAAATTTTTCCTTATTTTTGATAGGCGGATTTTATCAAAAAGCATATAAAATTTAAATTTTTTCAAAGAAATTTAACCACAAAATTTATGGCTAGAGTTTTTTATTAATGATATTTTAAATATTTTGCTGTTAGATTTACAAAATTTTAAATCCAAAAAGGCTTTATTCATGAGGAATTTACTAAAAGTCACTGGCTTTTTGCCCTACCTTGCGATCGCATTTTTAAACGCAAGTGTCGATCTAGCACACAAAATAACTATCCAAAACGTCCTTTTAAAGACCTACTCAGGCGACACGCTTTTTATCCTAACAGCCGTTATAAATGCGATGATCTTGCTTCCATTTATATTTTTATTTTCGCCTTCAAGCTTTATAAATGACAAATTTGCAAAGACAAAGGTTATTAGAATTTGCGCCGTCTTTGGCGTTGTTATCAGCGTTGCGGTGCTTATTAGCTACCTTTTAGGTGCCTTTGGCGTGGCATTTGCACTCACGCTCATACTGGCTGCTCAAAGTGCGATCTACTCGCCTGCAAAATACGGCATCATCAAAGCGCTTGTCGGCACTGAGCGACTTGGCACAGCAAACGGCGTCATCCAAGCGCTTACCATCGTAGCGATACTTGTTAGCTCATTTTTGTTTTCATTTATATTTGAAAATTTATACATCCAAGGCGAAAACTCAGAAGAAATTTTAAAAAGCGTCTATCCTATCGGCATCTTTTTAGTTGTATTTAGCGCACTTGAAGCATTTTTTGCCTACAAGCTACCTTATATCAGCGAAACGAACGAACAAAGCGGAGAATTTGAGCTTAAAAGATACATCAGCCTTAGCTACTTAAGAGAAAATTTAAAAGAGGTAAGATCAGATAAAAATATCTGGCTAAGCATCGCTGGTCTTAGCATATTTTGGGGTATTTCTCAGATCATAATAGCAGCCTTCCCAGCTCACTATAAAGCAGTTTTTAACGACGACAGCTCTCTAGCAGTCCAAGCGATCCTTGCAGTAAGCGCCATAGGCATCGCATTTGGCTCATACGTGGCTGGCTCTATGTCAAAGCTTCACATCGAGCTTGGCATCGTGCCGATGGGTGCTATTGGTATATTTTTCTCGCTATTATTTTTCGCATTTGGCTCAAATATCGGCGTAGTGAGCCTTAGCTCATTTGCATTTGGTTTTTTTGGAGGCATATTTATAGTGCCGCTAAATGCGATGATCCAGTACTTTGCCCCACAAAAAAATACCGGCAAGATAATGGCGGCAAACAACTTCTTACAAAACGTCTCAATGCTACTATTTCTAGCCATTGGCATAGGCTTAGTATATTTTGAAATTTCAACTACTGGACTTTTTGTCTTTACAGCGCTTGTTTGCTTAGTTGGCAGTTTTTACGCCATTTTACAGCTTCCACACCTTTTTACAAGGCTGCTTTTGTTGCCATTTTTAAAGACAAAGTACCGCTTTTTCGTTGAGGGACTTCAAAATTTACCGCAAAGTGGCGGTGCGCTACTTCTTGGCAATCACATCAGCTGGATCGACTGGCTCGTGCTGCAAGCTGCAAGTCCAAGGGGCATAAGATTTGTCATGTATAGAACAATCTATAACAAATGGTATCTAAAGCAAATTTTTAAATTTTTTAAAGTGATCCCAATAGGCGCAGGCGCTAGCAAAGAGTCCATAGAGCTAGTTAGAGAGTGCCTAAAAAATGGCGAAGTGGTCGCACTTTTCCCAGAGGGCCACATCAGCTACAACGGCCAGATCAATGAATTTCAAAAGGGCTTTGAGCTTATCATAAGAGATCTAGAAGAAATTTGCATCGTGCCATTTTACCTTCGTGGCCTTTGGGGATCTAGCTTTTCAAGGGCTAGTAAATTTTACAAAGACCTCACTTCTAAAAATGGCAGACGCGACATCATCGTCGCCTTTGGCAAGCCAATAACTACATTTATAAACGCTGCAAAGATGAAGCAAAAGGTGCTTGAGCTTAGCTTTTCATCGTGGGAGAGCTTTATCTCAAGGCAAAAACCACTAACGAGCGAATGGCTAAACAACGCAAAAGAGGATAAATTTAAAGAGTGCGTGAGCGACAGCACTGGGTTAAATTTAAGCAACTTGAAATTTATAACAGCTGTTTTAGTCTTTATCAAAATTTTAAAACGCGAGCTAAAAGATGAGAAAAATATAGGCATCTTGCTGCCTAGCTCAAGCATCGCAGCAATAGTAAATATGGCGCTTCTTGCCATGGGCAAAGTGAGCGTAAATTTAAACTATACGCTTAATGTTACCTCGCTAAATCACGCCCTAAGAAAGGCAAATATAAACACAGTCATAACCTCTAGCAAATTTCTTGAAAAGCTCGCACTTAAGGGCTTTGATCTAAAAGATGCGATGAGCGGCAAGGCTAAATTTGCAGAAGATCTCTCAGCCAGCGTCTCAAAAAAAGAGAAATTTTTAGCGCTTTTAACTGCCTTTTTTGCTCCAACTTGGCTCATCAAGCTTTGCTATTTCAAGCGTGTAAGCTTAGAAGATACAGCTACCATTTTATTTAGTAGCGGCAGCGAAGGCGAGCCAAAAGGCATCGAGCTAAGCCACAAAAATTTACTTGCAAACATTAAGCAAATAAGCGAACTTCTAAATTTCAAAAAAGATGACGTGATCTTAAACTCACTCCCAGTATTTCACTCATTTGGACTAACAGTCACCACGCTCATGCCGCTTTGCGAGGGCATAAAAATGGTAAGCGTGCCCGACCCAACAGACGGAGCTACTATCGGCAAAATGGCTGCAAGACACAGCGCTAGCATCATCTTTGGCACCTCAACGTTTTTTAGGCTCTACACCAGAAACAAAAAGCTTCATCCGCTGATGTTTCAAAGTGCCAGAATGGTTGTAGCTGGGGCTGAAAAGCTAAAACCTGAGATAAAAGATGAGTTTAGGCTCAAATTTGGTATAGAAATTTATGAAGGATATGGCGCGACCGAAACGGCGCCGGTAGCTGCAGTAAATATGCCAAATATCCTAGAAAAAGAGAGCCTAAAAGAGCTTACATTTAATAGACCTGGCAGCGTTGGCATGCCTCTGCCTGGCACTATCATCAAGATAATCGACCCAGAGACGCTTGAAGAGCTAGAAACTGGCACAGACGGACTCATCGTCATCGGCGGATCGCAGGTGATGAAGGGCTATCTAAACGACGAAGCCAAAACAAACGACGTCATCACGCACATTGATGGCGTAAGATACTATAAAACTGGCGATAAAGGCCACATCGACGAAAACGGCTTTGTATTTATCGTAGATAGATACTCAAGATTTGCCAAGATAGGCGGCGAGATGATAAGCCTTGGAAGCGTCGAAGAAGAGCTTGCAAAGGTACTTAGGGGCGACGTCGTCTTTAGCAGTGCAAACGTGCCAGATAGTAAAAAGGGCGAAGCGATCGCACTTTTAGTAAAAAGTGGCACAGAGCCTGAAAATATCGAGCAAATTTTAAAAGAGAGCAACTTAGCTCCGATAATGATGCCAAGCTATATATTTATCGTTGATGATATCCCAACACTTGCAAGTGGCAAGGTTGATTTTAAGGGGGTAAAAGCTCTAGCGGTCTCACTTTTAGAGGGGTGAGGCGCCGCCCTTTTATTTTTGTGATAAAATAGCGCCAAAATATTACTTAGGTCGCAGTTGCGACTGACATTTGCATAAATCTTAAATTTATCTTTTTTTGCAAATTCCGTTATTGATTTTATTTTTTTATAAGGAGTTTTGTATGAAATTTTCTAGTGCTTTTAAATTTGGTGCGCTCTGCGTAGTTGGCTGTTTGCTCTCTTTAAATTCTGCCTCGGCAAATTCTTACGAGCAGATCAAAAAAGATGGCGTCATAAGGATAGCAACAGAGGGCGTTTATTCGCCATTTTCATTTCACAATGAAAAAGATGAGCTAATGGGCTATGACGTGGAGATAGCAAGAGCCGTGGCTAAAAAACTAGGCGTAAAGCCAAAATTTATCGAAGCTTCATGGGATGCGATGCTTGCGGCATTTGACGCTGGCAAGGCGGACGTGGTGTTTAACCAAGTAAGTATAACCGACGAGCGAAAGAAAAAGTATGACTACAGCGTGCCATATATGGTCTCTTACTCGGCCATCGTCGTGCATAAAGATAATAACGACATCAAAAGCTTTGCCGATCTAAAAGGCAAAAGAAGCGTGCATTCAGTAAATAGCATGTGGATACCAACCGTTGAAAAGTATGGCGCCAAGCTAGTTGTAGCCGATAGTTTGAGCGATCAGATAAATTTGATCATCACAAAAAGAGCCGATGATACGATAGATGATGCGGTAATGTTTTATGACTACATCAAACAACATCCAAACGCCCCTATAAAGATCATCGAAGCTGGCGATGAGCCGATGTATACGGCCGCGATTGTTAAAAAAGGTAACAAAGAGCTACTAAATAAGATAAATAATGCCCTAAATGAGCTTAGCAAAGAAGGAGTTTTAAGCGAAATTTCGCTTAAATACTTCGGCAAAGACATTTCTAAATAAGGAGAATTAATGAATTTTAAGCCCATTTTTGGCTTTATCGCAGGTGCTTTTTTAGCTTTAAATTTAAATGCTTCAACTATCAAAAAAGGCGAACTTATAGTCGCAACTGAAGGCACTTACTCGCCTTATTCATTTTATGATGAAAAGGACGAGCTAGTAGGCTATGACGTAGATATCGCAAGAGCTGTTGCAAAGAAGCTAAATTTAAAGATAGGATTTCTAACAGCCCCATGGGATGCGATGCTAGCTGCATTTGACGCTGGCAAAGCGGACGTTGTTTTTAACCAAGTTAGCATAAACGAAGATAGAAAGAAAAAGTATGATATGAGCGTGCCTTACACCATGCCATATCCAGTAATAGTCGTGCATAAAGATAATAACGACATCAAAAGTTTTGCTGATCTAAAGGGCAAAAAAAGCGTGCATTCTGCAACTAGCAACTGGGCAGCGATAGCTGAGAAAAACGGCGCAACAGTGGTCGTAGCCGATGGCTTTAGCAAAGGCGTGGAGCTTATCATCTCAAAAAGAGCTGACGATACGATAAATGATAATGTCACATTTTTTGACTACATCAAACAGCGCCCAAATGCACCACTAAAGATCGCATATACTAGCAACGAGCCGATGCCAACAGCTGCACTTCTTAAAAAAGGCAACACCGAGCTACTAGAAGCGATAAACAAAGCGCTTGATGAGCTAAAAGCCGAAGGCAAGATAAGCGAAATTTCGATGAAATATTTTGGAAAAGATATTTCAAAATAAAGGATCAAAATGAAATTTACAAATTTATTAAAAGTAGTAGCAGTGCTTGCAATGGCTCTAAATTTGCAAGCAAAAACTATAAAAGATGGCGTGCTAACAGTAGCAACAGAAGGCACTTACGCGCCTTTTACATTTTATAATGACAAAAATGAGCTAGTAGGATACGACGTAGATATCGCAAGAGCAGTAGCGCAAAAGCTAAATTTAAAGGTTGAGTTTCTAACAGCTCCTTGGGATGCGATGCTAGCAGCATTTGATGCTGGCAAGGCAGACGTTGTATTTAACCAAGTAAGTATAACTGATGAGAGAAAGAAAAAATATGCTTTTTCAGTGCCTTATACTGTGACATTTGGTGCTATCATCACTAGAAAAGACAATAACGATATAAAAAGTTTTGCTGATCTAAAAGGCAAAAAAGATGCCGACTCAGCAACTAGCAACTGGGCAAAAGTAGCCGTAAAATACGGTGCTGAGCACGTCGTAACAGATAGTTTTGCTAAAAGTATGGAGCTTCTTATATCAAGGCGTGTAGATGCTGTTGTAAGAGATAACATCGTATTTTACGACTTCATAAAAGAGCGTCCAAACGCACCTGTAAAGATAGCTGCCTCACTTGATGAGAAAGACTACACAGCAGCAGCTGTTAAAAAAGACAACGCCGAGCTTGCAGAGCAAATTTCAAATGCTTTAACTGAGCTTTCAAAAGAGGGCAAACTAGAAGCTATCTCTAAAAGCTACTTTGGCAAAGACGTCTCAAAATAAATTTATAAACCAACAAGGCAAAAATGGAAAATTTAGATAGAGTGATCGAGCTTGTTTCAAGCTCGACACTACCGATGATCATCGCGCTTTTAAAAGTGACGATCCCACTTACTTTGCTCTCGTTTTCGCTAGGGCTTGTCATCGCCATTATCACAGCAGTAGCAAGGCTTTCAAATATAAAAATTTTAAAATTTATATTTGCCACCTACGTTTGGATATTTCGTGGCACACCGCTTCTTGTGCAACTTTTCATCATATTTTACGGGCTTCCTAGCATCGGTGTCACGCTTGATACTTGGAGTGCGGCCACTATCGCATTTAGCCTAAACGTGGGCGCTTATGCCTCTGAGTCTGTAAGGGCTGCCATACTTTCTGTGCCAAAAGGTCAGTGGGAGGCTGCCACATCGCTTGGCATGACACACTATCAAATTTTAAAGCGCATCATCGCACCTCAAGCAGTGAGGATCTCGCTACCACCGCTTTCAAACACATTTATAGGCCTTGTTAAAGACACTTCACTAGCAGCTTCTATAACGATAGTAGATATGTTTATGGTCGCTCAAAGGATCGCAGCAAGAACCTTTGAGCCACTCATCCTATACATCCTAGCAGCGCTCATCTATCTAGTGGTTTGCACACTTTTAACCTATCTTCAATCAAGGCTTGAAAAAGCTGTCTCAAGGTATGTCTAATGGCTATAAATTTTAAAAATATAAGCAAATCTTACGGCGATCATTTGGTACTAGATAATATAAATACAAGCTTTAAAGAGGGGCAAACGACCGTGATAGTTGGCTCATCTGGTTGTGGCAAATCAACACTTCTTAGATGCATAAATTTACTTGAGATCCCGCAAAGTGGCACTTTAGATGTAGATGGCAGGAGTGTAAATTTTAAAGAGAAGCTAAGTTCAAAAGAGCTTTTAGAAATTCGTAAAAAAACAGGCATGGTCTTTCAAAGCTTCAACCTCTTTCCGCACCTAACAGCGCTTCAAAATGTCACCGAAGCTCCGATCTACGTTCAAAAAAAGGATAAAAACGAAGCGATAAAAGAGGCAAAAGAGCTTTTGGCTAAAGTGGGGCTTAGCCACAAAGAAGACACCTATCCAAACAGGCTCTCAGGCGGACAAGCACAGCGTGTGGCCATAGCAAGAGCGCTAGCTGTAAATCCATACTTTTTGCTACTTGACGAGCCTACAAGTGCGCTTGATCCAGAGCTTGAGGCTGAAGTTTTAAAGGTCATCTTATCTCTTGCAAAAGAGAAAAAGTCTATGATCATAGTCACTCACAATATGAATTTTGCTAGAAAGATAGCTGATAGAATTTTGTTTTTAGATAAAGGCGTGATCGCCTTTGATGGCTTGGTAGATGAGTTTTTTAACAGCCAAAATGAGAGGATAAAAAGCTTCATCTCGGCTATGGATATATAATTTAGCTAGAAGATCTAGCTAAATTTGGATTAAATAAAGTGTGGTTTTATCTGCTCGATCCAAGCTGAAATTCTACCCTCGGTTTTGTCGCTCTGGTTATCAGCATCAAGCGCTAGACCTACAAATTTACCGCCTCTTACGGCATCAGAGCCATCAAATGTATATCCATCAGTGCTAACTTCGCCAACTACTTTTGCACCTGCTTTTACGACCTCATCGTAAAGCTTTGCCATGCCGTTACAGTACTCATCAGAGTAGCTCTCGCTATCGCCCATGCCAAAAACTGCGACCGTTTTACCGCTTAAATTTAACGCTTTAAAGTCAAACGCATCCCAGTCATCTTGAAGATCGCCGCTACCCCAAGTCGATGTGCCAAGGATGAGCTTATCAAAGCTATTTAGCTTCGCTGCGTCCACGTCAGAGACGTTTAAAAGCTCGTTTTTAAGACCTAGACCCTCGCTTATAAGTTTTGCTGCATCTTCGGTGTTTCCCATGCTGCTTCCAAAAACTATACCTATCATTTTTATCCTTTTTAAAAAATTTTACTAATAATCGTATAAGGCACGAGCTTTATGCACCCTCTTGCAAAGCAGTGCCTAACCTCAACGTGCCGTCTAAATTCCTCATTTCTAGGGCAGACTATATAGACCATCTCGCACTCTCTTTGCAAGGCGCAAACGGCTGCATCGATGTCGTCGTTTAAATTTCTCATATCATCAAAGCTCACCCTTTTAAAGCTTGGCATGACATTGAGCAAATTTTTGCCACCCTTTTTGACCGAGATGACACCACCATTTAGCACGACCTCTTTGTCCTGATGGCGGAGGCGTATTTTATCATAAACAAACTGGCAAAACATCTGCGCTGCGTCAATGAAAAACTCAAATTCCCCGCTTCTATAAAGCATCTTTATCATCTTTGCAGCTGCCATTTTTGGCTCTTTTGCTACAAATCTCAACCCTTTAAAATCATTTTTCAAATAAGCATTTATAACGATGTTTGAAGGTATGCAAAAGCTATCAACTGGTTTGAAATTTAAAAATTTATCACGCAGTAAGAAATTTATCCTAGCCTCAAAAATGTCCTTGAAATTTAGAAATTTAGCGTAAGAAAGCGGGATCTTTAGCTCGCTTTCAACGCCAACATTATAAAGTGCGATGAAAATTTTCGCACGCGAAAGCTTGTCAAGCTTTGCAAAAATACTTGGAGTTATTTCGCCAATATCTGATAAAAACCCGAACTTCATCGATTATTCTTTGCATCCAAATTCCTTATCTAGGCCAAAGACCTTACAATACTCGCAAAATACGCAACTAACGCTTCTTTTCGCACAAACGATAGGGATATTTCTCTTTTTTGCTTGAGTTTTAATAGTCTTCATCGTGTTGTGGTTTAAAAAGCTAGTTAGCATCACCACGCACTCGGTGTCCTGCGGGATCGGCTTGCGATTTACGCGGTTTTCGTTTCTAGCGTCCCAGTGCTCTATCTTCTCAGCTCCCAAATCATGCAAAACCGCCTTAATAGGCGTGATCTCATCTGCTCCGATAACTAAAACTGACATAACAAGCTCCTAATTTTTATTTGTTTTCTGATAACGATTATAAAAAAGCTTAGCTAAAATTATTCTTAGTTATGATATTTATTATCACTTATTTGTAGAAATTTGTAACGTTTTTGGTTGTTTAAGAAGGCTAAATTTAATTAGTCTTTTTGAATTTAACCGCCGCAACGAGAAAGATGACAAGTCCAACCGCTGCAAAAAGGCTACCAACGTTGCCGATATTTTGCTCGCCAAGATAAACTATCGTTTGATGACCTATTAGTGCGCCAGCTCCTATGCCGATGTTATAAATAGCTGAATATATCGCCATCGCAGCGTCCGTGGCATTTGAGGCTAAATTTAGCACCTTGATCTGAAAGCTCATATTTATCCCAGCTATGCCAAGCCCCCAGATAAAGGCAAGCGCAAGCATCAAGCTCTCATTTGTAGCGATCAAATTTAGCACAAGCAAGCAAGCTAAAATGATCGCTATTGAGGTAGCTGTAAAAGCATTTGGTATGAGCTTATAAAATTTAGAGAAAAGCCAGCTTGCTACGATGCCAGCTACGCCAAACAAAAGCAAAAACATGGTGATAAATTTACCATCAAAACCGCTTATATCTTTAGCAAATGGCTCGATGTAGCTATAGGTGCTAAAATGCGCGCTGATAACGATAGCAGTTAGCAAAAATATCACCATCAAAAAGCCATTTCTTGCAAGCTCCGGCAGGCTCTTTAATGAACCTGAGTTTTTGCTAGGCAAAAGCGGCAAAATTTTATATAGCCAAGCGCCAACACCCACAGCAAAGATCCCTATAAGTCCAAATGTGACACGCCAGCCCAAGCTATCGCCTAAAATCCTGCCAAGTGGCAAACCAAGTATCATCGCCATCGATGTGCCAAGCGCTAAAAGTCCCAGAGCTTGCGAGCTTTTATTGATAGGTGCCACCCTAACGGCAAGCGAGGCGGTGATCGACCAAAATATGGCGTGTGAGATAGCTATTAGCACGCGAGCTATGACTAAAACAGTAAAATTCCAAGCAACAGCGCAAAGTGCGTGAGAAGCGACAAAAATGATAAAAACTTTTAAAAGTAGCGATCTTCGCTCTAAATTTGCAGTTAGCAGCATAAAAGGTAACGAGAGTATCGTCACACTCCACGCATATATCGTGATGATGAGCCCAGTATCAGCCGTACTCATGCCAAAATCCTTTGCTATGTCGCTTAAAAGCGGCACCGGTACGAACTCGGTTGTATTAAATATAAAAGCTGCAAAAGATAGCGCGATAACCCTTAGATAGGCTATTTTATGAATATTTATCAAAATTTCATCCTTTTTACTTTGCCTCTACAATATTAAAATTTGACTTACATCTTAGTTATTTATAAATTTTAATTTTTTAATGATAGAGATTAATGACAAATTTTGGATTTTTCTTTTATAATAAAGCCATTTTTAAGATAATTTTAAGGCGGAAATATGTCAAAAATAATGAAAACTATGGACGGAAACGAGGCCGCAGCTTACGCGTCATACGCATTTACCGAAGTAGCTGGAATTTACCCTATCACTCCTAGCTCGCCTATGGCTGACTACACTGACCTTTGGGCAGCGCAGGGCAAGAAAAATTTATTTGGTATGCCAGTAAAAGTAGTCGAAATGCAAAGCGAAGGCGGCGCAGCTGGCACGGTGCATGGCTCGCTACAAGTTGGCGCGCTAACTACGACCTACACAGCTTCTCAAGGCCTACTTTTAAAAATTCCAAATATGTATAAGATAGCAGGCCAGCTCCTCCCTGGCGTCATCCACGTCTCAGCTCGCTCGCTAGCTGCGCAGGCACTTTCAATATTTGGCGATCACCAAGACATCTACGCCTGTCGCCAAACTGGCTTTGCTATGCTAGCAAGCGGCTCAGTGCAAGAGGTGATGGATATCGCTGGCGTGGCGCATTTAGCGGCGATCAAGGGCAGAGTGCCATTTTTACACTTCTTTGACGGCTTTAGAACTAGCCATGAAATTCAAAAAGTAGAAGTGATGGACTACGCGCACTTTGATAGACTTCTTGACAGAGAGGCGCTACAGAAATTTAGAGACGAAGCGCTAAATCCAGAGAGCCCAAAAACAAGAGGCACAGCGCAAAACGATGATATCTACTTTCAAACAAGAGAGCTAAGTAACCGCTTTTATAACGCAGTGCCAGATATCGTGGCAGAGTATCTAGCTGAAATTTCAAAGATTACTGGTCGTGACTACAAGCCGTTTAACTACTACGGCGATCCTGAGGCCACGCGCGTCATCGTAGCTATGGGCTCAGTGACACAGACCCTTGAAGAGGTCGTTGATTATCTAAACGCAAAAGGCGAAAAGGTGGGCATCATCAAGGTGCATTTGTACCGCCCATTTAGCACAAAGTATCTCTTTGATGTGATGCCAAAAAGCGTGAAAAAAATAGCCGTTCTTGACCGCACAAAAGAGCCTGGCAGCCTTGGCGAGCCACTATATCTTGATATAAAAGCTGCATTTTACGGCCAAAAAGACGCTCCAGTCATAGTTGGCGGCAGATACGGCCTTAGCTCAAAGGACGTCGATCCTGCGCAAATGCTAGCTGTATTTGAAAATTTAAACCAAAACGAGCCAAAAGATGGCTTTACTGTGGGCATCGTCGATGACGTCACTTTTACCTCGCTACCAACTGGAGAGAAAATTTCACTAAGCGATGAGAGCGTTAAAGAGTGCTTATTTTACGGCCTTGGAGCTGACGGCACCGTGGGCGCAAACAAAAACTCTATAAAGATCATCGGTGATAAGACTGACCTTTATGCGCAGGCATATTTTGCCTATGATAGTAAAAAATCAGGCGGCTACACACGCTCGCACCTTCGCTTTGGCAAAAAGCCGATCCGCTCGACCTATCTCGTCTCAAACCCGCACTTTGTAGCCTGCTCAGTCGCAGCATATCTTGAAATTTATGATGTCATTGACGGCATCAGAGAAAACGGCACATTTTTATTAAACTCTATCTGGGACGCGGAGCAGACGATCGCTAAACTGCCAAATAAAGTTAAGAAAATTTTAGCTAGCAAAAATATAAATTTCTACATCATAAACGCAACAAAGCTAGCACATGACATCGGCCTTAAAAACCGCACAAATACCATAATGCAGTCGGCATTTTTCAAGCTTGCAGACATCATACCATTTGAAGATGCGCAAAAATATATGAAAGAGTACGCGCACAAAGCCTACGCTAAAAAAGGCGAGGCGATCGTGCAGATGAACTACAACGCTATCGACGTTGGCGCAAATGAGCTCATAAAAGTGACAGTCGATCCTGCGTGGGCAAATTTAGCAGACGATGAGCAAAAAGATGAAAAACATATCGGCAACAGCTTCATCGAAAACGTCGTAAAACCGATAAATGCAGCCAGAGGCGATAGCCTACCAGTCTCAGCCTTCATAGGCTACGAGGACGGACACTTCGAAGCTGGCACGACGGCCTACGAGAAGCGCGGCGTTGGCGTCATGGTGCCAAAATGGATCGAGCAAAACTGCATCCAGTGCAACCAGTGCGCATTTGTCTGCCCACACGCTGTCATCAGGCCATTTTTGATAGACGAAAACGAGCTTAGCATAGCCCCACAAGGCGTGCAAGATCACGTCCTAGAAGCAAAAGGCAAAGAAGTAAAGGGACTAAAATATAAAATCCAAGTAAGCCCGCTAGACTGCACCGGCTGCGAGCTGTGCGCGCAAAACTGCCCAAGTAAAGAAAAATCGCTCGTAATGGTGCCGCTTGAAGAAGAGCTAGGCAAAAACGAGCAAGAAAACGCTGATTATCTATTTAAAAAGGTCGCTTACAAAGACGATCTCATGAATAAAGAGAGCGTTAAGGGCGTTGGCTTTGCTAAGCCACTCTTTGAATTCCACGGCGCTTGCCCGGGATGTGGCGAAACTCCGTATATCACGCTTATAACAAGGCTATTTGGCGAGCGTATGATCGTAGCAAACGCGACTGGTTGTAGCTCGATATATGGCGGCTCTGCCCCATCTACTCCGTACACCACAAATGACAAAGGTAAGGGCGTTGCGTGGGCAAATTCGCTATTTGAAGATAACGCCGAGTTTGGCATGGGTATGAACGTAGCGATGGAGACCATGCGCCACCGCATCGAAGATATAATGAGAAACAACATAGATAGCGTACCAAACGCACTTTCAGCGCTTTACAACGACTGGATAAATTTCAAAAATGATGGCGTTAAAACGCAAGAGATCACGAAAAATTTATTGCCTATTTTAGAGCAAAATTTAAGCGCACCAGGCGTAAAAGAAATTTTAGAGCTTAAGAAATTCCTCGTCAAAAAGTCACAATGGATCATCGGTGGCGACGGCTGGGCGTATGACATCGGTTTTGGCGGACTTGACCACGTGCTAGCAAGCGGTGAGAACGTAAATGTGCTAGTGCTTGACACCGAAGTTTATTCAAACACTGGCGGCCAAAGCTCAAAATCAAGCCGCGCAGGCTCGATAGCGCAATTTACGGCTAGCGGCAAGCCAGCTCAGAAAAAAGACCTTGGCTACATCGCGATGACTTACGGCAACATTTTCGTGGCCCAAATCAACTCAAACGCGAGCCAAGCAAACGTGATAAAAGCGATCGCAGCAGCTGAAGCGTATGATGGCCCAAGCCTCATCATCGCCTACTCTCCGTGCATCGCTCACGGCATCAAAGGCGGCTTATCGCAGTCAGGCGGCCAAGGCGAGCTCGCCACAAAATGCGGATACTGGCCGACATATCTATACGATCCGCGCCTTTTAAAAGAGGGGCAAAATCCTCTAAAAATCACCTCAAAAGAGCCAGACTGGTCGCTTTATGAAGAGTTTTTGCTAAACGAAGTTCGCTACAACTCGCTTAAAAAGACCAACCCTGAGCACGCAGACGAGCTACTAGCTAAAAACAAAGCTGACGCACAAAGACGCTACCGCCAGCTAAAACGCCTTAGCCTAGCTGACTTTAGCGACGAAATCAATTAAATTTTAGGTGCTTTTGCACCTAAAATTTACTCTAGCAGCTAGAATATATCTTGCTTGAAATTTTTTTAAATTTAATACTGCATATCTCGTCAAAAGCAAAATGACGCTCCTTAAGATCGCCCATCATATATGAAAAATAAAATTTATTTTCCGCAAAAGCCACTTCACTGGATATGATCTCTCCAAGAGCGCTGTCGTCTATATGAAAATTTTTAAAAAGGGGACTTAGCTCGAAGTAGCCATTTTGCAAGTCTCCGATATAAAATTTAACCCTAGCGCCACTTTTCATAAAGGCAAAAGATACTATCTTTGCATCACTAAAATTTATATCTACAAAAACTCTCTCAAGCGTCTGTAGCTCGCCATAAAAAGACTTTATATACGAGCTATAATCCTCTATCCTCTTTTTAAACTCATCATCATCCAGATCGCCACCTATCCAGCTCTTATCGAAAAACCTCATCTTGCGCCAAGGCACTGCAGCTCCTTAAATTTAACTTCTAAAGCAAATTTTTATATCATTATCTAAAATTATTCATAAATTTAAAAGGCAAAATATGAGCCAAACGCACCCTTTTAAGCCAATCTTTGATAAAAACTCTAAAATTTTGATCCTAGGCTCATTTCCCTCTGTCATCTCGCGTAAATTTGGCTTTTATTATACAAATCCGCAAAACCGCTTTTGGCGGGTGTTGGCTGGGATTTTAAACGCTCCACTGCCAGAAAGCATTGATGAAAAGATAAAATTTCTACTCTCTCACCACATCGCGATATATGACGCGGCGATATCATGCGAGACAGAGGGCTCAAGCGACGCAAAAATGAGCAAGATCGTGCCTATAAATTTAAAGCCTTTATTTAAAGAGGCAAATATCAAGCAAGTCTATGCAAACGGCGGCAAGGCTTATGAAATTTGCAAAAAATACTTAGAAAATGAAATCATAAAAGCGACAAAAAATGAAGTGATAAAACTACCATCGACCAGCCCTGCAAATGCTAAATTTAGCCTTGAAAAGCTCGCAAAAGAATGGTCGGTGATAGTTAGAGAGTTAGAATAGATCAGAAACTTGAAACAACTTCGTCTTTGATCTCTATGCTTATGGTGCCATCAAGGCTTGCATACTTCGTGTAGCCTCCAGCACTTACAGCTGAGTGCTCATCAAAGCCATCAAGCTCAAGCCTATCGCTACTATCGCCATCTATTTTTAATACTGTCTTTCCAGTATCACGCAAAATGTCTTTAACATTGGCAGCACTTAGTCTCAAATTTGCACTCTCACTATCCACTATACTACCATCGCTTTGCACATCACCACCAAGAGATAGTTTTTCGAAATTTTTAACCTTTGAAAAGTCGATGTTATTTTCTCGAACTATCAACGTATCTTCACCGCTTCCACCATCAATAGAGACATTATTTAAAACTGCACCTTTTTCCACATTTACGATATCGTTGCCAGTTGCTGACCACTCGTTGCCACGGTCATCGCCATAAATTCCAGTATTATTTAGTGTCGCACCACTTTTTATATTTATAACGTCGTTGCCATCCATGCCCCATATCTCGGAGTTATTTATAATAGCACCATCTTTTACATTAAAAGTGTCGTTGCCTATCTCGCCACTCCATTCGCCATAAATTTTAGAATAATTTACTACCGAACCACTCTCAAAATTTACTACATCATCGCCATTCCCACCAGTGATAACATCAGACAAATATCCAACTCTCACATCGTCAAATTTACCATCAAGTATGCCTTTGATATTAAATATATCACTACCTTGACCACCTTGAAAGGCAAAAGTGCCTGGCCCACCATAGCCATTTTGACTCACAGCGACATTTTCTATATTAAAAACATCAGTATCCAATCCTCCATAAAGAGTTGCTCCTTTTTTTATTGTCACATTACTAAGGTTGAAAGTATCTTTATCTATCGGGCTTATGCCAGCAAGCCCATCCGTGCTTATATAGCTATTGATAAGCGTTGCATTGTTTATATTTAAGGTATCATTGCCAGTTTGCATCGCAATCTGAACATTTCTTATAATAGCGCCACTATCTATATTTAAAATATCATTTCCGCTTGAGGTATTGATGTTACTAAACCCAAGGCGTGTAGCATCAATATTACCATGGATATTTATCACATCTTTGTTGCTGCTACCATATATGGCCGTATCAAAAGCGCTTGAGCCTTTTTCTAAATTTAGTTTGATTGGTCCAGGACCTGACATGCTACCACCAAATGATGGTCCATATATAGTGGCCTTTGTTAAAACTGAGTTGTTTATTATATCTATTGTCTGAACCTTACTACGATCGTTTGGATCATAGTAAAGATTGCTAGTTCCGACATCTATGGTGCTATTAATGATCTTTGAGTTATCTATCACCACATGGTCCTCACCTGCCCAAGTGTTGATCCGTGAGCCATTTTTAAGCTCGGAGTCTTTTATCAAAACATCATCTTTATCGCCCATTTCTATCATGGTATTATCTAGCGTCGCACCTTGAAGCATTAGTTTATTATCGCCGTAATATCCCTCTCTTATATGTGAGTCTTTGATCTTTGCGGTTACTACTAATGTCTCATCGCCAGTTTTTGTATCTAAATTTATGCCTTCTACATCTTGATCTATAAAAAAGTTATTGTCATCGTCTATTATCCCGCTTTTCGTGCTAGTAGTTAAAATTTCGCTATTATCGCTAGTGATGCTTAGACTAACCTCTCTTCTATAATCTCCAAAATTTTTAATACCAGCTGCAATATCCGCCCCTAAGTCTTTTACCATTTCGCCTTCGTTTTGATATCCTGGAGTTTGTCCATAGTCATTTAAGACATGGTACCTGACTTTCAAATTTGCAATATCATTTGGATCATTAAGATATATCTGATCACTAGTTAACATAAACCAGTTTAGCCCACCGTCAAGAGAGTAGTAACCGTCATCATAATCTTTGCCTCTCACACCGCTAAAATTTAAATTTAAAGTAGTTGGCGTAACGCTTAGGGCTGAATTAAGTGAAAAATCAAAAGTAAGATATTTACTATCGCCAAAACTATATGCATTTTCTTCTCTTGCATCTTGCCCTGCTCTTATAGAGACAACAGATACTGGCACTACAGGTGTTATCACATCAGCACCAGTAGCTCCATCAGCATAACCGCTAACCGAGCTTATAGGTGCTTCAAAATTTCTACCAGAGTCATTTAAATTTCTAAAATTTTCATTGATATTTGAGTAGTGTCCGCCCTCGGCAAATCTAGCCTCACCAAGACTCACCCCATCACCACTAGCATTTCCACCAGCATTTCCACCGGCTGCGGTCTCTTCAAGTGCGTTTAGGTCTTTACCGCTTAAAATCGCCTTTTGTAAGTCATCTATACTGGCTATAGTTTTGCCACTTGAGTTTTCAGTACCAAATAAATTTTGATCCAAATTTAGGCTATCTTTGCCTATTAAGGTTGCCTCTTTACCATTAGTTGTAGCGATCGTTATCTTAGAGTTAGCATCATCAGTCACTATCTTTTCGCCACTATAAACTATATCTCCTACGTGAAGTTCTCTTGTCTCACCCAAGTTATTTATAGCTTTTGCACCCTCGCCAGATATACTTTTTACTACTGCGATCTCGTTTGACATGATATTTTCCCCTTTACTAATTTTGACACACCAATATGTTTCTTATGGCAAAATTATATCGTTTTGAAAGGGATTGTACATTGTACTAAAGTACGATAAATTGGGTATTATAGTTATAAAAGAGTAATAAGATTATCTTTGTTCAAAAGTTTAAAAATTTTTAACGGAGCTTTTTTAGTTTTGACTTTGAAATTTTATAAATTTTTGATGGCGTATCTTCAAAAAACCGTTCATTAACAACTTCATCAGCCACGCTTCTAGCCCAAACTTCGTCAAATTTCATACCATTTTTGTTTGCGCTGCTTGAGTAAAGCCAGTCAAATTTGGTTAAAAATTTCTCATGTTCGCACTCTTTTACGACCCTGATCGCCTTTAAATTTGGATATAAAAATGTCGTCTTTCTCGAGCGGCGGATGAAATTTTTATACTTTTTTGGTGCTCTAGCAAGCCCACGTAAAACGCTAAATTTAGCCTTTAAAAGCTCACAAAGGAATGGCAAATCATAGCCAAAAATTTAAAAGAGCAATTTTAACCCTTAAAAGAAAAAATTTAAAAACTATTC
>NZ_PPBR01000030.1:0-555 GCF_002913545.1 Campylobacter concisus | reverse complement strand
GCTTTTAAGAGTCAAATTTTAAATGAAACTAGGATCGCTAGACGAAGCGTGCAAGAAGCTGCTGAAAATATCTGCTGGCACCTTGAGATAAACGGAGCTAAAAACTACGATGAAAAGACGGTTTTGGCGATGTTAAAAGAGAGATTTGAGGGCGAGTTTATAGATGAGAAAATAGACTCTCAAATGAAACTTTTTGTCTTTTAGAGCTTAAATTTAGAGCAAATTTGCTTACCAAATTCGCTAAAAATGACGCCAAAGATGATGAGCATGGCTCCAAAAATTTGCCAGACGCTAAGTATCTCGCCAGCAAAAAAGTAGCCGATAAACCCAGCAGAGACTGGCTCTAGGCAGAAAAACAAGGCCGCCTTGCTAGCGGTCGTGTATCTTTGGGTGATCGTTTGCACAAAGTAGCAAAATATAGTGCCAATCACCGTCGTAATAAATATCGCTATGAAAAATTCCCTATCAAATTTTGGCACGATACTGCCTTGAAAAAGCGCGAAAACAAGCGAAAGCAGGGCATTTGTGAGAAAGACCACAAAGACAAGCAAATAA
>NZ_PPBR01000029.1:0-864 GCF_002913545.1 Campylobacter concisus | reverse complement strand
CCTAACGCCATTTCACGATGTCAAGGTAGTTATCCTTGGCCAAGACCCATATCACGGCGCAAATCAAGCCATAGGGCTAAGCTTTTCAGTGCCAAGTGGTGTGCGCGTGCCGCCAAGTCTTGTTAATATCTATAAAGAAATTTACGCCGATCTTGGCATAAAAGAGCCAAATAGCGGCGATCTTACAAAGTGGGCAAAGCAAGGCGTGCTTTTATTAAATTCAACTTTAAGCGTAAGTGCTGGAGCGGCAAATTCTCACGCTGGCTTTGGCTGGCAGGGTTTTACAGACGCTGTCATAAGAAAGATAAGTGAGAATTTACAAAACGTAGTTTTTATGCTCTGGGGCAATCCAGCCAAGGCAAAAGCACCGCTTATAGACGCCAGCAAGCACCTCATCTTAGAAGCAGCCCACCCAAGTCCGCTAGCTCGTGGGGCGTTTTTTGGCTGCAGGCACTTTTCAAAGGCAAATATCTACTTAGCAAACCACGGCAAAACACCCATCGAGTGGGACTTAAACGCTAAAATTTGAGCTATTTTTTAAGCTTGCTAAGAAGCTTATTTACCTTTTCTAGCTCGCTTTTGCAAAATTTCTCATCGTTATTTTGCATTATCATCGCCTCTTGGCCGCTTTGCCTTTGCTTAAACTCATCAAATTTAAGCTCAAAAAGCCTTAGCGCCTTCTCATCACCCGCAAGCTTCTTGCTCTCTTTGGCGTAAAGCTCGTCAAGATAGAGCCTACTTTGCTTGACATACTCTTTGCAAACCTCGCTTGCACCAAATAAATTTACGCCCATCAAAAGGGCAAAAATGGCAATTTTTTTCATATTTTTCCTTGAAATTTTTGCGTTATACTAGCCTTTAAGC
>NZ_PPBR01000028.1:0-10497 GCF_002913545.1 Campylobacter concisus | reverse complement strand
ATAAATTCTTTTATTCAAAAGGGAGACAAGGGGACTCGAGTTACGAGGCCGTCCCCTTATCTCCCTTTAGATCCCACAATCCCCTCGCACGTTCAAAGGGCATGCAAATGTGCTTCACACTGCATGCGTTTTATTATAGGGCAAGTGTTTGACAAATTTTAAAATTTCATGAACGAGTAATTTCGGCTCTAAAATTTGAGCTAAGCTGCAAGCGAAGCCAAATTTTAGTAGTCAATTCTTGCGAGTGAATGGAATTTTAAAATTTGCAAAAAAGCTTTATAAATTTATAAATTTTAATTCTTAGGCACGAGTTCTAAGACGTTGCAGGCTCGTTTGCTGCCCATTTTGCAAGCTTTATCAAGGGCATTTGCAGATAGATCAAAGCTCTGCTCTACGCCGTTTCCTTGCAGATATTTTGTAGCTAGCTCGTAGCAAGCTTCGCTGCTGCCATTTTCGCAAAGCGACTTAAATATCTCATAAGATCTAACCATATCTTTCTCCACGCCAAGACCTCGCCCTAGCATGTCAGCATACAAAAAGCAAGAGGTTTTGTCTTTGTTCTCGCACTCGCTTGAAAGCTTTTTAGTAAAGCTCTCGCAAGCTTTTGCGTCACTTTTGTTGATGCAGTTTTGCATATTTTCATCCCAGTTTGCGCTTAGAGATAAAACGGCAAAGGCTAAAAATAAAATGGATTTTTTCATAAATTTCCTTGAGAGAGATAAACCCCCTTTGGGGGAAAGGGGGTCATTACAAAAAGGAGGTTTCTTGTTGGACAAGTGGAATAATACAAGCCTCGTCTAAATTTAAAGCCAACTCTTATTTAACAAAAAACAATCAAACAAGATCTCTCTTGCTAAAGCCCAAATAGCCGCAAACTAGCAAGATCACGCCAAGCATCAAAGGGTAGATGATAGCGTACGCTACGAAGGTCGCTTTTGAAAATGTGCCTAAGATAAAGTAAGACGCAGTGCCGATAACTGCTAAATTTGGATCAAAAAGGCTAAGCGCTGCTATCCTAAAAAGCTCGATCGGATTTAACATCGCGATGGTGTAGATAACGTACTCATCGACAGAGCTTCGCATAAGCAGTCCAATGAGCGCTAGGTCGATAAAAGCTAGCATGATAAGCCAGAGCAAAAACGCCACGCCTTGTCCTGTCTCTTGGTTTTTAATAAGGCTTGATATGAAAAAGCCAAGCGATAAAAAGACGATACTTAGGCTAAAAAGCAGGCCAAAATAAAGCACCAGCACACCCCAAGGTATCGACACACCCTTTATAAAGCCAACCACCACGCAAAGCAAAAGCGAAAACAAAAGCGGCACAAAAACGACAAATGTCCTCCCAAGAGCCTTGCCGAAATAGTACTCTTTAAGGCTTAGCGGAAAGCTTAGCACGTATTCAAGCAGGTTTGTATCTCTATCTTGATTTATACTTCTAACGGTTGAGATGAGGATAAATATCGGCACGATGATGACACAAATTTGTATAAACAAAAGTAGCGCCCTTGTTAGCCCAGAAAAGCCTAGCACGCGCGAATCGGTCACTCCGCTAAATAAAAATCCTATCATCAAAGCAGAAAAAAGAAGCGCATAGATCGCAAACCACCTCGAGCGAAACGACTCTTTGACGTCTAGTTTTGCTATTAAAAAAAGGTTATTCACTCTTGCTCCTTAAATTTTCTTCTTTGATGATCTTGCCAAGGTCCATATAGACGCATCTATCAAGCAAATGAGCGATCTCATCGATGCGGTGCGAGATGAAAACTAGCGTCTTGTTTTGCGTGAAGTTATCGAGCAAATTTTTAAAAGACTCCCTTGCTTTTACATCTAAATTTGCCGTTGGCTCGTCAAACATCAAGATTTCGCTATCTTTGGCAAATGCGATGGCTATTAACATCTTTTGCTTCATACCACCAGATAGTTTATAAAAGGACTTGTTTAAATTTGCATGCAGGTCAAGCTCTAAAAGCTTGCTAAATTTCTCAATATCTTCAAATTTGACATTTGAGCTTTTGCAGACAAACTCGCAAAGCTCACGCAGGCTAAATTTAAGTGGTGGCGGGGTTTGCGGCACAAATGATATAAATTTTAGTGCCTCTTTTCTATCTTTTAGGGTATTTACGCCATTTATCGCGACGCTTCCGCTATTTGGCACAAACTCGCCCAAGATGATACGCATGAGCGAGCTTTTGCCAGCTCCATTTTGCCCAAGTATCGCTATCTTTTCGCCAGCTTTTACATTTAGACTGACGCTATCAAGTATCTTTTGCGAGCCAAAAATTTTCGTTACTTTTTTTATATCTATCAAAAAATTTCCTTATATGAGTTTCTTAAAGCCGTTGTCAAATTTAAGCGCATCTTGGTGGCAAACGTCGATACACCTGCCACAAAGCGTGCAGTCAGCCCCAGCTATCCTAAAGAGCTTTTTGCTATCATCAGTTTTTGCCCCCTTTTTTGTCATAAAAAGCACGTGTGGCACTAGGCAAACATCAGTGCAAACTAAGCAGTGATCGCACTTTTCTTTATCCCAGCTGACCTTTATAGCATTTGGCTTTGCAAGTAGCGAATAGGTCGCTCCAATAGGGCAGACATACCTGCACCATGCCCTGCGTGAGAAGAAAATCTCAACCACAAGCATAGCCACAACAAGCCAGATAGCGTGAAAGTAGCCATAGATGATAAATCTTGAAAATATCCCAACGACGTTAAAAATTTCAAAGACTAGGCTTGAGCTAGCAAAGCTAAGAGCCAAAAACAAAATAGTAAAAGCGTAGCGCCACTTTGTGTCAAAAACTCGCGGTTTTACTATCTTTTTGGCGCGTAAATTTTCATGAATTTTCTCGGCTATCTCGCTTATAAGTGAGTACGGGCAAACCCACGAGCAAAAGCCCCTGCCACCAAAAATGATGTAAAAGGCTAGGATGCTAAGCGAGCCAATTAGCAAATTTACATGAATTTCATGCGTTGCCAAAAAGACTTGCAAGCTCATAAATGCGTCCGCTAGGTGAAAGCCAAGTATCCTTGAAGCACTTATGTCGCCCTCTAAAATTTGCACATCGACCCTGTAAGAGAGTACAAATAAAAGATGCACTAGCACGATAGTAAAAATGCGCCAAAAACGTATGCTTGGGCGCTTTTTGCCATCTTTTGTAGTCGTTATTAGCGTGCTTAGAAAGCTTACGTTTCTAATGGTCGCACGAACGTTATATTTATCCATTTTTACTTTTTAAATTTAGAAATTTCATCAGCAAGGCTGTTTAGATCGCTGTCACTAACATTTGTAAGCAGTCCCTTCATAAGCGTGTTTTGCACCTTGCCAGCCTTATAATCAGCCAGTTTTTTAAGCAGATCCTCTTTGCTTAGATGAGTGATGTCAGGCGCTACGACACCCTTGCCATTTGCGCCGTGACATGGTGCGCAAGAGGTTAGGTATTGCTTGCTAACGCCTTCATTTTGCGTCTTAGCCACGCTTAGGCTTAGCTCTTTTACCTTTTTTAGCTCATCTTCGCTGGCAAATTCCTCGCTAGACTTTGACTGCTCTTTTGAGATATTTTGCTCCACTTTTGGCTGAACGCTAGCTTCTACTTTCTCCTTTTTAGGCGGAGTTTGGCTTAGCATAAACACCATGATGCCACATATCAGCACCGCTAAAATGATCGTTATGATTTTTCCGATTTTCATTGTTTGCTCCTAAACTGCGCATTAAAATCGCTTATCTCTTTTGCTAGATTTCTAATCTCACTCTCATCCATCTTTTTAACAAGATCACGCATCAAAACATTTACCTTTTCCTTGCTCTTGTAGGCGTTTATCATCTTGAAAATTTCATCCTCGCTCTTTGTTAAAAGAGATGGTCCGATTATGCCATTTGCATAGTCGTCGTGGCAGGCTGAGCACTTTGTGATGAAGTTCTTGCTAAGTCTGCCCTTTATAAGCCTTAAATTTATACTTTGAAGCGGGCTTTTTACCATGGCTAGCGCTCCGATCTGGCGGCTTACGTTGCTATCGTCAAGTCCAAATTTAACGCTTTTTTCGCCGTGCATGTCGTATTTTATAAATTCATTTTGCTTATTTGCACTCTCGTTGTTTTCATTTTTTTCGACCTTTATGCTAGCACTTGTCGCTACTTTTGTACCTTGCTCGCTAGCAGCCTCTTGCGCTTTGTCCTCACTCTTTTCACAGCCGACAAATAACAACGCAGCAGCTATTAAAGGTATTATTGCTCTCATTTTTTCTCCTTGTAAATTTCATCATAGCTCATCTTTGGGGCGATATTTATGATCTTTGCTGGGCAGACCTCAGCGCAAACGCCACAACCCACGCAGCCATTTTTTATAAGTGGTAAATTTGCCTCGCTCATTGCTATCGCGCTATCGCCAACTGGGCAAAGTGTGACGCAAAGATCGCAAATTTGACCGATCTTGCCTTTTATCTTATCTTTTAACGCCTCTTCTCTGTCGTTATAGGCTTTGCGATCAAGCAGATGCTTAACGCCAGTTTCGCTTAAATTTTCTCTTTTCACGCTCAAACAGGCAGCCGTGTCACTTAAAACTGCAACGCCCATTTTGACATCGCCCACGACCTTTGTCGCATGGTCAAGCGCCCCGCTAGGACAGGCTAGCACGCATGGGAAGAGATCGCACAAGTAGCAGCCTCGCTCTTTTGCGTCGATGTAGGCTGAACCGCTTGAGTAGCCATCTTTTATGTCAAGTAAATTTATGCTGTGATAAGGGCAGACTTGCACGCACTGACCGCATTTGACGCAAAGATCATCAAAGTCATCAACAGCACCTGGGGGTCTAAGATAGAGTTTGTCGCCACTACTTTTTGGCAAAAACTTGCCTATGGCGTATCCAGCCACCGCTGCGGCTGAGCCAATTATCATAAAATTTCTTCTATCCACGTTTCGCCTTTAAAGCGTTGAAATTTGAAACATCAAGCGGTTTTATCCTTGGCGAACTATCTTCAAGTAGCTTTATCGGTTCAGAAAATGGAGCGAGTTTAGCTAAGAAATTTAAGACGCTAAAGACGCTTGAGCCATAGAAAAACTGCAAATTTGGATAGTACTGCCAGAGCTGATCGATGTATGAGAGGTGCAAAAATGGCGTATCGCCGTAGCCATCTTTATCTCTGTCAAAGCTCTCATACTCGTCATAATAGTTTTTGCTCCATCTGTTTAATAGCATCTTTTCGCCTGGAGTGTCATTTACGACGATGTCCATGTTGCCGATAAAGTCGTTGTTTTCAAAGATACTTGTGCCTTGCGTAGCGTGAAAATAGACGCCAACTACGTTGTGTAAAATTTTATTGCCTATAAAATTTATAGTTGATCCCGGCTGAAAGGGCGAGTTATCAAGCAAGATGCCACGCGCGTTATAGACAAGGGTGTTGTTTTCTATCGTAAAGTCAGATACGTCCTTTAGTCCGATGCCGATACCAAAGGCGCCATCACTATCCATAACTAGGTTATTTTTTATATTTGAGCTAGCTGAATACATAAAAAACATACCAACAGCGTTGCCGATAAATTCGTTATTTTCGACTAAATTTTGATTAGCATACATAAAATGCAGCGAATATCTGCTACCAACTGCTTTGTTGCTTAGAAATTTATTGTGGCTTGCGTACCATGCGACCATGTCACGGCTGTCGCGGATATTGTTGTGCTCGATCAAATTTTCATGGCTATACCAAAGTCTCACGGCATCGCCTCTAAAGCCAAGGCTAGCGCCCTTTTTTGAGGTGATGTTGTTTTCAGTGATCTTTGAGCTGCTGCACTCTTTAAAATCGATCCCAAAAAGCACATCACTTATGTCATTTTTAGAAATTTCAACGTTATTTGCCTTGTCACAGCCTATGCCAGCGTCAAGCTCGCCAAGGTCGTTGCCACTGCCACTTATCTTTAAATTTTTAAGTGTCACGTTTGAAGCGATGATCTTTATAACGCTGCCCTTGCCATCCCCTTTTATGTGGGCGTTTTTGCCTTCTCCTATGATGCTAAGAGGCTTAGAAATGATTATATTTCCTTCATAAACAGCGTCGCCTAGCTTTATCACATCGCCAGGGCTAGCGTTATTTATCGCATCTTGAAGGACGTTTGCAAAGCCAAAAAGTGGCAAAAAAACAAGGGCAAATTTAGAAATTTTACGCATTTAGCTCTTTTTTCTTTGAAAATACCGCAAGTATGCAAAGCACGCTCATAACTATCATCATCCAAAAGCCGATAGTTGGGTATGAGTGCGTTGTAAAGTGCGCCACGCTACCATCGCCTAAAACGGTTGGCATAAATGGTTTGATCTTAAAGGCGCCCCACTCTTGCATATTGTGTCCATACCAGTATAGCCAGCCCACAAATGCACTCATAAATAGCACCGGTGCGATGATGGTTGGCACCATGAGAAGCGAGTTAAATTTACCGTCATAGTATAAAAACGCAAGCATGCAAAGTGTGGCAATAAGTAGATAATAAGGTGCGATCGCTCGCTCGACATTGCCGCCATGCTCCATAGGATACATGCCGATGTAGTGGTTTATCGTATTCATCTCGTGCACGTCGCCACTATATCCATCTACGTGAAAATATACTGGGATGCCATCTGGAAAGGCTGCCTTTGGATAGTTTGGCGCTTCAAGAGATACGTACCAGATAGGGAGTGATGGCGTGCCTATCTCTGCTTTTTGCTCGATCATCTTGTGAAGATCACTTGCCACCTCTTTTGGCAAAAGGTGGTTTTTATACTGAAATGAGCTATAAAGATCGTAGATAGTATAAGCATAAGATGGTAGCTCGTCGCCATTAGCTATACGCTCTTTTGCTCCGTGCCAGCCAAGAACTGGCAGAGTAAAACAAACGCTCATAATGATAAGTGCAACAATGGTATAAATTTTATATTTACTCATAATCTCTCCTTTAAATTTTAAAATTTAGCCTAGCAAAAAGTTAAATTTTAAAATTTAAAAGGGGCAAAAATGCCCCTTAAAACTACATACCTGCGTTTTCGTCTATCCATTTTAGATACTGGATGATATTTTTGATCTCTTCATCACTCATGTGCTGATTTGGCATTCTAAGTTTAAAGAAATCAATCATCGCTTTAACGTAGTCGTCGTTATAGAATTTAGCAGGGTCTTTTATGAAGTCTGCTACCCATTTTTCGCCGTTTTCATGTCTTAGCAAGACGCCAGTTAGGTCTGGGCCTGAGCTTACTTGACCGATAACGTGGCAGCCATTACATCCGCCTTTTAGATAAGCTTCTTCGCCTTTTGCAGCAGCTGGGCTCATCGGAGTTGCGATCTCTTTAGCTAGGTTGTTTTTAGCTCTTAGACCAACGTCGGCAGTTTTAACCATATATTGCCATACTTGGTACTCCCAAAGGATAGCGCCATTCACGTCGCCTTTTTTGTAAGCTTCGTCAGCTTTAGCTTTTACCTCTTTGATGTGGCCGTATTGATCAAGTGCGTCATCAACCAAAGCTTTTACTTTTGGATATTTCTCATAATGTTTCTCTTTTAGGTATTTAACAACCTCTTGGATAACATCATCAGTTGCTTTGTTAGTTGCGATTACTTTGTCGTACTCAGCTTTTAGAGCCTCTGGACTTAAAGTTTTTAGCTTGCTATTTTTTGCAGATTCATATTTTTTATTTGGATCTTTAACAAGTAAGTAACCCATCATCTCTAGGTGAAGTGCTGAACAAAACTCGGTGCAGTAGTATGGGAAGACACCTTCCATATCAGCTACGAAATTTACTGAAGCAGTTTTGCCAGGCTCAAGTGAAGCGTGGATGTTGTAAAGGTCGATGCCAAAGCCGTGAGTCTCATCTTGAGCGCGCTCTAGGTTTGTTAGGTGGATAGTTACGTTATCGCCTTTATTTACCTCGATGTGCTCTGGGTTGATGTGGCTTCTGATCATTGTCGCATAGACAGTTACGTTTTTGCCGTTTCTCTCAACTCTTTCTTGACCAGCTAGAGTTGCGTATGGGCTAGCCTCGCCTGTTCTTGAGTTTGTACCCATGTTGTAAGTAAGCGCTGGAGTTAGTTTGCTAGCAGCTATTGAAACAACGTCGTGTGGCTCACCAAGTGGGATAGGCATATCATAGATTAGATCCATTTTTGCACCAGTGATGTCTATTAGCTGGTGGTTTTGTGGATGGAGTGGGCCAACTGGGTTGAAGCGATCGATTGAAAGTTTATCAAGTGCGATTGCGTATTTGCCCTTAGGTTTTGCTGATTTGCCCTCCATTGTATCAAGGTGACCGATGTTGTAATGAACATTTACCTTATCAAGCACTTTTAAATTTTTGTAGTCCCATTTTACGATTTGGCTATCAACGTAAAGTGAAGTATAAAGTATGCCATCTTGTGAGTCAAATGATGTGTGCAGTGGTCCAAGGCCAAGTTCTACTTGTCCGTGCATTGACTTTTCTCTATCTAAGATAGGTATGCCGTATGGGTCAGTGCCAGCGTACTCTTTCTTATCGATTAGCTCTTTGATCTTTTTAAAGTCATAAACTGATGCGTGAGTATCAAGCTTACCGCCAACGATGATGTATCTGCCATCTGGGCTTACGTCACAACCGTGTGGGCTCTTTGACTCTGGGATCAAAAATAGTGCTCCAGCTTTTACAGCAGCTTCTATTGTAATCACTCTATGACCATTTATAACTTTATAGTTTTTCTTGTCTTGTGCAAGTTTTTCTAAAATTTGCCAGTTATAAACATGCAAGAAGTCGGTGTCATTTCTACTAGCACCCGCCTCAAATGGAGGAAGACCTTTTTCGATACCACCTGTATACATCTCAGTGTTTATCGAGTTTGTAAAGCCCCAGCCGTAGCTCTCGCCCTTACCAGCGTCGCTTAGGTCTTGCCAGTATGGAGGAAGCTCAAGAGAGAAAGATGCTTTCTCGTCGATCTTGCCTTTTGGATAGTCAAATTTCCAAAATGTCACAGCACCTCTATAAACGGCTTCGTAGTCGTCCATTGAGTGATAGTTATCATCAAGTGGTGCTGCGTACTGGCTAGCTTCAATGACATACTCGCTGTTTGGAGTGATGAAGCTACCGCCGTGCTCACTCTTCATGATAGGGTTTACGACCATTTGAGTTGTCTCAAAGTCTTTTAAATTTATAACAGCGATCCTTGGGTTTGCTTTGTCGTTGATAAATAGATAATCACCAACATACTCACCATTTTTCTCAGTGAAATTTGGGTGGTGTGTATCGCCCCAAGTTATCTCTTTGCCCCTGATGTTGCCTTGTTTTAAAACAGCTTTTGACTCATTGTCATAGCCATATCCTTGCCAAGGCTCTGGGGTGAAAACGCCGATGTATTTGTAAATTCTCATCGACGGAACGCCATAAACTAGCACTTGACCACTCTGCCCGCCAGATGAAAAGACGATGAAATCATCTTTTTTACCGCTTGGCTGATAAGTCTTAGCAGCTGCAAGGACATCTTTTTCGCTTAGCCCGCGCTCTTTCATGACTTTTTCAAGGTCACTACTAGCAGCACAAGCAGCAGTTAAAGATAGCCCAAGCAGTGCAGCACTTGCGACACAAAATAACTTTTGCATTTACTCTCCTTTTTAAAATGAATTTATCTCTAAACTCTTTGTCTTATTACCTAGATCCACGCCAACAAGCACGTTTTTATCTATAAAAATTTCTTTTATCTCACCGCTAAAAAGCTCTTTTTTGCCCTTTAGCTTAAAACTTTTGTCAAATTTATAGATCACTCCGTCCTCGCCAGCTACTAAAACCTCGTCTCCCGCGCACGCAAGAGCTGAAATTTTAGATCTTAAAACTTGCTTTTTAGCTCCACTTTTAAGATCTAAAATTTCTCCGTTTCTAAAGCCTATGAAAATTTCATCATCACTAAATTTACAGGCACTAATGGGCGCAAAACCAACGCTTTTTTGCTCTTTTGCGTTAAGCTTGCTATCAAGCAAAAACGCCTTGCCATTAAAGCTTGTAAAAAACACTCCCCCGCCAAGCGGCAAAAAGCTAGAAATTTTATAAACATTGTTAAAATTTTTTGATATAAATTTTTTAGAACTCTTGTCAAAAATAGCGATCGTTACGACATTTGCCATATCGCAAGCGACGTAAATTTTCTCTTTATCTAGCAAGATATTTGAAACCTTACAGCCAACATTTGGCAGTGCAAATAAAAATTCCTTCTCGCTAGCTACCTTTACGATCTCGTTGTTTAAATTTGCAACGTAAAAAGAGCTCTCGTCAAAAGCACATCTTTGATCTTTGTAAATTTTCTCCTTTAGTCCTAGGCTTTTTGTCTCGCCATCTTTTACATAGATGATGTTTTGACTATTTTCATCGACAAAGCAGCCTTTACCTTCAGCAAAAAGCGCTATCAAAGATAAGCCAAGACAAAGCAGAAATTTCATTATCTAGGTTGCTTTCATCGTAAATTTAAAATTTGTAAAAACTATACAAGCATAACTCTTAAAAGCAAATTAGCGATTAATTTACTTTTTTAAGC
>NZ_PPBR01000027.1:0-525 GCF_002913545.1 Campylobacter concisus | reverse complement strand
GCAGAGTTGTGGGAAATGTAAATAACAAACAAGGCTCATACTACGAGCTAAAGGCAAAAGAAGGCGTTGTGCAATTGGAAAAAAAACGCCAGCCAGTAAAATATGTAGCCACAGGCAACGCCAGAGCTAAAATTTTCATGAAAGATAAGCACTATGACGGCAAGGGCGATACGCTCACATACGAGCCAGCAAAGCAGATATACACAGTAACTGGCAATGGCTACTTGCACGAGGTAGAGACTGATAAAAATGTCTATGGCGATAAGATCGTGGTCAATCAAAAAGATGGCACATATAGTGTAAATAGCGACGAGAAAAAGCCGGTTAAATTTATCTTTCAGATCGAGGATAAAGCCAAGTGATAAGAGCTTTGAGCGCTAAATTTATCACTTCAAGCCCAAGCATAAAAGAGGCTCCAAGCTTTGTGACAAGCGAAGTGGTCTTTTTGGGCAGGTCAAATGTGGGTAAAAGCAGCCTCATAAACGCACTTGTAAATCAGAAAAATTTAGCCAAAAGCTCATCAAC
>NZ_PPBR01000026.1:0-466 GCF_002913545.1 Campylobacter concisus | reverse complement strand
GTGCTAGAAGATGAAGATGTAGTTGTTCTTCCTGATTTTAGTTTTAACACTCCGGTACCAGCACCTGCTCAAAAGACAAAACAGCCAAATGTTATGAGAACTACGGTCAACAATACGATAAATTCATTTGGCGAAGGCGGCATACAAAGAAGAGCTAGAAAAAAACACAAAAAGCCTGAAAATAAACAAAACAATGAAGCTGTGACATCTATAAGTATTCCAAAAGAAATTCGTGTTTATGAATTTGCTGAAAAGCTAAACAAACAGCCAAGTGAGATCATTGGTAAGCGTTTCATGCTTGGTATGACGACAACCAAAAATGACTTTTTGGATGAAGATGCGATAGAAATTTTAGCCGATGAGTTTAATGTAGAGGTCAAGATCGTCGACGATCAAAAAGAATTTGACTACGTAGCAGCCTACGAAGAGGAGATAAAAGACGATGAAAATCTCCAGCCAAGAGGAC
>NZ_PPBR01000025.1:0-1457 GCF_002913545.1 Campylobacter concisus | reverse complement strand
CTTTTAGAAGTATCAAAAATTCGCATTAAATATATCCTTTAAAAATGTTAAACCAAAATAGAGTAAAACCGCCAAAAGTGCGATAGCGGCTATAAATTTAGGCTCGATTATAGCTAAAAATCGCTTAGCTCCAAAGGCTCTAATGTATAAAATAAGCTGTAAAAATCCCCCAAGCGAGCTTGCAAATGCAAGGCCAGCTGCTCCAAATCTCTGCATCAAAATGACAGCTAGGATCAAATTTATCACAAGGCAGATGATAGAAATTTTAGCTGCCTCTTTTTGCTTCATATTTGCATAGAGCCAAAGTGAGAAAATTTTAGCTAGACCAAATGGCGTAAGCCCCACTAAATAGGCACTTAGCACCTTGGCGCACTCGGTCGTGTTTGCCCTTGTGAAATTCCCTCTCTCAAACAATAGCCAGATGATAAACTCACTTAGCACGACGCCTGTGATCGTAGCTGCTAGCAGGGCACAAAGTAGTAGATAAAAGCTCTTTTTCGTCCAAACTAGGGCGTTTGCTTCGTCTTTTTGCTTTAAAAGCCTAGTGATCTTTGGAAAGAGTGCCTGAGAGAGCGCTATCGCAAAGATTGCAAGTGGGAGCTGGAAAATTCTGTTTGCATAAAAAAGGTAGCTTATCGAGCCACTTACCAAAAAGCTAGCTAGCCAAGTGTCCATAAATGCGCTTATCTGCATAGCACTTGAGCCAAGTAAGCCGTGGTAGAAATTTATAAAAAAGCCTTTGCTCTGAGCTCTTTTGCCCTTAAAATATCCACTTAGACCGCCCCAGAAAATTTTATTTAAGGCGTTAAATTTCATAGCAATTAGATGCACCAAAACCTGCAAAATGCCGCCTGCAACGACACCAAAACTAAGATAAAGTGCGACCACACTCTCGCTCTTGCCACGAGCCAAAAGTAGTGAAGCTATCATGGCTAAATTTAGTAGCGCAGTAGAAAACGCAGTCGTTGCAAAGTGCCCTTTATACTGAAGCAGCGCACCCATGAAAGTGACGATATAAACAAGGGCTAGATAGTAGAAATTTATGCGCACAAGTGGCACTGCATCGGTTATGTTTTGCTCGCTTAAACCGCTTGCGATTATTTTTATAAAGTAGGGTGTAAATAAATTTACAAGAAGCGTCAAAATACCTATAAAAAGTAGAAATTTGATGAAAATTTCAGCTTGAAAGATCGCTTTTTTCTTGCTATTTGCAAAATTTGGCAAAAATGCCTGCGTAAAGGCACCCTCACCAAAGATGCGGCGAAATAAATTTGGTATCTTAAATGCTATAAAAAAGAGGTCGCTAAATATGCCAGCACCAAGGATAGAGGCCGTTAAAAGATCTCTTATAAGCCCTAAAATCCTTGAAGTCATGATGCCAACTGAGTTTGAAAAAAAGCCTTTTATAAACATCGCCCACCTAGTAAATTTAAAAACGCAATAGTAACAAAAGATGC
>NZ_PPBR01000024.1:0-512 GCF_002913545.1 Campylobacter concisus | reverse complement strand
AAATTTAGCTAAAAACACGCCATTTGGCTTTGAAGCAAGCGTGGCTGGTGGCATACCGATCATCAGAGCCTTAAGAGAGGGGCTTAGCGCCAACCACATCTTAAGCATAAATGGCATACTAAATGGCACAAGTAACTACATCCTAACCTCGATGATGAATGAGGGCTCAAATTTCAAAGACGCGCTTAAAAAGGCGCAAGAGCTTGGATACGCTGAGGCTGATCCTACCTTTGACGTGGGTGGCTTTGACACGGCTCACAAGCTTCTCATTCTTGCAAGTATCGCATATGGCGTTCACGGCGATCCAGAGGATATCTTGATCGAGGGGATACAAGGCATCACGCCAGAAGACATATTTTTTGCAAAAGACTTTGAATACTCTATCAAGCTTCTAGCTATCGCTAAAAAAAGCGAAGGCAAGGTCGAACTACGCGTGCATCCAGCGCTTGTGCCACAAAACAAAATGATAGCAAAGGCAAGTGGCGTAACAAATGCGATCAGTGTCGTTGGTG
>NZ_PPBR01000023.1:0-973 GCF_002913545.1 Campylobacter concisus | reverse complement strand
CCTTAAAAGAAGAATTTGTACGTGATTATGTATTTCCAATGTTTAGAGCAAACGCAGTCTATGAGGGCGAATATCTGCTTGGTACTTCAATCGCGCGCCCACTTATAGCAAAACGCCAAAGCGAGATCGCAAGACTTGTTGGCGCTGATGGCGTGAGCCACGGAGCAACAGGCAAAGGCAACGACCAAGTTCGCTTTGAGCTTGGCTACTACGCACTTGGTGACAACCTAACTATCATCGCTCCATGGCGCGAGTGGGATCTAAACAGCCGTGAAAAGCTCTTAGCATACGCTGAGAAAAACGGCATAGATATCACCAAAAAACCAGGCAAAAGCCCATACTCAATGGACGCAAATTTACTTCACATAAGCTACGAAGGCCTAGTGCTTGAAGACCCAAGCCACGCACCAGAAGATGATATGTGGAGATGGACAGTAAGCCCAAAAGATGCCCCAGATAAGAGCGAGATCATCGAGATCGGCTATGAAAAAGGCGATCCAGTGAGCATAAACGGCAAAAAAATGAGCCCAGCTGAAATTTTAACCGAGCTAAATCGCCTTGGCGCAAAACACGGCATCGGCAGACTTGACATCGTAGAAAACCGCTCAGTTGGTATGAAGAGCCGCGGCTGCTACGAAACTCCTGGTGGCACGATAATGCTAAAAGCTCACAGAGCGATAGAGAGCATCACACTTGACCGCGGTGCAGCTCACTTAAAAGATGAGATCATGCCAAAATATGCCGAGCTAATCTACAACGGCTACTGGTGGTCACCTGAGCGAAATATGCTCCAAGCGCTCATCGACAAAAGCCAAGAGCACGTAAATGGCTCTGTAAAAGTTGAGCTTTATAAAGGTAATGTGACTATCCTTGGCAGAAGCAGTAAAAATGATAATCTATTTAGCGAGGCATACTGCACATTTGAAGAAGATAGCGTTTATGACCAAAAAGATGCAGCTGGATTTATCAAACT
>NZ_PPBR01000022.1:0-465 GCF_002913545.1 Campylobacter concisus | reverse complement strand
CCCTTTGCATATAGTCAGGCTGCGTCTCTATCCTGTCTAAAGACTCCTGCGTGCTTGAGTGGATTTTATAATCAATTGGGATGCCAGCTTGTTTATTAAACTCATCTGTAAAGTAGCCATCCTTATCTACCTTGTAGCCTAAATCCTCTGAGCTGGTTTGGTTGGTAGAAACTTTGGTTGATACCTTTATGTTCTGCTCTAAATTTAAAGCGTAACTACTAAGTGCGTTTATCATCTAATATCCTTTTAGCTTCATGCTAAAGATGACGTCTTTTTTGTGAAAAGATTTATTTTACAAAGTTGTTTAGTCTGCATATATTTACTCCTAAACTCTCGCATCTACCTTTTTATAAAGCCTATCTTTGCTAGATAGCGCTTTCAATTTTAGTTCATTTTCAATGTATGTGATGTTGTAATTTTCTTTAGTGTTTATTCTTTTGCCGTTTTCATGTGTGGTTAGTTATT
>NZ_PPBR01000021.1:0-7468 GCF_002913545.1 Campylobacter concisus | reverse complement strand
CGCCCGCTAAAATACAGCCAGCCGCGTAGCAGAGTAGATCGGTAAGATCAAACGTCCCGCCGATCATTATCTTTAAAATTTTATTTTCTATGCCTAAAATTTGCACCACTCCAAAATACTGCGCAATTTCCAAAGCCGCCGCAAAAGCAAAAATTTTAAGCGGCAAATTTGATGGCGTCACGCTAAAAATAGCCCTTGCCAAAGCGTAAAGCAAGATAACAGCCAAAACGTCGCCCGCGTAGTGCCGCACAAAGCCACCCTTTACGCAAACTGCGATGTAAATTTCAGTTACTAAGATCACACCAGCCACAGCTAAAAATGCTAGCCTCGACCGCAAACTTTCTCTTTTTGCTAAAGCCTCTTTTCTCCAGCTTAAATTTAACTCTCGCAACGCTTTTTCTTTAAATTTAGTCTATTTTTCAGTGCTACAAGCATAAAATTACAAATGATTTATCAGGCTTGCGTTATATGCAGCGCCGTATCCGTTGTCGATATTTACGACACTTATGCCATTTGCACAGCTATTTAGCATGGCTAGCAGTGCCGCAACTCCGCCAAAATTTGCCCCGTATCCCACACTAGTAGGCACTGCGATCACTGGAGAGCTTACAAGCCCAGCTAGCACGCTAGCAAGTGCGCCCTCCATGCCAGCAACGGCAATCACGACCTTTGCGGCGCGTATCTCGTCAAGCTTTGCGACCAGCCTATGTAGCCCTGCCACGCCGACATCGGTAAATTTTCTCACGTCATTGCCTAAGAATTTTGCCGTCTCATAGGCCTCTTCCACGACTGCGCCATCAGCAGTGCCAGCAGAGACTATCGCGATGTAGCTTTTTGTAGGTGCGGGCTCTTTAAATTTGACGCTGATCACCCTGCCACGAGCGTTAAAATTTGCCTGCGGAAAGATCTCACAAATGCGTTTAAAAACACTCTCATTTGTTCTTGTGATTAAGATATTTTCATTTTTTTCGCCGATCGCACTAGCGATTTGCAAAATTTCATCATCTGTTTTATTTGCCCCATATATCACCTCACCAGTGCCATTTCGCAAAGCGCGCTGAGTGTCGATCTTAGCACATCCGATGTCGTTAAATGGGTAGTTTTTTAGATACTTTAGCGCATCTTGCTCGCTCATCTTGCCGTTTTTTATACCAGCAATAAATTCTAAAATTTCAGTCTCGCTCATGCCAAAACATCCTCTCTAAGCCCCTTTAGATCAAGCGTCACCTCTGCCGCGCCAAGTGCGACTAGCTCTTTAACGATAAACTTAAATTTCACGTCATTTAAAAAGTTTTGCATGCTAGAAAATGGCATTTGCAGCTTCATTTTTCTATCATCAAGCCTTGCTCGCACATTTTCGTAACCGCTTTTTATCAGTAAATTTTCAGCCGCTTCTACTAAATTTAGCTCATCTACGCTTATCTCTTTTTCATGCGGCAAACGAGTTAGCAAGCATGCGTAGCTTGGCTTTTCTGCTGTTGCTAAATTTAGCTCGCGTGAGAGCTCGCGGATCTCAAATTTACGTAAATTTATTAGAGGCGAAAGCACGCCAAGCTCCTCTTTTGCCTTTAAACCTGGGCGATATTCGCCAAGATCGTCTTTGTTCGTGCCATCAGCCAAATTTGTAAAACCAAGCTCTTTTGCACGAGCAAAAAGCCTTGAAAAAACTGCTTTTTTGCAAAGATAACAGCGATTTTGCGGATTAAGCTTTATCTCATCGGCGATACCCACCTCAAATATCTCGTGCCTGATGCCATAAAATTTAGCAAATTTTGCCGCCTCGTCTATCTCGCGCAAAGACATATAGGGCGATTTTACCGTGAGTGCTAGTGTATTTTCGCCAAGCACGTCTGCAGCGACCTTTAGCAGTAATGAGCTATCTACGCCGCCGCTAAAAGCAATGGCTAAATTTCCTAGCTTTTTTATATCATTTTTTAGAATTTCTAGTTTCGTCATACTTTTTTAAAGTCTCGTTTCTAACCTCGCGAATCGTCGTTTGAAATCTCTGCGCAGCTTTTTTGCAGTCCTCGAATTCGGGCTTGATTTTTAAAATTTCGGGGTAATTTCGGGCTAAATTTTCGTCCGTTAAATTTTGTTCGGCGTTAAAACCGCAAACTCGGCCGCGCGAAATTTTAAGCCTTATTTTGCCGTATTTAGTCTCTACCTCGCAAAACTCGCGCGCAAGCTCCGTTTTCCTCACAGCGCACTCTCTAACTCCGATCGCCGTCGTATGCGCGAAAATTAGCCCCTTTATCCGCGCGGCGTCCTGCTTGCGGCACAGCGCGTTTAGCTCAAAGCCCGCGCGCCCCTTTTTCATAAAAATAGACCTGCTAAATACGTCCAGCGCGCCGCTATCTCGCAAAATATCGCACGCAAAGGCAAAGCTCTCGGCGTCCATGTCGTCGATATTAGTGGAGATTAAAATCCGCTCGCAAAGCTCGCCATAGCCGATCTGCACGCTCAAATTTGGCTCATCTCTCAAGCCTAAATCCTCGCTCGTTTCGCAAAGTATCACGCGAAGCGCGTTGGCAAAATCTGCGATGTCTTTATCGCCAGCGCCGTAGCCCGTGCTTAAAATTTTAAAATTTCGCGGCGACTCGCGGCGGTCTTGCTCCCTTAAATTTAGTGCGCAGGCCTTTAAAATCGCCGCTCCTGTGGGCGTAGTCATCTCGAAATTCGCTCGCCCTAGGCTTACTTGCGCGCTTTTTAAAATTTCGCAAACCGCAGGCGCCGGTACGGTCAGCCTGCCGTGAGCGCAGTGCGCAAAACCGCCGCCAAGCTCGATAGGCGAAGCAAAAATTTGCGGCGCACCCAAGGCCTCCAAACAAATAGCCGCACCCACTACGTCCGCGATGCTGTCCGCGGCGCCCACTTCGTGGAAATGTACTTGCTCTGCGCTAGTGCCGTGGATTTTGGCCTCGGCCTGCGCGATAACGCTAAAAATTTCGCTTGCCGTTTTTTTTACGAAAGCGCTTAGGCTAGAACCCTCGATAAGCTCTAAAATTTGCGTGAAATTTCGCGGACGCGGATGGTTTTGGGCGGACTTATCCGCTCTAAATTCGGCGCCGTGAATTTTGCCGTTTAAATTTTGACGCGGGCTAAATTTAGCGCCTAAGAGGCCAAGCGGAATTTGGCTCGGATTTGCCGCGCAAACGACGTCTATTTTGGTTGCAGAGATACCGCATTTTAGCACTTTGCGCTTGCGTAGGTAAAATTCGCTAGCTAAATTTAGCTTAGCAAGCTCGGCGCAAAGATAGCTAAAATCCGCGCCCAGATCCACCAGTGCGCCTAAATTCATATCGCCGCTGATGCCACAGCTAGCATCATAGTATAAAATTTTAGCCATACTTAAACCTTAGGCACAGTCATAGAGCCAAACGGCAAGATGACTATTTTTGCGTCCGCACCCTTTTTGTGCCTGATAAAGATCGACGTCCATCGGATAGGGCGCGACCGAGATCACGATATCTGCCTTGCGCGGAATATTTACGCAAAAGACCTCGTCTGCCTTTTTTATGCAGTCATAAAAGCTGTCGTTTAGGTGTCCGGCACTCGCGTAATACACGCCGTGTTCGCTGTCAAGCACCGTCTGGATCGAAAAAACGTCGATGTGCGCGAGCACCTTCATCGCGTCGATCATATCTTCATACACGGGGTTGCCCTCTAAGCGCAGCGCCTGAGCATCGGCGCTAAGGGCTAGTTTGTGGTTTTGCTCGATAGTTTCGTATTTGGCGACGCCGGGTAAAAACGCCTTTCGTCCGCCCGTATAGCCTGCAAAATAGTGCGGCTCGACCGAGCCTATGACGATCACTTTTTTTGCTTTGGCTACGATTTTGTTTAGATACATCTGCGTGCCGTTTTTGGACTCGCCCAGATAGCTCATTTCGTCTTTTTTCGAGTCGTGGTCGCATATTTCGCTTTTAGCGTTAAGCTCGGCGTAAATTTCTTTGCCGAATATCATCTCGTACTCTTCTAGCGTGCCCTCTCTATGGCAGCCTGTGGCGATGATGAAAATTTTATTTTTATCGCGGATTTTTGGGTAAATTTGCTTTAAAACTTTTGCCGTCGGCGTAGGTCTCGTGCCGTCGTTTACGATGATGACGATCTTTTCGTCGCCAGCGATAAACTCATCAAAGCTTTTTTGATTTATCGGATTTGCCAGAGCCTTTGCGATGAGTGCCGTTTCGTCGAATTTAGCCACGGGGTTGGGGTTAAAAACTCCCAGTAAATTTTTTTCCGGAACGCTTAGGTCGATGATATCATCTTTGCCGTAGCGAATAGGAATTCGCATGTTTGCTCCTTAAGTATAATTATTAATTTTTTATCTTAGGATCATATATAAATTTTTCTTTTAAATGTATTTAAAAAGGGTATTTAATTTTTAAATTTATAGAGCGGATAAAATTTATTATGGTTCTTTGTCAATAGTGGGGGGGGGTGTAAAAACACCTCTATCTATTGCAAAGACGTAAATATATCAATTTTCTAAATCTTTCATAGTTTCTTAGTCCATAAGATACTCTTTTTATTACTTTTATTTTGTTGTTATTTCCTTCTACAAACCCATTGTTTATTTTATATTCTACTATATTTATTATCTCTTTTTTCCAACTTGTTATTGTATCTGCTAGTTTTATACTTTGCTTTATATTAAATACTCTCAATTTTTCAATTAATTGCTCTATTCTCCTTCTCATTGTCTTTACTGTCTTGCTCTCAAACATCTTGTAAAATTCTTTTATTATTCTATACATCTTTTTCAATGTCTTATCTACTTTTAATATCTCTTTTAATATCTCTTTTTGTCTTTGACTAAACTGACTTATTGGGCTTTTACTTAGTATTTTCCAATATTTTTTTAACTTCTTATACTTTTCATTGTCTTTGTTAAATAATTCTACTCTTAAATCTCTTAATGCCCATATCCCTTGTCTTATTACATGATATTTATCTGCTACTATTTGGGCCTGAACTATATTACTATTTATTACGCTTCTAAATGGCTTAAACATATCCATTACAACTACTTGTGGTTGTATTTCAAATTCGTTTATTATATTTTTTATTGTTTGTGAATGTCTATTTCTTAATATATCTACTAGTTTACGGTTTTTATCATACATCGCTAGCTGATATTTCTCTTTTTCTATATTTCCTTTAAATTCGTCTATATGTATGACTGATGTATCTGGAGAGGTTTGTCTTTTTAGGGCGATTGCATTTTATGAGGGAGATATTAAGCATATTTATTTTGTTGCGGAGACTAAAGGGTCTATGAATTCTATGCAACTTCGCCAAGTCGAAGAGTCCAAAATCCACTGCGCAAAGGAGCATTTTAAGGCTATAAGCAATGATAGCGTGGTCTATGACGTAGTGGATAGCTATAAATCGCTACTGGATAAAGTTATGAGGTAAAAAATTTATTGGGAAGTTAGGTTGCAGTATAAAAGAGCCTGTGCAATATTCCAAAAAATGGTTATTGTGCTGCTCCTTTTGAGGTAAAATTTGACTACCATTTGTCAATATGAAAATCTGAGGTGATATTTCTTAAAACTCTACCAATAAAATACTCAGTGTGATGGAAAATCACAGTGACTGACTTAGTCTTGCCAGTTTTAGTTCGAATTAAATTTAAATATACAATTATCTTAACCAAACCATCCTTGTAAATTTATATATATTGTAGTATTATACTCCTAAATATTTAAGGATAAAATACTATGTACATCAAACGAGCCATAAGCGACGAAATAAAAGAGTATATGAAAAGCTTTCCAGTGCTTTTGATAAGCGGAGCCAGGCAGGTAGGCAAATCAACCCTTGCTTTAAATTTAGAGATACCAAACTACATAACGCTTGACGACATAAACATATATGAATCCGCAAGAAACGACCCTAAAGGCTTTATAGAGCACTGTAATAAGCCTATCGTGATAGATGAAATACAAAGAGTACCTATACTGCTTTTAGCTATAAAAGAATTTATAGATAAAGATAGAACAAATGGGCAGTTTGTATTAACCGGTTCTGCAAATTTAAAGGGCTTTAAAGATATATCAGACTCTTTGGCTGGAAGGATAGGCATAGTAGAACTTTACCCACTTTCTCAAAAAGAGCTAAGTCATAGTAATGAAAATTTGATAGATATTTTAAGTGGCGATATAAGCCATCTTTCGCTAAAGAAGTATAACAACGACGGTTTATCTGAAAAGATCATAAACGGTGGCTACCCGGAGATCACAAAGATAAGCTCTGAAAAATCAAAATATCTCTGGTTTAGCTCGTATATAAGAACATATATAGAATCAGACGCCAAAGAGATAGGCAACATTAGAAATATGGATAAATTTATCACTATGTACCGCCTATGTATGCTAAGAAGCGGCAACATCTTTAACAAAAACGAGCTATGCCTAGAGTCTGGGCTTGATAATAAGACCTTTGATAGCTACTTTAGCGTGCTTGAGCATACTTATCAGATCCAAAAGCTACAGCCCTATTTTAACAACGCTCTAAAAAGGCTCATAAAAACTCCTAAAATTTTTGCTACTGACACAGGGGTGCTAGCGCATCTACTGCAAATTTCTTCAGCGCAAGAGCTTACAAATTCTCCTTATAAAGGTGCCATATATGAGACGTTTGTATTTGATGAACTACTAAAGGCAAATACAAGTAGCAAAAAAAGAGCAAACATATACTACTATAGAACGAGCGATCAAAAAGAGATAGACTTTATCCTTGAGATATCAGGTAGGCTCATAGCCATAGAGGTCAAATCCTCAAAAACTATCAGCAAAGATGACTTTAGACATATCTACCACTTAAAAGAGAATTTGCAAAGTAAATTTGATAAAGGCATAGTATTTTACGCCGGAGATATGGCTGTAAAGCTAGATGACGATATGTTTGCATTGCCGTTTGGATTTATGGGGTGAGAGATGGCCAAGAAGATACAATGCTAATAATTTGGCTTCTATAACAGCTTACGATAATTTACCTTCCCAAACCATCATATCCTGACTTTACGTTTTGCTCTATAGCTTTTATCTCACTTGATTGTTGTTTTGATTGCCCCACTCCTCCAAAGTTCTTATCAAGTCCTTGACCATATAGCTCTTGCTTTGTTATTTTTATTGAGCCAAACGATATATGATCATTTGCTAGAGATATCTTATCTGTTTTATAACGCTCCTTTAGTTCATTAAAACCTTGCATATCTTGCCAATCTTTCATATAGGTTTTTATATTATAAATTAAGCATTTATAGTTAATTCTAACTATGTTTGGCAGGTATTTTTTAAAGCTTTCAGTTCTATTTATAAAAGCTAAGTAGTATCTATCTATATCTAAATGGCCATCGATAGCTTTTACGAAGCCTTCATATTCATTTTGTTTAAGTCCTAGCTTTTTAATGACGTCATCATTTAAAAGCCTAGTTTTTATCTTTTTAGCTGCTTCATAAAATTTA
>NZ_PPBR01000020.1:0-2443 GCF_002913545.1 Campylobacter concisus | reverse complement strand
ATTACCGCTATTAGCACAAAGCCAGCGACCTGGTGCGCCAAACGCCACTTTGCTTGCATGAAATTTGTAGGCTCGCTCGTGATCTCTGGGCTCATAAAGACATAAGAGATGTAGTAGCCGCTCACAACTAAAAGCGTGATAGCTACAAATCTAATCCAGTGTGTCAGCCTAACGCCGATGGAGAATTCATATTCGCTGATCCTGTCAGGATTTTTATGTGACATCTTTTCTCCTTACAAATTTGGATTTATCTTATAAGTACTCAAATCATTTCCCTTTGTGTCCATAACATGCACGGCACACGCGATGCAAGGGTCGTAAGAGTGAATTTTTCGTATTATCTCAAGTGGTTTTGAAAGATCAGCGATCTTCATACCAACTAAGCACGCCTCGTAGCTTCCCATTTGACCTTTGGCGTCTTTTGGAGAGGCGTTCCAAGTGCTTGGCACGACTGCTTGCCAGTTTGAGATGACGCCATCTTTTATGCGGCACCAGTGGCTTAGCGCGCCTCTTGGAGCGTTGCCTTTGAAGTGGCCTTTATACTCTTTGCTATTATCTATGACATACTTTGTGCAGGTCTCTTGATCTGTCTTTAAATTTTCGATCAAGGCATTAAATGCGTCCATAGTGTGCTCTGCGACCACTTTTGCTTCAAGCATACGAGCAGCGGTTCTACCTAGAGTTGAAAAGACTGCGCTTAGTGGCAAGCCACTCTTTGCTAAAAACTCATCGACTACCTTTTTAACTCTCTCGTTGCCTTTAGCGTAGTTTATGACGATGCTTGCGATCGGTCCTACTTGCATAGGCATGTCATCATATCTTGGCGCTTTGATCCAGCTATATTTACCCTTTGTGTCAAAAAGCTTGCTGTGAGCTAGCTTGCCCTCGCCGTCGATGCTCTCGCCATCGACAAGACCAGTGTAGTTTGCCTCTGTCTCGCCGTCATAAGGGTGAAGTGCTTTGTCGTTTTTATACCAAGCTCTTGTCGCCTCTTCTGTGATCTTGTCTTCGTCTATGTCATAGACCTTGCTAAGATCGCCATTTAAGATGATACCGCCTTTAAATAGATGGTCATTTTTGCCGATCAAAAACTCATCGTAACAGAATAAATTTGATACGCCAACATCGTTTAGAACGCTTGGCTCGTTTGCATAAGCCTTAGCAGCCATCAAAATGTCTGGATAGTAAGCTCTATCTACAAATTCTTTGATCTCAGCAAATTTACTCATATATTCGCCCATTCTAGCTGGATCCATGAGGTCCATCACACAGGTCACGCCGCCAACTGTTAGGCTTTGTGGATGTGGGTTTTTCGCGCCAAAGATAGCCATCATCTGAGCCGCTGTTCTTTGGATCCTAAGGCACTCAAGGTAGTGAGAGAGGACGATTAAATTTTGCTCTGGCGTAAATTTATATGTGCTATGTCCCCAGTATGCGTTGGCAAATGGTCCAAGGTTGCCCTTTTTAACAAAGGCTTCAACCCTCTCTTTTACCTCTTTTAGCTTGTCTGCGCCTGTTGCAAATGGAGTGCTTGTGTATTTAAACGCCTCTTCGCTAGCTTTATGCACATCAGCACTTAGTGCAGAGACGACGTCCGCCCAGTCCATGCCGTGGAGCTGATAAAAGTGCACGATGTGGTCGTGAAGATATAAAGCTGCGTTCATGAGCGTTCTAGTTAGCTCGGCATTTAGCGGAGGCTTGATGCCAAGGGCGTCCTCAACTGCGACTATGCCTGCTCGGTAGTGTGAGTATGTGCAAACGCCGCAAATTCTTTGCATGAAAAAGCCAGCATCTCTTGGGTCTCTGTTTTTTACTATCTGCTCTAAGCCCCTCCAAAGAGTTGAGCCAGAGTAAGCCTCTTTTACAACGTTATTTTCATCGACTACTACTTCTATTCTTAAGTGCCCTTCGATACGTGTTATAGGGTCTATTACTATTCTTTTTTCACTCATTTTTTCGCCTTATTCTTTATCTTTACTCATACATGCTAGTGCAGCGTGAGCCGCTATGCCAATACCAGCTAGAGCTAAAATTCCAATGCCTATTTTATCGCTTACATTATCAGCGCCAAGCCCCAAAACAGTGTCAAACAGCCTATCAGCCATAGGCTCTTCAAAAGGCCCCATCGTATCCCAGAAGTCTGGCTCTGAGCAGCCTATACAGCCGTGACCTGCCTGAACTGGCCATGATGTGTGCTGGTTAAATCTCTCGCGTGAGCAGTTATTAAATGTATATGGGCCTTTACAGCCTACTTTATATAAGCAGTAGCCATTTTTTGCACCCTCGTCGCCAAAGCTTTGGACAAACTCGCCTGCGTCAAAGTGGCCACGTCTCTCGCAAAGATCGTGAATTCTTAAGCCATAAGCCCATTTTGGTCTGTTATAAACATCAAGTGCAGGCAAGGTGCCAAATAGCAAGTAGTGAAGCACGTTGCCAACGATGT
>NZ_PPBR01000019.1:0-20154 GCF_002913545.1 Campylobacter concisus | reverse complement strand
TATTGATATTTATATACTATTTTACATTATTTATATAATGTTTTATGTATATTTAATGATAAATAACGTATAATTCTTCAATGATTGAAACAAGTGATATATTTAATTTGCTTCACAATGCAATTGAGGCAAAAAATATCGGTAAGAAAATTTCACAAGCAAAAATGGCAGAGGATCTTGGCGTGCCTATGAGGACATATCAGGACTGGAGACTTGGAAACTCAAAGCCACAAGCTGCTGCTGCTGTTTGCAAACTGCTATGTGAGCTTGACGATGATGAAATATTATTTGTTGTCAATAAGATGAGAAAATTGCTAGGAAAATAGATGGAAAATTTAACACAAAAAGAGAGAATCGACCTTGAGAGCGTTTTTGCTGTCATTTGCACTAAAAAAGAGTCAAAAATTTTGGTTACTTACAAGGATCTATGCTCGGCTGCGGCTTCAAAATTTCATGTAGTTAAAAATAAGATCAAAAAAATAAAATTTAAGAAGATAGAAAAATAACCTAAAATTGAAGCTCTACTCTTAGCTTTATTACAAAAATATTTTTATATCAAGATCTATAAAAATAAAACTATAAAATACACCAAAATTCTCTTTAATACATATGTTTATTAAAGAGAATTTATTTACATTACTTTTTGCCAAATTTAGCAAGCGCTCTTTGGTAGTCCTCTTCGCTATCGATGCCGATACTTTGACTTTCAACCTCCAGCATCGCTATCTTTTTGCCATTTTCTAGGGCGCGCAGCTGCTCAAGTTTCTCGGTATTTTCAAGGCTTGAAGGCAAGAGGCCGCAAAACTCTTTTAGGCTTTTTACGCTGTATCCGTAGATGCCAAGGTGCGCTTTGTAGCTTTTGCACTCGCTTCTGTTAAATGGTATCCTCGATCTTGAAAAATAAAGCGCGTAGCCTTTAAAATCGGTCACTACTTTGACTAAATTTTTATCATCCACAAACTCATCGTCCATCTTTTTGTAGCAAGAAAACATAAAGGCTTTTTCTCTATTTTGCTCGCAAAATGCCCTAAATTTAGCGATGTTTTCAGGTTCGATAAATGGCTCATCAGCCTGAACATTTATGATGATCTCACTCTCACTTAGCCCCAAAATTTGCGCCGCTTCATTTATCCTGTCAGTGCCACTTTGATGATCTTTGCTAGTTAGCACAGCTTTTATGCCATGAGCCTTGGCGATACTAAGCACACTTGGCTCATCTACCGCAACCGCCACGTCATCCACGCCGCTTACTCTAAGAGCTGTCGCCACAAACATCGGCACGCCGTTTATCTCTTTTAAAATTTTATTACTAAACCTTGTTGAGGCAAGACGGGCTGGGATGATTATCATCGCTCGATCCATTCTAGAACGCACTTTTCAATCTCGTCCTCTTTTATGATACTTTTATGCAAAATTTTCGCGCTAAATAGCGAGTTTATCGAGCTTGGCACGCTGTCATTTAAGATTTTAGCAGTCTTTGCCAGCGCATCTTTTTCATCTTTTGTATCTTTGATCTGGCACGCTTTGATCATGCTTGGCGTAAATTTCACCCAGTGCGCGGTCGATGTGATGACGTTTATGCGGCTAGTATCCACCATCTTAAAGCAAGTAGCCGTATGCGGATCGATCGCGTAGCCGCTCTTTGCGAGCTTTGCGATGTATGCCTCGCACTCTTTGTCGTCGCACCAGCTAGCCTCGAAGTCCTCTTTTAGCGCTTCAAGCTCTTGTTTGTTAAGCTTATAAAATTTGTTTTTTGCGAGGCTTTGCATAAGCTCATTAGTTCGCTCGCTACCAAATTTATCAAACAGCAAGCGCTCGACGTTTGAGCTGATCAAAATGTCCATGGCTGGGCTTATCGTCTTAACCAGCTTTTTATCTCTTAGGTCATAAACGCCGGTGGTGAAAAACTGCGTCAAGATGTTGTTTGCGTTTGAGGCTATCTTGATCTTGCCGATCTTTGCGCCCATTTTTTTAGCGTAATACGCCCCAAGAGCGTTGCCGAAATTTCCACTTGGCACGATGATGTCAAAGCTCTCGTTTGCCTTAAGCGCCTTTTGTTTTAGCAAATTTGCGTAGGCGTAGGCGTGGTAGATGATCTGAAAGAGAATTCTGCCAAAATTTACCGAGTTTGCCGCGCTTAGTTTAAGGCGCTTTTTCTTAAGCTCGGCCTTAAATTTATCATTTGCAAGCAGCGTTTTTAGCGCTCTTTGAGCGTCATCAAAGTCACCTTTTATGCCAAAAACCTTTAAATTTTTACCTTGCATGGTCTGCATCTGAAGCTTTTGCACCTCGCTCGTGCCACCGTCTGGATAGAGACAGACGACCTTGATATTTTCGTCGTTTGCGAAGGTCTGAAGTGTCGCAGGGCCCGTGTCGCCGCTAGTTGCGCACATGATAAGGTATCTTTCGCCCCTCTCTTTTGCTAGCTGACTAAGCAGCGAGCCAAAGGGCTGAAGCGCCATATCCTTAAATGCCCTTGTTGGACCGTGATAGAGCTCATTTACGTATAAATTTTTATCTATTTTTTTAAAAATGACTGGGTGCTTTGGATCATCAAAGCTTGCATATCTCTTGACCGCTTTTTTGAAAAACGCCTCTGGCACGTCAAATTTAAATAGCGAGATGATATAAAGTGCAAGCTTTTCGTAGCTTAGGCTTGAGAGCTCTTGCCACTTTGCCTTTGTGATCTTTGGTAGCTTCTTTGGCGCGTAAAGTCCGCCGTGAGCGGAGCTTGGGCTAAGCATGGCTGTGCTTAAATTTACATTTTTTACCTTTTCATCTTTTACGCTTCTAGTTGGTGTTAGTCTCATTTTTTACCTTTTTTGGTTGATTTTTTTATCCAATTTTCATATTTTTTAAAAACATCTTTTGGCTTAAGTGCCAAAATTTCTGGGGTTTCGTAGCTGTGGTGCTTTCTTATAAATTTAGCTACTTTTTTAAATTTCACGTCCGTTTTTATGAGTACAATTTGCTCTTTTTCATCACAAAGCTTCTCTTGCCAAAGATAAATGCTCTTTGCGCTAAAGCTACTCACACAAGCTGCAAGTCCCTTTTTCACGAGCTTTTTACTTAGTTTTTTTGCCTCTTTTTTCTTTGCGACTGAGGTGATTAAAATTCTCATTTTGATCTAAATTTTCCTTTTAAAAAGTGGCTCATTATAACAAAATGGGCTTAAATTTGCTTCGCCAAAACCTTTTTAAACTCCTCGCTTAGCGTAACTTCAAGCGTGATAAGCGATACCCTTAGCCCAAAATCCTTTACCTTTACATAGTCCTTTTGCGTCATTAAAAGCGAGGTAGCGCCGTAGGTTTGCAAAATTTCACTTAGCTCTTCTTTTGAAAAGTCGTAGTGATCAGGGAAAAATACCTGCCCTACGCACTCGCTAAAAAACGCTTCAAGACGCGCTGGGTTTGCTATGGCGGTGACTAGCACCATTTTTTCGCTTTTATTTAAAATTTCGCTCTTTCTAAAGTGAGTTTGCCCCTCACACGCTATAAAATCACCAAATTTATAAAAGCTAAACGGATATCTATAAGCCCCGCTTGGCAGGCAAAGCTTTAGCTTTGGCTCTGGGTTTGGACGCACCAAGATGTCAAATTTAGCTATGTCAAATTTAGAAAATCCATCATCTAGCAAGATATACTTTGCGCCCTGAGTTTTGGCGTAGTTTATGGCTATTTTTCTATCTTCGCTTACGATCACATTTGCGTTTTTAATGCTTGTGGCATATATCATCGCCTCATCACCGCTTGCCGCCACGTCAAGTAAAATTTCGCCATCCCTAGCGACAACTTGCATGCCTTTGCTCTTTCTTTTATAGCCCCTAAGGATGATAAAAGCACCCTCGAAATTCTTAGCGATAGCGACGCAAAGTGGGGTCTTGCCGCTTCCTCCAAGGGTTAAATTTCCAATGCTTATTATCTTTATACCAAACTCTTTTTTTTGCGCGCTAAATTTCTTACAAATAACGACTAGAGCATAGATAAGACTTAACGGCAAAAGTAAAAATGCTAGTAAAATTTGAAAGAAATTTGGGCGAAAGAAGTAGTCATTCGCCCAAGAGTGTAAAAGGATGTTAAATTTCTTAAACACGAGATTTAGAAATTTCTTTTACCGTGTTGCAGATGTATTGCACCTCTTCGTCGCTCAAACTATGATAGATAGGTAGCGACAAGACTTGTTGATATGCTTTTAGAGCATTTGGGAAGTCATTTACTTTAAGCGAATATTTATTTTTATAATAGCTTAGCAAATGTATCGGTATGTAGTGCAGCGAAGTGTGAATTCCACGCTCCAAAAGCTCTCTAGCAAAGCTGTCACGGTTTTTATTTATCTTGATGATATATTGAGTGTAGATGTGCTCGCGTTTTTTGACTGGAGTTGTGATGTTGTGACACTCTTTAAGCTCTTTATCGTAAATTTCAGCGATCTTTTTTCTACGTTTTATAAGCTCGTCTGTCTTTTCAAGCTGAGCGATAGAAAATGCCGCATTTATCGAGTTTATGTCGTATTTTAAACCGATATCAACGACGTCGTAGATGTAGCTTAAACTACCAAATTTATCTATACCATTTACAAGGGCGTAGTTACGAAGTAGTTTTGCTTTTTTATAGACCTCTTCGTCATTTGTCGTGAAAAATCCAACTGTTGAGATAGGATTTTGCACCCGTGAGTTTGTCTGAAAGCATGATAAAAACGAGTCTGAACCAACCTTTTTGCCATTATATGTTAGTCCTATGCCTCGGTTTGCATCATCTAAAACGACGATGCCGTATTTTTCGCAGATAGCCTTTATCTCATCAAGCCTAGCGCTTTGTCCAGCGATGTGTGAGATAAAAGCACATTTTAGTTTTTTGTGATTTTGCTCTTTTAGCACCTTTTCAAGGGCTTCTGGGCTGATGTTAAAGTCCTCTTCATCGATATCAACAAAGATAGGCTCAGCATCAAAATGTCTAACAGCCTGAGCCACGCTTGGGAAGGTATTTACAGAGCAGATGACCTTGTCACCGCGCTTTGTATCCATCGCACTTAGCGCTAGGTGGTGTGCTGCTGCGATGTTGTTTGTAGTGACTACAAATTTCGCACCAAAGTATTCTTTGATCTTTTCTTCAAATTTAGCAACCGTATCAGTAGCATTTTCAGAATGCAAAGCCTCTTCGATAAGCTCACTCTCACGCTCAGTGATAGTTGGTTTGTAAAACGGAATTTCTCTCATCTTTAATCCTTTAAATTTTCACTATCAACGGCATTTGTCGTTTAAACCTGTTTGACACAACTCTATTTTCTATATCCAAGACCGCTTTTAATCCAAACTTTTTGATGGCTTGCTCCTTGTTATTTTCTAAATTTTGTAAAATTTCATCAATGACAGCATAGCTGTAACCTATGTCGCCCTCGTCACTTTGCCCATCCCAAAGATCAGCCGAAGGTGCTTTTTTGATAAAATTTTCATCAACACCAAGATGTTTTGCAAATTCAAAAATTTCACTCTTATAAAGCTCTCCGATAGGATTTATCGCGCATGCCAAATCCCCAAATATCGTGCCATAACCAAGCATAAGCTCACTCTTGTTGCTTGTGCCGATGACTAGAGCGTTTATACTAGATGAATAATCATAAAGCAAGCTCATTCTAACTCTAGCTGCCAAATTCCCTTTTCTTAAATTGCTTAAATTTACATCTATCGTTTCGTAAAAGGCATTTAAAATGCCCTCTATGGATAAAACCTTATATTTTATGTTTAGTTTTTCACATAAATTTAAGGCGTCGTCCATATTTTCTTTGTTTGATGATGCTGTTGGCATGATGAGTGCGTGAGTTTCATCTGGCTTTGCTCTCGCACAAAGTGTCGCAACCACAGCAGAATCAATACCGCCGCTTACGCCTAATAGTAGTTTTTTACCTTTAGTTTTATCTTTTAAGCTAAAAACTAAGGTTTCTTCTATTTTTTGGTACCCCTTCATTGTCCCTTTGCCTAAATTTGCTTCCTTTTGAAAAGATTATACTAAGTAAATTTAAAATTTTTCTTTAAGTTTAAGTAAAAAGATGTAAATATTTAAGAAATAATAAATTTAAGGTAAGAAATGAGAGTAATACATAAAAGTTTTGGCGATTTTGGGACAAATTGCTACATCGTTACCAAAAATGGCTCAAGTTTGGTGATAGATCCAGGCGATGGGGCAAAAGGGTGGGTTTTGCAAAATGCACAAAATTTAAAGGCGATACTTTGCACTCATGGGCATTTTGATCATATTTACGACGTGAGCGAGCTAAAAAATGAGCTAAAAATCCCAGTTTATATCAATAAATTTGACGCTTTTATGTGTGAGAGTGACATTTTTGGCTATATGAAAAACACCTTTGTGCCAGATGTTTTGGCTCAAGGCGATGAGAGCTTTGTAGTGGGTGACTTTTCTTTTAAATTTCACCATTTTCCAGGGCACACACCAGGCTGCTCGATGATAGAGATAAATGACGCGATCTTTAGTGGAGATTTTTTATTTAAAGGTAGCATCGGACGCTGGGACTTTCCATATTCGGATAAAAATGAGATGCTAGAAAGCTTAGAAAAATGTAAAAATCTAAATGGCGACTTCACACTTTATCCAGGACACGGCGAAAGTAGCACACTAAAAGCCGAGCAACAAGAGCTTGATAGGTGGGTGGATATCGTAGAAAAAAGTTAATATTCTTATTAATAAAAAACTTTTAGATTAAATAACTATTTTTTTATAAGGTGCTTGTAAAATTTTGATTTTATTAAAAAGATTTATGGTTAAAAGAAGATCCGAGCGAAAGCTCGCTCGGATAAATGTTTTTAGAAGCTATATTTTGCTTCAAATCTGATACGATCTTGTTTAAAGCTTGCGCCATCTTTTTTGTCTTTAGCGGCTGCATACCAAGAAGGGAATGTAAGTTTTTTGCTGTATTTGTAGCTAGCACCTGTATACCATTCGCTTCTTTTTGCTCTTTCTTTGGCAAGTCCCCAGCTATAACCTTTACCTTGAGTATATCCAGCGTCAAAGCCAAATTTATCTATGTCATATCCAGCATTAACAAACCAGTAGTCGTTGTTTCCTTTGATGTTGTTGTAGTATTGTCTACTACCACTCATTACACCATTTAAGATCTTAGTTGGGTTGATTAGCTGACCATTTGATTCAATTGAAACAAATGAATATTTATTGTTGTCTTTGTTTTTAGCGTCAAAATCTAAGTAACCAGCGTTAAATTTAGCACCAAATAGTTTTGTACCAGCTTGAACTGCCCAGAAATTTGCATCAGCTACGTCTTTGTGATCTGAATCGTTATGGACAAATTGACCTTTTAAGTTTAGGTTAACATCATCAGTTACATTAAAGCTAACACCAGCTTCAGCACCATAAAGTGTTGCTATCTCTTGAAGGTTAGCAATTGCAGCCTTAAATGATACTGGATCATAGCTGCCAGCTGCACCTAAATAGTAAAGGTTGCCTGGAGCATCATTAAATTTATCTCAATCATTACCAGCCACTATTCTGCCAACCAAAGGACCATCATTATCTTGATCACTTGCTAAAGCATCATAAGCAGCAGTTAAAGTAAGACCAGGCACATCAGTACTTACTACTTTTAGACCAGTACCAGCTAGCTCACCATCATCATAGAAAGTTTTTATAAGTTGTTTACCAGCTGTAATGGTAGTATTAGCTACCTTATAGCCTAGATACATCTCATATACTGTAAATGTGCTAGTTGTATCTGTTTTATCTGTGCCATTTCCAGTAGATGCTACTTGGTATTTATTACCGAATTTACGACCAACATTATCACCATATCCATCAGCTGTTTCTGGGGCATATCTTAGTGTTAAAACTCCAAAGAAATTATCATCGATAGCAGCTTTAAATGACGTAATCATTCTAAAAGCATGATTTCCTATGCTTGATTTTTGTGTATCTGATTTGCCACTATTTTTAAAGTGGTCATTTGTATAACGATATCTTGCAAATCCTGAAAGATCTACGTTTTTTATAGCTTCTTCAAGTGGAGTTGCACTTGCAACGCTTGAAAATGCACCTAAAGCAACCAAAGCAGCTAAGCTAACTTTTTGTAAGTTTCATCTAAATCTCCTTTTGATAAAAATGTTTTGAAAGGATATTATCATAGAAAAATTAATTTTATAGCTTAAATTTCGTTAAAAAAATTAAAAATTATTACCGATCGTTTACTAAAATAAGATAATAAGATAAGATTTGTCTTTAAAAATTTGAGTTTGTTTGAAGTTAAAAGATGAGAATTTATATCTCATCAGTTAAATTTAGCCGTTGTTTTTAGCCTGTGCCTCTTCGCGCTCTTTCTTTTGTCTTATAGCAGCTTCTTTTTGGATATTTTTTTGCTGAGTGACAAAGATATGCTCTTCAAGTGTGACTAACTGAAAGATGCCCTCAAAGATCTTGATCTCTTTTACGTAGCCTATCACTTTTACCTCTCTTTTTCTGCTCTCTTCAAACCTTGCTTGTGCGTCAAATTCGATCACATCGCCAAGTTTGAGCGGTCCAAAGAAATTTATCCTAGCTCCGATGCTAACGCAAAATTCTTCATTTATAGCTAAAAGTGCTGCGTAGTTTGCCCCCATGAAGACAAAACCACTATGTATGAGCCCTTCTGCGTCGCTTACCATATCAGCTGTGGTAAAAAACCTAGTTTTTGCGTGATTTTTCTCAAGTAAAAATGCCGTTCCACTAAAATTTAGCTTTGTTAAAGGTGCTGTTTTTATCTCGTTTCTTAGCGGGTTTTCGTCCTCTGGGAGGATTATTTGTGATTCGTCTTTTGCTTCAAAAATATTTTCATCTGCCATATTTATCCTTAAATTTTAACTCTCACGTAGGCTCTTTTTGGAGCTGGGTAGCCCTCGATGGTCTTTGTATTATCGTCTGGGTCTAAGAAATTTCCAAGACTCTCGCCATCTATCCACTGCGTTTTTCGCTGCTCATTTAGATCAGTCGCCTTTGTATCAAGCAAGCTAAAGTCTTTAAATTTAGCCCTCTCGCACCAGTTTTCAAGTGCGCTAAGCGTTGGCACAAAGTAGATATTTGGAATTTTTGAGTATCTATCCTTTGGGCTTAGGGCAAAGTCGCCATCCATATCTATATACATCGTGTCTAAAAATAGCTCGCCATCAGGATTTAGCGCAGTTTTTAGCTCTTTTAGCATCTTTATAGGATCGCTTCTGTGATATATCACGCCAAGGCAAAAAATGGTGTCAAATTTCGCTGCGTATTCAGGCAAGCTCTCCACCCCGAGAAGCTCGTAGGTGATATTTGAGCGGATAAATTTATTTAAAAAAGCAAACTGCAAATATGTATGCACGCTAGGATCAAAGCCAGTTATGCTTTTTGGGCCGTACTCAAGCATCTTAAACATATAATATCCATTGTTACACCCCACGTCAGCTACGCACTTGCCAGCTAAATTTAGGTGCGGGGCAAGGATATTAAATTTAATAAAACTTTGCCACTCGCTATCTATATATATATCATCAAGTAAAAATGGCCCTTTTCGCCAAGGCTTTAGGCTAAGGGCGAGGTTGTAAATTTCATCTTTGCTCGCAGCGCTCAGCTCTTTAAATTTGACATTTACGCTGTTACTCAAGCTAAATTCACAATCAAAATTTGCTAAATTTTCTATCCTATTATAAATTTGCTTTTGCTGCTCGTTAAATTTGCTAAGATCCACGCTATTTCCAGTCGACGATGTTGTGCGGACACTCTTTTTGGTAGGTGCCAGTCGCGTCATAATACTCTTTACAATCATTATAATATTGCGTCGAAACTCCGCGCTCATTCATATAAAGACAACCATTGCAAAATAGCGCTATAAAGCCTAAAAATATAATCTTTTTCATGTGGCGGATTTTATCATAAATAAAAATTTTATGCTAGAATAGCAGGCAGTTTTAGAGCCAAGTTTGGCTAAGATTAAGCAAAAAGGCATTTTATGCAAAGAAGAGATTTTTTTAAATTCAGTAGTTTTTTAGGTGCAGCAAGTCTGCTTCCAAGTGTCACTCTAGCTAGCGACGAGCCAGCAAACCCAGTGGTTAGAAATTTCGACGTAAATTTCAAACACCAGCTTCTTGAAAAGGGCAAAAGCTCAAGAATTTGGTTGCCCCTTCCACTAAGCACCACTTATCAGCAACTAACCCAAGACTACGTCATAAACACAACCGCTAAAAACGTCTATATCTCAGATACGCTAATACCAACAATGTATGGCGAATTTGAAGAAAATGAGCAAAGACCTATTTTAAATATCCAGTTTAAAATTCAAACAACAGAGCGCAATACCGACTTTAGCAAGGTAAATTTCGATCCAAACGAGAAGGTCGATCCTGCGATTTTGGAGTTTTTAAAACCAACTTCACACATACCAACTGACGGCGTCGTAAGAGCAAAAGCGCTAGAGATTATCGGCAATATTAAGGGCGATTTGGAGCGTGCAAAAGCGATCTATACGTGGGTTGCAAACACTATGCAGCGTGATAATAGCATCCTTGGATGTGGCACAGGCGACGTTAAAGCCATACTTGAAAGTGGCAAACTTGTTGGCAAATGCACCGACATAAACTCAGTTTTCGTGGGACTTTGCAGATCGGTTGGCATCCCAGCAAGAGAAATTTTTGGTATCAGAGTTGGTCAGTCTAGATTTTCAGATCAGATGGGTAGCGCAAAAGATGGCGTGGCTAAAATTTCAGGCGGACAGCACTGCAGGGCTGAGTTTTACCTAAAAGGCTATGGTTGGATACCGGTTGATCCAGCTGACGTCACAAAGGTAAGACTGGGCGAGAAATTAACAAACGACGACGCTAAGATCAAAGCTGTTAGGGATTATTGCTTTGGCAACTGGGAGATGTGCTGGATAGGCTTTAACTACGGACGCGACTTTATCTTAAAGCCAACCCCAGAGCAAACTCCACTAAACAACTTTGGCTATCCATACGCTGAGGTTGATGGCAACACGCAAAACTACTATTCGCCAAAAGAATTTAGCTACGACTACGTCTCAACAGAGCTAAAATGAGAGCCTTTTGGCTGATACTAACATCCATAGGTAGTGCTATCGGCGCTACCTTGTGCTGCTTGCCGGCACTTCTTTTCTTGCTTTTTGGCACATCTTTTTCTTTTCTATCTTGGACACAAAATTTATACGAGTACCGCGTCCCTTTAAGCGTCGTGGCCGTCATTTGCTTTGTGATCTCAGGTGTGGCTTTATTTTACAAGCCAAAAAGCTGCAACCTAAGCTATAAAAAGAAAAAATGGATACTTATATATATACTTTTTGGAGTGATTTTGCTTTTGCTCCTTACATATCCAGAGCTTTTAGGAGAAATTTATGCGTAAAATTTTAGTTTTAGCCCTTTTGGTGGCTGCAAGCTACGCTGAGAAAACTATAGAAATTTCAGTGCCTAGCATGCACTGTCCGCTTTGCACAGCGATTGTTCGAAAGGCCGCACTTAGCGTTGAGGGCGTAAAAAAGGCAGATGTATCGCTAAAAGAGCGAAAAGCTGTCATTATAGCAGATGACAAGGTCGATGAAAAAGAGCTTTTAAAGGCGGTCGATGCGACTGGCTATAAAGGCGAGATAAAATAAATTTATGGAGGCAAATATGTCAAAGAGTGAAGTTTTAGCGAAATTTGAAACACTTGCGTCGATACCACACTGCAGTTACGAGACTGATAAGATGCGTGATTTTCTGGCTAGCTATGCAAAAGATAAGGGCTGTGAAGTCGTGGTCGATAGTTTTGGCAACGTTCATGCATTCAAAGGCAAGCCAAAAATTTGCTTGCAAAGCCACTATGATATGGTCTGCATGGGTGATGCTCCAAAGATCGAGATAGTTTATGGCGATGATGGCTATATGAGGGCTAAAAATTCATCTTTAGGTGCCGATAACGGCATAGGCGTGGCTATCATGATGCAGATGATAAGTGAATTTGACGACATTGAGTGCCTCTTTACAAACAACGAAGAGGTCGGCATGGTCGGAGCTGCTGGCTTTAGCGGCGATCTAAAAGCCGATAAGCTTTTAAATTTAGACAGCGAAGAGGACGACCGCGTAACTATCGGCTGCGCTGGCGGTGTAAATTTATTTGCCACTATCTCGCTTAATAGCAAAAAGACAAAAGAGAGCACGCTTTACGAAGTGAAAGTAAGCGGCCTACCTGGCGGACACTCTGGCAACGAGATACATAAAAATATCCCAAATGCGATCAAGGTTTTAGCGGCATTTGTGACTAAAAATGGTTGCAAGCTTGTTAAATTTGAAGGTGGCGAGCGAAGCAACTCTATCCCAAGCGGCGCAACTGCGCTGGTTTTAAGCGATAAGGAGCTAAAGAGCGAGTGTGAAAATTTAAGCGTGAAAAAGCTTGGCAAGGGAGATGAAATTTTAGAAAACGGCGAGAAAATTTTAGCTCTTATTAACTCATTTTCACAAGGCGTAAGAGCCTATAACTGCGAGCTAGGCATACCACAAGATAGCGTCAATCTCTCGCTTGCAAAGATCAAAGACGATGGCACACTTGAAGTGGAGTTTTTCGCAAGATCAATGAGTAAAGACGGACTAAATAGGATGGAATTTGAAATTTCAGAGCTTGCAAAAGCGGTTGGTTTTAGCGTCATTTCAAAAGATAGAAACCCAGCTTGGAAGCCTATAAATGATAAATTTGCAAACGATATCTTAGAAGAGCTTAAAATTTATAAGCCAAATGCAAGGATAACAGCTGTGCATGCTGGACTTGAGTGTGGAGTGCTTTTGGAGAAAAAAGCAGGTCTTAGTGCATGTTCTATTGGACCAAATATCTACTCACCTCACTCTACAAGAGAGCACTGCGAAGTAGCTTCTGCGCTTTTTATAGAAAAAGTCGTTCGCGGTATCGTTAAAAAATATAACTCATAAAAAAGTAAAATTTGCTAGAAATTTCTAGCAAATTTTATATCTTAAGGCATCTAAAGCAAATTTGCCCGCAAGTGCGAGCAAATTTAGATTATTTTCCAAACTCATAAACGATCTTGCCACTTTTTATCGTGGTAGTCGCTGCGCCTTTTAGCTTTTTGCCAAAAAGCGGAGAATTTACCGATTTTGAGCGGTTTATCTTCTCATCATAAACATACTCGATCCCAGGGTCTATCACCGCGATGTCAGCTAGCATGCCCTCAGCAAGCCTGCCTTTATCTTTTAAATTTAGCATCTTAGCCGCATTTGTAGATGTTAGCTCTACCATGCGCTCTAAGCTTATAACGCCCTCATTTACGAGCTTAAGAGTGAGTGGCACAAGGGTTTGAAGTCCGATGATGCCAAATGGCGCCTTGTCAAATTCCACTATCTTTTCGTCTGTATGGTGTGGGGCATGGTCGGTGGCGATAACGTCTATAAGACCGCTTTTTAGCGCCTCTCTTACCGCTTTTACGTCGCTTATCTCACGAAGTGGCGGTGACATTTTGAAATTTGTATCGTAGGCATTTTTCAAAATTTCATCATCGCTAAAGCTAAAATGGTGTGGTGTAGCTTCGCAAGTGATGTTTATGCCCTCTTTTTTACCCATTTCGATGATCTTTAGCGAGTACTCCGAGCTTACGTGAGCGATGTGGATGTGCGCTTTAGTGAGTTTTGCAAGCAGCATATCACGGCTCACTGCGATCTCCTCTTTCTCCCTTGCCATGCCGCGAAGTCCAAGTATGGCTGAGACCTTGCCCTCGTGCATGACGCCCTGCCTGCAAAGCGAGCAGTCCTCTGAGTGGCTTATACAAAAGCTACCAAACATGCTTGAGTACTCAAGTGCCGCTCTCATCACGCTTGAGCTAGTCACTGGTAGGCCGTCATCGCTAAATGCAACTGCTCCAGCCTCTATAAGATCGCCCATTTCAACGATCTCGTTGCCACCAAGCCCTTTGCTAATGGCTGCGATTGGCAAAAGATCGATCAGTCCGCAGTTTTTAGCCTTTTCTATCATCGCTCTTGTGATCGAGGCGTTGTCATTTACTGGATTTGTGTTAGCCATGCAAAGGCAGGTGGTCACTCCTCCAGCCACGGCCGCCTGCGAGCCTGAGATGATGTCGTCTTTATACTCTTGACCAGGATCGCGAAAATGCACGTGCATGTCGATAAGTCCTGGCATGACTAGCTTATTTGTAGCGTCTATGACCTTATCAGCCTCAAATTTCTCACTTCCGATTTTGGCTATTTTGCCGTTTTCTATTAGGATATTTGCCTTAAATTTCTCGTCGCTATTTACGATAGTGCCGTTAATTATTGCTATTTTCATCGTTAGCCCCTATTTTTTGCAAGCGTATTTAGTATCGCCATTCTTATAGCAACGCCGTTTTCAACTTGATTTAGTATGACTGAGTGCGTGCCATCAGCCACGTCTGAGTTTAGCTCCACGCCCCTGTTTATCGGTCCTGGGTGCAGCATGATCGCATCAGGCTTTGCTAGCTTTATCCTATTTTTATTTAGTCCAAAGAATTTCGAGTACTCTCTCGAGCTTGGAAATGCCACGTCCGCACCGCCACGCTCTAGTTGGATGCGAAGCATGATGATGACGTCGCTGCCCTCGCAAGCCTCCTCCATATTTTTGCAAATTTGAGATTCAAATACCTCAGCATCTTTTGGCATCATCATCCTTGGTGCAAATAGCTTTAAATTTATGCCAAATTTCTTCATCGCCCAGATGTCAGACCTTGCCACGCGGCTTCTAGCGATGTCACCGATGATCGCCACGTTTAAATTTTTATCCAAAATTTTACCATGCTCTCTTAGCGTGAAAAGATCAAGCAGAGCTTGGCTTGGGTGCTCATTTGTGCCGTCCCCTGCATTTACGACACTAGCTTCTGTCCTGTCAGCTGCAAATTTTGCCGCTCCAGAGCTTGGGTGACGAAGCACAATGATGTCGGTTCTCATAGCAGCCATGTTATTCATCGTGTCATTTAGGCTCTCGCCCTTTGTCACACTAGAGCTTGATGAGCTGAAATTTATCGTATCAGCTCCAAGCCTCTTTGCTGCGATCTCAAAGGATGTTCTAGTTCTTGTCGAGTTTTCATAAAATGCGTTGATCGTGGTCTTTCCACGAAGGTAGTCATTTTTTTTCACTTGGCTTAAATTTAGCTCCTTAAACTCTTTCGCCGCCTCTAGAAAATATAAAATTTCTTCCTTGCTAAGCTCTCTAGTTCCTATCAAATCTTTATGTTTGTAGCCCATTTTAAGCCCTTTTTGATCTATTTTGTTACAAAGTCGCAAGCTGGTTTATAGCCGTTATCGCAAGCTTTTTTAAACAAAGCTTTTGCCTTCTCTTCGCTTTTTGCTTCATTATCATCTTTGTCTTTTATAAGGCCATAAGCTGTCATTTCGCCTAGTTTTTCGCAGGCCATGCCCTCATTTTCGTCGCACATTTTTGTAAAAATTTTCTCAGCCTGAGCTTTATCTTTCGCCACGCCATCGCCGTTAAATAGCATGATCGCATTCATCGTGCAAGCTCTTTTCTCGCCCTCGCCGCAAGCTTTATTAAAAGCAAGATAGGCCTCGTTAAAATTTTTCTTTGCATAAAGCTCATTTGCCTTGTCTAAATTTTCATTTGCCATAGCATTTAACGCAAAAAGTGACGCCGCTAAAACTAAAATTTTCTTCATATTTTCTCCTTATTTAAATAACTTTGGATGGTGTTTTTTCATATATTCAACTATCTCTATGACCTCGTCGCTACCGCTAGCATCAGAGTTTTCTAACGCATCATCGATGCACTCGACATAGAGATTTGCCGCCTCTTCAAGCTTCTCTTTTTTCACTCCAGCATAGTAAAACATCGCTTCAAGCACCATGCTAAGCTCGTAGCTAAGCTCCTCTACGCTTACCTCTTCTTCTTTCATATCTCCTCCTGTGTTTTTTTAGTTATTAGATCAACTATCTGCGCCTTGATCGGCTCATAGCTAAAGCCATCTTTGAAATTTGCAAACAAGCCACCGCTTGCATTGACGTGTCCGCCGCCGCCAACTAGGTGTTTTGCCATGGCGCTAACATCAAGCTTGCCATTTGCGCGAAAGCTTAGCGTCTTTTTATTTGTCACGTCGATAAAGAAGTCAAATTCAGGATTTGCCACCAAAAAGTCGTTGCCTATAACCGAAACATTGCCGATATTGTAGGTTAAAATTCCTTTATGATCTTTATAGGTGATGCTAAATTTCTCTTTATTTTCACTAAGTTTTTTTACGACGTAGTTTGAGATCAGGTTGCTTAGTGTATCGTCTTTATCCTCTTTGAAAAATGATTTTTTAATGGCATGCACCTGCATATCAAGGCCGATATAGTCGTTTTTCTCGTTAAAAAATTTGCTAGCTTCTTTTAAGAGATGATCCATATAGAGGTTGTTTTCAGCTTCAAACATCACCTTATTTATCTCTTTAGCGTTTGCCACAAGCCCCAAGCAGACCTTGCTCATCTCGAAATTTTTATCATCTTTTAGCCAGATATCCACGGCATTTACGACGTCACTAAAAATTTCAAGCTCTTTGTTTTGACCAAAAATGCCCGCAAAAAAGTCGTAAGTGATCTTTGTAGCGCACCTTGAGCTATCCAAAAAGTACCATGAGTAAGCGCTCGCACACTCGGCACCACTTTGGTGATGATCTAGCAAAAATAGCTTTATATTTTTACCATCTATCATCTCAGTAAAGCTCTCACACTGAGCTAGACTTAAATTTAGATCGGTTATCAAAATGACGTTTTTATCATCGTTTGAGGCGTCTATCTCAGATAGAATTTGAGCAAATTTATCATCTATCTCTCTGCCGTAGTTTGAGTTTAGAAATTTCACATCTTTGAAGTAAAAATTTGTTATGTATTGCGCGCCGTATCCGTCAAGATCGGTGTGTGAGAGGTGATAAATTTTCATCTTTTTCCTTTATAAATTTTCTATTTCTATGACGCCAACTGTTTCAAATGGCGTATTTGCCGAGATCTCAGCAAAGCTTAGAACCACTATGTCGATGGCGAAATTTGCGCAGATATTTGCTATAAATTTGCGCAAGCTTGGCTCCACACAAAGCACCATTTCTCCGTGCTGGCTCATCGGACGCTTCTCTTTTTCACGCCTAAGTGCTTGCACGATAGATGATGTCTGCGCTACGTTTATCATCAGGTGATATGCGCCGTCTTTATACTGCACCGCGTCCATTAGCTTTTGCTGCGCGGCAGTGTCTAGGATGTAGAAATTTAGCTGTCCCTTTTCATCTACATAAAGCGAAGTGATGACGCGTGAAAGCGCTGCACGCACGTGTTCGATGATCATGTCTAAATTTTTACTAACCTCGGCGATGTCGCTGATGGCTTCAAGTATACTAAGTAGGTCTTTGATCGGGATATTGTCTTTAAGCAGCGTTTTTAAGACCTTTTGGATCAAATTTATAGGTGCGATCCTTAGCGTATCCTCGACCACGACTGGGTAGTCGATCTTTAGTTTGTCTAGTAAATTTTGCGTCTCTTGGCGAGTTAGAAGCTCGGCTGCATTTTGCTTGATAAGCTCGCTCATGTGCGTTGAGATGACGCTTGCAGGATCAACTATCGTATATCCGCTAAGTATGGCGTCCTCTTTGACGCTAGCATCGATCCAAAGAGCGTCCAGCCCAAAAGCTGGCTCTTTTGTCGGAATTCCTTCTATATCCTCGCTAACCAATCCACTATCCATCGCTAGAAATTTATCCGCATAAATTTCGCCCTGACCGATCACGATGCCTTTTAGCTTAAAGCGGTACTCGTTTGGCGGTAGTTGAAGGTTGTCGCGGATCCTTATCTTTGGCATCAAAAAGCCAAGGCTTGAAGCGATATTTCGCCTCATGGCGCGAATCCTCTCAATGAGATCCACGTCAGCTAGCTTTAGCAAGCCATATCCTAGGTCAAGCTCTAAAATTTCAAGCTTTAAGATGTCATTTATCTTTGTCTCTTCTTCTCTTGCGATCTCTTCGTCGCTCTTCTTTGGTGCCTTAGCAGCTCCACCGCTTGCAGCTGCCGCCCCTGCTCCACTTGGCGTAGCGCCACCAGCCTTTTTAGAAGCAGTTTTCTCTTTTGGTGCAAGGCTTAAATTTAGCCCACCATCTTTGGTCTGCTTAATGATGTAGCCAAGCCCCAAAAATAGCAGCGCTATAAAGCCAAGAGATAGGGTTGGCAGACCTGGCACAAGGGCAAACATAAATAGTATGAAACCTACTATCAGCAAGGTTTTATAGTCGCCTAAGAGTTGATTTAGCGTGCCCTCTGCAAAGTCCTCGTCGTCTTTGCTGGCCCTTGTGATGATGATAGCAGTCGCTGTTGAAGTGATAAGTCCTGGGATCTGGCTCACAAGGCCATCACCGATAGTTAGGATCGTATAGTACTGAGCCGATGTCGCCATATCAAGGCCGTGCTGAAACGAGCCGATAGCAAAGCCGCCGATGATGTTGATGATAGTGATGATGATGCCAGCGACGGCGTCACCTTTTATAAATTTAGACGAACCATCCATCGCGCCGTAGAAATTTGCCTCGCCGATGATAGCCTGACGTCTTTCGCGCGCCGTTTTTTCGTCGATTAGACCTGCGTTTAGGTCCGCATCTATCGCCATTTGCTTACCAGGCATCGCATCAAGTGTAAAACGTGCTTGCACCTCACTCACGCGAGTTGAGCCCTTTGTTACGACCATGAAATTTATAAGTACCAAGATACAAAAGACGATGGTGCCGATGACGAAGTTGCCACCAACGACGAAATTTCCAAAGCTTGAGATGATCTCGCTGACCGCTTCTGGGCCGTTGTGACCCTCGCTTAAGATCATACGCGTAGTTGCTATGTTTAGCGAGAGGCGAAAAAGCGTGATGATGAGAATGAGTGTCGGAAACGTGCTAAGGTCAGTCGGCTTTGGTACGTAGATCGAGATCAAAATAATAAGCACAGAAATCGAGATCGAAAGTGCCAAGAAAAAGTCAAGCACCGCGCTTGGGAGCGGCACGATGATGATAGCAAGGATGGCAACGATGATGCCAACGATGCTAAGACTTTTAAATTTGACAATTGGCGCAAGAAATGGTGCGACAAGAGTCAAGATATTATTTTTTTGCTTTGCCAACTTTACTTCTTAACGATGTCACTTAGTTTTATCGCGTCAAGCATCTCGTCGATCTTGCCTTGAAGGCCGCTAAACATCGACCAAATTTGACAGCTTGAGGCTTTGTTTGATGGGCAACCAAGCGCTGAAGATGAGCACTCAAAGACGCTTAGTTCGCGCTTTTCGGCGCATTCGATTATCTTTTTTATGCTTAAATTTTCAGGTTCGCCGTTTAATGCAAAACCGCCATTTGCTCCTTTAAATGACTTTAAAACTCCATCTTTTGCTAAATTTTGTAAAATTTTTGCCAGAAAACTTTTTGAAATTTTAAGCTCATTTGAGATCGTATCAACATCAACTGGCGATGATTTTTGAGATATTAAAATAAGCGAAAGTAGAGCGTATTCGCTTGCCTTTGTAAAAAGCATTTATCTTCCTTAACTCTTTAAATAGCCCTAATTTTATTAAATTTTTACTGCATTTTTCATTAATTTTTAAAAAGCGTAATTTTACCTAACTTTATGTTTTAAATGCTATAATCGCTCTTCCAAAATTCACCAATCAGGAGGTCATCATGGCTTTGGATTCGGCTAAAAAAGCTCAAATAGTTGCGAAATTCGCTAGAAAAGAGGGAGATACAGGCTCTCCAGAAGTTCAAATAGCTCTTTTAACAGCTAGAATAACTGAACTTACAGAACACCTTAAAATTTTCAAAAAAGACTTTTCATCACGTTTAGGTCTTTTGAAACTAGTTGGTCAAAGAAAAAGACTTTTAAAGTATCTTAAAAACAAAGACTACACTACATATTCAAAACTAATCTCTGAGCTTGGCTTAAGAGATAAATAATCCCATGGAGAGCGACCTGCTCTCCATTTAAATTTTCCACTATTTTAAATTTACAACTTCCTTTCATTTAAATTTCACTTTTTTGTAAATATATAAAATTAATTTAATAATTTTAGCTTCTATGTCAAATTTACACAATTTACTTTTCATTTGATAAATTTTAGAAATTTATGCAAATTTAGCATATTTTTTAAATTCCTATAT
>NZ_PPBR01000018.1:0-3016 GCF_002913545.1 Campylobacter concisus | reverse complement strand
TTTTTGATACTTCTAAAAGAGAAAAGGTTGAGTTTAGCCCTATTAAAGATGGTGAGGCAAGCATCTATCTGTGCGGTCCAACGGTCTATGACGACGCGCATTTGGGGCATGCAAAGTCAGCCGTTAGCTTTGATCTTTTAAGAAGGGTCTTAAAAGCGCTTGGCTACAAGGTCAAATTTGCAAGAAACTACACCGACATCGACGATAAAATTTTAAACAAAATGGCGCAAACTGGTCAAAGCCTAGAAGAGATCACAAACAAATATATAGCGCACTACGAGAGTGATATGGGCGCTTTAAACGTGCTTGATCCAGACTTTAAGCCAAAGGCTACGCAGTGCTTGGAGGCGATCATTAGCTACATCAAGGTGCTTATGGATAGAGGTGTGGCGTATAAGACGAGCGATGGAATTTACTTTGACACAAGCAAGGATAGTGGCTATTTTAGCATTAGTGGCAAGGACAATAACACCGATCTTATCGCGCGTGTGGCTAGTTTTGGCGAGAAAAGAGACGAAAAAGACTTTGTGCTTTGGAAATTTGACGAGAAATGGTACGAGAGCCCATTTGGCAAGGGTCGCCCTGGCTGGCACACCGAGTGCGTGGCGATGATAAGGGAGTTTTTAAGCGACAAAGAAAATGATAAATTTGAGATCGACATCCACGCTGGTGGCATCGACCTACTCTTTCCGCACCACGAAAACGAGGCAAGCCAGTGCAGATGTGCCTATCACAAGAATTTGAGCAAATACTGGATGCACAATGGCTTTATAAAAGTAAATAACGAAAAGATGAGCAAGAGCCTAAATAACAGCTTTTTCGTAAAAGACGCTCTACTTCATGTGCATGGCGAAGTGCTTAGATATTACTTGCTTACGAGCCATTATAGGGCGCATTTTAACTATTCAGATGAAGATCTAGTAGCTTCAAAAAAGAGACTTGATAAAATTTACCGCCTCAAAAAAAGAGTTGATGGCGTGCAAGCTGGCATGGCAAATGAGAGCTTTAAAAGTGAGCTACTTGAAGCGCTAAGCGATGATCTAAATGCTTCAAAGGCGCTTGCAAGCGTCGATGAGTTTGTAAAAACGGCAAATGAAAGACTTGATAATAACCCAAAAGATAAAGCATATAAGGCCGAAGTGGTGGCAAATTTGGGTCTTATAAGTGAAATTTTAGGCATTGCTATCACAAACTATGTGGAGTATTTTCAGTTTGGTGTAAGTGACGAGCAAAAAGAGCATATCCAAAAACTTCTTGATGAGCGCGCGGTAGCTAAAAAAGAGAGGAATTTCGCAAGGGCTGATGAGATAAGAGATGAGCTAGCAAAGATAAATATCTCTATCATGGATACGCCAAATGGCGCAGTTTGGGAGAGAAATAATGAATAATTTTGGCTTAAAAGATGTGCTAAAGCGCTTTGGTCCATATTTTAAAGACTATATCCCACACTTCATCTTTGCCATTATCGGCATGGGACTTGCCAGTGGTGGAACGGCGGTAAGTGCCTATCTCGTGGAGCCTGTGCTAAATAAAATTTTCGTTGAGAAAAATGAAAAACTACTTTATTTACTGCCTTGCGCCATCATCGCGATCTACGTTATAAAAAACATTGGAACCTTCATGCAGGCCTATTTTACGGCATATATCGGACAAGATACGATTAGAAGATTTCGCGAAAAGATGGTTGCAAACCTTTTAAATTTAGATATGGATTTTTTCAATGAATTTAGAACCGGCGAGCTAATCAGCAGAACAACAAACGACATCGACCGCATAAGATCGATAGTATCAAGCATGATCCCTGAACTTACGAGGGAATTTATAACTATCATCGGACTTCTTTGTGTCGTCATCTATCAAAGTCCAAAGCTGGCATTTTTTGCCCTTGTCGTCATGCCAGTGGCGATCTATCCGATCTCGCGCCTTGCTAAAAGGATGAAAAAAATTTCAAAGCAGTCGCAAGAAAAAACATCAGACATCACATCTGCGCTTAGTGAAATTTTTACAAATATCGAGATAATCAAAGCAAATAACGCCCAAAAATACGAGCATTCACGCTTTGTTGATGAAAATAATAAATTTTTTAGGCTAAATTTAAAAAGCGTCAAGATCGAGCAGCTAGTAAGCCCACTAATGGAGACCATAGGCTCGATAGGCGTGGCAGCGGTCATCATCATAGGCGGTAAAGACGTCATCGACGGACATATAAATATGGGCGCATTTTTCTCATTTCTAACAGCGCTTTTTATGCTCTACACCCCGCTAAAACGCATCGTAAATATCTATAACAAGATGCAAGATGCCATCGCAGCAAGCGAGAGGACCTTTTTCTTGATGGATAAGGTAAGCCAGATAAAAGATGGCCAAAAAGAGCTAAATGAAGAGATAAATTTGATCAAATTTAAGGGTGTCCGCCTAAACTACGGCGACAAAGAGGTATTAAAAGGGATAAATTTAGAGGCAAATAAGTCAGAATTTATAGCCCTTGTTGGCTCAAGTGGCGGCGGAAAAAGCTCACTTATGAATTTGCTTATGAGATTTTACGACGTAAATGGTGGAGAAATTTTGATAAACGGCACAAATTTAAAAGATATCAAAATTCACTCACTTCGCCAAAATATCGGGCTTGTAACCCAGCGCGTCTATATCTTTAACGACACGGTTGCTAAAAATGTCGCTTACGGCAGAGAATTTAACGAAGATGCCGTGATAAACGCACTAAAACTAGCCAATGCCTATGAGTTTGTAAGCAAGCTTGATGATGGCATAAACACTATCTTAAATGAATTTGGTACCAATCTCTCAGGCGGTCAAAGACAGCGCATCGCCATAGCTAGAGCGCTTTATCAAAATCCACAAATCCTCATCTTTGACGAGGCTACTTCAGCGCTTGATAACGAGAGCGAAAAAGAGATCACAAAGGCGATAAATAATCTAAGAAGCAAAAAGATCATCTTCGTCATCGCTCACCGCTTAAGCACGGTTGAAAATGCCGATAAGATCGCAGTTTTGAGTG
>NZ_PPBR01000017.1:0-477 GCF_002913545.1 Campylobacter concisus | reverse complement strand
GCTTTTTGAGAGATTTCTAAACCCAGAGCGTGTTAGCATGCCAGATATCGACGTGGATTTTTGTCAAAGTAGGCGTGGCGAGATAATTGACTATGTTACGCAAAAATATGGAAAATTTAACGTTGCTGGCGTTATTACATTTGGTAAATTGCTTGCAAAGGGTGTCATTAGGGATGTTGCTAGGGTTTGTGATATGCCTTACGCCGAAGCCGATGCGATGGCAAAGTTAATACCTGATGAACTAGGCATTACACTAAAAGATGCTTATGAAAAAGAGCCAAAGATAGCTGAGCTAATAAACCAAAATCCAAAGGCAGCTAAAATTTGGAAATTTGCACTTGATCTTGAGGGGCTAAATAGAAATGCCGGTCAGCACGCAGCAGGTGTCGTTATCTCAAATGAGGAGCTGTGGAACAAAACTCCGCTATTTCGCCAGCCAAATAGCCCAGAAGATCGATATGTTACGCAGTATAGCCT
>NZ_PPBR01000016.1:0-3610 GCF_002913545.1 Campylobacter concisus | reverse complement strand
AAATAAAGTCATTAAAGCAAGGTATATTAAGCATTTATTAATATTTATTTCCCTTTATATGGTTATTTAAGCTTTAAAAGATATAAATACTCTTTTTTAAAAATCTTAAATAATAAAATTAATTTAAAGTGAATTTTTGTGTTATGTTTAAATTTTTGCTAAAATCACCGCATGAAAAATTTAGAAAAAAATAGAAATATATATATTAAGCATAATCGTTTTTATATTGACTATCAAAAGGATGGCGTAAGAATTCGCCGTGCCACTGGACTGAAAAAATCCACTTTAGCATTTGATTTTATTCGAAAAAACTATAATTTATTTCTTGGCTCTGAAGAGGATATTGAACTTGCTAAGAGCAAATATTACGAGCTCGAGGATATGCAAACTGATCGCATAATCAGAAAAGGGGAACAAAAGCTGGAGCCTATTAAAAATACTAGTGAGTTTAGCTTTGAGGGGATTATTTATAGATTGCTTAATGAAAAATCCTTTTTAAAGGATAAAACAATCAGGTTTTATAATGTTGCTAGTCAGGCTGTTATAGACTTTTTGCATTCAAAAAATATCTTTTATCTGTCCGATTTTGAAAGGCAGGATAGTATTGATTTTGTAAAATTTTGTAAAAACAAGGGCTTAAAAGATAGCTCAATTAATGGGTATTGCTCTTTTTTTAAAATGGTTTTTCGTTATGCTATTGCCAATGATATAATCTCAAAAAATCCATTCTATATACCTAGGTTCAAACAAGAATTACATAATGCCGACAATGGTGATTTTACCCCTTTTAATTTAAGTGAGATTTTGCAACTTATAAAACATGCCGAGGGCGAGCTACGCTTATTTTTAATAGTTGCATTCTTTACTGGGGCTAGGACTGGCGAGATTTTGGCTTTGACTTTTAATGACTTGGATTTTCAAAATAAGGAGATACGTATTAATAAAACTCTATCGGAGCTAGGTGTTTTGGATTCTCCTAAAACTAAATCCAGCAATCGTACAATTGATATGCTTGATATTGTTTATAATGAACTGATAAAACTCGATTATACCGATATTAATCAAAATATTTTTTCTCTTTCACGAGCAGTTATCAGATTAAAATTTAATGATTTGCAGAGATCCCTTGGCTTTAAAATACATAAGCTTTATGATACTAGACACTCATTCGCTTCTGTAATGTTAAGTCGTGGTGAGGAGCCGATGTGGGTTGGTTGTAAAATGATGGGTCATAAAAATTTAAATGAGACCTATCGCTCTTATGCTAAATATCTACCAAAAGATACTAGACAAAGAGCAACTTTTTTAAAGAATATAACAATTTAAAATTTTAAAAAAATAGACACTTTTTGATAAAAATATGCTATAATATACTAATTTAATTTAAAAAAGTAGATGACTTTTCACCCCTTTTTTATTTATTTAAATGCCTATTTTACGGCATTTCAGCTTATAAAATTTAAGATTTGAGTTTTTGCTTAGCCTATAAATTTGAACTAAATTTATAGGCCTGTATCTTTAGTAAATTTATGTGAGATAAAATTTAAATTTTTGCTGGGAAATTTACCGCTTTGAATTAAAGTAGCTTGCGTTTTAGCAAAACGATTTTAATCAAATTCTAGCTAAGAATTTGTAGGTTTTTGAATTGATCTAAGCTGCCAGTAGATCAAATTTATTCTAAAAATAGCTTAGATAAAAATAGAAAATTAACTAGCCTGTAAATTTGGCATCAAGCTAGCTTTGGATCAATTTTACTCTTTTATCCTACCGATCGCTTCAGCAAATTTAAGCTCTTTGTTTTCAAAGAGGTTGTACTCGATCGCATCTTTTTCGCTAAGTATGACAATGGTTGAGCCAAGCTCAAAATTTCCAAGACGCTCACCCTTTTTGATGTGTAAATTTTCATACTCATAAATTTGTGTAAAATTTGCCATCGCATTTGTTTGGATGCGATCATCAAAGCAAAATTTAATCTTACCAACGTTTAGCGCACCCACGAAGACTAGCCAAAGTTTTTTGCCATTTTTCATTTCACAAAGTAGCGCCACACGCTCGTTTTTGGTATAAAGGCTATCGACCTTGCCAAGCCATTTTACCGCCACACTGTAAAGCTTACCTGGGATATAGACCGCTTTTTTTATCGTAATATCGCAGGGTGCATGATAGTGATGATAGTCTTTTGGGCTAAGATAGATGTTGGCAAAGTCAAACTCGCCCTCAAGCTCGCCCTGTCCTAAAAGCTCTTTTAGCCCATAGCTCATGCCTTTTATACTAAAAGCTTCTAACTCTTTCGTGGTGCCAAAACTAAGGCAGGTACCATCAACAGGACTTATAAATATCTCATCTGACGCGTCAAATTCTCTTGGCTTTATAAGCTCCCTGGTGAAAAGTTCGTTTAAATTTTTATACTCGCTTGCTGGCTTAAACTCGCTCATATCGATCTTAAATAGCTTTACATAAAAGGAGTTGATAAGCTCTTGAAGCGGCTTGAAAAAGTTTATTTTTGCTACCTTGCCAAAAATTTGAGAGAAGAGATTGTCCTTGTTCATTTTAGTCCTTGCTTAAATTTAAAATAGCGATCTCACTAGGAGCAAAGATCCTAACTGGAGGTCCCCAAAATCCTGCACCGCTACTAACATAAGCTTGCATTTTATCATTAATCTTATAAAGCCCATGTAAAAAACCTTGATCCAGCAAAACTAGGATGCTAAAAGGGAAAATTTGTCCAGCATGCGTGTGACCGCAAAGGACTAGATCGACATCTTTTTGCATAGTTTTTATAAATTTTGGCTGATGAGAGAGTAGTATGGTAGGCAAATTTGGGTCGCGTCCAGCTAGCGCTTCGTCTAAATTTGGCTCTAAATTTTTAAACCTTATGCCAGCTAGATCATAGACCCCAGCCAAATTTATGCCAGCTATTTTTTCATTTTTATTGCCAAGTATTCTAATGCCAAGAGCGCGAATTTTTTCTAGTATCCCATCAACTCCGTGGTAGTATTCGTGATTGCCAGGGACATAAAAGGTGCCGTAAGTGCTTTTAAGATTTTTTAATGGATCTAAAAAATCCCCTATAAGCTCAGCTCTCATATCAACCAAGTCGCCAACTATCACCACTAGGTCTGGTCTAGCTAAATTTATCTCTTTCACAAGCTCAGCCACAAAATCCTTTTGCAAAAACTCGCCAATGTGCACATCGGTTATCATGGCTATTTTTAGATTATTTTGTAAATTTTTTATTTTTATACTAATCTGTCTGATCTTTGGCGGAGTAAGTGCGTTAAAAATTCCTTTCAAAAAGCAAGCAACTACAAAAATGACAAATGTCACATCAAAGCAAAATTTAATAAATTTTCGTCTTGTGGGATTAAAATGAGCTTTTGAACAAATGCATCTAACAACATCATAAAACAAACTAACGCCAAATAAAAAAAGAGAAAAACCAATGAGCGTCCCTGCTACCAGATAGAGTTCTATATTTAAAAAAGAAAATCTTAGTTGAAGAACGAAAATAAACTCAAGCGCGCTAATAATATAGAAAAATATGCGAATTTTTTTAAGATGTGGAGTAAAAAAAGATACCTTTTTTATAAAACGTTTGTATGAGTATAAA
>NZ_PPBR01000015.1:0-434 GCF_002913545.1 Campylobacter concisus | reverse complement strand
TACTAGCACAAAGCTTGAAAATTTAAAGAAAATTTACGGCTAAAATCTATAAAAATAAGTAAATTTAGTGGCCAAAAAGCCACTAAATTTTTAGAATCTATAAGCAAACTGAAGTTTTGCGCTACTTTGATCTTTTTTGCCAAAAGATTGTGCTATGCCAAAATTTATGAGTGTAGCATAAGTTGGCGTATATCTTAGACCGACCTCAACCTCTGAGCTTGTGCCTTTTTGAGTTAGGCTGATCTCCTCGTCTTCTTGGATCACTGCTATTTTTGACTTGGTGTTAAATTTATACTCAGCACTAATTTTTCCATAAGGATTAAATTTACCAGCATCATAGGCTATCTTTGAGTAAATTTTAGCTCTGCTTGATGTAACGCTGCTAAATTTTAATGTGCTTTGTCCGATATCTGCCTCATCGCTACCAACATAAG
>NZ_PPBR01000014.1:0-518 GCF_002913545.1 Campylobacter concisus | reverse complement strand
ATATTATCACCAGCAAGTAGCTCAACTAGATCTGAAAGTACTTGGCCAAGGCCAGTTAGAGAGATAGAGCCCACGATGATACCTGCAAGCGCGGTTGCTATAGCGATCGTTGTCATGCTTTTTGCGGCTGCAACCATCGCCCAAAATATATCTTCAAAGCCTATTAACCCATCATTTATTCCAACTTTTTCGCCACTTGCTAGTTTTTTAACTGGCTCTTGAAAGATCATTATTAAAAATAAAAATCCAATCGCATTAAATGCTGCAGCGATGGCTGACTCTTTTGCGATTAATAGCGTATAAAGCAAAATCAAAATCGGAGTTATATAGTGAAGTCCGCTTACAAAAATTTTAAATCTTGAGTGAAACTCGCTTTGATTTATACCTTTTAAGCCAAGCTTCACGCTTTCTAAATGAACGATAAAAAATAGCGACAAATAACAAGCAAACGCTGGGATAACCGCCGCCATCATGACATTTGTATATGTCATACCTAAAAACTCAGCGATGATAAAAGC
>NZ_PPBR01000013.1:0-496 GCF_002913545.1 Campylobacter concisus | reverse complement strand
AACACACGACGTGGCTGCAAAAGTAAGAGAAGAAGATGTCTTAAAAGCAAAAGGAAAAATAAGGACTAAAGGCAAAAGACTAACCAATCCAAAGCTAAAAACTGGCGAGATAGGGGTGAGAGTAAGCGAGCAAATCATCGAAAAACCAAGCGAGCCACTACCATTTATGATAGGAGATGAGAGCGTAAATGAGGACATCAGGCTAAAATACCGCTTTTTAGACCTTAGAAGCGAGCGCTTGCAAAATATATTTTGCAAGCGCTCGCTTCTAAGGTCTAAAAAGCGGTATTTTAGCCTGATGTCCTCATTTACGCTCTCATCTCCTATCATAAATGGTAGTGGCTCGCTTGGTTTTTCGATGATTTGCTCGCTTACTCTCACCCCTATCTCGCCAGTTTTTAGCTTTGGATTGGTTAGTCTTTTGCCTTTAGTCCTTATTTTTCCTTTTGCTTTTAAGACATCTTCTTCTCTTACTTTTGCAGCCACGTCGTGTGTT
>NZ_PPBR01000012.1:0-66216 GCF_002913545.1 Campylobacter concisus | reverse complement strand
TAACCGAAAAACTGCTAGAAGATGGCATAAATAAAATCGGTCTTGGACCACAAGGCATGAGCGGTGCAAGCTCTGTGATGGGCGTGCATATAGAAAACTGCGCCCGCCATCCAAGCGTAATCGCAGTCGCCGTAAATGTGGGCTGTTGGTCGCACCGCAAAGGCCACATCGTCTGGGATGCAGATCTAAATTTCGATGTAAAATCGCACAAGGAGTTCGCGCTATGAGTAAGAAAATTTTAACCACGCCAATAAGCGCTGATGATCTTTCAAACATCAAAATCGGCGACGTGATCTATCTAACTGGACACATCGTCACTTGCCGCGACGTGCCGCACAGACGCGTCGTAGAGGAGGGTAGAGAGCTGCCACTAGATATCAAAGGTGGTGCGATCCTACACGCAGGACCAATCATCAGAAAAACAGGCGAAAAAAGCTTTGAGATGGTCTCAGTAGGACCTACAACTAGCATGAGAATGGAGAAATTTGAGCGAGAATTTATCGCAAAAACTGGCGTTCGTCTCATCGTGGGCAAAGGCGGTATGGGTGAGGGCACGATGAGCGGTTGCAAGGAGTTTGGCGCTGTTCACTGCGTATTTCCAGCAGGCTGTGCGGTGGTGGCCGCAACGCAGGTTGAAGAGATAGAGAATGCGGACTGGACGGAGCTTGGTATGCCTGAGACTCTTTGGAAGTGCCGTGTAAAAGAGTTTGGCCCGTTAATAGTCTCCATAGACGCACACGGAAATAATCTTTTTGAGCAAAATAAGGTCAAATTTAACGAGAAAAGAGACGAGGCATTAGCTGAAATTTTACCGCAAGTAGGGTTTATAAAGTAAGATTGTATGAAATTGTAGATGTGAGATAGTTTTGCTTATCTCACATCATATTTAGATTATTTTGTATTGTTTTCTAAAAGTTCATTTAAGTCGTTCTCATCAAATCCTATCATTTTTACAACGTTTTTAATGAACATCTTTTCAGTTACGTGAAAATTTCCATCTATGTTCGCAAGTGCTATCATATCTAGCACTAATGCTAGAGACTCATCAAAATTCTCTTTAAAAACCGAATAATCCACTGCAACTTTCTCTTTTGATCCAATTTGTTCAATTAGTTGCATTTGGTCTTCGTTAGACAATAAAGAGTTTTCTATAAGATTTTGTAAATGTACTACTTCGCTGTCATCTATTTTTCCGTCTATTTTCATCAAATTTATTAAAATTTGGATTTTGGTTTTTATAATACTTGTGCCTTGTGTTAAATCTTGGTATGCGGATTTTAAATCATCTGCAGCTAGTTGCATTTGTGCAACACCGTCACTAATTTTGGCTAGATCATCAGATGTGGTTTCATACTCTATCTGTTTTGAAAAAATAAAATCGGCTTTTTTGCCTATTTTATCGGTACTTATTTTTGACCATGCAGCCATAGCTGCCGCACCAGCTACTGGAAGCCATTTTGCAACCATAGATTTAGCCAGCTGTTGTGTTATTTTGCCACCTAGCATTGCTACTATTTTTTGTATAACTCTAGCTCCAGCACGTTTTACTAAAATTTTTTGTCCATGCACCACGACTAGTCCAGTTGCTACATTACCACTTGCACCAAATAGCACATCTAAAATCAGTTCATTACTAGCTGTCTTACCATGAGCCTTAGCAATATCAGCTACCATAGTCATTTGGTTTCTAATTATAGCTATGATTTCAGGCACAGCTGCAGCCATACCCCAAGGACCTGGTATCAAACCTGCTCCTCCAGAAATAGCAGCATTTTTGTAGCTGCAACTAGATATTAGGCCATTCACATCGCTGACGCTTGGAAGCGGATTATTCTCATAGTATTCTTCTCTACTATTAATTACGCTTGTTAGCGCACTATTAATGCCTTCTGTAATTTTACTTTCTACTGCATTTACCATAGTTGTTTCCTTTCTTTTAAGGTAATTTTGCAGGTAAAACTATATCGTTTTTTTTTTTTTTGTAAAGTCAATATCTGTGCTAAGAATTAGCACTTTTTACATAAACTTTCACTTTAACTCGCCCCAGTTTTTGGCGATATTTAGCGATGTTTTAAGTGGCACATTTAAAGTGTAAATTTCCTCCATTGTCTTTTGCGTCGCCTTACCAAATTCCTGCGCAAACTCGTCTTTTACTTCAAAGATCAGCTCGTCGTGGATCTGAAGCAACATTTTTGCATTTTCATCTAAATTTGCTCTAACTTTTACCATAGCCATCTTAACTAGATCTGCCGCAGAGCCTTGAAAGACCGTATTTACCGCTTCGCGTTCAAACATCGCTATTTGCATAGGCGTAGCGCTTTTAAAATCAAAGTAGCGCTTTCTGCCAAGTAGTGTCTGCACAAAGCCATCGTTTTTAGCTGAAATTTTTATGCTCTCTAAAAACTCTTTGATCGTTGCAAACGCCTTAAAATAGCGCTCTATATACTCTTTTGCCTCGGCTCTTGTGATATTTACTTGATTTGCCAGCTTGCTTGAGCCCATGCCATAAATGAGGCCAAAATTTATGCTCTTTGCCACGGCTCTATTTTGCCCGTCGCTGCTACCAAATATGCTAATAGCCGTCCTTGCGTGGATATCCTCATCATTTTTAAACGCCTCAAGCAGCGCAGGATCACGGCTAAAGTGAGCTAGCAGTCTAAGCTCGATCTGGCTGTAGTCAAGCCCCACAAAGCTATATCCCTCGCGCGCCTCAAAGCACTCTCTGACGTCCTTTGCGAGGCTGCCACGAGCCGGGATATTTTGTAAATTTGGATTTTTACTTGAAAGCCTGCCGGTACTCGTGCCAGTTTGCAAAAAGCTCGTGTAAATTCGCGAACCCTCATCCTTTTTCGCAAGCGCTAAAAGTGGCTCGCAGTAGGTGCTTTGCAGTTTATATAGCTCTCTGTAAGCCAAAATTTTCTCTATCACCGGATGAGCGTCCGTAAGCTCAGCTAGCACGCTCTCATCGGTGCTATATCCTGTTTTTGTCTTCTTTTTGGTTGGGAGTTTTAGGTGTTCAAAAAGTATGACGCCAAGCTGTTTTACGGAGTTTATATTGAAATTTTCGCCGCTTAGCTCGTAAATTTCACTTGTTAGTGCCTTTAGTTTGGTGTCGTTTTCAAGGATGAGCTTTTGCATCTTAGCTTCATTTATCTTGATGCCGTTTTGCTCCATGTCAAATAGCGTGAGGATAAAAGGAAACTCATGCGTATCGGCAAGCGCTAGTAAATTTTTATCAAGCGTGTTTTGAAAAGTTTTATAAAATTTAAGCGTTATCCAAGCGTCCTCACTCGCGTATTTGGCGGCATTTTCTAGGGGCACATTGCCAAAAGTTTGTCCCTTTTTGACCACATCTTCAAATTTGATCGTGTCATAGTCATAAAGCCTCTTTGCTAGCGCGTCCATGCCCACACTTGAGTTTGGATCGCTAAGCCACGCAAGTATCATCGTATCTTTAAAATTTGCTGGGGGATTAAGGCCAAGGTTGTTTTTCACGATCTCAAAGTCATATTTTAAATTTTGTCCGATCACACAGCCTTTATAAATTTGTCCTACCGCCCAAGTGGCAAATTTTAGGTCTATTTGCTTTGGCGCGCCTAGGTAGTTGTGAGCCACTGGCACGTAGTAGGCGTCCTCGTCGTTAAAGCAAAAGCTAAAACCAACGATCTTTGCGCTCTTGCTATCAACGCCCGTGGTCTCGGTGTCAAAGGCGACGATGGTCTCTGGCGTGACGCTTGAGAGCAGCTTTTCTATGCTTGCCTCATCAAGTAGTAAATTTGCTCTAAAGCCAAGCTTAAATTCAGCATTTTCTTCTTTTTGCAAGCTCTTAAGAAGCCTGTTTAGATCGTATTCTTTTAAAATTTCTGAGATGTTTATCAAAGGATTTTGCTCTGGAAATTTAGAGTGCTCTAGATCAAGCGAAGTGATCGCGTCATCAAAGAGTGTGGCTAGTTTTTTGCTCAAAAACGCCTCGTCCCTTGCGGCTGCTAGCATATTTTTGGTGCGCTCGTTTCTAAGAAGGGCTAAATTTTCATAAATTCCCTCTAAGCTACCATACTCAGCCAAAAGCTTCTTAGCTCCCACTGCGCCGATACCTTTGACGCCTGGGATGTTGTCTGAGCTATCGCCTGCGATGGCTAAAAAGTCCCTTACCTGAGCTGGATAGACGCCATACTTTTCAAAGCAGCTAGCGCTATCGTGGTCGATCTTGCTTTGTGGGCTGTAGATGCTCACTTTGCCGTCTTCTATGAGCTGGTAAAGGTCTTTATCATGCGTGACTATGCGCACAAATATATCTTTATCTTTGCAAATTTTAACCGCACTTGCGATGATATCATCAGCCTCGTAGCCCTCACGGCTAAGGCTGTAAAGTCCCATTTTTTCTATCATATCTATGCAAACTGGCAGCTGCTCTTTTAGCTGAGCTGGCGGCTCGCTCCTGTTTGCCTTGTATTCGCCCAAAATTTCGTGGCGCAGGGTCTTGCCCTTGCTATCAAGTGCGAAGATGAGGTAGTCGCTTTGGTACTCATCTTTTAGGCTCGCTATGAAATTTGCAAAGCCGCTTATCATGCCACTTGGCTTGCCCTCTCTGTTTTTAAGCCCGCTCATAGCGTAGTAAAGCCTAAAAAAGAAGCCAAAAGTATCAATAATCGTAAGTGTTTTCATTCTCTATCCTTTTGCGCCATTTTATGAAATTTAGGCAAAAATTTGGCTGATTTTATAAATTTATCAGACGCTAAAAGCAAAGTGAGATTTTAAACGCAAAACAAATTTTAATCATTTAAAAGATATAATCTCGCCTAAAATTCAAACTAAATAATAGATAAATTTAAGGTAAAAAATGTTTATAGATAGCGTGAAATTAACCCTAAGCTCAGGCCATGGCGGAGCTGGTGCAGTAAGCTTTCGCCGCGAAAAGCACGTCATTTTAGGCGGCCCAGACGGCGGTGATGGCGGTGATGGCGGAGATGTCTATTTTGTCTGCGACAATAACACCCACACACTAGCAAACTACAAGGGCAAAAAGGCGATGAGAGCAAGCGACGGCGAGGCTGGCATGGGCAAAAGAATGACTGGCAAAAAGGGCGAGAGCTTAGAGCTCATCGTGCCACCAGGAACGGCGGTCTATGACGCACAGACAAACGAGCTGCTTTGCGACATGGTAGAAGAGGGGCAAAGGACACTATTTTTAAAAGGCGGCAAGGGCGGACTAGGAAATTTTCACTTTAAAAACTCTATCAACCAAGCCCCAGAATACGCTCAAAAGGGCATGCCAGAAGAGAGCGTAGAGGCCAGACTCGAGCTAAAGCTGATAGCTGACGTGGGACTTGTTGGCTTTCCAAATGTCGGTAAATCAACCCTCATCTCAGCCGTCTCAAACGCCAAACCACAGATCGCAAACTACGAATTTACCACGCTTACGCCAAAGCTTGGACTTGTTGAAGTCGATGAGTTTAGCGGCTTTGTCATGGCCGATATCCCTGGCATCATCGAGGGAGCTAGCGACGGACGAGGCCTTGGCGTGCAGTTTTTAAAGCATATCGAGAGAAATAAAATTTTACTTTTCATGATAGATAGTGCGAACTACAGAAGCATGAGCGAGCAGTTTAGCGTGCTAAAAGAGGAGGTCGCTAAATTTTCAAGTGTGCTTGCTAGCAGGGACTATGCTATCGCTGTCACCAGAGTCGATGCGGCTGAAAATTTAGATGAAAATATAAAAGAATTTATGAAAAGTATAAATTTAGAGCCAAATCAAGTTGGTAAATTTGTCTATAAGCAAGACCTATACAGCTTTGATGCGAAAAAACCATACTTTGTTTTGCCAATCTCATCAGCGACAAACGAGAACATCGACGAGCTTAAATTTGCACTGCTTGAGCTGCTAAAAAAAGAGCTTTGAGTTGCGAATTTTTAGTGCTTTGAACTTAGAAATTTAAGAAGATAAAATGAAGAAAATTTTTTGCATTATGTTATTTTGCCTTGGTGCATATAGCTGTGATCCAGCGGATCCAATATATATGTTTTTGGATTTTAATGACATAGATCGCGACGGCATGCTAAATTTAGATGAGTGGGTGGCGTGCAAGGCGCCATCTGAGCTAAAAATAGCACCAGATCTATGCACTAGTGATGAATTTAAAAGGCTGGATCTTGATCGTAGTGGCAAAGTTAGCGTTAATGAGCTAAGAAATTTAGTATTGCAAAAGATTAGTTGGCAGAAAGATCCATGCGCCTCTTGGCCGCCAAGCAGGCAAAACGCAGATCAAAATAAAAGTCGTTGAAATTTAAAGGAAAGTGATGAATGTAGTTTTTATGGGGACGCCTGACTATGCCGTTAGGATACTTAGGCACCTAAAAGAGGCTGGCTTTAATATAAAAGCGGTCTTTACCCAGCCTGATAAGCCAGTTGGCAGAAAGCAAATTTTAACTCCAAGCGAGGTCAAAATTTACGCGCAAAACGAGCTAGTAGGCGTGCCAGTCTTTACACCAAATACACTAAAAGATGAGGCGGTGGTTGCCGAGCTAAAGGCATTTGATCCTAAATTTATCGTTGTGGCAGCTTATGGCAAAATTTTGCCTGGGAGCGTGCTTGACGTGGCAACTTGTATAAATTTACACGCCTCGATCTTGCCAAAATATAGAGGTGCTAGCCCCATTCAAAGCGCGATCCTAGCAGGCGAGAAGCAAACTGGCGTCACAGCTATGCTAATGGACGCTGGCCTTGATACTGGCGATATGTTAGACTTCATCTACACGCCTTGCGAAAACAAGATGTCAAGCGAGCTTTTTAGTGAGCTTGGCGAGCTTGGCGGTGAGCTAATCGTAAAAGTGCTTAAGAATTTTGAAAATTTAAAGCCACAAAAGCAAGACGACGCGCAGGCCTCGCACTGCAAAAAGATAAGTAAGAGCGACGGGCTTTTTAGCTTTGACGAAGAGGCGGGGCAAATTTATAATAAATTTCGTGCGCTCACACCTTGGCCGGGGCTTTATCTGGCAAGTGGGCTAAAAATTTTATCGCTTGAGCTAAGCGAAAAAAGTGGCAAAAGCGGAGAAATTTTAAGCATAGAAAAGGACCACGTCGTGGTTGCTTGCAAGGGTGGGGCGGTCAAAATTTACGAGCTTCAAGAGCCAAGCAAAAAGCCAACAAACGCAAAAGCATATATAAATGGTAAGCGCCTTAGCGTCGGCGATGAATTAAAATAAATTTAAAGGAGAGGTTATGAAAAATGCGTTAAGTATAGCAGGGGTTGATCCAAGTGGCGGAGCTGGAGTTTTAGCTGATATAAAGGTATTTATAGCACACGGCGTATATGCGATGGGAGCGATCACGGCGGTCACTGCTCAAAATACAAAGGGCATATTTGGCATGCAGTTAGTTGAGCCAAAGCTCATCGAGGATCAGATAAAAGCGATATTTGATGATATAAGAGTTGATGTGATAAAAATAGGCGTTGTCCCAAGCGTTGAGATCATCAAAAGCGTCGCAAAAACGCTAAGAGAGATCAAAAATTTACCGCCAGTCGTGCTTGATCCTGTCATGAGCTGTAAAAATGGCGACATCTGGCTAGAGGGCGCTGCAAAAGACGCGATCGTGGAGGAGCTTTTCCCGCTTGCAAGCGTGATCACGCCAAATATCTTTGAAGCGCGCGAAATTTTAAAGCGTGAGCTAAAAGGCGAGAGCGAGCTAAAAGAGGCTTGCAAGGAGCTTTTGAAATTTGGTACAAAGAGCGTCTATCTAAAATGTGGCGAGATAGAAGGCAAGTCGCTTGATATATTTTATGATGGCAGTGAGTATGAAATTTTTAGCGATGAGCGCATAAAAACAACCGCGACACATGGCTCAGGCTGCTCGCTATCAAGTGCGATCGCTTCAAATTTAGCAAATGGGCTTAGTCTAAAAGAAAGCGTAAAAAACGCGCATGATTATATCTTTAACGCTATCAAAAATGCAGTCATCATCGGTGGCGGACAAAATCCGGTAAATCACTTCTATAAATTTAAGGTGTGATTTGAAAGTAGAGTTTTTTCAAAGCCTGCCTTCGACGCAGGAATTTTTGATAGAAGCCCTAAAAAACGGAGAGATAAAGCCACCGCACATGATCGTGGCGCACAATCAAACTAAAGGGGTCGGCAGCCGCGGCAACAGCTGGGAGGGGCTTGGTGGAAATTTGTTTATGTCATTTTGCATAAGCGAAGACGAGCTGCCAAGCGACATACCTCCGCCCTCGATCTCGATATATTTTTCTATGTTGATGCGTGAAGTCTTGAGCGAACTTGGCTCAAAGTGCTGGCTAAAATGGCCAAATGATTTTTACGTGGACGAGCGTAAAATAGGCGGCACTTTGACAAATAAAGTGGATGAAATTTACATTTGCGGCATGGGTATAAATTTAGCTAGCGCACCCGAAAACGCGGGCATTTTGGATATCAAAACTAGCGTAGACGAGCTAGTTTGGGGCTTTGTTAGCATGCTTGATAAAAAGATTTTATGGAAGCCAATTTTTAGCAAATTTAGGATAGACTTTTGCAAGTCAAAAAGTTTTATTACGCATATTGCAAATAGAGCTGTTTCGCTTCAGGATGCTGAAATTTGCGAGGATGGAGCGATATTATTAAATGGGGAAAAGGTATATTCGTTAAGATGAGCGAGATAATAACAATAGCTAACCAAAAAGGCGGCGTTGGCAAGACCACAACGGCCGTAAATTTAGCCGCATCACTGGCGGTTGCTGAGAAAAAAGTATTATTAATAGACATCGATCCACAGGCAAACGCGACGACTGGACTTGGTTTTAGCAGAAGCGATTATGAGTTTAACATCTATCACGTCTTAACAGATAGGAAAAAGCTCTCACAAATAGTGTTAAAAACTGAAATCCCAACGCTTTTTCTAGCTCCGTCAAACATCGGACTTGTCGGCATCGAGCAAGAATTTAACGATCAAAGCAAAGACTATAAACTAATCCTTAAAAACAAAATTTCAGAAGTTGTAGATGACTATGATTTTATCATCATCGATAGTCCTCCAGCGCTTGGTAGCATCACGATAAATGCTCTTAGTGCAAGCGATAGTGTGATCATCCCGATCCAGTGCGAATTTTACGCACTTGAGGGCTTGGCGCAGATCTTAAACACAGTTAAGATCATCAAAAAAACGATAAATCCAAAGCTAAATATAAAGGGCTTTTTGCCAACTATGTTTAGCTCGCAAAACAATCTCTCAAAAGAGACTATTGCAAATTTAAAGCAGCATTTTGAAAATAAGCTCTTTAAGAGCAAGGACGGCAAAGAGGAATTTGTAGTCGTTCCAAGAAACGTAAAACTTGCTGAAAGTCCAAGTTTTGGCAAGCCGGTTATACTTTATGATATAAAATCACCAGGCTCGATCGCATATCAAAATTTGGCGTATTGCATTTTAAACTAAAAAATAAGGAAAAAAATGGCGAAAAAAGGTGGATTAGGGCGCGGACTTAGCGCGATACTTGAAGATGTAGAGCAGGCCTACAGCAAAGAGATCGCAAATTTAAACAACTCTGAGATAGTCGAAGAGATAAACATAGATGAAATTTTACCAAACCCTTACCAGCCAAGGACGCATTTTGACGAAGAGGCTTTAAAAGAGCTAAGTGCCAGCATCAAAAGGCACGGTCTCATACAACCAATAATCGTCATCAAAAAAGATGACGGCTATATGCTAATAGCTGGTGAGCGTAGATACCGCGCCACAAAGATGCTCGGAGCAAGCAAGATAAAGGCGATCATCGCTGATATCAAGTCTCAAAATTTAAGAGAGCTTGCGCTTATCGAAAATATACAACGCGAAAATTTAAATCCAATTGAACTTGCAAAGTCATATAAAGAGCTCATAAATGAGTATAGGATCACACAAGATGGCTTAGCAAACATCATCCATAAGAGCAGAACCCAGATAACAAATACAATGAGGCTCTTGCTGCTTAGCGACTACACACAAAGACTTTTGCAAGAAGACAAGCTCACGCAAGGCCACGCTAAAGTCATCGTAGGACTTAGTAGCGAAGAAGAAAAAATGGTCGTTGATACGATCATCGGACAAAAACTAAGTGTTAGAGATACAGAAATTTTAGTAAAAAAGATAAAAAATAAAGAAGAAGTAAAAGAGCCAAAACCTCAAATTTCAGAGGAAATGAGCAAAAAATTGTCAAATTTACAAGAAATTTTTAAAAATTTAAAGATAAAGACGAAGGTAAAATCTAAAAATTTAATATTAGAATTTAGCGATATTTCACAGGTAGAAGAATTTATAGCTAAGCTAAAATAGAATTACAAATTTATTTTTATTTTTAGTATTTTATTGTAAAATCAGACTTTGATTTGAATATTAAACAAAACTTAATAACAAAATAAGGAGAGTGGATGTTAGAAATAGATGTGCCATTGATGCTTTTAACGGCTATCGTTTTCTTTGTCTTGATCGCCATTTTAAATCCTTTGCTATACAAGCCAATGCTTAAATTTATAGATGACAGAAATGCCTCTATAAAAAATGACGAAGAGAGCACTAGCAAAAATGCAAGCGACTTAAGCGTTCATGAAAAAGAGATCGAAGAGATCATACAAAATGCAAGATCTGAGGCTAACAAAATAAGACAAGAAGCCTTAAATTTGGCAAAAGAAGAGTCTTTAAAAGAGATAAATGCGGTAAAAAGTAGTTTAGAGGCTGATTATAATGAGTTTTTAAACGCTTTAAGCTCTCAAAAAGATAGCCTAAAGGCAGATCTATCAGCTAAACTACCTGAACTTAGAGCAGCTTTAAACGCTAAGCTCTCTAAAATTTAAAGGAAATTTATGAAGATAAAAATTTTATTTTTTCTAGCACTTCCATTTCTAGCATACGCTAGCGAGCATGGCGGAACAAACTACGACATAGTCGAGAGAACGCTAAACTTCTTACTTTTCTTTGCTATTTTGGTCTATTTTGCTGCCAAGCCACTAAAAGCTCTTTATCAAAGCAGGATCGATAGAATCGCAAATAAGCTTGAGAGTATCCAAGAGAAGCTTCGTGAGTCAAAAGCTAAAAAAGATGACGTTTTAAAGCGTGTAGAAGAGGCTAAGCAAAATGCAAATGCTCTAATCGAAACTGCGAAAAAAGAGGCTGTAAATTTAGCTGCTAAAGTTAAAAAAGAGGCTCAAAACGATATTGCAAATATCGAAAAAGGCTACAAAGAGCAAAAAGAATTTGAAGAGCGCAAGATGACAAAAGGCGTTGTAAATGAAATTTTGAGCGACATTTTCTCAAGTGATAGCCTAAAAGTCGATCAAAAAGAGCTTGTAAATATCATACTTAAAAAGGTTAGCTAATGAATGAAGTAGTAGCTAAAAAATACGTAAAGGCGATCTTAAGCGACGTAAAGTCTAATGAACTTAATGCATTTGTTGAAAATTTATCAGAGCTAGCTGCTGCTTTTGCTAGCGATAAATTTAAAAGCATTATAAGTTTGCCGACATTAAAGGCTTCACAAAAGGTTGAATTTGTACTATCTTTGGTTAAAAATCAAGATGTTAAATTTGCAAATTTTATAAAGCTTCTTGGTGCAAACAAAAGGCTAGAGCTTATACCTGCGATACTAGACGAGATGAAGATAGAGCAATCTTTGCTTGAAAATACATATCGCGGAGAGGTTGTTGGAAATTTTGATCTAAGCGCTGAGCAACTAAAAGCTTTGGAAGAGAATTTCTCTAAGAAATTTAACTCTAAGATCAAGCTTGATGGCTCAAAGAGCGATTACAACGGTGTAAAAGTTGAGTTAGACGATTTAGGTGTCGAGGTAAATTTCTCTATCGACAGACTAAAAAGTCAAATGAGTGAATATATATTAAAAGCAATTTAAAAAGGAGTGAAAGCGTGAGTGCAAAAATTAAAGCTGACGAAATTAGCACGATAATCAAAGAGCGTATTGAAAATTTTGATTTAAGTGTTGATGTAGAAGAGACCGGTAAAGTCATCTCAGTCGCTGATGGCGTTGCTAACGTTTATGGTTTGAAAAACGTTATGGCTGGTGAGATGGTTGAGTTTGAAAGCGGCGAAAAGGGTATGGCTCTTAACCTTGAAGAGAGCAGTGTTGGTATAGTTATCCTTGGAAAAACTAGCGGTATCACAGAAGGAAGCTCTGTAAAAAGACTTAAAAAACTTCTACGTGTGCCAGTTGGCGACGCATTGATCGGCCGTGTTGTAAATTCACTTGGTGAGCCAATCGACGCAAAAGGTCCAATCGAAGCTACCGAATCTCGCTTTGTCGAAGAAAAAGCAAAAGGTATCATGGCTAGAAAAAGCGTTCATGAGCCACTTCAAACAGGCATTAAAGCTATCGACGCACTTGTGCCAATCGGTAGAGGCCAAAGAGAGCTAATCATCGGCGACCGCCAAACTGGTAAAACAACAGTTGCTATCGATACTATCATCAACCAAAAAGGTCAAGATGTCATTTGTATCTATGTAGCTATCGGTCAAAAACAATCAACCGTTGCTCAAGTCGTTAAAAAACTCGAAGAGTACGGCGCTATGGACTACACAATAGTTGTAAACGCTGGTGCTAGTGACGCAGCTGCGCTTCAATACCTTGCACCATACGCTGGTGTAACAATGGGTGAATACTTTAGAGATAACTCTCGCCACGCGTTAATCATCTATGATGACTTGTCAAAACACGCGGTTGCTTACCGTGAGATGTCTTTGATCTTAAGAAGACCACCAGGTCGTGAAGCTTACCCAGGTGATGTTTTCTACCTTCACTCAAGACTTCTAGAAAGAGCAAGTAAGCTAAATGACGCACTAGGTGCTGGATCTTTAACAGCTCTGCCTATTATCGAGACACAAGCAGGCGACGTTTCAGCTTATATTCCAACAAACGTTATTTCTATTACAGATGGTCAAATTTTCCTTGAAAGTGACCTATTTAACTCAGGTATCCGCCCAGCGATCAACGTTGGTCTTTCTGTATCTCGTGTCGGTGGTGCAGCTCAGATAAAAGCTATCAAACAAGTATCTGGCACGCTAAGACTAGACCTTGCTCAGTACCGCGAACTACAAGCATTTGCTCAGTTTGCAAGTGACCTTGACGAGAGCTCAAGAAAACAACTAGAGCGCGGTCAAAAGATGGTTGAAGTACTAAAACAACCTCCATATTCTCCGCTTCCAGTTGAGAATCAAGTAGTTATTATATTTGCTGGTGCTAAGGGTTATTTAGATGACGTTGCAACTGCAAATGTAACAAAATTTGAAGCAGAGCTATATCCATATATCGAGGCAAAATACCCTGAAATTTTTGAGCAGATCAGAACTAAAAAAGTTCTTGATAAAGAAGTAGAAGAAATTTTACATAAAGCGTTGAAAGATTTTAAAGCGACTTTTGCCGCTAACTAGGGCTAAGATATGTCAAATTTAAAAGATATAAAACGAAAGATCAAGAGCGTCCAAAACACTCAAAAGACGACGCGCGCGATGAAGCTTGTCTCAACAGCAAAGCTTCGCAAAGCTGAAGAGGCTGCACGCTACTCTAGAGTTTACGCACTTAAGATCAATGAGGTTTTATCGGAGATAGCTTATAAGATCAATCAATACGCTTCAGTTATGACTGAGAGTAAATTTTTTAACACAACAAAGAGTGTAGAAAAGGTTGATATTATATTTGTTACCGCTGATAAAGGGCTTTGCGGTGGCTTTAATGTCCAGACTATAAAGACAGTTAGGCGCATGATCGATGAGCTAAAAGCCAAAAAGATCAAAGTTAGACTAAGAGCTGTTGGTAAAAAAGGCATTGAATTTTTCAATTTCCAAGGTGTTGAACTACTTGAGACTTATGTCGGAGCTAGCTCTTCTCCTACTTATGAAAAAGCTCAAAAGATCATAAAAGACGCTATTGATGATTTTACAAACGGCATAACAGATAAGGTTGTGCTAATACACAATGGCTATAAAAATATGATTTCTCAAGAGATTAGAATAAATGATATTGTGCCTATAGAGCCGTCTAAGATAGTTGCGGTTGAGACAAATTCTTTGATGGAATTTGAGCCAGAGGACAACTATACTAAGATTATGGATGAATTGCTCAATAAATATTTTGAGTATAGTATGTATTATGCTTTAGTTGACTCTTTAGCGGCTGAGCACAGCGCTAGAATGCAAGCTATGGATAATGCAACAAACAATGCTAAACAACGTGTCAAACAGTTAAATCTTGCTTACAACAAAGCAAGACAAGAGTCTATTACCACTGAGCTTATCGAGATCATCAGTGGTGTTGAATCAATGAAATAAAAGGAGTATGAATGAAGGGTGTTATTAGTCAAGTTATGGGCCCTGTGGTCGATGTTGACTTTAATGACTACTTGCCGAAGATCAATGAAGCTATCGAAGTTTTCTTTGAGGTTGAGGGCAAGAAACATAAACTAATATTAGAAGTTGCTGCTCACCTAGGTGATAATAGAGTTAGAACGATCGCTATGGATATGAGCGAGGGTCTGACTCGTGGCTTAGAGGCTAAAGCGCTTGGTGCACCTATAAGTGTGCCAGTTGGCGAAAAAGTTTTGGGTAGAATTTTTAACGTAGTTGGCGATTTGATCGACGAGGGCGAGGGTATAAATTTTGATAAGCACTGGTCTATCCACCGCGATCCTCCTCCATTTGAAGAGCAAAGTACAAAGAGTGAAATTTTCGAAACTGGTATCAAGGTAGTTGATCTTCTAGCTCCTTATGCAAAGGGTGGTAAAGTTGGTCTATTTGGTGGTGCTGGTGTTGGTAAAACGGTTATTATTATGGAGCTTATCCACAACGTTGCGTTTAAACATAGCGGTTACTCTGTATTTGCAGGCGTTGGTGAGAGAACTCGTGAAGGAAACGACCTTTATCACGAAATGAAAGAAAGTAACGTTTTGGATAAAGTTGCCTTGTGCTATGGTCAAATGAACGAGCCACCAGGAGCAAGAAACCGTATCGCTCTAACTGGTCTTACAATGGCTGAGTACTTCCGTGATGAGATGGGACTTGACGTTTTGATGTTTATCGATAACATCTTCCGTTTTTCTCAATCAGGTGCAGAGATGTCAGCTCTACTTGGACGTATCCCATCAGCTGTTGGTTATCAGCCAACTCTTGCAAGTGAGATGGGTAAATTCCAAGAAAGGATCACATCAACCAAAAAAGGTTCGATTACCTCTGTTCAAGCTGTTTATGTTCCAGCTGACGACCTTACAGACCCAGCTCCTGCAACTGTTTTTGCTCACCTTGACGCTACGACAGTTCTTAACAGATCGATTGCAGAAAAAGGTATCTATCCAGCTGTTGATCCACTTGATTCAACATCAAGAATGCTCGATCCTCAAATTTTAGGAGCAGATCACTATAAGGTAGCTCGCGGCGTTCAAGCTGTGCTTCAAAAATATAAAGATCTTCAAGATATCATCGCTATCCTTGGTATGGACGAGCTTAGCGAAGAAGATAAGCTAACAGTTGATAGAGCAAGAAAGATAGAAAGATTCTTGTCTCAACCATTCTTCGTTGCTGAAGTATTTACAGGCAGCCCTGGTAAATATGTAAGTCTTGACGAAAATATCGCTGGCTTTAAGGGAATTTTAGAAGGTAAATATGATCATTTGCCAGAAGCAGCATTTTATATGGTTGGAAATATAGATGAGGCTTTAGCTAAAGCTGAGAAACTTAAGGCTTAAATTTAAAAAGGAAGCGTAATGGATAAATTACATTTAGAGATCGTAACTCCTCAAGGTCAGATATTTAATGATGACGTGAGTAGTGTAGTGCTTCCAGGTAACGAGGGTGAGTTTGGTGTTTTGCCAAACCACGCCTCATTAATATCTCTTTTAAAAGCAGGTATTATAGATATAGAAGATAAGCATAAAAAGCATGATGTAGTTGCTATTAACTGGGGCTATGCAAAGATCGACGAAGGCAAAGTAGTTATACTAGCTGACGGTGCGGTCTATGTCTCTGGCAATAGCGAAAGTGAGCTTGCAAATTCATTAGAAGCTGCTAGAAATTTGATAGAGAGTATGAGCAGTGATACAAATGCTTTTGCAGCAACTATATCAAAAATGGAAAATGTAGTGAGAGCAAGATAAGTGGGCGGAATAGATATATTTTTAAATTACATTCAAAGAAGTAGTTTTATTACAATTATAGTTTTAACTTGGTTGTCAATATATTTTATAGTTAGTTTTACAATTCTTTTTTCAAGAATGGCTGGCATAGGGGCTTGGCAAAAACGCGAGCAAAATGCACTTGAAGCACTACTTATGGGCGCTAAAAATATACCAAATGACTCATCTTTAAAGAAGTGTGCAAGTGGTAGAATTTCGAAAGAAAAGCTAAATGTTTGCATAAGCATTGCCGAAAAGAATGCTACAAGTGGGCTTACATGGCTTAGCGTAATAGCTTCTACTTCTCCATTTATCGGTCTTTTTGGAACAGTCGTATCTATCTTGGAGACATTTTCACAGCTAGGAAATGGTGCAGGTTCATCTCTTGGAGTTATAGCCCCAGCTATTTCAGAAGCGCTTGTTGCGACAGGTTGTGGAATTTTTGTTGCGATCCCAGCATATACATTTAACTTGCTTATAAAAAGAAAAGCTTACGAATTAATGAGCGTTATCGAGCGTCAAGCTGACGTTATGATAGCACTTAAAAAAGATGACGAGACGTTATAGATGGCTCTTAAATTTGACGACGAAACACCAGAGTTAAACATAACGCCTCTTGTTGATATCATGCTTGTTTTGTTGGCTATTTTAATGGTTACAATGCCAACTATAACATATCAAGAAGATATAACATTGCCAGATGGCTCAAAGGCAAAAACATCTACGTCTAAACAAAAAGATCTTATAGTGTCTATAAATGCACAAGGACAAGTTAGAATAGATCAAAGTACAATGAGTCTTGCTGAACTTCCAGATAACATTGCACTAATGAGTGCAAAATATGACAAAACCTCGCCTATATACATAAAGGCTGATAAAAATTTAAAATACGATGATGTTATGTTTGTATTAAAGACTTTAAAAGGTGCTGGTTTTAATAAAGTAGCTTTAGAGACAAACGGTTAAGATGCCTAATAAAGTTAAATTTCCAACGCTTAGTTCATTTTTTGTAGCGTTTTGCATTTACATTATCATTGTGCTTGCTTTGTTTATAAAGCTTACTTTTTTTAGCGAACCCCCTAAAAAATATACCGATGACAAAGATGCTATTATGGATGTAGTTATGGTTGATAGAGAAGTTGATCAAACCATAAAAGCGCCAAAACAAGCAAAAGAGGTCGTAAAAGAGACAAAACCAGAACCTAAAAAAGAGTCAGAAGAAGATAAACAAGAGACTACAAATAAACCTGTTGTGCCAGATGAGCCACTGCCAACTCCAAGCTTGCCAACTCCTCCAAAAGAAGAGCCAAAGCCTGAGCCTAAAAAACCAGAACCAAAGCCTGAAATCCCAAAACCTAGTGAAGAGCCTAAAGAGGATGTTAAGCCAGAGCCAAAACCTGAGCCTAAACCTACGCCAAAGCCAGTTGAAAAGCCAAAACCAAAAGAGCCAAATATAAAAGATCTCTTTAGTGATATAGACTCGACTAAGCTTAAAAAAGATGATGGTATAAAAAAGGCTGAGAATAAAGTACAAAGCCGCAAAAAAAGCGAGGCTTCTAGCTCAAAAGCTGCAAAAGAGGCTAGCGACATCATCAAGAGCCTAAAGATAGATCAAAATCCAACAGCTCCAAAGTCACAAATGACAGGCACTTATGATCCGTTGATGGGAGCCATAACAAAGCAAATTCAAAGAAGATGGCAAAGCTATAAAGCTGACTCTGCAAATCTTGCCAAAGTAAAAGTCATGATAGATCAGAGTGGAAATTTTAGCTATGAAATTTTAGAGCTATCATATAATGAAGAGTTTAATGCAAAGGTTAGAGAGTGCCTGGAAAAGCTTACTGCAGAGAAATTTCCATTTAATCCAGACAAAAGTACTACTTTTAATTTAAATTTAGAAGATAAAATAAACTAAAATTTATAAATTTACGGAGTAGAGATGAAGAAAATTTTTCTTTTTTTGTGCGTTGCTCTAGGGCTTTATGCTGCTGATGCGACGATATCTGTTATAAACCAAGGTGTTGCTTTGCCAAAGATAGCTTTGCAAGATGCAACTACAGCTGTTAGTGATGCGGGCTTTAAAGATAAATTCTTTAAGATCATGCTAGGTGACTTGAAAGTTAGCTCTGACTTTGAGGTTATCGAAGATCACGTGCCTTCAACCTACGAGGGAACAGCAGCTACAAATACAATGAGCGACAAAGGTGTTGAGCTTATCTTTAGATATGCTCTTGAGGGTTCTATGGGCTCACCTCTTACTTTAAGAGTAAAACTCATCGATGCTAAAACAGCAACTACAAGGTATGAGAAAGTTTATACTATGCCAGATGGCGCAAAGTATCCGTTTTTGGCGCACAAAAGTATAGTTGAGCTAACAAATGAGCTAAATTTACCACCAGTTGGCTGGATGGAGAAATTTATCATCCTAGCAAAATACACTTCAGCTCGCCAAAGCTCTATTATAGTGGCTGATTACACACTTACATATCAAAAGACAATCGTAAGCGGTGGTCTAAACATCTTCCCTAAATGGGCAGGCGCTGATCAAAGTAAATTTTACTATACATCTTATGTAAATAACAGGCCAACTTTGTTTAGATATGATCTAAATTCAGGCACTAAAACAAAGATAATAGATAGTATGGGTATGCTTATAGCATCTGATGTTAGCAAAGATGGAAGTAAAATTCTATTAACTATGGCTCCAAAAGATCAACCAGATATTTTTATCTATAATACAGGTAGCAAAAAATTAACTCAGATCACAAACTATCCAGGCATTGATGTAAATGGAAATTTTGTAGATAATGACAGCAGAATAGTTTTTGTTTCAGATAGACTCGGATATCCAAACATCTTTGCAACACCTGCAACTTCAGGCGGAAGCGTTGAGCAAATGGTGTTTCACGGCAAAAATAACAACTCAGTAAGCACTTTCGAAAACTATGTAGTTTATTCAAGTAGAGAGGCTAGTGGTGGCTTTAATATCTATCTAATCTCAACTCAAACAGATTTTATTCGCCAACTTACAGCAAATGGTAAAAATAACTATCCAAGATTTTCAAGCGATGGTCAAAGTGTTGTTTTTATCAAAGAACTTGGCGGTCAAAGCTCGCTTGGCGTTGTTAGATTAAATGAGAACAGAAGTTTCCAATTTCCACTAAAAGTAGGTAAAATTCAATCTATTGATTGGTAATATTCTGGCAATATTTAAAAAAAATATGTTATAATTCGACCAAATTTTTCAAAAAGGATATGGAATGAAAAAAGTAGTTCTAGCAAGTGTTGCAGTTGCAACTTTATTGTTGAGCGGTTGTAGCTCTAAAAACCCTGAAGTTGATATGAATGCAAATTCAAATCAATCTGCAGATAACTCAGGTAGCATGAGTGATGCTGATAGATTAGCAGCTCTTATCGCTAACATCGAGAGCCAAGTTAAAAGTGTATACTTTGACTTTGATAAATTTAATATCAAAGCTGACCAACAAGGTGTTGTTAGCTCAAATGCATCAGTATTCAACCAAGCTGACGCTCAAGCTCTTTCTATAAAAGTAGAAGGTAACTGCGACGAGTGGGGTACAGATGAGTATAACTATGCTCTTGGTCTAAAACGTGCTAAAAGTGCTAAAGACGCTCTTGTAAGAAATGGCGTTAGCGCTGATAGAATCGCTGTAGTAAGCTTTGGCGAAAGCAACCCAGTTTGTACAGACAAAACAAAAGCTTGCGACGCTCAAAACAGACGTGCAGATTTCAAAGTACTTCCTTAATCTGTAAGTAATAATGAATAAAAAAATAATCATTGCGGCTCTTCTTGGAGCCGCTTTCTCTATAAGTTCAGCTCAAGAAGTTTCAGCATTTGATGCAGGCAATATGGATAGCGCAAATCCATATGGACTAACAGATGATGAAAAAGCAACTCTAAACAACAAAAGAAGTGTTCAAAATATCGAAGAAAATATGGATAATGTTTCAGAACAACTTCAAGGTTTGCAAAGCTTGATCGAGAGCATGAGTGCTAGGATGAATAAACTCGAGCAAAGAATGAACGATATCGAAACCAAAGTCAATGGCGGGATAAGCGATTCTGGTGTAAGTTTGACATCATTAAAAGCTTATATTGATGAGACTAGGGATATACAAGATAAAAACTATAAAAATATTACTGCTGCCTTAAATAAATTAGGCGCGATAATGGATAAAAACGCTGCTCAACCAAAGCAAAATGCAAATCCAAAACAACAAAATAAGCCAACTTCAAATTTTAGTGGCAAAAGCGACAAAGACATTTTAGCTGATGGCATTAAACTTTTAAATTCTGGCAATAGCACAGAAGCAGCTGAATATTTTGAATATTTAAATAAAAAAGGCTATAAAACTGGTGCTTCAAATTATTATCTAGGTGAAGTTGCTTATAGTCAAAAATCATACAGTACAGCCATACAATACTATAAAAAAAGTATACAAAGTGAAGATAAAGCTGATTACACTCCAAAACTTTTGTATCACACAGCTATAAGCTTTGATAAGATCGGTGATACTCAAAGTGCAAATAGGTTTTATAAGGCTTTAAAAGTAGGCTATCCAGATAGCAAAGAAGCTAAAGCCGCTCCTAACAGAAACTAAAATTTACTCTTTTTTAGATATAATCTCACATTAATCAAAACTAAATTCCAAGGAGATTATTGTGAGTAAAGATCAAGTTATAACAATGTTTTATGAGCTAAAAGACGCTAATACTGGCGAAATTTTAGAGTCAAATATGCAAGAAGGTGGTCAAATTTCTTTTATTACAGGACATGGCCACATTATAGAAAAGCTTGAAGAAGAAGTTAGCAAATTAAAATCAGGCGATAAAGCTACTATAAATATCAAAGCAGCTGAAGGTTGTGGCGAATACAATAAAGATGCCATCCAATCACTTCCAAAAGAGCAATTTGCTGGTATAGACCTACATGAAGGCATGGAGCTTTTTGGTCAAAATGAAGATGGCTCAAGCGTTCGCGTCATTGTTAAAGAGATCAAAGATGACGAAGTAACAGTTGATTTTAACCACCCATACGCTGGCAAAGACTTGCTATTTAATGTTGAAATTTTAGAAGTTAGAGACGCAACTGAAGATGAAAAAGCAACTGGCATGGTAGCAGGCGCTCACACTTGCGGTTGTGGAGGACATAATCATGATCACGAGCATGAGTGCTGCGGTGGCCATGGACATGGCGAAGGTGGTTGCGGTTGCGGTGGTCACGGACATCACCACCACTAAGAAGCCAAAATGAAAAAATTTGCTTTTATTTTTGCGGGTCAAGGCTCGCAAAGTGTTGGCATGGGGAAAGATTTTTATGAAAATTTCTCTTCGGCAAAACTTCTATTAAATGACGCTTGCAACGACACAGGCATTGATTTTGAAGAGCTTTTATTTACGCAAAATGACAAGCTAGATAAGACAGAATTTACTCAGCCTGCCATCGTTTTAAACTCGCTTATGAGCTATCTAGCTTTTAGTGAGCGCATAAAAGCTAAGCCAGAATTTAGCTTAGGTCACTCGCTAGGAGAATTTACAGCCCTTGCGGTTAGTGGCGCATTTAGCTTTGTTGAAGCGATTAGACTTGTAAATTTACGTGGTAAATTTATGCAAGAAGCCTGCATTGGCAAAGATGCTGGCATGATGGTAGTGCTAGGTCTTAGCGATGAAGTCGTTGAGGGGATTTGTAAGGAAGCGCAGAAAGAGGGCTTGCAAATTTACGCTGCGAACTACAATTGCGATGGTCAGATAGTTGTAGCTGGCGTGAGGGCCGACCTTGCTAAATACGAAGCAAAATTTAAAGAAGCAGGTGCAAAAAGAGCGATGCTTTTAAATATGTCGGTAGCTAGCCACTGCCCGATACTTGAGCCAGCTAGTGTTAAACTAGCAAACGAGCTTGAGGGCGTTTTGGCTGCGAATTTTGCCCCAGTCGTTTCAAATGTAAATGCAAAAATTTACACTGATAAAAACGAAGCGTTAGTGCTTTTAAAAGAGCAGCTAACGCATCCAGTTCGCTATAAGCAAAGCATCAAAAACTATGAAAACGAGGTTGATTGCTTTATCGAGCTAGGTGCTGCGACACTAAAAGGCATAAACAAAAAGATCACAGAAAAACCGACATACAGCGTCACTGACATGGCGAGCCTTGAAGAGGTTGTGAAGATTTTGGAGGAGAGATGATAGCGATACTTGGAGCGATGCAAGAGGAGATAACGCCGATCCTTGAGATGGTTGGCGAGTATAAAACAACCGAATATGCAAATAATAAATTTTATGAGGCAAACTACAAAGGCAAGGACCTAGTCATCGCCTACTCGAAGATCGGTAAGGTAAATGCGGCGATCACTGCGACCTTGATGATAGAGAAATTTAAGGCTTCAAAACTGCTTTTTACTGGTGTTGCTGGCTCACTTGATGAGAGCTTAAAGATAGGCGATATGCTATATGCCACTAGCCTTGTGCAGCACGACCTTGACATCACGGCTTTTGGACATCCATACGGCTTTGTGCCAGGGACAAGCATCTTTGTAAAAAGCGATGAGAGCCTAAATGAGCTAGCTAAAAATGTCGCTAGCAAAAAGGGCATGAGCCTAAATTCAGGTATCATCGCAACTGGCGATCAGTTCATCTGTGATAACGAGAAAAAAGAGTGGATCAAAAAGATATTTAACGCGAGTGCTACCGAGATGGAGGGTGCGAGCGTTGCGCTAGTTTGCGAGACGCTTGGCGTGCCATTTTTCATCCTTAGAGCCATCAGCGACGGAGCTGGCAATGAGGCTGAATTTGACTTTGATAAATTCTTACAAGACTCAGCAAACGTCAGCGCTAAATTTATCCTAGAAATGGTGGAGAGCTTATGATAGAGCTTAGCAAGAGACTGCTTAGGCAAGTTGGCCAGACAAATGCTAGATACAAGATGATAGAGGGCGGAGATAAGATATTGCTTGGCCTTAGCGGTGGCAAAGATAGTCTCGCGCTCGCTCACGTGCTAAAGCACATCCAAAATGTCACGCCTGAGAAATTTGAGTTTAAGGCGGTGACGCTAAGCTACGGCATGGGCGAGGACTACGCGTATCTTACCAAGCACTGCAACGAGCATGGCATAGAGCACGAGGTGATCGATAGCTCGATATTTGAGATATCAAAGGAGAAGATCCGCAAAAATTCTAGCTTTTGCAGTTTTTTCTCGCGCATGAGAAGGGGTTATCTCTACACCTACGCGCTAAAGCATGGCTTTAACAAGCTTGCGATCGCTCACCACTTGGATGACGCGGCAGAGAGCTTTTTTATGAATTTCACCTACAATGGCGCGCTAAGGACGCTTGCTCCAAAATACAAAGCAAAAAATGGCATCGTCGTGATCAGGCCATTTATCTTTGTGCGTGAGAGACAGCTTCGCGAAAATGCGATCAAAAATGAGCTAAGAGTTGTTGGTGATGAGGCGTGTCCTGCGATGAGATTTGACGTGAAGATGCCACACGCTAGATATGAGACCAAGCAACTTCTAGCAAATTTAGAAAAAGAAAATCCAAAGCTCTTTACATCGCTTAAAGCAGCATTTGAAAACATCCACACAGATACATTTTTTGGCATCAACGAAGGCAGTGAAGAGTAAATTTAACTCTTCATTTTTGCCATTAAAGCTAAATTTAAAACCAAATTTCTTACAACCACTCAAAAGCCACAACTCATTTTGAAGCTGGAACACTCCTTGCTTACTAAATATAAATTTGATAAGCAAGGATGAAAAATGAGCATTTTTAGTGTTAGCACGCAAAAGTATAGCTCAGTAGCTACTGAGGCAAAAGCAAGGAAACTTCAAAAAGAGCAGGCTGAAAGTGCCAAATTTCAAAACGCTCTTGCAAATAATGAAAAAACAAAAGACATTGCACAAAATTTACAAAGACTTGAGCTTACAAAAGATACACAGCAAAGCATTTATAGCGTGAAATTTAAAGATAAAAATGAGCTTGGCTATCAAAGCGACAAGGCTGGCTTTATGGACGCTAACTTTAATAAAGCAGCCGGCTTGCCGCAAGACTTTAAGCTTCACAAAAGCACATTGAAAGAATTTCTAAACTTCGCAACAAAGCAAAATAACATAAATAGCGTCCTTTACAGCAACGCAAGCGGCAAGCTTTTTGACAATGACGTCTTTGAAAATATCGACATAGCAGACACGATAGGTCAGTATTACGCTATCTTTTCTCAGGTAATGGGCAAGAGTTTAAACAAAGATAGTTTTACAGATAGCGACCTAGTAAATTTACCAAAAGGCTACATCTCGCAAGGTATGAAAGGCATTGATTTTAACGCAGATTTAAGCGATAGATCAAATATTGACTTTTTAAATAGTCGCAAAAACGAGGTCGTGACAAACATCTTTAGTAGCGAAGATGAAATGAAGCTCGCATCAAATTTAAGCGAAGATCTAGCAAAGCTAGGCATAAAAACGAACCTAAAAAAGCTAAATTTTGCAAATTTAGAGCAGGAAAACACTGGTGGCTTTAGTCCGGACCTCTCTTACTATAAAACGGAGTCTGGTTATAAAAAAGAGGCTTTGTTTATTAGCTTTTTAAAGTCTGAAAATCCTGCGATCCTAGAGGGCGGAGAGACTGCGCTAAAGCCTGAAGTCTTGCTAAATAACGCTTTTATCGCTGCCCAGACCAAAGATCACAGAAGCAAAAGCTTGAGCGATGTGGCTACTCTTAAAAAGCTAGCAGAAGATAGAGAAAATTTTAAAAATTTAGTGCTTGAGCTACTAAAAAACAGCGCCCTAAAGCCAAGCGAGGATAATATAAATTTAGCCTTTGATGAGCTAAATCAAATTTATGCCCTAGGCAGGCAAAAGTAGCTAAATTTACTAGGTAAATCTTTTCACAAAAAAGACGATATCTTTAGCATGAAGCTAAAAGGATATTAGATGATAAACGCACTTGGTAGCTACCCCTTAAATTTAGAGCAGAACATAAAGGTATCAACCAAAGTTGCCACCAACCAAACGAGCTCTCTAGTTTTAGGCTACAAGGTAGATAAAGATGGCTACTTTACAGATGAGTTTAACAAGCAAGCTGGCATACCAAGTGACTATAAAATTCACTCAAGCACGCTGGAGTCTTTAGTCAGGATAGAGACGCAGCCTGACTATATGCAAAGGACATTTGACAGCATCGATATACTAAAAACCGTAAATAATGCCTACAAAATCCTCTCACAAGTAGTTGGCGAAGACACGCTAAATTCAAAAGATAGCTTTAGCTTAGATGAGATAAGAAATTTCCCTCAAGGCTTTGAGTATAACCGCCAAAGTATGCAAGTAACCAAGATCCATAACTCCATTCATGAATTTGGCTCGGCTGCGGCTGATTTTAACGGCAAAGAGTCAAATAAGCAGATGATAAGCACGCTTTTTTTCAACCCAAGCTTTGATGGCGGAGACGGCAGGCAGCCATTAAAGCCAACAACAGATATCTTTAACAACAACAATGGTGGCAAAGAAAATACGGTCATTGGTGTATTTATGGATCCGCATGGAGAGAAATACACTAATAAAGATGGCTCAATAACTAAAGGCGGACTTTTAGCAGCTGCTATAAATAGCAACCTTGATGTGAGAGAGGGCGAGACAACAGCACAAGGCAAAAGAGAAGGCTATGATAAGAGCGTAGATAGTAAAGAATTTAATAGAGCATTTGAGCTGTTTGATCTAATGGGTGAGATGAAATTTGGACCTGGCTTTATAAATGCTACTGATAATGACATAGCTGGCATGCCTAAATATATGCAAGACTACATCAGATCTAAAAGAGACTTTGTCTATATCGACTTACAAAGTGGCTTTGTCAGCACTCCTGAAGATAGGCGTAGGGGATATGAAGAAGACGAACTCTCATTTAAAAAGATGATGGAGCATAATCTAAAAATGCTAAAGCTACTTTTTGGTGAGATAGATAAAGATGGCAAGAAGAGCAAAGACTTTATGGATAGCTTTTTGAAATTTAGCATGCCACCTTTAAATTTAGTAAAAGAGCTAAATGAAAATCCAGCTGGAAAATATCTAGTAGATATGCTTGGTATAAAAAGAGATGTTGATATAAAGGCGTAAAGGGGAAGTTAAAATGATAACTAGCATAAACGGACTTTAACACACCGATACAAGATAACACTATCCAAAAAGAAAATGTAGCCAAAGAAGGCAAGCAAGATAAAAGCGTCATCGAAGAAAAATTTGACTACTCAAAGTATATGTTTAGACCCTGGACTGATAATGTAAAAGAATTTATTGATATAGACCAAAGTAAAGAGGGCTGGATAACAGATACTATAAATCGAATAGATAATATGCTATCTGATTACCCCATGAAAGAAAGAAGAGCTTTAGCATCAAAATATCCTCCAGAAACTATGGAAGAATTTAGAGTTGGAGAGTTACAAAGCTATATGGATTGGCTACTTACAAACTCTGTTGATGGCAAGCCAACAATAATTGGCTTTATGATTGGTCTTGGCACAGCAGAAGAGGAGGCAGAACTAGAAGCCTTTGTAAAATCATTTCCAGAAGGCACTATGATGAGCAATGATGGTGCTGCATTGTTTGTTAGAGCTGATCTAAGCATAGAAGAGTTTAAAAAGCTTTATAAAGAAGATGTAGAAAAAACTACGAAAGAGCATAAAGAATTTCTAGCCAAACTACACAAAGAAGAACAAGAATACAATGCAAATTTAGCCAAAGAGCAAAGCGAGAAGAAATTTAAACCTATGCAGGTTAAGAAGAAGTATGAGACCTATGATATAAACAAGGATCAAAAATTTCTCTATGCAAGAGAGCTTTTAAATTTCAAAGAAAAAAGAGGCATAGATGTCTTAGAGCTTATGCAAAAGATAGATAAGAAGCAAATTTTAAACAAGATGGCTTGATAAATAAAGCAGAACGACCTTGTCATAGAGTAACTTAGTAGCGACTTGTGCTAGATATAAAGATAAATTTAAACCTTTTTATCGACAACCTTTTTGCCATTTTCTTCAAGTTTTTGCATGATACGAAGCACATCGATACCTCGTTCTCTCTCAAGTTCTTGAAGCTTAAGTAAATATGAAAATTTCTCATCCTTAGTAATGTCATAAGTTTCAGTATTTTTGCTTTCAGCTTGGATAGGAGTAAATTTTTTCTCTTTGGTATCGTCTTTTTCTTCTTCAACGCTCTCTATATCCTGAAGACCTTTTTCATTCATCTCTTTTAGTATATTGACAGCGTTTTTAGCATCTTCGCCAGATAAAGTTATATTAAACCGCTCTTTTAGTGCATATTTAGCCCACTCCTCTTTAAACTCATCAACGCTCATATCGCTATCAAGCAGATCAACAGTCCTTGAGTTTTGCATAAATAGCAACTGGCGATCGCCACGATATTCATTTAAAAATTCATTTACAGTGTATGGGGTATCTCTTAAAATTTTTGGCTTATCATTGTCTGGTTTTGCTTGCTGACCTTGTATGTATTCTACAAATAAACCCTTGCTTTCATTTATGAAATTTTTAAGATCTGATAGCTGCTCACTTGTAAAGTCAGGATCATAGCCTCTGAGCTTTCCTATGATAGTGACTTTTGCTTCATCGCCTTTTGTAAAGCCAGATAGTGGATATATATGTCTATCATAAGCTGCAGCTTGAGCTTTTCTATCAAGCCTTGCATATTTAGGAAAGCTCATACCATATCCCATATCGTTACTAAGTATTTCGTTTATATCGTTAAATTTAAACCCCATCTCACTAGCTATATGCTCTCTAGACAGATAAGGATATGGTGAGCTAGAAATTTGCATTTTACTATCCTTAGTAAATTTTAAATTACTCAACGATTTTTCAAAATTTGTTTGAGTGAAATTTTCTTAGTTTGTAAATCGTCTTTTAAACAATTTAGTTTATATATGATTTATCTCTACACAAAATGCTCCTCTGTTGATAAAAATTTTCGGCACAACTTTTGCTTACTCTTTGAAGCTAAATTTCAAGGAGTAAGCTATGAAAGTCTCTTATAACTCCATCTTAACAAAACAGCACTACCAAAAACATACAAAAAGCGAAGGCTTTGCAAATTTCTTGCCTAACACTCCAAATATAAATTCGATCAGCCAAACCACTATTCCTAAAAATGACTTTGTTTCATCTAGTAGTATCGACTCTCTTTATCAGGCTAAATTTACTTCACAAGAGGGTTATGGATATAGTGTAGATGCTAAAGGATTTATGGGGGCTGACTTTAACAAGGCTGCAGGCTTGCCGCAGGACTTTAAAATTCACAAAAGCACACTTGATGCGATAGTGCTACACAATCAAAAACATCCAAACTATACAAATTTTTCAATGAATACAAAAAAAGATAATGCTCTGTTTGGAGAGGATAGCTTTGCAAATATCGATCTAGCAGATACCATAAAGCAATACTATAAAATTTTTGATCAAATTTCAGCTGGAGTTATTAGCAAGGGTAAAGAGTTTTACTCAAATGAAGATCTAGCAAAGATGCCAAAGGGCTACTTTTCAAAAGATAAAAAAATAGATTATTCCGAATATCTAATGGATAGGATGACTAGCGATGAGATAGATGGGCTAACTGATAGAAGCAATGAAAAGGTAACTCATGTATTTAGAACAGCACAAGATGCAGACGATGCACGTAAATTAATGAATGATCTAAAAGATATAAATGTAGAAGTCAATGGAAATTTCCTTGACTTTTCTCCAGAAGTGATGACAACTGAGCATACTATCCCTTATATGTGGGTTAGTAGTGCTGGATATGACTTTAAACCTGATATGTCTGTATATGACAATGAACAAGGCTATACAAAGGAGCAAATCTTTGTAGCATTTTTAAAAAACGAGCAAGGTCTTGTGCTGCAAGGTGGCACAACAAGGATAACTGACGAGGCTCTTAATGTATATAGAGACACACTCATACTTACAAAACAAGATAGAAGCGAGATGGGCATACCAAAGGCTTATTATGATGAGATACTATCTGGCAAGAAAGATCTAAAAGATATACTAGCTAGGATTTTAAAGCTTAGAAATTTAGAGCTTAAAAAAGATCACACGCTCGAGGGGCTAGCAAGTAAGATAATGGATGTTTTAAAAGAATTTGATGAGAGGACGAAGGTAAAAGCCTAAAGTCCGTCAAGTAAAATCTTATAAAGGCGGTTTATCTCATCGTCGTTTAGCTCGATCGTGCTTTTTGTGTCAAATAAATTTTTGATCTTGCTAGCGTCAAATTCGCTCCTATCAAGGCAGTGCTTGTGAGAGGGCAAAAAGCCACGAGTTAAGCAAAGCTCGCTTTCTATCTCATCGTCGCAGATAAAGCACTCAAGCTCGCTGTGAAGCCTGCCTTCATACTCTAAAATTTTGACGTAGCTTTCGATGATGAGGCGTTTTGGATTTTGCAGCTGCATCTGTTTGGCACAGCGATCAAGCTCGTTAAAGTAAATTTCATCGAGCTGTTCGACCTCTTTTAGATGATCATAAAGTAGGCGCATAAACTGCTGCCAAATGATGAGCTTGTCACGCTCTAGCAGCCATTTAAAGCCAAGATGAAGTATGCTTCTAAGCTTTGGTAGAAATTTCGCCTCTTGCTCGAGCTCAAAGTCGATCTTGTAGCCAGTCATGATGTTTGAGTGTCGTGCGCCAAAAAATCTATACGACTTTACGAGCAAATTTGGCGTTAGCACAAAGACTAAAAGGTCCTCGTCTCTGACCTTTTGCACGCGCAGGATGTAGCCTTGCATCTAGGCAAAAAACTCCCTTATGCGCTCTCTCATCGCTACCATATCTTTGATGAAATTTACATCGTTTCTAAAGGTCGTTGCGCCGTCTATGCCCTTGCTGTACTGGTGGAGGTGCTTTCTAAATATGCAAAGTCCGTGCTCGCCGTAGTGCTCGATCATAGCGTCAAAGTGAGCTAGGATGATTTTTTGCTTTAGCGCCTTATCCACACTGGTTTTGGTCTTTATCTCGTGAAATATCCAAGGGTTGCCGATGCTTGCTCTGCCGATCATTATGGCGTCGCATTTTGTGAAATTTAAAATTTCATCTGCATTTTGTGCGTTTATATCGCCATTTGCGACGACTGGGATTTTTACGCTTGCTTTTACTCTAGCGATCGCTTCGTAATCAACCTTTGCGCTGTATCCGCCAGCTCTGGTGCGCCCATGCACTGCGATATAGTCTGCGCCGGCTTCTTCGCAGGCTTTTGCGATTTTCTCTTCATTTTTGTCGTTAAAGCCAAGTCTAAATTTAACGCTTAGGCTCTTCTTGTTTGAGGCGCTTTTTATGGCTGAGATTATGCTTTGAAGTTTGTCAAGATCATTTAACAAAGCCGATCCCGCGCCTTGTCTAACGACCTTTGGCACGGGGCAGCCGCAGTTTAGATCGAGCCCGTAAATCCCATCAAATTTATTGATTATCTGCACGGCTTTTTTTATATTTTCTATTTCACTACCAGCTATCTGGACGACGTAGGGCTCTTCGTTTGGGGGTTTTTTAAGCATTTCAAGGGTTTTGTCACTGCTCTCATAGACCAAGGCATTTGCGCTGATCATCTCGCTAACAGTGACATCGCAGCCAAATTTCTTGACGACGCTTCGTAACGGTAGGTCAGAAAAGCCAGCAAGTGGCGCTAAGAAAAGTGGCTTTTTACTAAAGTCTATCATTTAAAAAATAGCGAGCTAGGCACCATTTTGCCATTGTCTCGTAAAAATAGTAAAACCTTTATCTCTTTAAACTCATCAGGGTCGCTACCCTCGATGGCTTCTCTTACTTTGTCAAGCATCTGAAGCTCAAATAACGCATATACGTAGGCCTCATCAGCGTCAGCATGGATGCTTTTTAGCTTCTCAAAGATGCCGATAAATGCATCTGGTTTTAGCTTATTTTTAAGCATTATGGCTGCTTTGTCGTATTGTGCTTTTGTCACTTTTGCGTTGTTTAAAAGATCGAAAATTTCATCGCTGCTTAGGTCGATCTCATCATTTACAAAACGCGTGATAATGGTCATTATATCTTCGCTTGCTAACTCTGGATCAATTTTTTTGATCTCGCTAAATGAGGCTGTTTTTATGAGCTTGTTAAAGGCTGCCTTTTTAAGGCTCTCGTTTTGTTCTTGGTTTTTAAGCACGTCAAGATAGTAAGTAGGTAGCTGCTCGATCTTGTTTAGCTCATTTAGGATGTTTAGCTTGCTATCTTTTGCTAGCCTAAATTTCTTTAGATCGACGATCTCTTTGTTTTTTATGCTTTTTATGGTTTGTAAGATGTTGTTTATCTCGCCATCATCAACGCCAACATCTTTAAGCTCGCCTACTGGTGAGATAGAGCGAGTGAGCTGTGAGGCGATCTTGTAAGTGTCGGTTTTAAAGTCTTTGTTGCTCTCAAAGCCAAGAAGTGTCTCTTTTGCAAGGTCTTTGTAGAGCTGGCTATCTTTTTTTATCCATTTTTTATATCTATAAAAGGCGTATCCGTGATATGCGATGTGAAGTAGGGCAAGGAGTGCCAAAAGAGCTACTGGAAGTGCCACCCAGACAGCTACTGGCAAGGTTATGGCTTGACCTAAGAGCTCAAAGGTGAAGTCTGAACTATTAAGAGAATAGGTAAGTCCTGCAACAACTGCTGTATAGATGATGCAGTAGACGAGAAATTTTCTGGTTTTCATATTTTCTCCTTAGTTTTTTGCTGTTTTTTCTATTATCTCACGACAAGCTATGCAGTATTTTGCATGCGGTTTTACTTTTAGGCGAGGGACGCCGATCTCCTCTTCGCACATGTCACAAATTCCATAAGTCTTGTTTGCTATCTTTTCAAGCGCCTCGTCGATCTCGTGAAGCTCAGCTCGTTGCTGGGTTGAGATAGACTGCTCTATAAGCTGGTCGGTATTTACTGAAGCGATGTCAAATTCATCGCTTACGCCACTATCTCTTAAACCGCTTACTTCAACTGATGAGTCATAAATATTTTTTTTGATTTGTAATTTTCGCTCTTCAAGTAGCTTTTTGAAAAAATTTAGCTCGTTTTGAGTCATTTTATATTCCTTTATTTGTGATATGGGTGGTTTGCATTTATGCAAAGCCCTCTAAAAATTTGCTCAAAAAGTACGAGCTTGGCGACTTTGTGCGCCATAGTCATCTTGCTTAAGCTTACGACTTTTTGTGCCTTGTTTTTTAAATTTTGGCTAAGCCCATAAGCTCCACCTATGAAAAAATTGATCTGTGAATTTGAGTTTAAAATTTGAGCAAATTCCTGGCTGTCAAGCTGTGAGCCATTTTCATCAAGCATCACGCAAAAGCCTTTTAAATTTGGCTCGTAAATTTCATCATAAGCTCTTAGCGCATCGCTTCTGCCACTGCTTTGAGCCTTTGCTATCTTTTCATTAAATATGATTTTGTCGTTTATCTTGGCAAATTTTGCACTCATTTTTATATATTCTTGTATCTCGTTTTCAAAGTTGTCACGCGATGATTTTTGAATGCTAAAAACCGAAATTTCCAAACTTACCCTTTGGTTTTTAGCTTTAGTTCAAAGCCAGCTTCGCTAGGAGTTGTCACTTCACTTTTAGAGATCATAGCTTTGCTGTTTGTAAGAAATTTAACCATATCGCTTAGATATTTTTTGTGCTCGCTTCTTGGCACGATGTCATCTATGAGGCCATGCTCAAGCAAAAATTCAGCCCTTTGAAAGCCCTCTGGAAGATCAGCGCCTATGGTTTGTTTGATGACCCTTTGTCCTGCAAAGCCTATTAGTGCGCCAGGTTCAGCGATTATTAGATCTCCAAGCCATGCAAATGATGCACTAACGCCACCCATCGTAGGATCTGTAAGGATAGAAATATATGGGAGCCTTGCTTCATCAAGAAGTTTTAGGGCTGCTGAAGTCTTTGACATCTGCATCAAAGAAAATGTGCTCTCTTGCATTCTAGCGCCGCCAGATGCGCTTACGATGATTAAGGCTTGGCGTTTTTCGATCGCGCGTTTTATCGCTCTTACGATCTTTTCGCCCTCGACTGAAGCTAGTGAGCCGCCCATGAAGCCAAAGTCAAAAACAACTAGCTGGATCTCTTGCCCGTTGCATTTGCCTTCGCCACATATCACTGAGCTTGTGCGTCCTGTTTTTTCTTTATTTTCTGTGATTCTTTTTTTGTATGATTTTTTATCGACAAAATTTAAAGGATCTACTGGTTTTAAATTTGCGTCAAATTCTACAAAGCTACCTTCATCGCAGATCAAATTTATGCGATCATCAGCTTTTAATCTCATGTGGTAGCCGCATTTTGGGCATACATTAAAACAAGCTTCAACTTCTTTGTAATACATCAGTGAGTGACAGTTGTCGCATTTTACCCAGTGTGTAGGTGCTTCTTCTGGACGAGGTTGAGCTTTTCTTATCTTTGAAAAAATGTCTGAGAAATTCATCTTTTTACCCACTTATATTAAAAATTGTGGGATTATATCTAATGTTAGCCTTGCTTTTTCTTATATGATTTAAAGTTTGTTTGTTTGCGGGGGATTTAAGGGGCAAGCTAACCCCTTAAAAGTATCTTGTTAGAAGCGTCTTCCGATAGTAAATTCAAATGTATTTGTATCATCGCCCTCTTTAGGTTTAAGAGCTTTTGCGAAGATTAGTTGAAGTGGTCCGATCGGTGTTATCCACTCGATACCTGTACCAACTGATGATCTTTTTATCTCATTTAGGCTATTTTCGCCGATCATGCCATAGTCGTAAAATACAACGCCACGCATTTTGACACGCTCTATTATAGGGAAGCTCATCTCAACTGAGTTGTTAAATGATGTTTCGCCGCCGTATTCATAGTAGTCGCCATTATATTTTACTTTTGGAGATACGGTTCTGCTCTCGTAACCACGTAAGCTTCTTATACCACCAAGGTAAAGCCTTTCGTTGATAGGAGTATAGCCTCTCTCCCAAATTTTGCCAAAGCTTGCTTTATATCTTAAGATAAGATCGTAGTCTATGTACTCTCTAAGACCTAGATAGTAGTTGAAATTTGTGCGGTTTTTAACAAAATCCATATCGCCGCCAAGTCCTGCTATCTCAAATGATGTGCTAACTATGATACCGCGTCTTGGCAAGTAGTAATCATCAGTGTTATTATATGTTAAAGCCGGAGTTATAGCGCTTTTTATAGCCTTGCCTTCTCTATAAATTTCTTTTCCTGTGTCTTTATTTATATTTCTTAGTTTGTCATCTTTTAGAGTAACTTTACTTTGCTCGATGTTATAAGTAAGTGATGCACTTAAATTTCTGGTTAATTTTCTACCAAGCGTTGTGCTAAAGCCATAGCTTCTCTCTTTATATGTTCTCCAGTCATAGTCGTTTGCATAGAGTGTTCCGCCAAGGCTATACTCTGAGTCAAAAATTCTTGGATTTGTAAGACTTATCTGACCTGAAAGCTCTCTATCACTCTTATCTACGCTTACTTGTCCTTGAAGGCCAGAGCCAAAGATGTTTGTGTCAGAAAGTGCAGCATTTAGTAGCAAGCCATCACTACTTCCGTATCCGATACCGCCACTTATCGAGCCAGTTGAAGCCTCTTTTACTTTTACTTTTAGATCGACTGTGTTTTTATCAACAGGATCCTCTTCTATCTCGACATCATCAAAGTAGCTTGTTCTTTTTAGTGCGTCTTTTGAGTCTTGAAGGTCGGTTCTGCTATATAAATTTCCCTCAGTTAGATATAGCTCACGTCTTACGACACGATCAACTGTTCTATCGTTTCCTGAAATTTGAACGTTTCTTATATATACTTTTTCGCCAGGATCAACTTCGTAGTCGATATCAACTGTTTTATTTTCATCAAATTTATCAGTCTTTGGATAGACTTTGACAAATGCATAACCCTTGTCAGCGACCATATCGTCAAGCTTTTTCATATCTTGGCGAAGTCTTGCTGAATTCATCGTATCACCAGCTTCAAGCCTAAAGTCATCTATGATCTTTTTAGTATCAAGTCCTAGCTCTTCTGGTGCTGTGATGCTTACATTTGAAACCTTATAAGGCTCGCCCTCGTGGATGTAGTATGTAAGATCAGCTGTGTAGTTATCAAATGACGCATTTAGGTAAGGTGACGAAACAGTCGCGTCTAAATAGCCTTTTTGAAAATATTTATCTTGAATTCTTGCTGGGTCATTTTCAAGCTCGAAAAGTTTAACTTTTCCGTCGTTTCTGCCCCAAAGCCAACCCATAAATTCTCTACTTTTGTTTGCAACAACTGGCTCAATATCGTCATAGTCAAACTCTTTTGCACCGACTAAATTTACCTTTTTGATTATCATATTTTCGCCGCGGTTTATATTTAGAGTGATGAAAAGTGAGCTATCATTGTCTGCAACTGGCTGTTTTTCTACATCAACAACTGTGTCAAAGTAACCCTTTGACTCGTAATACTGGCGAATTCTCTCTTTTGTTTTTTCGATAGTTAGCTCATCATACATATTGCCAGGTTTTATGTTGATTAGCGATTCGATCGCAGTTTTGTCGTTTGTCACAACGCCCTTTAGATCGACTCTAGCTACGCTTGGCTTCTCTTTTACTTTTACTAAAAGATTGCCATTACCTGTATCTTCTATGTAGATATCATCAAAATAATTTTGCTTGTATAAATTTGTTATAGCCTTATCGCTAAGCTTTGGCGTTAGCTCTTGACCGACTTTTAGCCCCATTATCTGCGTGGCTACATCAGGAGAAAGGTGGATTAGACCTTTGAAATTTATTGACTGAATTGTTTGTGCATTTAGACCGCTTAAAGCTAGTGCTAGTAAAAATAATTTCTTTTTCATTAAATTTAACCTAGAGTTTTAGTATAAGTGCGTATAATATCATATTTTATTTTGAAAAAATTTAAATTTTATAATTTTAAGGGTTTTTTATGAAAATAGGTATCATCGGACTTGGTCTTATGGGTGGCTCACTTGGTCTTGCGTTAAAAGATGAAAAACTAATCTCATGTGTCAGCGGATATGATAAAGATGAAAATCACAGCAAAAAAGCGCTAGAACTTGGCTTGGTGCATGAAATTTTAAGCATCGATGAGATGAAAAAGAAGTGTGACATCATCTTTTTGGCTGTTCCAGTTGAGGCTATCGTAAGCATTGTGCAAAATTTAACTGACATTAGCGAAGATACGACGATCATCGATTTTGGCTCGACTAAGCAAAAGATCATCGAGGCCGTTCCAGAGAAAATTCGCAAAAATTTCATCCCAGCTCACCCGATGGCAGGTACTGAGTACTCTGGACCTGAGGCTGCATTTAAGTCGCTTTACACAGGGGCTACTGTCATAGTTTGCGACTTTGCTGAGAGTGCAGAAAAACATGTAAAAAGAAGCGTTGAGCTATTTTCTTGCCTTGGTATGAAGATCATTTTCATGAGTGCAAAAGAGCATGATCATCACGTGGGTCTTATCTCGCATTTGCCTCATGCTATTGCATTTTCGCTTGCTAGCGGGATATTAAAAGAAGAGGATAAAAGGCACATCGTTGCACTTGGCGGACCGACATTTAAGGGCATGATACGTGTCGCAAAGAGTTCGCCATTTATGTGGAGTGATATCTTTAAGCAAAATAAAAATAATGTCGTTGCCGCGATAAATATGTTTGAAAAAGAGCTAAATTTGTGCAAAGATCTCATAAAAGATGAACGCTGGGATGAGCTTTTTGATTGGATGAGCGAAGCTAGAGCTGTAAGAGAAATTTTGTAATTAACTAAAAATTTATTGATTAAATGTAAAATTTCGCAAATAAAATTTAAGGTAATAATATATGTATAGACGTGGAATAGGCGGTTTTGGTATTGTTGTAGTTTTACTTGTTTTGATATTAGCTGGTGGCTTTGGATATGCTTTGATGTCGAAAGACTTTGAGCGAAACGAGCCAATTATCGGCGTTGCTGATAAGGTTTATTGGAATCTTCGCTCGCCTATGAATATCAAATTTAAAGATGACAGCGGTATAAAATTTGTGCGCATCAGCATAAATGACGGCAAAAATGACCTAAATTTACTAAATCAAATCATACAAAATCCAAGCACTGAGCTTGATGTAAATTTAACCTTCCCAAAAACTGGCTTTTTTGCTCAAAAAGATACTTATGAGATGAGCATAGAAGCGGTTGATACTAGCAAATGGGGCTTTTTTACAGGCAATAAAGCAAGCAAAAAAGTTGAAGTCGTGCTTGATACCTCTAAGCCTGATCTTTACGTGCTTTCTCAGTCTTACTCTATCTCAAAAGGCGGTAGCGCAGTTGTTGTCTTTAGAGCGACTGACAATCAGCTAAAAGAGGTCTATGTCCAGACAAATTTTGGTAAGAAATTTAAGGCCGTGCCATTTTACAAAGAGGGCTTTTACGCAGCACTCGTTGCTTGGCCAGTGCAGGTTGAAAACTTTAGCGCTGAGGTCATCGCAAGAGACTTTGCGGGCAATGAAAGCAAATCTCACGTGAGATATTTTTATGAAAATGTAAAATACAAAACTTCAACCATTGCTTTAAATGATAGATTTTTAGACGGAAAGATCGTTGATCTAACAGATCAGTATGCCAAAGATCCAAACGCTCTTTCAAGGCTTGAGAAGATGAAATTTGTCAATGAAACACTAAGAAATTCAAACGAAGAGAAGATAACAGCACTTACTTCAAACGTCGATACTGACATCACGAATGGCTTTAATATAATTCCATTTTACCCGCTTAGAAATGGCAAGAAAGTAGCTGATTTTGCCGATCACCGTTTCTATACATATAATAACGAGCAAGTAAGTGAGTCATGGCATATGGGTATAGATTTTGCAAGCGTGGCATCAGCTCCGATAATAGCTAGCAATGCAGGTCGCGTTGTGCTAGCATCTGAGAATGGAATTTATGGTTTAAATATTGTGATCGATCATGGATTTGGACTTTACTCACTTTACGGACACTGCTCAAGTGCGAAGGTAAAAGAGGGCGACATGGTTGCTGCTGGCGATCAAATAGGCACAACTGGGACGAGCGGTCTTGCGCTTGGAGATCACCTTCACTTTGGAATTTTGGTCCAAGGCGAAGAGGTAAGGCCTCAGCAGTGGATGGATAAAAAGTGGATAAAAGACAATGTGACAAGCGTCTTAGATGCCGCAAAGGCAATGATAGATAAGAATTAAATTTGCAAATTTGATTTTTTAGTGCTATCATAAGCGAACAAAAAAATATAAGGAAAATTTTTGAAACAAACTACTATCGCAAGACGCGTTGAGACCGTTGGTATAGGGCTTCATAAGGGTGAGCCGATAAGACTTATACTAGAACCTCTTGATGCAAATTCAGGTATTATTTTGCACCGCGAAGATCTTGGTATTAGTTTTAAAGCTGAGCCTAAAAACGTTATAAATACGCAAATGGCAACCGTCGTTGGCAACGAAAAGGGCTTTATCAGCACGATAGAGCACCTAATGGCAGCTGTAAATGGATACGGCATTGATAATATTAGAATTTCAGTTGATGCAAATGAAATTCCTGTCATGGACGGCAGTGCGATAAGCTTTTGTATGTTGCTTGATGAAGCTGGTATAAGACATCTTGACGCTGGTAAAAAAGTCATCCTTGTCCGCCGCGAGGTCGAGGTGGTTGAGGGGTCAAAATTTGTGCGAACTTCGCCTTCAAGAAATCCAAAATTTGACTATACGATCAAATTTGACCACCCAGTTATCGGCGAGCAAAGATATGTTTTTGAATTTAGCAAGAGCTCATTTGTAAAAAATATCGCTCGTGCTAGAACTTTTGGCTTTTTAAAAGATTTGCAACGCTTGCAAGCTCAAAATTTAGCCCTTGGCGCATCTCTTGATAACGCCGTGGCTATCGATGATACGCATATTTTAAACCCAGAGGGTTTGAGATTTGAAAATGAGTTTGTAAGACATAAAATTTTAGATGCAGTTGGTGATTTGAGCTTGCTTGGAGCACCTTTACTAGGTGACTACACAGCATTTGCGGGCAGCCACGATCTAAACCACAAACTAACACTTGCTTTAATGGCAGATGAGAAAAATTATGAGATCGCAACGCTTAGTGGCGAGCTTTTAAAAGAGTATCAAAAGGTATTTGCATAAAAAATATTGAAATTTTAGTAGTCTCTTTATCGACTCCGCTTTTGGTTGGAGTCTATAAAGATGGCGTAAAATTTGATGAGATCACAACTGACGAGCATGTCAGCGAAGCTCTGATAAAAATCCTAGAAAATTTATCCTCTAAATTTAACATTACAAAGATCATCTACGCAAACACGCCAGGTAGCTTCATGGGGCTAAAGGTGGCCTACGTCATCTTGAAAACTTTTTCTTTGGCAAAGGGCTGTGAATTTTACGCGGTTAGTGGCTTTAGTTTAAATGGTGGCGAAGCGATCAGGGCAAATAAAAATTTAAGCTTTGTCTTGAAAAATGGCGAAATTTTGCTTGAAAAAGTTGAGCCTGTGAGATTTGTGTTGCCTTTAAATTTAGATGAATTAAAACTAAATTCAGATACACTTCCAAATTATATCATCCAAGCTGTTTAGGAGAAAATTTGAATATCTTAATCCCTGCCACAAGTGCAAATTTAGGACCTGGTTTTGACGCTTTAGGACTTAGTTTAAAGCTTTTTAATAGCGTAAAGATCGAACCATCTAAATTTAGCTCTGTCTCGATAAATGGCGAGGGAAGTGATAGCACAAATTTAAAAAGAAACAACATTTTTCTGAGCATTTTTAATGAAATTTTTTTAGAGCTAACCGGCAAAAATGAAAACTTCAGAATAGTTTTTGAAAACAATATCCCATTTTCAAGAGGGCTTGGCAGCAGCTCTGCAGTGATCGTTGGAGCTATAGCTTCAGCTTATGAGATGGCAGGATTTAAGGCCAGTAAAAGCGTTGTTTTAAATAAAGCTATCATTTATGAAACCCATCCAGATAATATCTCGCCAGCAGTTCACGGCGGATTTATTAGTGCGATCGTAAAAAACGGCAATGTTTATGCAAATAAAATAAATTTAAGCTATGACATAAAAGCAGTCGTCGTCATCCCAAATAAGCCTATGAGCACTGCATCATCAAGGCAAATTTTGCCAAAAAACTACACCATGAAAGAGTGTGTAAATAACCTCTCTCACGCTGCATTTTTGACATCTTGTTTTTATGAAAAAAGATATGATCTTTTGAGGATAGCAAGTGAGGATATGATGCACGAAGAGCACAGAATGAGCGCTTTAAAAGAGCTTTTTGAAGTGCGAAAGGTAGCTTATGAAAATGGAGCGCTAATGAGCACACTTTCAGGCTCAGGCTCAAGCTTTTTAAACATCGCTTACAAAGATGATGCTAAAAATTTACAAGATGTTTTAAAGAGTAAATTTAGTGATTTTAGAGTGGAAATTTTTTCATTTGATAACGATGGATACGAAATTACGCAAAGCTAAAAACAAGTTTAAAAAGGTATAATGAATAAAAATAATCCAGTAAGGACATGCGTCGCTTGCAAAGTTAAATTTTCTCAAAACTTGCTAAAAAGATACCGCTTGGTAGGCAAGAATTTAGAGTGCGGCAAAGGAGATGGCCGCAGTTTCTATCTATGTGATGGCTGTTTGCAAAAAGACGACAAAATTTTAAAAAAAATAATTGATAAACAAACTAAAGGTGCCCTCGGACTTGACGCACCGAAGTTAAAGGAGATACTCTTAAATGAGCAATGTTAGGATTTCAGAGATCGCAAATGAGCTTGGCTACCCAAGTAAAGAGATAGTAGAAAAAGCTCAAGAACTAGGCCTAAAGGTCAAAACTCACTCAAATGCTGTGAGCCTTGAAGAGGCTGAAGCAATATATGAATACGTTCAAACTGGCGTAATACCAGATAAATTTAAAAAGAAAAAGAGCGAGCCAAAGGCAAAAAAAGAGTCTAAAAAAGAGGCAGAAAAAGAGCCAGCAAAAAAAGAAGAAAAACCTAAAACTGAGCCTAAAAAGGCAGCTACTAAGGCTGAGCCAAAGCCTGAAAAGGTAAAAGCAGAGCCTAAAAAAGAGGTGCAAATTTCAGAGGAAAAGCCTAAAACTGAGCCTAAAAAAGAAGAGCCTGTAAAGGTCGAGCAAAATCCAGCAGAAGCGCCAAAACCAAAAGAGAGCTTGGCTGATGTGACCCAAAAAAGACGCGGCCTTGTGATAGTTAAAAAGAAAAAAGATTACGAGGCGTCAGCTCCTGTAAAAGAGGAGAAAAAGGCTGAGGCGGCTGTTACTAACATTAGCGATTTTAAGAGTATGTTTTCTGCTAGCGATGAAAATTTGGCTAGAAAAAAGAAAAAAGAGAAAAAAGTAACAGTTGTAAGCAAAAAAGATAGCGCTGAGAAGATGGACTTGCTCGGTGGAAGCGACTTTGGTGACATCGTGCTTGAAGATGAAGATGTGGTGGTGCTACCTGATTTTAGCTTTAAAACCCCAGCTCCAGCTCCGATGCAAAGGACAAAACAGCCAAGTGCGATGAAGACAACCGTCAATAACACGATAAATTCGTTTGGCGAGGGTGGCATACAAAGAAGAGCTAGAAAAAAACACAAAAAGCCTGAAAATAAACAAAATAGCGAAGCTGTAACTTCGATAAATATCCCAAAAGAAATTCGTGTTTATGAATTTGCTGAAAAGCTAAACAAACAGCCAAGCGAGGTCATAGGTAAGCTATTTATGCTTGGCATGATGACAACTAAAAACGACTTTTTGGATGAAGATGCGATAGAAATTTTGGCTGATGAGTTTAATGTCGAGGTAAATATCATCGACGATCAAAAAGAGTTTGACTACGTAGCAGCCTATGAGGAGGAGATAAAAGATGATGAAAATCTCCAGCCAAGAGCGCCAGTCATAACCATCATGGGTCACGTCGATCACGGCAAAACCTCGCTACTTGACTACATAAGAAAGTCTCGCGTAGCAGCAGGCGAGGCTGGCGGCATCACTCAGCACGTGGGCGCTTATATGGTAAATAAAAATGGCAGAAACATCACATTTATTGACACTCCAGGTCACGAGGCATTTACAGCTATGCGTGCAAGGGGCGCTGGTGTAACTGATATAGTTATCATCGTTGTTGCAGCAGATGACGGCGTAAAACCACAGACAAAAGAGGCAGTTAGTCACGCAAAAGCCGCCGGTGTGCCAATAATCATCGCAATAAACAAAATGGATAAAGAGTCAGCAAATCCTGATCTAGTAAAAACTGGTCTTGCTGAGCTTGATATCATGCCAACAGAGTGGGGTGGCAAGTATGAATTTGTGCCGATCTCTGCAAAAACAGGTATGGGCATAGATGATCTACTTGAGATCGTGCTTTTACAAGCTGATCTTTTGGAGCTAAAGGCAAATCCAAAGGCAAACGCAAAAGCTACTGTTATCGAGAGCTCACTTCAAAAAGGCCGTGGTCCAGTAGCTACCATCATCGTTGAAAACGGCACACTTCATGTTGGAGATACTGTCGTAGCAGGCGTTGCATACGGTAAGATAAGAAGCTTGCTTGATGATCATGGCAGGCCATTAAAAGAGATAAAACCAGGCGAATGTGGCGTGATAGTGGGCCTTAGCGAGATAGCAGAGGCTGGCGAGACGCTAATAGGCGTAAAAACTGATAAAGAAGCTCGTGAGTACGCACAGAAAAAGGCTGAATATATCCGCCAAAAAGAGCTTAGCAAGAGTACAAAGGTTAGTATCGATGAGCTTAGCGCTAAGATCGCTGAGGGCGAGCTAAAGACACTTCCAGTTATCATCAAAGCCGACGTTGGCGGCTCGCTTGAAGCGTTAAAAGCAAGTCTAGAAAAACTAGCAAACGACGAGATCAGGGTAAATGTGATCCACTCAGGTGTTGGTGGCATCACGCAAAGCGACGTTGCACTTGCAAGCGCAAGTAATGACTGTATCATCCTTGGCTTTAACATAAGACCAACTGGCGAGATAAAAGAGAAAGCAAAAGAGAGCGGCGTCGAGATAAAAACTTACAATGTTATTTATAACCTAATCGACGACGTGAAGGCGATTTTAGGCGGACTAATGTCGCCGATCATCAGAGAAGAGCAGCTTGGCCAAGCTCAGGTTCGCCAAGTGATCCACGTGCCAAAAGTTGGCACTATCGCTGGATGTATCGTCACTGAGGGCACGATAAACAGAGGGGCAAAAATTCGCCTTATTAGAGAAGGTGTGGTCGTTTATGAGGGCTTAGTTAGCTCACTAAAACGCTTCAAAGATGACGTAAAAGAGGTTGCAAAAGGCTACGAGTGTGGCGTTGGCATCGAAAATTTCAACGACATCAGAGAAAATGACTACATCGAAAGTTTCAAAGAAGTCAAGGAGAAAGCTACTCTATGAACGCTAACGAAATAAAGCGTATGAGAACAGAGAGTGTGCTAAAAGAGCTCATACCAGAGGCTCTAGCTACTCTTGAAGATAGCATTTTAAAGGGACTTTGTGTCACTGATGTCGAGTGCAAAAAGGGCAGATACGACGCCTTTGTCTATCTTGATAAGATGATGTTTGATGAGCGCGAGCAAGAGTATATTTTGGGGCATCTAAAGCGTGTTTGCAGGCATTTGCAAAACCACTGCATGGCGGCTGAGGGCTGGTATAGGTGTCCAAATTTTCACTTTAAATTTGACGATAGATTAGAGTATCAAAACCATATGGATAAGTTGTTTGATAAAATTTCAAAGGATTTAAACAAAAATGGATAATTTAGACAAACTAGTACGCGAATGTGGCGTTGAGCTTTACGACAGCGAGATCGCAAATGAAAATGGTAGGGCTATTTTTAGAGTTTATATCACAAAAGATGGTGGGGTGAGTCTTGATGACTGCGAAAAAGTGAGCCGTCTGCTCTCTCCTATCTTTGACGTGACTCCGCCAGTTAGCGGGGACTATAACCTTGAAGTTAGCTCGCCTGGCCTTGAGAGAAAGCTTAGTAAGCCATCTCATTTTAAAGCGAGCGTTGGTGAGCTTGTAAAAGTTCAAACCGAGGCTGAGAAATTTGCAGGAAGGCTTGTAAAAGCAAACGAAGAGAGCATCGCAGTAGAAAACGAAGAGGGAATTTTTGAGATCAACATCAGTGAGATAAAAAAAGCAAAAACATATTTGGAGTGGTAAAATGCTAAGCGACATCGAGATAACTCACCAAACGAAACTTGAACACATCAGTAAAGTTGCCGCAAGACTAGGCTTAAACGAAGACGAGCTTGAGCTTTACGGTAAATTTAAGGCCAAAATTTCCCCTAGACTTGAGCCATCAAATTCAAAGCTCATCTTAGTCACTGCGACTAATCCAACCCCGTATGGCGAGGGCAAAACGACTATGTCGATCGGCCTAGCTGACGCACTAAATTCACTTGGTAAAAAAGTCTGCCTAGCACTTCGCGAACCATCTCTTGGACCAGTTTTTGGCATAAAGGGTGGAGCAGCAGGTGGTGGCTACTCGCAGCTTGCGCCGATGGAGGATCTAAATTTACACTTCACTGGTGATTTTCACGCGATAACATCGGCAAATAACCTGATTTCAGCGATGATAGATAACAGCCTCTATCAAGAAAACCCACTAAAAATAGAGAAAATTTTATGGAAGCGCTGTATGGACATGAATGACCGCGCGCTTAGATTTATTACCGTGGGTCAGGGCGGCAGAACTGATGGCGTGCCAAGAGAAGATGGCTTTAATATAACCGCCGCAAGCGAGATCATGGCTGTGCTTTGTCTAGCCACAAGTCTTTCTGATCTAAAAGAGCGCGTGGCAAACATCATGGTCGCCTATGATAGCGATAAAAAGCCTATCTACGTGCGTGATCTAGGCTGCCAAGACGCTGTTTGCATACTCTTAAAAGATGCGATCAAGCCAAATTTATTTCAAACACTAGAGCACACACCTACGCTCGTGCATGGTGGCCCATTTGCAAACATCGCACACGGCTGCAACTCAGTCATCGCAACAAAAACAGCTCTAAATTTAGCCGACTACGTCATCACTGAAGCTGGCTTTGGCTCAGAGCTTGGCGCTGAGAAATTTTTAGATATAAAATGCAGGGTTGCTGAGATTAAACCAAGCGCTGTGGTGCTTGTAAGCACGATCAGATCGCTAAAATATAACGGCGAAGCAAACAAAGACGAGATCACAAAACCAGATATGAATGCCCTTAAAAAAGGCATCGAAAACCTTGGTGGGCATATCGAAAATTTAAAAGGTAAATTTGGTCAAAATGTTGTTGTGGCGCTTAATAAATTTGGCTTTGACACTGATGAAGAGATAAATTTCGTAAAAGAGTACTGCCGTGAGCTTGGCGTAGAAGTAGCAGTTTGCGAGAATTTCTTAAAAGGTGGCAAAGGTGCGCTTGAGCTTGCCGAACTAGTTTTAAAAGCGTGCGATAAGCCAAGCAAGATAAATTTCACCTACGAGATGAGTGACGATACGAAAACTAAAATCGAAAAGGTCGCTAAGGAAATTTATGGAGCTGGCGAGGTGGTCTTTGAAGAGGCTGCTCTTAAAAAGCTTGAGATGATAAAAGAGCTAAATTTGAGCCATTTACCAGTTTGTATCGCAAAAACTCAGTACTCATTTAGTGACGATGCGAAGCTTTTGGGTAGAGCAAAGGGCTTTACATTTAGTGTAAAAGACCTTGACATTAGAACGGGAGCTGGCTTTATCGTCGCGGTTTGCGGTAAGATCATGCTAATGCCAGGACTTCCAAAAGTGCCAGCTGCGGTCAATATGAAGATAGACGCAGACGGCAAGATCGACGGCTTGTCGTAAATTTATGAAAACACACTGGCAAAGGCTGGTGTGTTTTTTTAAAGAGGCATGGATGAACGACGAATTTTACATGGATCTTGCTTTAAGCGAGGCTTGGAAATTTCAGATCCTGACCTATCCAAATCCAGCTGTTGGGTGCCTTGTCCTTGATGAAAATGGGCAAATTTTATCTTGCAAGGCTCATGAAAAGGCTGGATATTTACACGCTGAACCGACAGCGATACTCTTTGCGCTTTTCAAAAAAAGTGAAAAATTTAAAGATGATTTTATAAAAGCGTATAACGCTAAATTTAGCTCTAATATAAAAGAGGGCGAATTTGGCCTTTTAGAGCCAAAATTTACCTATGAATTTATATTAAATAACCACTCAAATTTACTAAAAAATGCAAAAGCTTACGTCACACTTGAGCCTTGCTCGCATCACGGTAAAACGCCACCTTGTGCAAATTTGCTAAAAGAGCTTGGCTTTAGCGAGGTGATAATTGGTAGCTACGATGAAAATAAAATAGCAAGTGGCGGCGCTAATTTACTTAAAAGCACTGGAGTGAATGTTAAATTTGGCGTTTTAAAAGAGCGCTGCGATAAGCTTCTTGAGCCATTTTTGGCATACCAAAATGGTGGATTTAGCTTTTTAAAAATAGCCCTTAGTAAAAACGGCGTGACAAGTGTGGGCATCATCACAAATGAGCTTAGCCGCACGCATGTGCATAAACTTAGAAGCGTCATAGATACGTTGGTGATCGGTGGCAACACAGTGCGGACAGACCGACCAAGGCTCGATACCAGACTTATAAAAAACGGCAAAAACCCAGACGTCATAATCTACTCAAGAAGTGATAAATTTGATGAAACATTGCCACTTTTTAGCGTGCCAGATCGCAAAGTCAGCATTCAAAAAGAGCTTGATCTAAAAGGTCTTTGCATGTTTGAAGGAGCTGGCGAGTTTTTAAAACTTGCAAAAGAGGACAAGCTAGCAAATGTAAAATGGCTACTTATCTATCAAAGCTCAAATTTCAAAATTGGTGAAAATTTGAGCCTTGATCTAAATTTAAAACCACTTTTTAGTGGGAATTTTGGGGACGATAGTTACACTTGGTATGAAATTTTGGATTAAATATCTAGTCCAAAATAGTGTTTTACCAAAAAGCCGATGCCAAAAGAAATAATCGCAACACCAAAAGTTATCACGCACATCTCAATCACTCTTGGTAAAAATTTAAGCTCCTTTGCCACGCTTATATAAAAGTTGTAAGTGATGATGGCAACTAACGCAAAGAAAAACATCGACAAGACGGCGTAAAGACCGCTTGTAAAGATGAAAAATGGAAGTATCAAAAATGCCGTTGTTATGATGTACGAACCGCCTGTGTAGAGCGAGTAGGTAAGCGGTTTTATCTCGTCGCTTGGATTCTCTTTTGACTCGAGATATGCTGAGCCAGCCATAGAGAGTGCAGCTGCCACGCCCATGATAAGGCCTGTTGCGCCAACTGATTTTGTATTTGAAAATGCAAGCGCGATGCCGCTAAGTGTGCCTGTTAGCTCAACTAAAGCATCATTCATGCCAAGCACGATACCACCAGCATTTACGAGCTTTGTGTCTTTTAGCATGGATATTAGACTATTTTCGTGGTTCATCTCCTCTTCGTAAATATCACGAGCTTCAGGATATTCATCTACGATGTCAAGATAAAATTTCTCAGCATTTTCTTCGCGTGACTCCATAAATTTTAGGGTAAAAGATGTGCCAAAAATTTTAACAAGTATCGTATAGAAGATGACTTTAAATAAATTTGCGCTTCTACTCTCACCAGTTATCTTTTGGCAAAAAGCATAGTGGCGTCTCTCTTCGGTGATTAATTTTCGAAGTATTTTTTTGTTCTCTTCGACTTTTTCGCTAGCTTCAAGAAGAGAGTATATAGCAGCATCATCTGCTTCATTTTGTAATTGTTTTAAAGCACGTTTTTTATCTAACATAAAATTTTCCTTTTTTATAGCTTAGAAATTTAAGATTTTGATTTAGAAAGAGAGATAAGATGGTGCGATCAGCGAGACTCGAACTCGCACACCTAGCGGCACTACCCCCTCAAGATAGCGTGTCTACCAATTCCACCATGATCGCAGAAAAAACAAAAGCCCCAAAAGAGGGGCTAAATTTAAGCTTTACGCTTAGCCAAGCATTGGGTTTGCGTAAAGAACGATAAGTGTAATAACAAGTGCGTAGATAACTTGTGCTTCGATCATCGCAAGAGCGATAAACATTGTAGTCATAAGTTTGCTACCTACACCTGGGTTTCTAGCTGTTCCGCTGATAGTTGCAGCAGCTGTGTTACCCATACCTATAGCACCGCCAAGAGCTGCAAGGCCAAGGCCGATACCGCCAGCGATAACTGAATATGATCTGATCATCTCGCCGTCAGCGCCAAATGCGAATGCAGCAAGACCAAGAATTAAAAACACGATCTTTTTCATCGTTGCTCCTTTAAAATTTTAAAGCTCTTTCGGATCTGTCCCCTACTTAAACTTTATGAGCCGTAATATTACAAAAACAAAACTTTGTTTCAAATAAAAACACTAAAATTTTAAATTGCCTATAAAAAATTCTTGGCTTAGAAAAATGAAAGTTTTTTTATGCTATCTTTGAAAGAATTTAATTTATTCTTAATCTTAGGTTTTCAATGATAAACGAGAAATTTTCAAAGATAGGCTTTGTCCTTGCTATGGCTGGTTCTGCTGTGGGTCTTGGCAATGCCTGGAAATTTCCTACGATGGTGGGAAATAACGGCGGTTCGGCATTTATTATTTTATATTTGCTTCTTACATTTGCTATCGCATTTGTGGCGTTTTTAGCAGAGCTTAGCATCGGCAAACTTGGCGAAAGCGACATCGTAAGCTCACTTTACAAACTCGCTCCAAAAAATAAAAAAGCTTGGTCGCTCTCTGGTTTTTTCATGATCGGCGCGATACTTATTGCTTCATTTTATATGGTTGTTATTGGTTGGATTTTAAAGTATATCTATCTTAGTTTTTCGCCACTTTTATCTGACACAAAAGCTGCAGGCGAGCAGTTTAACACGCTTTTATCAAATGATCTAAGCAGTGCCGTGCTTTGCTTTAGCCTAGTCTTTTTGATGGTCTTTTTTGCCGTTTCAAAAGGCGTAAAAAGCGGTATAGAAAAGCTAAATATATGGATGATGCCAAGCCTTTTTGTATTGCTAGTTTGTATGCTTTTTTACGCGCTTAGTATGGGGGATGGCTTTGTGAAGGCGGCTAAATTTTTATTTGTGCCAAATTTTAGTGCGATCACGCCAGATGTTGTCTTGCAAGCTCTAGGTCTTGCGTTTTTCTCACTATCTATGGGCGTTGGCGTCATACCAACATACGCTGCAAATTTACCTGAGAAGACAAATTTAATAAAATCAACGCTTTCTATCATCTTTATAAACATCTTAATAGGCATTATGATGGGGCTTGTTGTATTTACCTTTATATTTGCTTATGGGGCTGACAGCACGGCAAGTGGCCCAGGCCTTATCTTTATCTCGCTTGTCACGCTTTTTGCAAAGCTTGGCATCGTTGGCAACGTCATGGCGGTAGCATTTTTCGTATCGTTATTGTTTGCTGGTATCACGAGCGCGGTTTCGATGATCGAGCCTTTTGCTTATTATTTGGTTAGAAAATTTGAAATTTCAAGAAAAATGGCGCTTCTTTACATCGGCGCCTTTGTCTATATCTTGGGCATCTTTTGCATACTTTCATATTATTCAGACACTTCAAGTGCTTTTAGCGTTTGCGGTAAGCCATTTTTTGACGCGCTTGACTTTCTCACATCAAATATCATGATGCCAATAGGCGCTATCGTATTTAGCTTTTTTGTTGGTTATAAACTTAAAAAAGAGAGTTTGTATCTGCTCTTTGGCGATTTTATGGGAAGAGCATTTTTTGAAATTTGGTACTTTTTCTTAAGATATGTCGTGCCAGTTGCCATTTGTGCGATAATGATCTACCAGATGGCAGGTAAATAATGGCAGAGAGATTTAGTAAAATTGGTTTTGTCTTATCGATAATTGGAGCGGCTATCGGCCTTGGTAATGCGTGGAAATTTCCATACATGGTCGGCAGTAACGGCGGTTCGGCATTTATCCTTATATATCTATTTTTTGCCTTTGCTGTTGGTCTTAGCATATTTTTTGCTGAGATGGCGATGGGTAAAATTTCACGTCTTGATACGGTTGGAGCGTTTAAAAGTTTAGCTACAAAAGGGGCAAGCTCTTGGAAATTTGCTGGCATCATAATGGTAACAGGGCTATTTATCGCTTCGTTTTACACGCTCATCATTGGCTGGGTTTTAAAATACGTCATTTTAAGCTTTGGCGAGCTGCCTAAAGATATGGCAAACTCAGAGACGCTTTTTGTAAATTTCACTTCAAATGGCATAAATGAACAAATTTTATACTTTAGCATCGCATTTTTTGCCTACTTTTTCATCCTTACAAAAGGCGTAAAAAGTGGCATTGAGCGCATAAATGTCTATCTCATACCAGCTCTTTTTATCTTGCTTTTGCTTATGCTTGGCTACTCTTTTGGCATGGAGGGCTTTGATAAAGCGGCTAAATTTCTACTAGTGCCTGATTTTTCAAAGATAGATCAAGCAGCTGTTTTAAACGCTCTTGGGCTTGCTTTTTTTACGATGTGCGTTGGTATCGGCTGCATCCTTACCTACTCATCAAGCCTAAGTGATGATACAAATTTATTTACCTCTTCGCTCTACGTCGTCTTTGCGAACATCATCATAAGCGTCATCATCGGCCTTATCGTCTTTACATTTACATTTGAGTTTGGCTCAGAGCCATCAAAAGGCGCAGGGCTTGCTTTCATCTCGCTACCAACGCTATTTGCTAAGCTTGGCTTGCTTGGAAATTTCTTGGCATTTACATTTTTTATATCACTATTTTTTGCTGGCATCACCTCGGTTATCTCGATGGTTGAGCCATTTATTTTTTTCTTAAGCAAAAGCTTAAAATTTAGTAGAAACAAAGCGATCTTTATCGTTGCTTGCGTGGTTTATATCTTAGGAATTTTATGTGCATTAAGTGGCACAAGCGAATTTAAAGATGCGCTTACATTTTTTGGTAAGAGCTTTTTTGACCTGCTTGATTACCTTAGCTCAAATATCATGCTCCCACTTGGTGGCATCTTGTTTGCTATCTTTGTTGGCTACTTTATGAAATTTGAGCTTTTAAAAGAGCTATTTGTGCCTTATATGGGCAAGGTTGTATTTAAAATTTGGTATTTTTTAATTAGATTTGTGGCTCCACTTTTAGTTCTGGTGGTGTTAATAAGGGAGATCTCATAATATGGCAAAAGAACAATTTTCTAAAATAGGCTATGTCCTAGCAGTCGCTGGATCGGCTGTCGGACTTGGCAATGCATGGAAATTTCCATACATGGTTGGTGAAAACGGCGGTTCGGCGTTTATTATCCTATATCTTTTGATAACTTTTCTAGTCGGCGTGCCTATCTTTATGGCAGAGCTTAGTATCGGCAAGCTTAGCGAGAGCGACAGTGTAAATGCTTTTAGAAAGCTAGCAGCTAAAAATAAAAATTTATGGCAGCTGGTTGGAATTTTAGCCATGGTCACAGCAGCTATCATCTCGTCATATTACATCGTGATAATCGGCTGGGTCTTTAAGTATTTTGTCCTATCTTTTTCTGGCTTGCCAAGCGATATAGATAGCTCAAAAGTGATATTTAACGATCTTTTGACGCATGGTCTTGGAGAGCAGACGCTATATTTTGTTATAGCATTTGCAGCTTGCTTTTACATCCTTTCAAAAGGCGTAAAAAGTGGCATAGAAAAGCTAAATGTTTGGATGATGCCAAGCCTATTTATCATGGTTTTGATCATGCTTTTTTACTCTATGACGATGGGCGGCTTTGTAAAATCAGCCGAGTTTTTACTCATCCCTGACTTTAGTAAAATTTCATTTAACTCGCTCTTGCTGGCTCTTGGACTTGCATTTTGGACACTATCTCTTGGCATGGCAGCGATCATCACCTATTCAGCTAGCTTAAGCGATGATACAAATTTAGCCACTTCAACGCTAAGCATTGTCTTTATAAACATCGCGCTTGCTATTATGATAGGTCTTGTTATCTTTACCTTTATATTTGAATTTGGCGCTACTCCGTCTCAAGGACCAGGACTTGTCTTTATCTCGCTGCCAACGCTCTTTGCTAAGCTTGGTGTGATAGGTCAAATTTTAGCGGTGGCGTTTTTTGCTGCGCTTATCTTTGCTGGTATCACTTCAGCGATCTCTATCGTTGAGCCATTTGCTTTTTTCTTGATCAGAGAGTATGGCATGAGTAGAAGAAAGGCTCTTAGCATAGTTGGAGCTGGGATTTTCATAGTGGGATTTTTATGCCTTTTATCAAATATAGAAAATGTTGGCGATAAATTTATGCTCTTTGGTAAAAATTTCTTTGATTTTCTTGATTTTACCGCTTCAAATATTTTGCTACCAATTAGTGGTATCGGCGGAGCGATATTTGTAGGATATTTTATGAAAAGAGATGCTTTATATGTGCTATTTAGCCCATATATGAGCGATTTTGTATTTAATGCTTGGTATTTTTTACTAAGATATGTAGCACCAGTTTGTGTGCTCATTATCATGATAAATGAACTATTAAAGGTTTTTAATGGATAAGATTGAGAGATTTTTTGACAAGGCTGGCGATATAGTCGGCTATATTTGTATGTTTATTATGGCTTTGATGATAATAGACGTATTTTTTAACGTTGTGGCAAGATACTTTTTCTCTTACGGAAATGTTGCTTTTCAGGAGCTTGAGTGGCACTTTTTTGCTGTGATATTTCTACTTGGCATGAGTTATGCTCTAAAAGAGGACGCGCATGTTAGGGTTGATATCTTTTATGCTAAATTTTCAGAAAGACAAAAAGCCCTTGTAAATATGCTTGGCACTATATTTTTTGTCATACCATTTGCGCTTTTGGTTTCAAATTTATCATTTGGATTTGTAGGTGATGCTTATAGCTCAGCAGAAGCTAGTGCTGATCCAGGCGGTCTTACTCACAGATGGATCATAAAAGCGATGATCCCTTTTTCATTTTATGTGCTTGTATTTTTTGCGATCGGCTTTTTTATAAAAAATTTAAATCGCTATAAGAAGGCTAGTAAGGAGAAAATATGGCGGGATTAATAATGTTTATAGCCGCACTATTGATGCTTGGCATTGGCTTTCCAGTGGCATTTACCTTTGGTGCGGTTGCGATGATATTTGGCATGGTTGGTAGCGTTGTAGAGAGCCTTAGCGACGGCGATGGACTACTTGGCAGTATAGAAGTATTTAAAGATATGTTTAACTTCATGCCTTATAGGATTTTTTCTATCATGGAGAGTAGAATTTTTATAGCAGTTCCACTCTTTGTCTTTATGGGCGTCGTGCTTCAAAAGTCAAAGCTAGCTGAGAGACTACTTGAGAGTATGGGTATGCTCTTTGGAGAAATTAGAGGTGGTATCGCTATTAGCACCATTTTGGTTGGCGCGCTTCTTGCAGCATCAACTGGCGTCGTAGGAGCTAGCGTCGTTGCTATGGGCGTTATAAGCTTACCTGTAATGCTAAAGTATAAATACGATCAATCTCTTGGTTGTGGCACGATATGCGCTGCTGGTACGCTTGGTCAGATCATCCCTCCTTCTATCGTGCTTATCATCTTGGGCGATATCTTTTCGGTGCCAGTTGGCGAGCTTTTTCACCAAGCCATTGTGCCAGGACTTACGCTAGTTGGAGTTTATATAGTTTATATTTTGATAGTTGCTTATCTTAAACCAGAGGTTGCTCCTATCGTAAAAGATGAGAGTGGCGTTAGTAAATTTAAGCAGACCATTAGAGCGCTAACTGCGATCTTTCCTCCACTTTTGCTAGTTATTTGTGTGCTTGGCTCTATCTTTGCAGGTATCGCTACGCCGACTGAAAGTTCAGCATTTGGCTGCGTGGGTGCTATTATCCTTGCTATGTTTTATAGGACATTTTCATTTTCTATGATGAAAGAGGCTTTGGCTGAGAGCGTAAAAACTACAGCTCTAGTCTTTGCCATACTTGTTGGTGCGACTGCCTTTTCTATGGTCTTTAGCTACACTGGGGGCGATGAGATAGTTGAAAATTTCATGACAAATTTACCAGGTGAGAAGTGGGGCTTTATCATCTTTAGTATGGCTGTTATCTTTGTGCTTGGCTTTTTTATAGATTTTGTTGAAATTTCATATATCGTGCTTCCTATCTTGGTGCCAATCGCCGCAAAACTTGGCATAAACCCAGTCTATCTAGCGATCTTGGTTGCTATGAATTTACAAACTTCATTCTTGACACCTCCATTTGGATTTAGTCTATTTTTCTTAAGATCAGTCGCACCTGCTGAGATAAAAACAGCTGCTATTTATAAAGGTGTGGTGCCTTACATCATCATCCAAGTGGCAGTTTTAGTCTTTTTCTGCGTCTTTTTAATGGAGATAAAGCCGATGCTTGATGCGAGCCACGGCGGATTATTTAACTTCTTACTCTCACTTTTTAAATGATATAAAAGTTTTTGGTTGTAAAATACCAAAAACAAGCAAAATGGCTAATTTGAGTTTCTGCCCAACTTAGCCATTTTTATGACCGCTTTTTAGTAAATTTATAAATTTAATGAGGTGAAATATGGCAAAGAAATTTATCGATGTTATGGATACGACCTTTAGAGATGGCTTTCAGTCGGTTTATGGCGCTAGAGTGCTTATGAACGACTTTTTGCCCGCGCTTGAAGCAGCCAAAGAGGCTGGCATAGAGCATTTTGAATTTGGCGGAGGAGCGAGATTTCAAAGCCTTTATTTTTACCTAAATGAAGACGCTTTTGCGATGATGGATAAATTTAGAAGTATCGTAGGACCAAAAGCAAACCTTCAAACCTTAAGCAGGGGCGTAAATACCGTCACACTTGATACTGGTAGCCGCGAACTAATCGACCTTCACGCAAAACTTTTCAAAAAACATGGAACCACTACTATTAGAAATTTTGACGCACTAAATGATGTTGAAAATTTAAAATATTCAGGCGAGAGGATCGCTCATCACGGGCTAAAACACGAAGTTGTCGTTACTATGATGGATCTTCCTAGCGGCTGTGTGGGAGCTCATGATGTTAAATTTTATGAGAAAATTTTAAGAGAAATTTTAGATGCAAATATCCCTTATCACAGTGTTTGCTTTAAAGATGCAAGTGGCACAAGCAGCCCACAAAAGGTCTATGAAACCATAAAAATGGCTAGAAAGCTACTCCCAGAAAAAACTCACATCAGACTTCACACACATGAAACTGCAGGCGTAAGTGTCGCTTGCTACCTTGCAGCGCTTGAGGCTGGCGTTGATGGCATAGATCTAGCCGCAAGCCCAGTAAGTGGCGGCACAAGTCAGCCAGATATCCTAACCATGCTTCATGCAGTAAAAGGCAAAAACTACGATCTTGGCGGCCTTGATGTGGAGAAAATTTTAAAATACGAAAGCGTTTTGAATGATTGTTTAAAAGAGTATTTCTTACCGCCTGAAGCTGTGCAAGTAAGCCCTCTAATACCATTTTCACCGATGCCTGGTGGCGCGCTCACTGCAAATACTCAGATGATGAGAGATAACAACATCTTAGATAAATTCCCAGAGGTCATCCTTGCTATGCGCGAAGTGGTGCAAAAGGGCGGATACGGCACTTCAGTGACCCCTGTTAGCCAGTTTTACTTCCAACAAGCCTTTAATAACGTGATGTTTGGCAAGTGGAAAAAGATCGCTGAGGGATACGGCAAAATGGTGCTTGGCTACTTTGGCAAGACCCCAGTTACGCCTGATAAAGAGATTATTAAGCTTGCTAGTGAGCAGCTAGGGCTAAAACCAACTACAAAACATGCAGTTGATATAGCTGATAAAGATGAGAGCAAGTCACTTGCGCATGTAAAAGAAATTTTAAAACAAAACAAGATCAAAGTTACCGAAGAAAACGTCTTTATCGCAGCAGCTTGTAAAGAAAAGGGCATCGCGTTCTTAAAAGGCGAAGCCAAAGTAAATGTAAGAAAAATCGATCCAAATGCTAAAGCAAATGAGGGCAGACAAACTCAAAGCGGCAGATATAGCGTCGTCGTAAATGGCAGCCGCTACAATGTCGAAGTAAGCGAAGGTTTTAACGACAGCATCCAAGTAAAATCAATCACTGAAGTTGAAGGTAAGAGCGTAAAAAGTGCCAAAAATGCAGTAGCAGGCGCAACAGAAAATGACATCGTCGCAAGCTTGCCAGGCGCTGTGCATAAAATTTTAGTAAGCGCAGGAGACCATGTCAAAAAAGGTCAGGCCATAGTCGTGCTTGAAGCGATGAAGATGGAGATAGAGGTCAAAGCTCCAAAAGATGGCATCATAGGCTCTATCGAGGTTAGCAAAGGTCAAAGTGTCGCGAACAATCAAGTGGTGGCTAGATTTAAATAAATTTGCCACTTTTAAAAAGATAGTGTTAAGCGAAATTTGATTAACATTTTGATGACTTTTAGGTCAAATTTATAAAGAAACGAAAATTTAAAAGGAAACAACATGATAAATAAGCTAGACGAGCTAGGTCTAAAAGAGATCAAAAAGATAAATCATAATCTAAGCTACGACGAGCTTTTTGAGCTTGAAAAGGAAAACAACGAGGGCAGAGTCTCAAGTAACGGTACATTTATGGTTGATACTGGCATCTTTACTGGTAGAAGCCCAAAAGACAAGTACTTTGTCAAGCAAGATCCAAGCCAAAAATATATCGCTTGGGGCAAGATCAATCAGCCTATCACAAAAGAGCTATTTGACAAGCTTCTTAAAAAAGCAAAAGAGCAGCTTAGCGGCAAGGAAATTTTCATCCAAGACGCATTTTGTGGAGCTAGCAAAAAGAGCCAAAAATCAGTCCGCTTCGTCACTGAAGTAGCGTGGCAAGCGCACTTTGTAAAAAATATGTTCATCCGCCCAAGTGAAGCGGAGCTAGCCAAATTTGAGCCTGACTTTGTAGTATATAACGCTTGCAAGACAAAAAACGAGGACTACAAGGCTGATGGGCTACACTCAGATGTCTTTGTCATCTTTAACGTCGAGGAAAATGTCGCAGTGATCGGTGGCACATGGTATGGCGGCGAGATGAAAAAGGGCATTTTTTCTATGATGAACTACTGGTTGCCACTTGAGGGCAAGCTAAGCATGCACTGCTCTGCAAACGTAGGCGAGAATGGCGATACGGCGTTATTTTTTGGACTATCTGGTACTGGTAAAACGACACTTTCAACCGATCCAAAACGCAAACTAATAGGCGATGACGAGCACGGTTGGGACGATGATGGCGTGTTTAACTTTGAGGGCGGCTGCTACGCAAAATGTATAAACCTTGATCCAAGCAGCGAGCCAGAAATTTACGCAGCGATCAGGCGTGATGCGCTACTTGAAAATGTTGTGGCTGACGAAAACGGCGTGGTTGATTATAAAGACGGCTCAAAGACCGAAAACACACGCGTGAGCTATCCGATCTATCACATCGACAACTACGAGCCAAGCTCAAGCGCTGGCCATCCAAAAAATATCATCTTTTTAAGCGCTGACGCTTTTGGCGTGCTTCCTCCAGTTGCAAAGCTAACAAAAGAGCAGGCGATGTATTATTTTTTAAGTGGCTACACAGCAAAAGTTGCTGGCACAGAGCGCGGTATCACCGAGCCAGTCGCTACTTTTAGCGCTTGCTTTGGCGAGCCATTTATGCCGCTTCACCCAACTGTCTATGCAAAATTGCTTGGCGAGAAGATCGATAAGCACGGTGTTAATGTCTATCTTGTAAATACAGGCTGGAGCGGCGGTGCTTACGGCGTTGGCAAGCGTATGAGCATAAAAGCAACACGTGCTTGCATAAATGCGATCTTAGACGGCAGTATCACAAAGTGCGAGTTTGAAAATTTTGATAAATTTAACTTCGCCATTCCAAAAGAGCTTGATGGTGTAGAGACAAAACTGCTAAATCCAATAAATACATGGACGCACCCAGCTGAGTACAATATTTCACGCGACAAGCTTGCTAAAATGTTTGTTGAAAATTTCAAACGCTATGAAGATGTAAAAGAGGGCGTTGAGTACGCCAAAGCTGGTCCAAAAGCTTAAATTTATAGCCTTGTGGGTAAATTCCTGCAAGGCTTTTTAAATTTAAACTATCAAATAGCAAAAATTTTAGAGCTATAAAATATAGCTCTTTTTTAAATTTCTAATATAAAATTTAAAACATTTTGCGAAATAGCTCGGTTAAATTTAACGAGACTTTTTAAATTTTTCTCACCAAAAAAATTACTCTTTATAAATGCTCGAAAAATTTAATCACCTGACATCAGAAATTTTAATACAAACGATCTTTGTAGTTAGAACTAAAATTTAGTCAGAACACTCCAGCTAAATTTAAATCAAAATACTAAATGTCACTAGATTTTCTAAAGCTTCTCACTATAAAACCACACTTATTAAGCTCTAAAAATCACCCTTCAGATATTAAAAAATTTTAATTTAAGCAATCTTTACAGTTAGAGCTAAAATTTAGCCAGAATACTCCAGCTAAATTTGATATCAAATTTCTACTATAAAAGTCGCTGTTGTATTTAGTGTAAGTTGCAGTTAAAACAAAAATTTAGCCAGGTATCTGGCTAAATTTAATCAAAACACTCTCTTTTCTAAGCCAAATTCTACGCCAGCTTTTGCTAGCTCAAATGTTGCATCTATAAATTTATACTCGCTGCTGATAAATGGCAAAAACATCGGTATCTCGGTGCAACCTGCGATATAAACGTCAGCTTCAATGTTTGAAAGCACTTCGTAAAATACCGGCACATACTCTTCTAGCTTGCCAGCTTTGACGCCTTTGTAGATGCACTCCATGATGACATCTTGCGTCTCTTTGCTAAAATCCACACTTTTTAGCCCGCGCTCTTTTAAAATTTGATCATAAACGCCAGCCTTTTTTGTGCCACTTGTTGCGATGACAGCGATATTTTTAGCGTGTGGATATTTTTTTTGCAAGGCATCTATGGTAACTTTTGCAATGTGTAAAATTTTCACTCCAGCCTCTTTTTCGATGCTTGGGGCAAAGTAGTGAGCTGTATTACAAGCCATTAGCATCGCCTCGCATCCTGCATTTTTTAATAGCTTAGCACTTTGAATCAGCTTTGGAAGCGGACTTTCTCCCTCGCCCATGATAAATTTTGTCCTATCTTCTATCTGTGCGTATGAGTCGATAACGATGTGTAGATGCTCTTGATCGCAAGTTGCTGGGGTTATATCGATGATCTTCTTGTATAAATCAGCCGTGGCAAGTGGTCCCATGCCGCCTATGATGCCTAATGTCTTCATAACTCCTCCAAATTAAAATTTTCAATAATTATAATATTAGTTTCTATATTTAAAAATAAAATTTCTAAATTTTTATTGAACATTGTAAAAATAGGGGATAAGCACTTTAAGTTTTAAAGTAAATTTTAAGATAAAAAGGGGCGATTTGCCCCTTAAAAATTCTATTATGAGTGGAAGTGAAATTCGTCTGGATGATCTAGTGCGTATCTAAATTTCTCCATATCGACCTTTTTATCCCAGATAGATACGATCATGCAGCCAACGGCATTACCGCAAAGGTTACCAACAGCACGCATCTCTGACATAAATTTATCAACGCCAAGTAGCACGGCCACGGTGACGACTGGTATGCCAGTGCTTGGAAGTGCGCTTAGTGTGCCAGCAAGGACGACAAAGCCAGATCCTGTAACGCCAACCGCGCCTTTGCTTGTGATCATTAGCACGATTAGTATGCTTATTAGGTGCTCAAAACTTAGCGGGATATTAAACGCTTGAGCTAAGAAGATAACGCTTAAGCTTAGATAGATGTTGGTGCAGTCAAGGTTAAATGAGTAGCCAGTCGGGATGATAAGGCCTACTGCGCCTCTATTTATGCCAGCTGCTTCTAGCTTTTGCATAAGTGGTGCAAGAGCTGTCTCGCTCGAGCTTGTCGCAAAAACGACCAAGACCTCTTTTGAGATAAAGCGCATAAATTTAAAGACATTGACCTTGGCAAAGTAGCAAATGACGCCAAGTACGACAAAGATGAAAAAGCAGCTTGCAAGCGCCATAACAACAAGAAGCTCCATCATACCAAGAAGCGTTCCGATGCCAAATTTACCGATCAAATAAGCCATCGCCGAAAAGGCAGCCACTGGGCTAAATAACATAAGCCAAGTAAGTAGCTTTAAGACGTAGTGCTGGATAAATTCAAGCGGTTTTAGACAAGCTTGCTTTTTATCATGAGCAAGTAGTGAAAGCACGATGGCAACGACTATCGCCATGAAAAGCACTTGAAGTGTGTTTGACTTTATAAATGGATCAAGTATATGCACGTAAGGGAAGATGTCATCTACTGGCACAGCGCCTCTTAAAAGATGAAGCGTATGTGCTAAAAAGCCGCTATTTGCGTCCATATTTCCAGCTTGAGATGTAAATTTAGCCACGCTTGAGGCGTCAAGCTGAGTGTAGTCAAGGTTCATTCCATGTCCTGGACGAAGCGTCTCGCCAAAGATGATACCAACAGCAAGAGCGAGCGTACTAACTATCTCAAAGTAGATAAACGCCTTAAGTCCGATGGTGCCAAGATCTTTTAAGCTCTCAAGTCCGACGATGCCTGAGACGATTGTTAAAAAGATGATAGGGCCGATTAAAATTTTAAGGGCTTTTATAAAATAATCAATGCCCGGCTTGCTCGCTATGCCAAGCTCAGGTGCGACCATACCGACGATAACACCACCAACTATACCTATCACAACCCAAATGGCGAGATTGGTAAATAGTCTCACAAAGAGACTCTTTTGCGTTTTTGCACTCTCCATAAATTCCCCTTTTATAGGCTCTCTTTGATCTCTGCTGAGAGGATCTTGTCGCCTTGTCTGATAGCATCAAGCACCTTTAAACTCTCGTCATCAACGCACTTTCCAAAGACTGTATGCACGCCGTCAAGATGAGGTTGCTTGCTGTGGCAGATGAAAAACTGCGATCCGCCAGTGTCACGGCCTGCATGAGCCATGCTAAGGCTGCCACGCTCGTGTTTTACCTTTTGGTTGTCGCATTCGCATTTTATCCTCCAGCCAGGACCGCCTGTGCCTGTGCCATTTGGGCAGCCGCCTTGGATGACGAAATTTGGTATAACTCTGTGAAAATTTAGGCCATTATAAAAGCCTATTTTTATCAAATGGACAAAATTTGCAACAGCTTGTGGTGCATCCTCGGCAAAAAGCTCAAGTTTGATATCGCCTTTTTCTGTCTTTAAAACTGCAAATTTATCTTTTTTTAGCTCGTCTAAATTTATATCATAAACTTTTAACTCGTCAAAACGCATGTTGCTCCTTTTTACTCGATATTTGTATAAACTGCTTGGACGTCATCGTCGTCTTCTAGCTTGTCAAGAAGCCTCTCAACCTCAAGCATTTGCTCTTCATCTAGGCTCACGGTTTGATTTGGTAAGTACTGAAGTGAAGCTTTTTTAACTACTAAATTTAGCTTCTCGATGCCTTCATGAAGTGTGCCAAAATTTGCGTAATCGCCATAAACAAATAGCGCATTTTCGTCTTCTTCGATGTCACTTAGACCATAATCAATGAGCTCAAGCTCGATCTCTTCGATGTCGGCACTTGGCTTTTCAAGCTCAAAAACGCTCTTTCTTGTAAACATAAAGCTAAGGCTGCCACTTGGCAAAATTTCTCCGCCATTTTTGCTAAATATCGCTTTTACATTTGCAACTGTTCTTGTTGGGTTGTCAGTAGCGCACTCAACGATGATTTGCACGCCGTGAGCTGCTTTGCCGTCATAAAAGATAGTCTTGATATCAGCGCTATCTTTGCCATTTGCTCTTTTTATAGCCGCATCGATGTTATCTTTTGGCATATTTTCAGCTTTTGCTGCTGCGATGGCTGCACGAAGTTTTGGGTTCATATCTGGATCACATCCGCCATCTTTTGCCGCTACTGTTATAGCTTTTGCAAGTTTTGGAAATACCTTGCTCATCTTATCCCATCTAGCTTCTTTTGCTGCTCTTCGGTACTCAAATGCTCGTCCCATAAATATCCTTAAATAAATTTTTTACGGATTATAACTAAAAAAATTTTATACTTTTTTAAAACATTTTTAGTTTGCTAGTTAAAGCGCCTAATTTGTAAATTTGAGAATAATATTTGATAAAAATTTAAGCTAAAGGCATATAATCATGCCATGATAAAAAATGCTCAAAAACAAGATGCAAAAATCTGCATAAAACTACTAAATTTAGCGATGGAGGATATCGCCTACAAGCTAAGTGGCTACGACGATCCTGCAAAAAGCGACGAAATTTTAGAGAAATTTTTTAAAAGCGAGACAAATAGACTTAGCTATAAAAATGTCTATGTCTATAAACGTGACGACGTGATCATTGCTGCTATGTGTGCTTATTTTGGTGGCGACGCAGCGCAGCTTGATAGTGAAATTTCACAGCATCTAAAGGCTCTTGGCAAAGATGCCCAGATAGAAAAAGAGTGCTTTGATGATGAGTTTTATATAGATAGCATCGCTGTGAATGAGAAATTTAGAGGTCAAGGGCTTGCAAAAGAGCTCATCATACACTCATTTACCAAAGCAAAAGAGCTAGGATATAAAAAGGTCTCGCTGATAGTTGATGTAAATAAGCCAAAAGTTCGTAAATTTTACGAGAGTCTTGGCTTTAAATTTAACACCAAAAAGATCATAAATTTACACGAATACGACCACATGATAAAGGAGATAATATGAAAACATTTGAGGTAAATAACGTGCATTGCCAAAACTGCGCAAATACTATAAAAAACGCACTTGAAGATGACTTTGGCGAGATAAAAGTCGATCTTAGCAAAGAGCCAAGGCAAGTAAGCGTCGATATAAAAGATGGCGATGTTGAGAAATTTAAATCAGAAATGGCTGATCTGGGATTTGACGTGATAAAAGAGCTTTGATATGCCTTTAAAAGTCAAGCTAAATATAGCGGGAATGAGCTGCGTAAACTGCTCAAACGCTATCGAGAAGGTTTCTAAAAAGATAGATGGCGTGCTTGAAGCAAATGTAAATTTTGCAAATGCAAGCGGTGAGTTTGTCCTAAAAGACGCCAGCGTGCGTGAGGTTTTAGAGCAAAAGATAAAGAAGCTTGGCTACTTTGTGGCGACAAATATCGATGAATTTGAAGCCAAAAGAGACGAGCATATAACCTCGATAAGAAACAAATTTATATTTGCATTTATCGCAAGCGTCGTGATAATGGCACTTGAGATGTTCGCACCTCACAGCTTGCTAGTAAATTTACTCATGCTAGTTTTAGCATTTTTGGTGCTAGCTTTTAGCGGCAAAGACTTCTTTGCTCACGCCATAGAGGCTGTCAAAAACAAAAACTATGATATGAACGTGCTTGTTGCTCTTGGAAGCGGCAGTGCATTTTTATACTCGCTTTTTGTTGTGATCTTTTCAAATTTTATCCCAGATGATCTAAAAAACGTCTATGTCTCAGGCGTAGCGATGATCATAGCCTTTGTTTTGCTTGGCAAGTACCTTGAAGAGCGCTCAAAGGCAAAAGCAGGCGACTACCTAAAGACGCTACTTAAAATTTCACCAAAGACCGCCTTTTTGGTCATGCCAGACGGACAGAGCAAAGAGGTAAATGTAAATGAGCTAAAAGTAGGCGATATCGTCATTGTAAAAAATGGCTACAACGTCCCAAGCGATGGCGTGATAGTCCAAGGTGGCGCTGAGATCGATGCTTCGATGCTTACAGGAGAGAGCTTGCCTGTTTATAAAGAGGTAGGCGATAGCGTATTTGCCGGCACTCTAAACACAAATGGCTACATAAGCGTCAAGGTAACAAAGAGTTCTTACGAGAGCTTACTATCTCAAATTTTAAGCCTTCTAAGTGACGCTAGCTCCAAAAAGATGCCTATCGGACGGCTGGCTGATAAGATAGCAAACATTTTTGTGCCAAGCGTCGTGGCGATCTCAGTTCTTACATTTTTGATATGGATAATTTTTAGTGGAAATTTCGCCTATGCGATCTCTTGCGCTATCTGCGTGCTTATCATCTCATGCCCGTGCGCACTGGGACTTGCTACGCCAATAGCAATAGTTAGCTCCCTTGCACGCGGCGCAAAAGCTGGAATTTTGGTTAAAAACCCAGAGGTTTTAGAGCTTATAAAAGATGCTAAATTTGTAGCATTTGATAAAACTGGCACACTAAGTAAGGGACTAATCAGCGTCAAAAGCTCAAATTTGAGTGAAAAAGAGTTAGAGCTAGTGGCGTCTGCTGAAAATTTAAGCGAGCACCCGATCTCAAAAGCGATCGTAAGATATGCAAAACAAAATTGCATAAATTTACAAAAGCTAAATGGCAAATTTCAAAACGTAGTTGGTCAAGGCATCGTCTATGAAGATGAGAGTGAAAAGATAATAATAGGCAATGAAAAACTGCTCGCAGCAAATAAAATTTTGCTAAATGAAGCTGACAGTAAAGCGATAAAAGAGGCTACAAGTGATGGAAGCGGCGTCATACTTTGCGCGGTCAATCAAAAATTTAGTGGCTTTTTAACGCTAAGTGATGAGCTAAAAAATGAGGCAAATAGCGTTATAAACGAGCTTTCAAGGTTAAATTTACAAAGTGTGATCCTATCAGGTGATGATAAAAAAGTAGTGGCAAATATCGCTAGCAAACTAAATGTGAGCGAATACTACGCAAATATGCTACCTGAGGATAAATTTAACAAGGTAAAAGAGCTAATGAGCCGAGGTGGCGTGATCTTCGTGGGAGATGGTATAAACGACTCGCCATCGCTTAAAGAAGCAAGCGTTGGCATCGCTATGAACTCAGGCTCAGACATCGCTAAAGGCGCCGGCGATATCGTGCTTGTAAAAAATGACTTGCGTGGCGTGAGCGGGCTTGTAAAGCTTGCAAATGCGACTATTGCTAACATAAAAGAGAATTTGTTTTGGGCATTTATGTATAACGCCATTTGTATACCAGCAGCTGCTGGAGTGCTCTATCCAGTATTTGGACTGCTTCTAAGTCCAGTTTATGGCTCGATGGCGATGTGCTTAAGCTCGGTCACTGTCGTGCTAAATGCGCTTAGACTTAGATATTTGAAGCTTAAGGATTAAATTTGAGACTTGGAGAGCTTTACAGTGTAGTAGCGGCTGCACTTGCTACAAATTTTAACGGCATCTTGGGTGTCTCGTCTTTTATGCGTATCAAAAAGACAAATGCGTGGATAACGCAGACAAAGAGCGATGCGAACATAAAAGGAAATGAGCTTTACGCTAAATTTATCAAAGATGAGAGTAGTGCGGCTCTGTGTGATGATTTTGTCATTTTGAAGTCAAAATTTGAAGCAAGCTACTATTTCTCAAGCGCAAAAGATGATTTGGCGCAATTTTACAAGGCTATAAATTTTGAGCCGAAAATGGGTGAGGTTGATAGCATATCAAATCAGCTCATTTTGATAGCAAATATCTTAAAAAAAGAGGCGACAAAAGAATCTATGCAGCTTCTTGCTGCTTTTAGCCTCTCATTTTTCTTGCCTTATGCCGAGCTTCTCGCAAAAGAGCTTGAACAAAATGCTAGCAGTAACTTCTATAAGTCAATGGGATACTTTTTAGAGGATTTTTGTTTGGTTTTAAAAACTATTATCGGTAAGGCTTAGTCTTAAGCCTGTACCATTTCTGTCATCTGAGTTTTAATACTTAAAATGTTATTCTGAATGCTTGATTGTTCTAAATTTAGATGATGAAGCATCTGCATAGAATCACGATCTTTCAGGTGCTGGATGCTTGAAATTTGATCAGCTATATCACTTCTTTGATCTTGTAATTTTTCTAAATTTTTTTGTAACTCTGTGACATCTTCTTTTCTAATAATTGTAGGTTTTTGTCTAACTTCTTCTCTTTGTTCGACATGCACATCATTGCTTCTAACGATATCTTTTGTGCCATAGCCAGAAGATACTAATATGCTGGTTTTAGCGCTACTTGATGATAAAGATGCAAAACCATCATGATAAAAAATATTTGAACTTATATTAGCATCTATTTGCATATTATTTTTCCTTAAGCTATTAAACTTTTATTCATTGCTTTATATAAAAT
>NZ_PPBR01000011.1:0-556 GCF_002913545.1 Campylobacter concisus | reverse complement strand
TCACGGCTGAGATGCTTGACTTTTCGTCCTTTAGCGTGAAGTACCAGTGCCCAGAGGCGTGCTTTGTTAGGCGCGAAATTTCGCCACTTACCTCGACGTAGTCAAGTGTCGCTTCAAGCAGTGCCTTTGCTTTTTCGTTTAGCTCAGATACGCTAAGCATTGATCTCTTTGACCTTTTTAGCGATAAATAGTGTCGAGATATCCATGCTAAAGCCCTTGCAAAGCTCTATCTCAAAGCCGGCATCAACTAGCTCATCGCAAAAGCTCTTTGCGTCCAAGAAATTTTCGATCGAGCTTGGTAGATACTCGTACGCCTCTTTGTTTTTTGAGATAAAGCCACCGATACTTGGCAAAATTTTACTTAGGTAAAAATCTCTTAGCGCAGTTATAAGGCCCTTTTTTTGGCGTTTGGTAAATTCAAGCACGACTACGTAGCCACCATCAGCCAAGACCCTGTTAAACTCCCTAAGCGCAGCCTTTCGCTCGACCACGTTTCTTATGCCGTAGCTTATGCTTAAAATTTGAGCCTCACCGCTTGCAAGCGTTGTATTATCAG
>NZ_PPBR01000010.1:0-473 GCF_002913545.1 Campylobacter concisus | reverse complement strand
GTAGGTATTTAAGCACTAAATTTAGGTTAGTTTCATCTAGTGCTACAAATTTTGCATCGACCATTCCAGCTAAATTTGCTGGCCACTGAGCCGCTGTAACGCTATTTGGTTCATGAAGTCTATGACATGCGGAACAAGTCTCTTCGTAAATTTGTTGTGCTTTTACGTAAAGTTTTTTTGTATCGCCACCAAGCGCGTCATTTGGCACTTCGTAAACGCCCTCTGCTTGGTACCAGATCTCGCCATACTCATCTTCAAGATCTTTTAATTTTTTGAAATTTGACTCATTCTCATTGTCAAAAGCTACAAAAATTTCTGGATCTTCTATGCTCCTTTGAAGCTGGGCTAAGTAATTTGCCGAAACTACGCCACTAACCTTGATCTTGCTCGTTTTATCGCCTTTTTCTAAGACTTCAACTGGCGTTAAAACCTCGATCTTACCGATCATTTTGCCATCTAGCGTTATATTGGCA
>NZ_PPBR01000009.1:0-518 GCF_002913545.1 Campylobacter concisus | reverse complement strand
TTATGGACGAAAACGTCGCTCTTGACGCCATAATGAGCGCAAACAACGAAACCGGCATGCTCTTTCCAATAAAAGAGCTTGCCAAAGTTGCCCACGAATACGGCGCTTTATTTCACACTGACGCCGTGCAAGCAGTCGGCAAGATAAAGATAGACGTTCAAGACTTGGACGTTGATTTTCTAAGCTTTTCAGCGCATAAATTTCACGGACCAAAGGGCGTTGGAGCGTTGTTTATAAAAAATAGCATGCCACTAAGCAGCTTGCTTCACGGCGGTGAGCACATGGGCGGACGCAGAAGCGGCACACTTGATGTACCAGGCATCGTTGGCATGGGCAAGGCGCTTGAACTAGCAAATAAATTTATGGATTACGAGCATTCGCACGTTCGCCGTTTGCGTGACAAACTTGAAGACGCGCTACTGCAAATTCCTGACGTTAGCGTCGTTGGCAAAAAAGAGCAGCGCGTGCCAAACACCATCCTAGCATCTATCAAAGGCGTCGAGGGCGAGGCGATGCTT
>NZ_PPBR01000008.1:0-59846 GCF_002913545.1 Campylobacter concisus | reverse complement strand
CTAAAATTGTAACCGATCGCTTTTAAAAAAAGTAATTTTTCTAAGAGATCTTTATTTTTATGAAATTTCATTTTCGGATTATAACTTGATTTACTTAAAGTTTAAATTATAGTTTTTTCGGGCTGATTTATTCAAAGGAATTTAAGTATTGCTTTGATAAAATCCCACTTTTTATATTAACTTTAAGGATAGAAATGAAAAGGACTTATCAACCTCATAAAACCCCTAAAAAACGCACTCACGGCTTTCGTTTAAGAATGAAAACTAAAAATGGCCGCAAGGTTATCAACGCTAGACGTGCTAAAGGTAGAAAAAGATTGGCTGCTTAGCTGGTTTTGAGTCACTAAGTGACTCGAGAGAATTTTCTCAGGTTTATAAAGAAGCCAGCAAATGGCACTGCGACGCTTGCGTAGTTTTTTATAAACCTACAATTGAAAAAAAATTAGCAGTTGTTGCTAGCAAAAAAGTGGGAAAAGCAGTAGTTAGAAATAGAGCAAAGAGACTTTTAAGAGCTGCTTTTTTTTCTATTTCTAATGAGCTAAAAGATGGCACTTACATTATGGTCGCAAAAAATGGAATTACAGAAATTTCATTTGACAAAATTTGTAAAAATTTGAGCTGGTCTACAAAAAAAATGGGATGTCTAAAATGAAAAAATTTGCGATTAAATTTATCGCTTTTTATCAAAAATATATTTCCATACTTCTGCCAAAAAGCTGTCGCTACTATCCGACTTGCTCACAATACGCCATTTGGGAATTTCAAACAAACAGCTTTTTCTCTGCTTTTTTTGCAACATTTATGCGAATTTTAAGATGCAATCAACTTTTTAAAGGCGGTATCAACTACCCAATCATCCGCAAAAAATTTAACTCATGTTTTATATTTCAAAAAAGCGATACCAAAAATGTAAATTTCTGGTTTATCCCTTGCCAAAATAGTAAATTTTATGTCGTAAAAGTATTAGATAAATTAAAGGAAAAAAATTAAATGGAACAGATGTCTATGCAAAAAAGGTTGCTTCTTGCAGCACTTTTGTCAATCGTATTTTTCATAGTATATGACTTTTTTATGCCAAAAAGAGCTCCACTAGAGCAAAACCAGACAACGATCTCTCAAACAATGGATCAAAGCAAAGCCCCAGCCTCTACTAACGATACTCCAAAATCAAATGAAAATTTAGCTTCAAACGAAATAATCGCTACCATCAAAGGTCAAAGCTACGAAGCAAAGATAGATAAGCTAGGTAGGATTGCGAAATTTTATCTAACCGAAGATAAGTATAAAACAGAAGATGGCAACAAAATCGAGCTTGTTTCACAAAATCCACTGCCGCTTGAGCTTAGATTTAACGATAGCGCTTTAAATACTGACGCTTTTAAGGTTGCATATAGTAGTGACGCTAGCGAGGTAGATGCTAGCAGCGAGCCTAAAACTATAAAACTCACTCAAAATTTAGATGGTGTTACAGTCACAAAAAATATCAAATTTTACCCAAATGGTCGTTACGAGGTTGAGGTAAATTTAAGTAAAAGTGTTGATTATTTCATCACTCCTGGCTTTAGACCAAATATCGCGATAGATAGCTATACAGTTCATGGTGTCATGCTTAGAAATACAGAAGATAGCCTAAATATCATAGAAGATGGCGATGCAAAAGAGGTTAAAAACTATGCAAATACAACTATAGCAGCTGCATCTGATAGATACTACACAGCGCTATTTTACTCATTTAACAAGCCATTTGAAGCTGTTGTTGATAAAGATGCAAATAACAATCCTATCGTCTTTGTAAAGGCAAATGATAGCTTAAAATTAGGCGCTTACATCGGACCAAAAGAGCATAAAATTTTAAGCTCGATGGATGAGAGACTAAACGACGTTATCGAGTATGGTTGGTTTACGTTTATAGCAAAGCCGATGTTTGCATTCTTAAATTTCTTACATAACTACATCGGCAACTGGGGTTGGGCGATAGTTGTGCTAACGCTTGTCATAAGGATAGTTTTATTCCCGCTTACATATAAGGGTATGCTATCGATGAATAAGCTAAAAGAGCTTGCTCCAAAGGTAAAAGAGATCCAAACAAAATATAAAGACGATAAGCAAAAGATGCAAGTCCATATGATGGAGCTATACAAAAAACATGGTGCAAACCCTATGGGTGGTTGCTTGCCGATCTTGCTTCAAATTCCAGTATTTTTTGCGATCTACCGCGTTTTACTAAATGCGATCGAGCTAAAAGGTGCTCCTTGGATACTTTGGATACACGATCTTTCAGTGATGGATCCATACTTTGTGCTACCTATCTTGATGGGTCTAACGATGCTTTTACAACAAAAACTTACACCAACGACATTTACCGATCCTATGCAAGAAAAGGTTATGAAATTCTTACCTTTGATCTTCACATTTTTCTTTGTGACATTCCCAGCAGGTCTTACGCTTTACTGGTTTGTAAATAACGTTTGTTCAGTCGTTCAACAAGTCTTTGTAAATAAACTTTTTGAAAAACATAAAAAAGCTGCGGAGGTAAAGGCTCAATGAAAATAGAAGCAAATACCCTCCAAGAGGCATTTCAAAAGGCAGCCCAGCAGCTTAACTGCTCAGTCACTGAGCTTGATATAAAGGTCTTGCAACATCCAAGTAGTGGAATTTTTGGATTTTTTAAAAAGACAGCGATCATCGAGGCAAATTTAGAAAATCAGCCAAAACCACAACATAAACCAAAAAATGATAGAAATTTTGCTAAAAAAAGTGATGAGAATGAGAGTGTAAAAGAAGAGAAAAAACAGAGCAAAAAACACGATCATAATGATAAAAAGCGAAATCCTAAAAAGCATAAAGATGAGAAAAATGAGACTAAGTCTGAGCAAAAAGAGCATAAAAATGAAAAGCCAAATTTGAGTGAAAAAAACTCAGCCCTTGCAAAAGATGCCTTTGCAGAAAAGGGTGAAAAAGAGGCTGAAGAGCCAGGATATGTTATAAAAAGACTTGATGAGCCAAAAGAGCAAAAAGAGACTAAAGGGGCAAAAGAGCCACAAGCTAGCAAAAGTGCTCCTAAAAACATCCTAGATACTTCAATCATCGAAAATTTCAACCAAACTGATGAAGAGAGCGCACCTCAAGCTTTGCCAAAAGAGAAAAAAGAGAAAGTTGTAATCGACTTTGATAAAATTTTGCCTGAGATAAAAGAGGGTATGACGCGTCTTTTTAAAGCAAGCTGCTTTGAGATAGACAAGGTAGAAGTTAGTAAATTTAACGATGAGACAGTGCTTATCGAGCTAGACGGTGCTGATGCGGCGCTACTTATCGGCAAAGAGGGTTATAGATATAAAGCGATCTCTTATATGCTTTATAACTGGTTAAATTCTAAATACAACCTCGCTATCCGCCTTGAGATCGCGCAATTTTTGCAAAATCAAGAAGCGATGATGGATCAATATCTAAATGGTGTGATCGAGCGTGTGCAAAATAGCGGTAGAGCCCAAACAAAGCCACTTGACGGAGTTTTGGTCAAGATCGCACTTGAGAAGCTTAGAGAGAAATTCCCAGATAAATATGTCGGCATAAAAAGCGGCAATGACGGCAAATTTGTCGTCGTAAATGACTTTTTTAAAAAATGAGTGAAACTATCGCAGCCCTTGCCACAGCGTATGGCATCGGCTCAGTTTCTATCGTAAGGCTTAGTGGCAAGGACGCCCTGGCCACCTCTTTAAAACTACTTAAACTTTCAAATTTAGAGCCAAGATACGCAAAACTAGCCAAAATTTACTCCCTTGATGATGAAATTTTAGACGAGGGTATCGTTATATATTTTAAGGCTCCTGCAAGCTTTACTGGCGAGGATATCGTCGAGTTTCAAACTCATGGCGGCGTGATGGTGAGTGAGAGAATTTTAAATGAGCTAATAAGAGCTGGCGCAAGGCTTGCTATGCCAGGCGAGTTTAGCAAGCGAGCATTTTTAAATGGCAAGATGGATCTAGCTAAGGCTGAGGCGATGCAAGGGCTCATCACTTCAAAAAGCGAGATTGCTGCTAAAATTTTGACCCGTCAGATGCAAGGCGATCTTAGTAAATTTGTAGGCGAGATTAGGGGCGAAGTGGTCAAAACTCTTGCCTTTGTTGAGACGATGATTGACTATGCTGATGATGATCTGCCTGCAAATTTGCTAGAGCAGACTAAGCAGATGCTTTTAAAAAATAGTGAGAAGCTAGAGCGCATAGCCACTCTTAGCGAGCAAAGAAGAGGGCTAATAGATGGCTTTAAGATCGCTATTGTTGGCAAGCCAAATGTTGGTAAAAGCTCCATTTTAAACTCATTTTTGGCATATGAAAGAGCGATCGTTAGCGACGAAGCGGGCACAACTAGAGATAGGATAGAAGAAAATTTCAAGATCGGCTCGCATCTAGTTCGCATAATAGACACCGCAGGCATCAGAAAAGACGCTGGAAAGATCGAGCAAATCGGCATAAACTACTCAATCTCAGCCATAAACGAGGCCGACATCATCCTAGCTGTCTTTGACGGCTCATCTTTAAGCGACGAGCAAGATAAAGAGATAATAAAGCTCGTTTCAGACTCAAACAAAAAAGCCTTTTTTATCCTAAACAAAAGCGATCTGGCATTTAAATTTGACATAGAGTTAGAGGGCGCTATCAAAATTTCTGCAAAAACCGATACGAGCGTAGTTTTAAAAGAGCTTGAGGGCTATCTCAAGACGCAAGACACCGACGAGATCATGCTAAGCTCAAACCGCCAAATTTTAAGCTGCAAAGAGGCGAGTGAGGCTTTAAAAAGAGCGTTTTTTAGGCTAAATGAAGAGGAGCTAGAAATTTTCGCTTACGAGCTAAATACCGCGATAAAGGCGCTTGCAAGCATCACAAAGCCATTTGAGAGAAGCGAAATTTTAGACGAAATGTTTAGCCATTTTTGTTTAGGAAAATGATACTTTTTTTGGTTAAAATCTGCGCTTTTTAAAGGAGAAATAATGAAAATTTTACTTTTAAATGGCGGCAAAAAATTTGGCCATTCAGATGGCAGGCTCAATCAAACACTTCATGATCTTGCGTGCGAAAAACTAGCAAAAATGGGTCACGAGGTAAAGCAAACTGTGATAGATCAAGGCTATGATATCGAGGCTGAAGTTGAGAAATTTCTTTGGATGGACGCGGTAGTTTGGCAGATGCCAGCTTGGTGGATGGGCGAGCCTTGGATAGTGAAAAAGTATATCGACGAGGTCTTTACCGCAGGTCATGGCAAGCTTTATACGAGTGATGGCAGGCATAGGGTCGATCCAACTAAAAACTACGGCAAAGGCGGCTTGCTAAATGGCAAACAATTTATGCTAAGCCTTACTTGGAATGCCCCAGCCGAGGCATTTAGCGATCCTAATGAGTTTTTTGAGGCGCGCGGCGTTGATGGAGTTTATTTTCATTTTAGAAAGGCAAATGAATTTATGGGCTTAAAGTCGCTTCCGCACTTTATCTGCTGCGATGTTATCAAGATGCCAGACGTGCCAAGATATCTAAAAGAATATGAGGCACATCTTGAAAAAGTTTTCAAAGCGTAAAAACAAATTTCTACCGCTCTCTAGCCATTTGCGCTAGGGGGCATCTAAATTTATATCTATCTTGTGTGGGGAAAAATGAGGGCAAAATTTCTATTTTTAGCTGCTGTTATCTTTTTTGCTGGGTGCGCTGGCAAGCAAATTTTAAAGCCAAGCGATGAGGCAAATTTACTCTATCTTGAAAATAACGAAACCTTGCACGAGATGAAATTTAATAAGCTTCAAAACAGCCTAAATGACTTTAATAAATTTGCAAACATTGTTGGCAAGGCTGAGATAAAAGCAGCTGGAGTAAATGCAGAATTTAGCGCTCTTGGCGATCTTATGCAAGGCAGCGAAGCAGACAAAATGGTGCTTGTTAAAAATTTGGATACAAACCACGAGCTCATCTTATCAAATGCTAGTGACATAGAGGAGCTCGTAAATGCAAAAAATATCAAATTTTATGAAATTTCAAATGGAGCTATCAAAAGCGTAGTCTATAGCACAAAAAGCGTGCCAGTTTGCGAAGCTTTTGCAGGTGGCAAAGAGGTGATAAAAGTAAAAAGCGTGACAAATCATCCTTTGAAAAATGGCTTTTTTGCAGTGATCTTAAACTCAGATATATCTAATGATCAAGGCTTTTTTCTAAGAGAGACGAGCTATTATTTCAACCTTTCAAGCGAAGATGAAGAGAAGATTAAGGCTGAGACGCTAACGCAAAATTTTTATAAAACATTTATCGAAAGCGACCTCGTAAAACAAGGCAAAATTCTCTCAAATGTGCTTTGTTTTAGTAAATTCCAAAAGGCTTTTTAGTAACTTTTTATAAGCAAGGTTGTAAAATAGCTTAAAATTCTTAAAAGGTTACATCAATGGATAAAGCTACCATACAAGCACATAAAATCAGCGACGAAGAGTATGAGGATATCTTAAAAATTTTAGGCCGTGAGCCAAATTTACTAGAGCTTGGCATATTTTCAGCGATGTGGAGCGAGCACTGCAGCTACAAATCAAGCAAAAAATACCTAAACGGCTTTCCGACAAAGGCGCCTTGGGTCATCCAAGGACCTGGTGAAAATGCTGGCGTCATCGACGTTGGCGATGGGGTTGCAGCTGTGTTTAAGATGGAGAGTCACAACCACCCAAGCTTTATCGAGCCGTTTCAGGGCGCTGCAACTGGCGTTGGTGGAATTTTAAGAGACGTCTTTACGATGGGCGCAAGAGTCGTTGCGAACATGAACTCGCTTCGTTTTGGTGAGATAAGAGGCGAGGGCGAGCTAGCTAAAAAGCATAGGTATCTGCTAAAAGGAAGTGTTGCTGGCATAGGGCACTATGGCAACTGCATGGGTATCCCAACGATCGGCGGCGAAACTACCTTTGATCCTAGCTTTAATGGTAACATCCTAATCAACGCCTTCGCGCTTGGCCTTTGCAAAAGTGATGAAATCTTCTACGGCAAGGCCGAAGGCGTGGGCAACCCAGTCATTTACGTGGGCTCAAAGACTGGCAGGGACGGACTTGGCGGTGCTGTTATGGCGAGTGATAGCTTTAACGACGAAAATAAATCACTTCGCCCAACGGTGCAAGTGGGCGACCCATTTGCCGAGAAACTGCTCATGGAGGCGTGCTTAGAGCTATTTAAAAAAGACTACATCATCGGCATCCAAGATATGGGCGCAGCAGGACTTACAAGCTCTAGCTTTGAGATGGCTGGCAGAAGTGGCAGCGGTATGAAGATGTATTTAGACCGCGTGCCGATGCGCGAAGTTGGCATGACGCCTTATGAGCTAATGCTAAGCGAGTCTCAAGAACGTATGCTAATATGCGCCAAAAAAGGTTACGAGCAAAAGGTACTTGAAATTTTTAGAAAGTGGGACCTTGACGCTGAGATCATCGGCGAGGTCACAAGCAGCGGCGTGATGCAGCTTTACTGGCATGGTGAGCTTGCAGGCGAAATCCCTATCGGCCCACTTAGCGAGGCAGCTCCGGTGCTTGATCGCCCAGTCGCACGTCCAAAATACCTTGATGAGATAGCAAATTTAAAAATCCCAAATAACGTTGATAACAAAAGCGCATTTTTCAAGCTTTTAAAAGAGCCAGAAGTGCTAAATAAAAGCTTCGTCTACGATCAATACGACGCAAATATCCAGACAAATACGATAAAACAGCCAGGTTGCTTGGGTGCTGCAAGTATCAGAGTAAAAGGCACTAAAAAGGCCGTCTCTATGGCTGCTCAGTGCGATCCTAGAGCAAATTTCGTTGATCCAAAAATCGGCGCTGCAAGAGCCGTCGCTGCAGCTGGTAGAAAGGTCGCGATGAGTGGCGCTGTGCCACTTGCGATAACTGACTGCCTAAACTACGGCAACCCGCAAAATCCAGAGGTAATGTGGCAGTTTAAAGAGGGATGTGAAGGCATAAAAGAGGCTTGCCGTGAGCTAAATACACCAGTTGTGAGTGGCAACGTGAGCCTTTATAACGACACTGACGGCGTTAGCGTCTATCCAACACCAGCCATCGTCACAGTTGGCGTAAATGAAGATGCAAATTTAAATTTAAAAAGCACATTTTTAAGCGAGGGTAGGGCGATTTACTTGCTTGGTGAGACAAGCGGTGAATTTGCAGCTTCGCTTTACGCAAAGGCGCTATTTAACGTGGTTGGCGGCAAGCTAAAAGAGGTTGATTATAAAGCTGAGAGAGCCCTTTGGGACCTAGTGATAGAGGCAAATAAAGAGCAAATTTTAGAGTTTGCAAATAGCGTGGGTGTGGGCGGTCTTGCTATCACGCTAGCAAAAATGGCTAGCATCTCAAACATCGGCGTAAAATGTGAAGTTAAATTTAAAGAGCCAAATTTTATCTTTGATGAGAGCTTTTCAAAAGCGGTTGTGGGCGTGAAAGACGAGGCTAAATTTGAAGCGCTTGCGACTAAATTTGGTGTGAAATTTGAAAAGATCGGCGTTAGCGGAGGCAAGAGATTTAAGCTAAATGAGATAGATGAGAGCTTAGAGGACGTAAGAGAAATTTATCTAAATGAGTTTGCGAAAATCGTAAAAAAGGAGGACTAAGAGATGTTTTCTAAAAAGGCTCAAAAAGCAAGCGGGGAAAAGGAAGTAGAGCAAAACGAGAAAAAGGGCGTGGCAAAGCCGCCAGTGCTCTTTAGCGATACTCAAAATTTGATAAGTACGATCGAAAAAAGGCTAAATGCCCCTTTGATAACCTACTACAACTCAAACGCTGGTAATGTCTGCGGTAACGACGCAAGCGCGATGTATGAAATTTTAAAGGGCAAAAAGATAGATACGGCCTATCTTTTCATAAAAAGTGATGGCGGAAGCGGTATAGCAGCGCTTAGGATCATTAGCACCCTTAGAAACTACTGCAAAAATTTAATAGCACTGATCCCATCAAACTGCGCTTCAGCTGCTACGATGATGGCGCTTGGAGCAAACGAGATCGTGATGGGTCCGCTTGCCTATCTAACGCCAGTTGATACATCGCTCAAACACGAGCTAAGCCCTACAAACAAGGGCAACGAGCTTGTTAGTGTCTCTATGGACGAGCTTAGCCGTGTAGTCAAGCTTTGGAAAGAGCAGGACAAAGATAGACCAAATGACACAAACCCCTACAACTCGCTATATGAGTATATCCATCCGCTAGTTTTTGGTGCGGTTGATCGTGCTAGCTCGCTTTCGCTTAAAATTTGCTCCGAGCTACTTAGATATCACATAGATGATGATAAAAAGATCGTTGAAATTTCTGAGAGGCTAAACGCAGACTACCCAGCACATGAGTATCCGATACTCTTTCGTGAGGCGCAGGAGATCGGTCTGCATGTCAAGAAAATGGACGATGATCTAAACGAGATGCTTCAGGAGCTAACGCTACTTTACTCGGAGATGGGGCAGCGAGCCTTTACCGACTACGATGAGAACAGCTATCACGATAACAACATCGCAAACATCATCGAGACAAACGGCAAGCAAATTTACTATCAGATCGATAAAGACTGGTTTTATCGCCCTGAGGAGCGCCGCTGGAACGTGATGAACGACGAGAGCTCATGGCGCAAAAATGAGCTAGTAAATGGCAAGATAAAAAATACGATCTATCACTTGTGGTAATATGTCTGGAATCCTGTTTTTACTCATATTAGGCGGTGCGATATTTTTATTTATGAATGTCCAAATAGGTAGTAACCGCAAGAAACAAGCAAATGTAGATGAGGCTAAATTTCTAGTCTCACTGCTTGCAAAAGTCGCTAAAAGTGACGGCAGAGTTAGCGAGTTAGAGGCTAGGCTGATCACTCAAGTGCTAGATGATCTAAGCCAGAAAATTAGCGGTGTTAGTGGCATGCGTGAGTATCTAAAAGAGGTCTATAATAGCCAAAAAGAAAATGTAGATAACGCCTATGAAACCGCCAGAAACTACAAGCGCGCGTTTAATCTAAACTACGATACCTGCGTGGCTAGGCTCACCTTTTTTCTAAATTTAGCCTATATAGACGGAGAATTTAACAAAAGCGAGCAAGATGTTATAAGAAATATCGCTTATGGATTTGGCATCGACAAAGAGACGCTTGATGAGATAATCTTTAAATTTGATAGCTTTTATGGCTCGAGATTTGGAGCAGACCATGATGAGATAAGCCAAGAAAACGATGCATTTGAGGTTTTAGGACTTAGTAAAAATGCAAGCCTTGATGAGGTAAAGGCTCGCTACAAAGAGCTTGTGAGGCAGTATCATCCTGACATTTTGATGGGCAGGGGCGAGAGCAAAGAGGTGATAGAGCGTTCAACCAAAAAGCTTCAGGAGATAAATGAGGCTTATGGGAGATTAAAAGAGAAATTTGGAGTTTAGATGAAGAAATTTGTGATTTTGCTGTTAGCGGTGGCTGGCTTTTGCAGAGAGCTAAACGTGAGCGATCTTAATGGAAATGAGATCAAATTTGAGCTAAAAGATAGCACGCTTTTTGAAAATGGCAAAAAGATCGGCGAATATAACAAGACAAGCGCTGCTAACATCATCCTAGCTGGCAGTGATGGCGTCGAAGCTGATTTTAAGGCAGTTAGAGCTAAAAATTTAAATGAGTTTAAAGAGTATATATTTTCAGATGAGGGCGGCATAAAGGTGGTGAAATTTAGCGCTAAAAGCCCTATCTGCGAGGCATTTAGTAAAAAAGAGGCTGTAAATTTAAACGTGCTAAGTTCTAGCTACTTTAATGGCAAGCAAATTTCAAACTATGCCTTTAGTGTGGATATCGCAGGTGGCGAGTTTCAAAATTTGATTAAAAAGAGCCATTTTGCAGTAAATGCTAGTGGTAAAAGTTTAGAAAAACTAGAAAATTTAACAGAAGAAAATATCAAAAAAGACACAGCCATGGGGCTACTTGTGCTTGAAAAAGCGATGTGTTTGGCGGAGAAATAAAATAAATTTAATCAATCTAAAGGAGAAAAAATGAGAGCGTTGCTTAGCGTTAGCGATAAAGAGGGCATTGTAGAGTTTGCAAAGGGGCTAGAAGAGCTTGGCTGGCAGATACTTTCAACTGGTGGCACCTATAAACTTTTAAAGGCTGAGGGCGTCAAAGCCACTGAGGTTAGTGAATTTACGGCGTCGCCTGAGATGTTTGAGGGCAGGGTAAAGACCCTTCATCCAAAGATACATGGTGGCATCTTGTACAAACGCGATGACGCTACGCACGTGGCTCAGGCAAAGGAGTATGGCATCGAGGGCATCGACCTAGTTTGCGTAAATTTATATCCATTTAAAGAGACTACGATTAGGACTGATGACTTTGCCGAGATCATCGAAAATATCGACATCGGCGGCCCAGCTATGGTAAGAAGCGCTGCTAAAAACTTTAAAGACGTGCTTATAGTCACGAGCGTGCTTGACTACGATGAAATTTTAAAGCGCCTAAGAGAAAAAAGCGATGATTTTGAGTTTAGAAGATCGCTGATGATAAAGGCGTTCGAGCATACGGCAGCTTATGATAGCATGATCGCAAACTATATGAATGATAGATTTAATGGCGGTTTTGGCGATGCTAGATTTATCGTGGGAAGCAAGGTTTTTGACACTAGATACGGCGAAAACCCACACCAAAAAGGCGCGCTTTATGAGTTTGATTATTTCTTCACAAACAACTTTAGAGCCCTAAAAGGCGATGCAAGTTTCAATAATATGACCGATATAAATGGTGCTTTAATGCTTGCAACTAGCTTTGATGACGCTCCAGCAGTGGCTATCATCAAGCACGCTAACCCTTGCGGCTTTGCGGTAAAAGATACACTGCTTGAGAGCTACGTGGCAGCGCTTAAGTGCGACCCGATCTCGGCATACGGCGGCGTGGTGGCGATAAATGGCACGCTTGATGAGGAGCTAGCTAAAAAGATAAATGAAATTTACGTTGAAGTGATCATCGCTGCAAATGTCGATGATGCCGCGCTTAAGGTATTTGAGAGCAAAAAACGCATCAAAATTTTCACTCAGGATAATAAACTTTTAGTCCGCGCAAATGATAAATTTGACTTTAAGCACATCGATGGTGGATTTGTATTTCAAGAAAGAGACTTCGTAAAAGACGAAGAGCTTGAAAATATGAAGCAAATGAGCAAGAAATTTGCAACTGGCAGCGAGCTAAAAGACGCTCAGATAGCGTGGAAAGTGGCTGCGCTAACGAAGAGTAACTGCGTAGTTTATGTAAAAGATGGCGCGATGGTGGCCATTGGCATGGGTATGACTAGCCGCGTGGATGCTGCTCGTGCGGCCGTGGCAAAGGCAAAAGAGCTAAAGATCGATCTAAGCGGCTGCGTGCTTGCAAGCGAGGCGTTCTTTCCGTTTAGAGATAGCATCGATATCGCTAGCAAAGTAGGCGTAAAATGCGTCATCGAACCAGGCGGCAGCATCAGAGATGATGAGGTGATAGAGGCTGCTGACGAGCACGGCATGTCGCTATATTTCACTGGCGTTAGACACTTCTTACACTAAAATTTAGGGGCACTTTGCCCCTTGCTTCACACTTTATAACTTTAAATTTTATATAATCCTTCAAAAAAAGGAGCTCACATGAAAAAGATATTAAATTTTCTCTTGGTTTTTATTGTATTTTTGGGTGTAAATTTGATGGCAAAAGATGAGTTTTTAAAGGAGCGGACGATGGCAGGGCAAAATTTGAAAGAAATTTATTTAGCAGGTGGCTGCTTTTGGGGCATGCAGGGCTATTTTAAAAAGATATTTGGTGTGGTGGATACGAAGGTGGGCTACGCAAATGGCAAGAGCGAGAGCACGAGCTACCGTGAGCTTCATGAGAGCGATCACGCCGAGACGCTTTATGTGAAATTTGATGAAAACAGAGTTGCTTTGGCTGAAATTTTGGCTCATTTTTTTAGAGTGATCGACCCAACCTCGCTAAATAAACAGGGCAATGACGTCGGCAGGCAGTATAGAAGCGGGATTTACTATGTTAGCAAGGACGATCTACCAATCATTGAAAGCTTTATAAAGATCGAGCAAAAGAAATTTAAAGATAAGATTGTGGTTGAGGTAGCACCTCTTAAAAATTTTATCATTGCCGAGGAGTATCACCAAGACTATCTTGATAAAAACCCTTTTGGATACTGCCACATCGATCTAAATTTGGCAAATAAGCCGCTTTACGATGAGGCTAAATTTAAGCCGCTTAGCAAAGAGGAGCTAAAGAGAAATTTAAGCAGCGAGCAGTATGCCGTGACGCAGGAGGCGGCGACCGAGAGGCCATTTAGCAGCGAGTATGATAAATTTGACAAAAAGGGCATCTATGTCGATATCACCAGTGGCAAGCCGCTCTTTTCAAGCGCTGATAAATTTGATGCGGGGTGTGGCTGGCCAAGCTTTACAAAGCCTATCACGACAACGGCGCTTGCTTACAAAGAGGACAACTCGTTTATGATGAAAAGGGTTGAAGTTAGGTCTAAAAACAGCGATGCGCACCTTGGGCATGTCTTTGACGATGGACCAAGCGACAAGGGCGGGCTAAGGTACTGCATAAATGGAGCTAGCCTTAAATTTATACCGCTTGAGGATATGGCTAGGCTTGGATATGAGGAGTTCATCCCCTACGTAAAGTAGCTTTTGTTGAAGCAAATCAATGGTTTGAAAAGTTTAATCAGAGTATAATTCTCCAAAATCAAAAGGAGAAAAAATGAGTGAATTTTTCAAAAATGCAGAGCAGTTTAACGTCGAGGGTGCGACGGTGCCATTTTATAAATTTAGTGAAAATGGTGTAAATTTTGTTGGCTTTGACTCACGTCCTTGCGTGCCGCCAGAGCCTATGGTAAATGCGCTTTTAGCGATAAAATTTGCCGATAAAAACACAAAGATCGTGATGGTAAATCACAAATTTCCAGCTGGACTCATCCCAAAGATAGAAAAAAGCTTTGACATTAAGCGTGAGGATCTTGAGGGTGGGGCTGTGAAGATGACTTTTAGCCTAAAAGATGGCGCTAGCGTAGAAAACATAGACACCAGCCTTTGCCACTAAGATGCTTTTAAACACTTATGCACCGCCTTTTAAGCTAGTTGGCGGCTACTTTATCGCTGGCATTTTTTTCTTAGTGCTTAGCGCCCCGGCCTTTTTTTACGCTGATTTTGAGGCGATTAGCTCGCTAAATACGGCTGGCTTTTTGCATATATTTTTTGTTGGCTTTGCGATAAGCATCATCATCGGAGCGCTCTATCAGCTTACCTCAGTCATCTTAGAAAAGCCATTTTTTACGGTAAAAGGGGCTATTTTAAATTTAGCCATTTTTTGTCTGTCGCTACTTACTATGAGCTATGCGATGATATTTGGCGAGGCTAGGATTTTACAAATCAGCGCAGTTTTTCTCTTTGGCACACTTCTCTTTTTTGGCTCGACCTATGCGCTAAGCTTTATGGGTAATGAAAAAAGAAGTTTCGCTGCCTTTGCGCTTTTTGTCTCGGCGATATTTTTGCTAGTTGGCATAACGCTTGGATTTTGCCTAGTGATGATACTTGGCGGCACGCTTATGCTTGATTTTACTATGACGTTAAAATTTCACGTATATTTTGTGCTGGGTTTTGTGTTTTTCGTGATACTTGGAGCCGCAAGCGTACTTTTACCGATGTTTGCGCTGGCGCATGATCTTAAATTTACACTTAGCAAAGCCTCTCTTGCCTCTTATATTTTGGCTGGCGTTTTGCTGGCAATCGATGAAAATTTAGCTATTTTTGCAGTGGCTGTGGCAGCTTTGCTTTTTATAGCTCAGGCGTTTTACATCCTAAAAAAGCGCGTGAGAAAGGCGTATGATTACTGGAATGTAAATATCGCTCTTTCGCTGCTTGCCTTATTTGTGGCTGCTATATTTATGATTTTTGAAAAGCTAAATTTGGCTGCATTTTTTATGATATATGGCTTTTTGTTTGCTTTTATCGTGGCTCATCTTTATAAGATCGCGCCATTTCTCATCTGGTATCACTACGTAGCACCATTTGTCGGCAAGGCAAAAGTGCCACTGCTTGATGCGATGATACTAAAAAAGGCTGCATATTTTGCCATAGCATTTAATGACATTTCGCTTGTGTGCTATCCTTTGGCGGTTAGCTTTGAGATGAGAAATTTGGTCTATGCAAGTATGATATTTATTGCTTTAAGCATCATTTTGCTTGCTGTAAATATGATAAATGTTTTTAAATTTACTGGTTTTAAAGGATAAAAAATGAAAGAAAAAATTTATGATGCTCTATCAAATATCGTCGATCCCGAGGTTGGCTTTGATATCGTTTCGCTTGGACTCATATATGATGCGAGCTGCGATGAAAACGGCAAAGCAAAGGTAACGATGACGCTTTCAACCAAGTCTTGTCCGCTTCATGAGATGATACTTGGCTGGGTTGAAACGGCTGTGCTTGGTGTGGAGGGCGTAAAAGAGTGCGAGATCGACCTAGTTTGGGAGCCAGAGTGGAATATCCAAATGGCAAGTGACTTTGTAAAAGCACAACTTGGAGTTTAAAATTTATTGGCTAGAAATTTACTTGGCTGGCAAATTTCTAGCTTTTCTTCTTGAACTTCTACTTTAAATTTTAAAAATATCATAAAGCGTAGTTAAATTTGCTTGGGCTGCTTAAACTCTTTAATAAATTTATGCAAGTAAAAACTAAAAATGCGAGCTATAGAAGATAATTTTAGACGTTTGCTAGGTAACGATTAAAATTTGAATATATAAAAAGGTAAATTGCAAGATAAACTTGCAATTTAACAGGAGAATTTTTAGTTAGGACTTAGTCCATTTGGTGGCGAAGATATGATGGGATATCTAGCTGAGAGATATACTCATCACTGTTATATCCACCGCTTACTCTTCTTTTTAAAACGATATTTTTATTTAGAAGATCGTTTTCAGGCTCTTGGGCTATTTTTTTTTCTTCGTTTTCTTTTTCAGTACCTTTAAATCCAGTTGCGATGATAGTAACTTCGACTTTATTGTCTTCTATGTTTTCATCAGTTGTTGTACCAAAGATCACATCAGCATCGTCATCAGATGCCTCTTCGATCATTGACATCGCACTATGAAGATCATCAAGTGAGCAGTTTGGATGCATTTTAAAATGAACTAAAACGCCAAGCGCTCCGTTTATGTTCATGTTATCAAGTAGTGGTGATTGGATAGCATTTTTTATAGCTTCTTGAGCTGCACCCTCGCCATAAGCCTCGCCAACGCCCATTAAAGCGTGACCTCTGTGGCTCATAACTGTTTTTACGTCAGCAAAGTCAAGGTTGATATCGCTGACACCAGAGTCAAGCACGATAGAGCACATACCATTTACCGCTCTTGCAAGCACTTCATCAACCATTTTAAAGCTCTCTTTGATACCTGATTTTTTATCTATCAAAGTTAAAAGTCTGTCGTTTGGTATGATAACGATAGAGTCACTCTCTTTTCTAAGTTCACTTAGACCGATATCAGCTAGCTTGCTACGCTTTTTACCCTCAAATGAAAAAGGCATAGTCACAACAGCAACTGTTAGCGCACCTATCTCTTTTGCAGCTTGTGCAACAACCGGAGCAGCGCCTGTACCTGTACCACCGCCAAGACCAGAAGCGATAAACACAACATCAGAAGTCTCAAGAGCACTTTTTATCTCTTCGTAGCTCTCTTGTGCAGCCTCTTTGCCAACTTCTGGTCTCATGCCAGCGCCAAGACCTTTTGTCTTTTTCTCACCAAGCTGTATCTTTGTGTGTGCAGGAGAATTGTCAAGTGCTTTAGCATCCGTATTTGCTATCATTAGATCGATGTCTAAATTTGGATTCTCTCTTATGATGTGGTTTATCATATTACCACCACCACCACCTACGCCTACTACCTTTATCTTTGCGCTATATAGGCTCTTGTTCTCTTCGATTGTGAAACTGTTGCTCATAGTAAAAATTCTCCTCAAAATAGTTGCGTCATGCTGTGCCAAAATTTCTTTAAAGCACTTGGTTTTTTTTCTTGCTTACTTATATCAGCGATATTTGCAAGCTCGTTTTTGTTGTTTGTTTGCTCTAAATTTATATCCATATTTACAAGCTCAATGCCCTCTTCAAAATCATCTTTATTCTGTTTTTTTGTTTCAAATTTCTCTTTTTTCTCTTCTTCAAAAATATTGAAATTTGTTTTTGGCTTTGATCTTAACTCACCTTTATATCTCATCTTTTTTTCTGAGTCTATCTCATAAGGTGTAAATTCACCAGCGCCATACATGCAAAGTCCTATCGCACAAGAATTTGCTGGATCTCTTAAAATCTCATATAAACCATCCATCTCTTTTGGTCTAGCGATCCTGACTGGCATGTTGTCAAATATCGCAGAAGCTAGGTCTTTTAACCCATCAAGCTTTGTCATGCCGCCAGTTAGTACTATGCCAGCGCCAACAAGATCTTTATATCCACTATCTTCAAGCATATTTGCAAGCACCATCACAGTCTCTTCTGCTCTAGCTGAGATGACATTTGATATAACATCAAGTGAAACTTCGTGAGTTTTTTGCTCATCGCCAAGTCTTGGAAGCTCGATAAGATCAACTGATTTATTTACCAGCTTGCCATATTCTAGTTTTATCTCTTCAGCTTTTGGCAAAGGAGTATGAAGCGCCATTGAAAGATCTATAGTTATATTTGCAGAGCCAACGTGTAGATATGAGTTATATCTTAGTGAATTTCCAGCGTGCACTACCATATTACATGTCTCGCCACCCATATCTATAAGAGCAACACCTAGTTCTTTTTCGTCTTTTGTTAGTGTTGCTATGGCTGAAGCGTAACCAGAAAGAACTACATTATCAACCTGCACACCTGCTAAATTTACAGCCTTTCTTAGGTTGCTTAGTTGTGATTTTTGAATACTTATGATATGCGTTTGCACTTCAAGTCTAGTGCCATTCATACCGATAGGATCTTCTATAAATTCTTGCCCATCCACCTTAAAGTTGTAAGGTAAGACATGAAGTTTTTCATATTCTGGAGAAGTCTCGGCATTGTGATCTGCCATTTGCATAGCACGCTCTATCTCTTTTATGCCTATTTCATGATTTGGTATATTTACTACGCCACTGCTATTTACACTTTTAGTATATTTTCCAGATATCGAAACTACTACTCTTTCGTAGTGTGTACCCGCAACTTTTTGTGCTTCTATGAGTGCATTTTTTATAGATTTTGCAGCTAGTTCGATGTTATTTATAGCACCTTTTTTTATACCTTGTGCTTTTTCTGTGCCTATTCCTATTATCTTTATGCCATCATCATTTTGTTCTGCTATAACAGCGCAAATTTGAAATGATCCGACATCTATGCCTAAAATTCTAGTACTCAAAATTTTTACCTTTTGACATATTCTTTAACTTCATAATATTTTAGAAGTTTGTTTGTTAAATCTTTTATCAACTCGTTGTTTTTAAGCATCGCAACATTTTGTTGTGTTATTTGCTTATAGTTGTTATTTATATTGTTAGTAAGCAATCTTTGTTCCAAAATATCGTACACTACGGCTTTGTCATCTAATATAACATAACCTTTTGTGTTGTTAGTGTCAAAAAGTTGAGATACAAAAGCTCTTGTATCGCTCTCATTTAAGCCCGCAATAGAGCCATTTACCTCTCTGCTAACAAAGCCAACATCTGTGCCTTTGAAGTTTTGTAGAGTTTCTTTTGCTTTTGCTGTTAAAATTTCTTTTTCTTTTTTACTTTTATAAATTTCAAGCACATTGGCTCTTGCTTGTTCAAAGCTCATAGGTTGTGGAGGAGTTATGCTTTTTACTCTAGCTATCAAATAGCCATCTTTATAGATAAATGGTTTTATCACTTCGCCAACTTTTGCGCCCTTTATCTCATCAAGTGAAAAAGTGGCGTTGTCCTCATTTACGCTTACAAAACCATTAGTTGCAAGTTCAGCTTTTTTAACAGCGACATACTTTTCTAAAGCATTAGTTTTGCTTTGCTCTATGTTGTAGTCTTTATTAACCTCAGCTTTTACCTCGCTAAAAGGTTTTATCTTGTCATCAGATCCCTTGTATTTATCTTGGTTTTCGTTATAGTAAGATTTTAAAACGCTTTCGTTTGCATCGCTTTTTTCTGACTCGACAAAGTATGTATCTATACCATAAAGTGTCTTTGTCATATAGTTATTTTTATTTATCTCCCAAAGATCTTTTAGCTCTTTTTCATCTATCTTAATCTCGTTTTGATAAGCATTTACTACTTGCACAGCTAATTTATCTTGCATGAAAAAGCTAGCTTCCATCATGGCGATATCTTCTTTGCTAGCAGGTAGATTTAAAATAGTTCTAAGTTTATCTAGTAAGATAGTTAGTTTTAGATTGTCTTCAAAATCAGTTGGGTTTATCCTAGCTCTTCTTAGCACATCGTAGTATAAATTTTTGTCAAAAACGCCGTCTTTTTGAAATGTTGGATCGACGATTATATATTTTAAAACATCGTCTTTATTAACACTTAGACCGATGTCGTCTGCAAAATTTAATAGTAAATTTTCTTGAATAGCAGCTTGAAGTGCAGCATTTTCTAAACCTAACTCTTCAGCTTTCTCTTGAGTTAATTTACCTTCAAATACATTGTTATAGTACTGATATAACCTATCATATTTTTGTTGCAACTCTTGAACGCTTATATTTCTATGTCCTACTTTGGCTACTGAAGTAGCTCTGTTGCTGTTTAGATCGTATGCGCCCCAGCCGACAAAACCAGCACCGACAAAAGCTATCGTGCTTACCCAAATTGTCACGACTAGGTATTTTTTATGTTTTTGCATCCAAGATAACATTAAGTTCTTCCTTTAAAATACTAACAAAGCTTGTGCGATATTTTATAGAAATTTGGCTTAAATAAGCTTAAAATGGGGCTTTATAAAAACGTTTCTTGCTAAATTTTTACTAACATTTTTTATCTTTGTTAGCAACAATTTAAATGCTAAAATCGCTGTAATCACCAGTAAAATGAAGCAGTTTGCAGCTATTTTCTAACAAAGCTATATCTTTTGCAAGTAGCTGAGGGCTCCTGCTATACGCGTAAACGCCGTATCCTTTGATCACGACGACGTTAGTATTTTTCTCTATCATTGCTCTATAAATTTCTGTCTCAGCGCGCTCATACCAGTCGTCAAACTGCTTTGGATCATAGACTAAAATTTCATTAAATCTCATGCATCCAAAATAGTCTTTTGGTGCGATCTTTTCATGTTTCATTGCATAAGCTGTCACGTATGGAGGCATGGTGTAGCAGACAAATTTTGCTTCATTTATGTTTTTGTAGATGTTTAAGTGTATATCAGCATCTAAGCTTGCATCATTCCATCGGTAGTCTTTTTTTGATGAAAGAAGCGTTAGATCACTATCTTGCAAGTCGTCAAAAATGGCGCTTTGCTTGTTGATGATGAATTGATTTTTTTCTACCCTTGCTGAGATAGAACCATGAAAAACACCAAAAAAATTCTTTCTAAACATCGAAAGAGATATCTTTTTTATCTCATTTGTTGAGTGCAATAAGTCCATTTTTTCTCCTATGTTTGGGTGATTATATTTAAGCTATCTTAAAATTTGTGTAAAATTTTATGTAATGATAGCTTTTTAAGTAAAATTTCGATAAATTTTCACACTAATTTCATTAAAGAGGCAGTGTTGCAAAGTCCGCATATTAGCGTTTTACTTGACGAAGTTTTATCATTTTTTAAAGACTTGCGCGGAAATTTTATAGATTGCACGCTTGGATATGCTGGGCACTCTAGTGCCATTTTGTCTCAAAATGAAAATTTAAATTTGATCGCTTGCGACAAAGACATCGAAGCTATAAATTTCTCGCTCAAAAAACTTGAGCCATTTGGCAGCAGAGTGAAAACTTATAAGAGCAATTTCTCTGAGCTTATTAGCAAACTTAGTAGCGATGAAATTTCAAATGTTAGAGGAATTTTAGCTGACATCGGCGTTAGCTCTTTGCAGATAGATAAAGATGATAGAGGCTTTAGCCTTGGTTCAAGCGCGCTTGATATGCGCATGGATAAAGAGCGAGGATTTAGCGCCTATGACGTGGTAAATGGCTACTCGTTTGATGAGTTAGTTAGGATTTTTAGGGATTACGGTGAGCTAAAAAATGCCGTTGGGATCGCAAATAAGATAATAAATGCTAGAAATTTAGGCGAGATAACAAGCGCAAAAGAGCTTGCAAACATAATAGGCACAGCCCAGATAAAAGGGCGCGGTGTTAGCCCTGCGATACTCGCGTTTCAGGCGATCAGGATAGAGGTAAATGGCGAGCTAGATGAGCTAACAAATTTACTTAATAGTATAGAAAAGGGCGGTTTTAAAGATTGCTTGGTGGCGATCATAACATTTCACTCGCTTGAAGATAGGATCGTAAAAGAGCGCTTCAAAAAGTGGGCAAACAGCTGTATCTGCCCGCCTGGCATCTACCGATGTGAGTGCGGAAATAACCACGAACTGGGCGAAATTTTAACCAAAAAGCCACTAACAGCAAGCCAAAGTGAGCTAGCACAAAACTCACGAAGCAAGAGCGCAAAACTGCGTGTTTTTAAGATAAAAGGATAAAGATGCAAGAAAAAGAAGAGCTGCTAACACTTCACGACGAAGAGCAAAAACGTGAGGTAAATTTAAGCTTTAAGACGCTAGTGATGGTCTATCTGGCGGTTTTTATAGCGCTAGCTCTATTTTTGCCAAAAATTTATATAGCAAATCAAATTTATTATATAAGTAGAGATATCGCCGACATCAGCGGCAAACGAGATATGCTCCTTGAAGAGAACAGAGCTCTTAGCATAAAGCTTGAAAATTTGCGTTATAAAAATCAAATTTTAAACAATATGCAAGAGCGTCAATGGAAATAATTAAGAAATTTAAAAGCTTCATCCACTACTACGACCCTGCAAATTTCCAGCTCATCTACTCGCTAAAAGCTGCCACGACTATCGCTTTTAACTGCTTTTTGTGCTTTCATTTCTTTCATCTAAGTGGCGCCATCATGGCTGTAAATATCACGATGGGTATCTTCTTTCTTGGCGAGCTTGAGTGCAAAGATAGGAGTAAATTTGCATTTTTGCTTCTTTATATCGCGCTTTCTTGTGCTTTTATGCCCTTTGTTGATCCATTTATCAGCCTTGGCGTTTGGCTCTCACTTATCGTATTTGTCTGGATATTTGTGGTGGGCATTAGCCAAATTTATAGCTCAAATTTAAACAAAATTTTACTTGCCGTAAATGCAACAGGGCTAGTTGCTTTTGTGACAAAGGCCGCAGTAGGGCTAAATGTGGTTGAAAGCATCGGCGGTCTGGTGCTTGCTGGCGTGCTAAGCATCATCATAAAATTTGAAAATTTTGGCAAATACGGCAAATTTACTAAAAAAAGCATCAGCTTTTTACTAGACAGCGCCATCTTATCGAGCAAGGCGCTTGGCACGAGCCATTTTTACGCAAGTATCGCAGATTTGATGAGCTCTATTGATAAATCAAAAGAAATTTTTGCAAACAAAAGCCTAAAGATAAAAGATGTTAAGCTAGTTAGAAATCAAGCCAAAGCACTATTTTATTTTTATAAAGTTGAAGAGATAGCTCTTTTGCTTCGAACATTAGGCGCTTCGTTTGAAAGGATCGAGGACAAAGCGCTTTTAAACGAGGTAAAAAATGAGATCGCTTACAACCTTTTTGAGCTTAAAAAAATTTTCAAAAATCAAACTCCAAAGCTAAAATTTGATGCGCTAAATTTAGCTAAAAACTCAAATTTTAAAATTTTTGCAAGCTCGCTTGGTGTGCTATATGATAAATTTTTGCTTATAAAAGAGGGCGGCGAGGACAAACTCTCATTTAACAACACAAAAAAGATCACGCTAAAAGAGGCTTTTAAAAAGCTAAATTTAAAAAATGAAGTATTAAAAGAGTCTTTAAGGCTTGCCATTTGCATGTCGATAGCCATTTTTATAGCGCAGGCGATGCATATAAATCATGGAATTTGGATAGCCATAGCAGTGATGAGCCTAAACAAAAGCGACGAAGATGCTTTGAAAAATGCAGGCAGAGATAGCCTTCTTGGCGGAGTTATCGGCTTTTTTATCGCGCTTGTTTTTGTGAAATTTATGGGTGAATCATACGCATTTTACGTGGTTGTCTTTATCGGTATGTTTTTGGTTTATTATCTAAAATCTTACAAACAAATCGTCTTTGCAACGGCTTTTATGTTTGAATTTACAGCTATTTTTTCGCTTATAAAAAGAGACTTTTTAGCCCTTATGATCGATAGACTGCTTGATGTGGCAGCTGGCTTTTTGATAGTTTTTGTCACATATCTACTAACTAGGAAAAATGACTATACAGCGATAAAAAATAGCTTAAGCAGTGCCTTGATAGGTTTTAGAAATTTAGTGCAAATTTCTCTAAATGAGTCAAACAAAGATGCTTTTAGCACGGATGAAAAAGCGATTTTAGGCTCGCTAAATGAGCTAAACTACGCTATAAAAGTTAGTAAAAATTTAGACGATGATAATATGAAAAATGCAAAATTTATAGCTAGCAAGCTTGATGATATAAATAGCGATCTAGTTAAGCTTAGAAATTATCTAAATTTAGACGAGTTAAAAGAGAAAAACGCCTTGCAAAATGATATAAAAATCATCTCAGATAGGTTTTTGATGCTAGATAAAAAGACTAGGAAGCTTCCATATTATTTCATAAGCGAGATAGAAGCGAAACTGCTTTGCAAAGATGAAAACGCTAAAAAGCTAATTTTACGAGTTGCTTTAAAACAAAATGAAATTTACTCAGCGCTCTCTTTTTGAGAGATCAGCTTTTCATATATATATTGTTCTAAATCTTTTTTTGAAACGTCATTTTTAAGAGCGGTGTTGTAAATTTCTTCAACCTTGCTTGAATACTTTTCATAACCAAAATACGGAAAATGCACGCTCCAAGCTCGCTTTATAAGCTCTTTGCTCATCTCTCTTCTTGCCCAAACCTTAAACATATCAAAGCCGATAAAGACAGCTGAAGTGACGATGGTGGTTGCGATTATCGAGATGTGCGCGTCGGCCTTTGCTAAAAAGTGGTGCGTGATGATGAGAAGCGGAAACAAGACTACAAAGCAGATAAGTGCGTAAATTTGATAGAGCTTCACGTGGTTAAATCTAAAATTTAACTTTGCGCCATCAACTAGCATACCTTCGTTAAAAAGGGCATTTGCTTCAAGTAAATCTCTAAATAAAACTGGCTGTTTTGAGACGAAAAAAATATTTTTAATGATAGTGTTTCTTAGATTTTCTTTCATTTTTTATAGACTTTTTACCTTAAAAATTTCAGCTCATTGTATCTAAAAATCTATAAATTCAAACAAAATTAGATACAATTTGCCTAAAATTTAAGGAGCTAAAAATGGCAGATAAAGCTTTAGAAACGGTCTTTTTAAATGGCGAGTTTTTGCCAAAAGATGAGGCAAAAGTTAGTGCATTTGATAGAGGATTTATATTTGGCGATGGAATTTATGAAGTGGTGCCTGTGATAAATTCAAAAATGGTCGATAAAGAGGGCTTTTGGGCGAGGTTTGAGAGAAGCTTAAACGAGATAGATATAAGTCTGCCTTACGAAAAAGATAAATTTGAAGCGATCTTAAATGAGATGATCGCCAAAAACGCCTTAAAAGAGGGCGGAATTTACATGCAAGTAACAAGAGGCGTGGCGTTTAGAAATTTCTATTTTATGGAGAATTTAACCCCAAGCGTCTTTATCTTTTGCTACGAGAGTGAAATTTTAAACAACCCAGCCGCAAAAACTGGCATAAAAGTGGTAAGCGTCGAGGACATCAGGTGGAAGAGGCGCGACATAAAGTCGATCTCTCTTCTAGCTCAGTGCTACGCTAAAAATGAGGCTCACAAAAAGGGCGCGGACGAGGGCTTTATGGTAGAAAACGGCTTTGTCACAGAGGGCTGTAGCTCGAGCGCTTTTATCATCAAGGATAAAACTCTTATCACCAAGCCACTTTCAAATGAAATTTTGCCAGGGATCCGCCGCATGAGGCTTTTAAGGATCGCTAAAGATATCGGACTAAAGATAGAGGAGCGTAAATTTAGCATGGACGAGGTTTACGCGGCTGATGAAGTCTTTATCTCGGCTGCTACGCTCATACTTTTGCCAGTCATCTATGCTGATGGCAAGGCGATAAATGGCGCAAAAGTTGGCGAAATTTCAAGCAAACTTCGTGAAATTTATGCTAGCGAGCTTTTAAAAGAAGCTGGACTTTGAGAGAAAAGGTCTTAATAAGCGCTTGTCTGGCTGGCATAAACTGCAAATTTAACGGCGAAAATAACCTTTTGGGTAGTGGCATCTTGGATGAAATTTCAAAAAAATATCATCTGCTTTTTATCTGTCCAGAGGTTTTTGGCGGACTTAGCACGCCAAGAGAGCCAGCCGAGATGAAAGATGGCTTAGTCGTTACAAAAACAGCTAAAGATGTGAGCGAAAATTTTAAATTTGGGGCTGAAATTTGCCTAAAGATAGCTAAGCTAAATGGCTGCAAAAAGGCTATTTTAAAAGCTAGAAGTCCAAGCTGCGGGAGCGGGCAAATTTATGATGGAAGCTTTAGTAAAAAGCTAATCTTTGGCGACGGCGTAGCGGCAAAACTGCTAAAAGAAAATGGTATTTTAGTCTTTAGCGAAGATGAGATAGGGCGGCTTGATGTTTGAGAGGCTAAAAGATAATGTCATGGTCGAGGTGATCTTTAAATACATCATCTTGCTGCTACTTTTTGCCTGCGTGGTGGGGCTTTTTGTAAGTGGCGTGCTCTTTTTAAAGGGAGAGATGAGCGAGTTTTCGCTAAATTTGCACATTTTCTTTGGCTTTAGCTTGGTTGTCCTCACCATAATCCACAGCTACGTCAAGAAGAAAAAGCTAAAAAAGCTAAGCCTTGAGTTTAAAAATATCTTAAAGCATAAGCCAGTTCAGATGGACTGCAACACGACAAGGTTTTTAAACGCACTAAATGATGTTAAAGTTGGGGAAATTTCAAAGAAATTTGGCTCAGATATTGCAGAAATTTTAAGATCAAACGATATAAAGGTCAAGGATCAAAATGAGACGATGAAGCAAATTTGCAAAAACAACGATGAAAAGATGTTTTATATCTTTGTTTTGATCGTCGAAGCTATATTTAAGGATAAGGAAGAAATTTGAAAAAAGGTATATTTTTAGCACTTAGTGTTGCTTTGTTTTTGGGTTGTTCGCAGACAACAAAGCCAGAGCCAAACAAGCAGCAAAATGCCCTGCCAGACGAAAATGTCTATAAGCCAAATGAGCGCATCAGCTTGCTTGAATTTGAAGTAAAACAAGACGCCTCGTCGCTACCTCAAAATATGCAAAGTGCGAGTTTTGCTCAAGATGAAATTTTAAAAAGAAGGTTTAAAGTTTTTGCCCTAAGAGGCGTGAAATTTAACCCAAACGACGCTTTTTGGGCGTTTAATGTATATAAGCCAAGCGAGAAGAGAAAGTATTTTGGCTCAAATTTTAGGCAGATACCGCAAAGCTGGTTTGACGCACAAAAGGAGAATGCAAATTTCGCTGGCTTTTTGCAAATTTCAGCTTACGCTCTAACTTCAGCAAACACAGCTGTAAGAAATTTTCCAACCGACGAGCCGATATTTTTAAACCCGCAAACTCCAGGCGAGGGCTATCCGTTTGACTATCTGCAAGAATCAACCCTAAGCATCGCTCATCCGCTCTTTGTATCGCACCTCTCAAAAGATAGGGCATGGGCGTTTGTGAGTGATGATGCGGTTTGGGGCTGGGTGAAGGTTGAAGATATCAAATTTATAAGCGACGAAGAGGCGCTTGCCTATCAAAAATCAAGCTTTGTAACGATAAAAACCGACAAGATGCCAGTTTATGATAAAGGCGGAAACTTCTTGTTTTACTCGCGTGTCGGCGCGATACTGCCAGTTTTAGCACAAGATGACAAAAACTACTACGGCAAAATTTATGTAAGAAATATGCTTAGGGAGTTTGTCCTCCCAAAGTCTTTTAGCGCCCTTTTTCCACTTAAATTTAATGACTCAAATTTAAAAACAATTCTTAGCTCGCTTCTTACTCAGCCTTATGGCTGGGGCGGGGTGGATAAGCTAAGAGACTGCTCGCTTTTTACAAAAGACTTGCTAGCAAGCTTTGGCGTGTGGTTGCCAAGAAATTCAAGGGCGCAGGCAAATATGGGAGAAAAGATCAACCTAAAAGGCCTTAGCAATGTTGCAAAGAGCAAAGAGATAAAAGAAAAGGGCGTGCCATATCTCACGCTCGTGCATCTGCCAGGTCATATCATGCTCTATGCTGGATACAAGGGCGATGATATCTACGTCGTGCATGATGCTTGGGGGCTAAAGACTGCAAACAACGGCCGCGCGCTAATCGGAGCGACCGCGATAACTACGCTAAATATCGGACAAAACAGAAGCGACATACAAAGTGCAAATTTGCTTATCTCAAAGGTTGATTCTATAAATGTGATGAGACCTGAGCAAGGGATGCTAGATAAGGCTAGAAAGATGTCGGCTTTGCAGCGAGCTTACGGCGTGAAGATAGAAGAAAATTTGGTTAAATTTAGTGATGGCACGAGTTTAGTCTATGATGATTTTAAACAAAAAGATGAAGAGTGCAGCACTGGGGCTGATATAGAGGATATGAACGCGCTTGATTACGCTGCATTTTCGCCACTTAGCGCGGCTTTAAGTGATGCTGGCAGATGCAGAAACTACGAGCTTTTAGGCAAAATTTATGGCTCAAGTGAGAGCGCAGTAAAGGCAAATTTAGTAGATGTCATCTGGCTAAAGGATTTTTTAAATTTGCCTTTGAAATTTAACTCTAAAAATGGCGCTGCAGCTGCCTTGCAGGATGTGAGCAATGAACTAAATGAGATGGTAAAGAGCGATCCAAATTTGCTAGAGTATCTAAAAGATCCAGGCGGGACATTTAAGTGGCGCATTATCGCTGGCACAAACCGCCTAAGCGCGCACAGCTACGGCATCGCGATCGATATAAATGTAAAAAAGAGCCACTACTGGCAGTGGAGCAAGGGCTATGAGAACTTGATCCCTGAAAAGATCGTGCGAGTATTTGAAAAGCATAAATTTATCTGGGGCGGACGCTGGAAGCACTTTGATACGATGCATTTTGAGTATCGCCCAGAGATGTTTGAGTAGATGAAAGATCAAATTTTAGAAATTTTATCTCGCTCAAATGTCTTTTTAACAGGCGGTGGCGGTGTAGGCAAGAGCTATCTGACCGCCTCCATCATCAGACACTACAAAGAAAATTTCAAAAATGTCGTCATCCTTGGCTCAACTGGCATAAGCGCTGTTAGTCTTGGGGGCGTGAGCTTGCATAGCTTTTTTAAATTTGGTTACTGCAAGGACTACGAGGAGCTAAAACGGCTTGACTACCGCCAAAAAGATAAGCTAAGCAAACTACGAAATATGCTAGATGCTTGCGATCTGCTAGTAATTGATGAAATTTCGATGGTTAGCTCAAATGTCATGGAGATGATAAGATACCGCTTGCTTACATCTAAATTTAAGGGCAGGGTGCTTATAGTAGGCGACTTTTATCAGCTGCCACCCGTGCAAAAAGAGCAAAATGAGAGCAAACTTTTTAACTTTTTATACGCCTTTAACTCCAGTGCGTGGGAGGATATGAAATTTACAAATGTCGAGCTTTTGCTCTCAAAACGCACAAATGATCTTAAGTTTTATGAAATTCTCTCTCGTCTTAGAGTTGGCGAGCTAGATGATGAGATGATGGCCTACATCGAGAGCTTGCGAGTGGGAGCTATCGAGCCAGATAGCGAGACTAGCGTGCTTTTTGGCAGAAACGCCGAGGCTGAGATGCTAAATCAAAAGAGACTTCTTGCACTTAACGCACCGCTTGAAATTTCAAACTCGGACGTGCTTGTTATGGATGAAAATTTAGATAAAAAAGAGTTTGAAAAGTGGGCAAATACGCTAAATATCTCGCGAAATTTGGAGATGAAGATAGGCGCAAAAATCATCTTTACTTCAAATAAATGGGGCGAGTACTATAACGGCGAGCAGGGCAAGATCATGCAAATTTTAAAAGAAAATGGCGCCATATCAAGTGTGATCGTGCAAAAAGATAGCGGCGAGATCTGCGAGATAGAAAAGTGCGCTTATAACTTTTGCGCGCTAAATTTAAACGAAGACGAGATCGAGGAGAACGTGCAAGCTTCGCTTTATCAGTTTCCATTTAAACTTGCTTATGCGCTAACTATCCACAAGTCTCAAGGCATGAGCATAAACTCGCTCATTTGCAACATCAACCACATCTTTGCCAAAGGACAGCTCTACGTCGCACTTTCTCGCGCAGTAAATCCTAAAAATTTAAAACTTTTTTATGATAAGAAAAGTGATTTTAGGCAGCATTTAAGAAAAGTGGTTAAAATTGACGACGAAGTTAAGAAATTTTACCAAGAAAACGTATTTTTGCATATTAAGGAGAGTTTATGAAAAAGCTATTTTTAAGCCTTGTTTTTGGCGTTTTTGCATTCGCAGATGTGCTAAAAGTGAGTGACTTTCAAACAGATATTTACTCAAAAGCTGGACAAAATTTAACAAAAAAGATAAGCATGAACCTTGAAGTTGTCGGACGTGATGTGGAGGAGAACGAAGCCTACGTGCTTGATGCGCTAAACGTCGTTGTTGGCAGCTTTTATGTGGAGGATATCCTAACCTCAATGGGAAAAGAGAAATTTAAGGAGCTCTTTATGAAATACGCAGCCAAAAAACACTCGCTTGACATCGATGACGTGCTTATTTTAAATATCAAAGTGATAAATAATCTAGAGCTAAGCGAGATCATAAAGGCGATAAAAAGCCAAAATTTATGCTCTGATCCAAGCGTAAATGAAGATGTGATGACAAAGCCAGAAAAGAAGAAAAAAGGCAACGAAATCATTGTCGCACCTGATCCAAATGACGTGTTGCAAAAGCCGATCGATCTAAATAATGTGCAAGAATTTGGAAAAGACTTCGGAGAGAAATAAAAAAAGATAAATTTGGCTAAAAGCTAGCCAAATTTATTGATTTACGATGTCGTAACCTTGTGGAATGACTGGAGTTAGCGTCTCTTTTGGGATGAGCGCGTCTTTTACAGGGTTACTTAGAGTGATCTTTATCTTATTTGAGAGTTTGTCTTTATAATCAATCGTCGTTGGAAGCGTGTTTTTGATCGTTATAAAGTACTCAACCCCGTCATATATCGCCTTATAAAGTGTCGGCTGAATTTGCTCTGCGTGAGCCAAAACCTGCGTTAAATTTGGCGTATCATCTAGCCTTGAGATGATGGCTTGCTCAAGCTCATCTTCGATCACGACCACCTTGTCTTTGTCAAAGTAAATCCTCTTTGGTGTTGGACTTTCATATATCCAAAGTGCGGTGTTGTCGCTTTTAGCGTAAAATCTACCCTTATAATTTACACTTTTTCCCTCGCTAAAGACAGTTTGAGTAAAGTCACTTTGTAGGCTTTTAAAATTTAAGCCAGCGCCAAATGAGCAAACTGCGACAAGAGATGCAACTAAAAATTTTCTCATTTTTTATCCTTTTTTGGCGTATTCTAGCCCAGTTTAATTAAATAAATAGTTAAACTATGCTAAGATCCAAAGTTTAAAAATTTAGGAAGGTAAAATAATGATTTCATCGGTATTTAGAAAGATTTTTGGCACGAAAAACGATAGAGAAGTCAAAAAATATATAAAACGTGTGGCGCAGATAAACGCGCTAGAGCCTACATATGAGAAGATGAGCGACGATGAGCTTAAGATCAAATTTAACGAGCTTAAAGCCCAAGTCGTCGAAGAGAAAGTCACTTTAGATCAAATTTTAAATGATGTCTTTGCGATCGTTAGAGAGGCTAGCAAAAGGGTGCTTAAGATGCGCCATTTTGACGTGCAGCTAATTGGCGGCATGGTGCTAAACGAGGGCAGGATCGCTGAGATGAAGACAGGCGAGGGTAAGACCTTGGTTGCGACTTTGCCAGTTATCTTAAACGCGATGAGTGGCAATGGTGTGCATGTAGTGACCGTAAATGACTACCTTGCAAAGCGTGACGCGACGCAAATGGGCGAGCTTTATAACTTTTTAGGCTTAAGCGTCGATGTGATACTAAGTGGCGGATACGACGATGAGGTAAGACAAGCTGCCTATAACGCCGACATAACATACGGCACAAACTCAGAATTTGGCTTTGACTACCTTCGTGACAATATGAAATTTGAAGCTGGTCAAAAGGTGCAAAGAGGCCATAACTTCGTTATCGTCGATGAGGTCGATAGTATCTTGATAGATGAGGCTAGAACGCCACTTATAATCTCTGGTCCAACAAACCGCACGCTTGATGGCTACATAAGAGCTGATCAAGTCGCAAAACAGCTTACCAGAGGCACTCCAGCTGATCCAAACGTGCCAGGCTCAAAGCCAACGGGGGATTTTATAGTAGATGAAAAAAATAGAACGATAATGATCACAGAAGCTGGCATAAGCAAGGCTGAAAAGCTCTTTGGAGTTGAAAATTTATATAACCTTGAAAACGCCGTGCTAAGCCACCACTTAGATCAAGCTCTAAAGGCTCACAATCTCTTTGAAAAAGACGTTCATTACGTCGTAAAAGATGGCGAGGTTGTCATAGTTGATGAATTTACAGGACGTCTAAGCGAGGGCAGGCGCTTTAGCGAGGGGCTTCACCAAGCGCTTGAAGCAAAAGAGGGCGTGAAAATTCAAGAAGAGAGCCAAACGCTAGCTGACACAACCTATCAAAACTATTTTAGAATGTATAAAAAGCTTGCAGGTATGACTGGTACGGCTCAGACTGAGGCTACTGAGTTTTCTCAAATTTATAACCTTGAAGTTATCTCGATCCCGACAAACGTGCCAGTTAAGAGGATCGATCAAAACGATCTTATCTACAAAACTCAAAATGAGAAATTTAAAGCAGTTATCGACGAAGTCAAAAAGGCTCACGAAAAAGGTCAGCCAGTGCTTGTAGGAACTGCAAGTATCGAGCGCAGTGAGGTGCTTCACGAGATGCTGAAAAAAGCTGGCATCCCACACTCTGTGCTAAATGCTAAAAACCACGAAAAAGAGGCTGAGATTATCGCTCAAGCTGGCGTAAAAGGCGCTGTGACTATCGCTACAAATATGGCTGGACGTGGTGTTGATATCAGGATAAACGACGAGGTGAGAGACCTTGGCGGTTTATATATCATCGGCACCGAAAGGCACGAAAGTAGAAGGATAGATAATCAGCTCCGTGGCCGTGCTGGACGTCAGGGCGACCCTGGTATGAGTAGATTTTACCTAAGCTTAGAGGACAATCTTTTAAGGATTTTTGGTAGCGACCGCATAAAAGCGATCATGGATAGGCTTGGTATCGACGAGGGCGAGAGTATCGAGAGCCGCATGGTGACAAGGGCTGTTGAAAATGCTCAAAAGAAAGTCGAGAGCTTGCACTTTGAGGCTAGAAAGCACTTGCTTGAGTATGACGACGTGGCAAATGAGCAAAGAAAGACTATCTATAAATACCGCGACGAACTACTTGATAAAAACTACGATATGAGCGAGAAGATAGCTCAAAATAGGGTTGAATACGTTACAAATTTACTTGATACGGCTGAAATTTTCCATGGCGGCTTAAAAGATGACTATGACATTAAAAATTTATGCTCTATCATCCTTGCAGACTGTGGCGAAGAGATCGACGAGAGCGAGCTAAAAGGGCTAGAGTATAATGAGCTAGTAGAAAAAATAGCGCAAATTTTAGAGATTAGATATAACGAAAAGATGAGCGTGCTAAATGAAGAGCAAAGAAAAGATATAGAGAAAATTTTATACCTTCAAGTGCTTGATAATGCGTGGAGAGAGCACCTCTATCAGATGGATATCCTAAAAACTGGTATCGGTCTAAGAGGGTATAATCAAAAAGATCCGCTAGTTGAATATAAAAAAGAGAGCTACAATCTCTTTATGGAGCTAGTTGGCAGGCTAAAAACTGAGAGCGTTAAGACGCTTCAAGTTGTTAGATTTAAGAGCCGTGAGGAGCAAGAAGAGCAGGCTAGAATGATGATCGAGGCTAATCAAAATGCCGAAAATGAGCATTTAAGTTACAATAATCAAGGTGAGGATGAGAAATTTACGCCAGAGAAAAAGATTCCGAGAAATTCGCCTTGCCCTTGTGGAAGCGGTAAAAAATATAAAGATTGCCACGGCAAAAGTGGCCCTAAAAAAGGCATATTTGCTTAAAATTTCTACTTTTAAGGCGCCAAAGCGCCTTAATCTTTTAAAGGCTATTTGATGACAAGCTTACCAAAGTACCTACTTTTTAAATATTTAAGATTTGATAAAACTCAGCCATTTATCGCTCTAAGTGCGTTGCTTGCCTTTCTTGGTGTTAGCATCGGTCTTATGGTTTTAATCGTTGCGATGGCTATTATGAACGGATTTGATAAAGAATTTGAGCGCAAACTTTTTACGATGAACTATCCTATAACCGTTCAAAGCGCCTTTAAGGGTTCGATCGATGATAACTTTGTGGATGAGCTAAAGGCTAAGTTTAGCGACCTTAAATTTAGTCCATTTATCAGCACGCAGGTCATTTACCGCTCGGCAAATGCGCTTGAGGGCGGGCTGGTTTATGGTGTAAATTTTAAAGACGAAAAGCAGATAAACTCGGTCGTAAACGAGGCCTTAAAAGAAAAAGAACTAAGCGGCTTTGAGATACTGGTGGGAAGCGGCATCGCAAATGAATTTAGACTAAGAAATGATGAAAAACTAACGCTTATCTTTACAAAGGCTGACCCAGCTGGATTTTCGCTAACGCCAAAGATGAAGCGCTTTGATATAGGCGGCTCATTTACGTCTGGGCTCATCGCCTACGACAAGGCGTTTTCGTATACTTCGGTCGAGGCTTTAAGGAAAATTTTGGACTATCCAAACGGGGTGTATGATGGCATTCACATCTTTTCAAAAAAGCCATTTGATGATATAAAAAGGGTGCGCGAGGGCCTTCCAACTGGCACTGTGGCCATTGGCTGGTGGGAGCAAAATGGCAACTTTTTCTCAGCTCTCGCACTTGAAAAAAGAGCACTTTTTATAGTTTTGATGCTTATTATCCTTGTGGCATCGCTAAATATCATAAGCTCACTGCTAATGACTGTGATGAACCGCAGGCAAGAGATCGCCTTGCTTTTAGCACTTGGAGCTAGCAAAGGCGAGATAAAAAGAAGCTTTTTTTATCAAGGACTAGTAATAGGTGGAGGTGGCATTATATTTGGCCTAGTGCTTGGCTTTTTGGGGCTATTTTTACTTGGAAATTTCAATATAATAGACCTGCCAGCTGACGTCTATGGCTCAAGCAAACTACCACTTGAACTCTCAACTCTTGATCTTGTGCTTATCGTAGTTGGGGCTGTGTTTATCGTGGCTATCTCGTCTTACTATCCAGCCAAAAAAGCCACAGAGGTAAATGTCCTTCAAACTTTAAGAAATGAGTAAAGCCTGGCAAAGCTAGGCTTTAAATTTGATTTTTAAAAGCATATTATTGGCTGATATGCTTTTTGTTTTAATTTGTACTAAATTCTATTTTTATCTTTTAATAGCTTATCAATTTTTACTTCTTTCTCATTAAGACTAGCATTGATATTGTGGCTAGACAAATTTTTAGCTTCTTTTTTTCTTATATAATCAACAATGTTGCTAATAGTTTTATCAATTTATTTAAACGAGCTTAACAAAAAATCGTGTTTTAAGAAGCTAAATTTACTACGCTCTTACGTCGTGGTCGATCTTGCACTGAAGGGCTTCATGAACAAGGGTTTTTGCCATGACGCGCTCTTCGCTTATTAGGTGGAAATTTGCACCTAGCTCGCCAAAGATATCTTTGTTGCCCTCGCCATTTGCTTTGATGATCGTTTGGATATTTGCTCCGTAGTCTTTGATCTTTTGCGCGATCAGCTCAACTCTTTGCTCGTTATTTACAGTTATGATGACAGCGGCTGCATCGTCTAAGCAAGCGTTTTCAAGAGTGTTACTTTGAAGCACGTTTCCTAAAAATACATTTTCTCCGCGGCTCCTACCAAGCTCAACTAGGCTGATGTCATTATCAAGCACGATGTATAAAAGCTTTGTCTCTTTTAGTCTTAAAACCACCTCTTGACCGAGCCTATCATAGCCAAAGACCACGATGTGATTTTTTAGTTTTTGTGGCTTTAGGGTCTCGGTTGACTCGACTGTCACCTCACGCTCTACAAGATCAGCTAAAGCGTCAAGTTTTTTAAGTATAAAAGGTGTCGCAAACATCGATATAACAGAGGCTGCGATGAAAATTTGAGCTGTTTGAACGTCAAGTAGGTTTCTAGTAGTCATCAGACCAAAAACAGCCAGTGCAAATTCGCCGATCTGGCAGACGCTAAGTGCGGTCTTAGCAGCGACTCTGCGTTTTAAGTAGATGTTTAAAACGGCAAAAACGACGATAGCTTTTACGACCATTATGCTAAAGACTAGACCTAGAACTAGCCAGATGTTTGAGAGCACGACTACAAAATTTATCTGCATGCCAACAGTTATGAAAAATAGTCCAAGAAGCAGATCTCTAAAAGGTATGAGATCGACCTCGATCTGGTGCTTATACTGCGTCTCTGCCATCATCATACCAGCTAAAAATGCACCAAGAGAGTATGAAAAGCCAAAGAAGTGAGCTAGCGTGCTAGCGCCAACGACTAAAAAGAGGATCGTTGCGATAAAGACCTCTTGAGAGTTTGTCTGAACGACTTTGTAAAATATCCAGTTGATGACGTATTTGCCGAGCAAAAATAGCACAACGATAAGGATGACCGCACTCGTAAATGTCTTTAACAAAAGCTCATTTATCGAGGCATCTTGCGAGCTAAACATATCTATCATAAGCAAAATAGGGATGACGGCGATATCTTGAAATAGTAAAATTCCAAGCGCCTTTCTACCATAAATTTTACTCACATCGCCGTTGTCATTTAGCGTTTTTAGCACGATCGCAGTTGAAGATAGAGCAAAGGCAAGACCAGCGATAAGTGCTGTCTCGTCTTTTAGATGAAGCGCGTAGTAAAGCATCACGCCCATCACAAAGCCACTTAAACAAACTTGCAGACCGCCATTTAGAAAGACCTCTTTTTTCATGCTCATCAGGTGCTTAAAGCTAAACTCAAGTCCGATCGTAAACATCAAAAATGCGATACCAAATTCAGCTATATGAGAAATTTCATCGTTGCTTTTTAAGTTGAAAAATTCTGATATAAGCGTGCCGGTTACGATGTAGCCGATGATGGTTGGTATCTGAAATTTCTTAAATATGACGTTTAACGCGACTGAGATCGCAGCGACAAGCAAGAAGCCTTCTAAAATTTGTTCCATATATTATTTTTTGCCTTCGTAAAATACAAGATCAAAGCTACTTTTTCTCTTTACTAGCGATCTTTTGGTGCTAGTTTGACTGGTAGCTTCGTGTAATTTTTTATTTAACTCATCAATAGTTGCTTCTAAATCGTCAATTTTCTCTTTTAGCTGAAGTATCACATCAACACCTGCTAAATTTACTCCAAGCTCACGGGTCAAATTTAGTATCGTTTTTACACGATCAACGTCTTTTTGCGAGTAGAGCCTCATCTTGCCATCTGTTCTTGAGGGTTCAACTAGTCCCTCTCTTTCGTATTGTCTTAAAGTTTGTGGATGTATGCTTAAAACCTTTGCTACAACGCTTATTAAAAAAAGTGGTTCTTCGTAATTTTGCATTTTTTACTCCGGTAATTTTTCTTTTAACTCTTTTACTAAGCCCTCGTCAAGCTCACTGATATTTGGAAGTTTTACCCTAGCTTTTAAGTAAAGATCGCCAAAAATTCCGCTCTTTCTGTTTTGCACACCGTATCCTTTCAAGCGGATCTTCGTGCCTGTTTTTGAGTTCTCAGCAATTTTGATGGTTACATCTTTTTTATATGTATGCACATTTATCTTGCCGCCAAAGAGCATAGTTTTTAGTGGAATTTCTACATCTTTATATAGATCATCGCCAACTCTTTCGTACTCGTCACTTGGCTCAACGCTAATGGCAAGTATAAGATCGCCAGTTTGACCGCCAGCACTCTTGCCTTTGCCTTTTATGCGAAGTTTTTCACCGCCTTCTATGCCGCTTGGGATCTTTATCTTGATGCTTTCGCCATTAAAATTTATCTTATGTTCGCCGCCAGTTACAGCTACGTCAAATGGTATAGAAATTTTGGCATTTACATCTAGATCAGCTCCCCCAAAGCCAAATCCACCTCCGCCAAAGCCTTCAAATCCTTCAAAACCTCCACCAAAGCCACCGCTAAATTTAGCGCCGCCTCCACCAAATCCACCTGAGAAGATATTTTTCAAGATATCGTTTAGATCGCCCATATCGGCTGAACCTCTGGCAAAGTCGTGGAAATTTTGACCGCCAAACATATTATCGCCGTATTGATCATACTGGGCACGTTTTTTCTCGTCACTTAAAATTTCATAAGCAGCGTTTATCTCTTTAAATTTATCCTCTGCTCCAGGGTCTTTGTTGATGTCTGGGTGGTACTTTCTAGCAAGTTTTCTATAAGCTTTTTTTATCTCGTCGCTTGATGCGCCTTTTGAAACTCCTAAAGTTTCATATAAGCTTTCGCTCATATATTCTCCTTATGTTTTTTGACACGGATTATATCACAAAACTTTAGTCTATGCAAGTCAAGTTTATTTTTATTTACAAAGAAGAAAAAGCATTAAGATTTTATTTTTAAGCTCTATTTATAATTTCAAGACATTTTCAATTTAAAGGAAAAAAATGAAAAAATTTATGCTAATTTCATTAGCAGCGGCTTCTTTGCTAATGGGAGCTGATATTAAATTTAACGAAGCAAACCAAGATGTAACTAGAGTTTCGCCGTTAAGTGATAAAAATAGTGTGCTCTCATACTATGACTCTATCGCTCAGGCAAAACTTTCAGTTGTAAATATCTCAACTACAAAAACAGTAAGCAACGCAGGCATCGAGCAGATGTTTAATGACCCGTTTTTTAATGAATTTTTTGGATTTAACTTTGCAAAACCAAAAGAGAAAGAAAAAACAACCTCGCTTGGCTCTGGCGTCATCATCTCAAATGACGGCTATATCGTTACAAACAACCACGTCATCGAAGATAGCGACCAGATCGTTGTGACATTGGCAAAGGGTGGCAAGGAGTATAAAGCGAAGCTAATAGGTAGCGATCCAAAGACCGATCTAGCCGTTATAAAGATAGAGGCAAATGGGCTAAATGCGATCACATTTGCCGACTCATCAAAGCTGCTTGATGCAGACGTAGTCTTTGCCATAGGCAATCCTTTTGGCGTGGGTGAGAGCATCACTAAAGGCATCGTCTCAGGGCTAAACAAAGATGATATCGGACTTAATCAATATGAAAATTTCATCCAAACAGACGCCTCTATAAACCCTGGCAACTCAGGTGGTGCTTTGGTTGATAGCAGGGGCTATTTAGTCGGTATAAACTCAGCCATACTTTCAAAAAGTGGTGGCAACAACGGCATAGGCTTTGCCATACCATCAAATATGGTAAAAGATATCGCTAAAAAGCTGATAACTGACGGCAAGATCGAGCGTGGATTTATCGGCGTTACGATAGCAAATTTAACTGATGAGCAAAAAGAGCTTTATACAAATAAAGAGGGTGCGCTAATAAGCGGCGTAGAGCAGGGCATGCCAGCAGATGAAGCAGGGCTAAAAAGAGGCGACTTGGTTATCTCCGCAAACGGCAAAGCTATCAAAAACGCAAATGATCTTAAAAATTTCATCGGCTCACTAACTCCAAATAGCAGCGTTGATATAACTTACGAGCGATCAAATAAAGTTATGAATACAAAAATCAAGCTTGTAAATATGGATCACAACGCAAAAGATACGACAAAAAGCGTCATCATAGAAGGTCTTAGCGTTAGTAATCTAAGCGATGAGATAAGATTTAAGTATAAGATCAGTCCAGATACTCAAGGCGTGCTTGTAACTGATGTAAAATCTGGCTCAAAAGCTGAAGACTTTGGCTTTGAAAGAGGCGATGTGATCGTTCAAGTTGGCGAAGAGAGCATAAAAGATCTTCAAACATTTGCAAGCACAGTTAAAAATGCAAAAGGCAAAAAGACGCTAGTGTGGATAAACCGCGGTGGCATCATGCAAGGCCTTGTTATAAAATAACCACTTAAGAGCTGAAATTTCAGCTCTTAACTCTTTTAAATTTTTAAAACCTTTATCTGCTATAATCCTTAAAAATAAATTTACATCAGGAAAGATCATGACTAGAATTTTAATGATAGAAGATGATATGGAGCTTGCTGAAATTTTAACTGAATACCTAGAAAACTACGACATAAAAGTAACGACGGCTGAGGAGCCATATATCGGACTATCTACTTTAAATACAAGTGAATTTGACCTAGTTATCCTTGATCTTACGCTCCCTGGAATGGACGGACTAGAGGTGTGCAAAGAGATAAGAAAAAAGCACAACATCCCTATAATCATCTCAAGCGCAAGGCACGATATAACGGACAAAGTAAATGCCCTAGATAACGGCGCGGACGACTATTTGCCAAAGCCTTATGACCCACAAGAGCTTCTTGCTCGCATAAAAAGTCATCTAAGAAGGCAGAGCATAGCTCCTGCAAATGAGGCAAGAAATTTAAATAAAGACTTAGTTCTAAAAGAATTTGAGAGGGAAATTTTATTTAAAGGCAGCGTTTTAAATTTAACCGCAGCGGAGTATGACATCTTAAAATATCTGCTTCAAAAAGAGGGTGGGGCGGTCACTAGAGAGGAACTCATCTACAACTGCGAGAGCATAAATGAAGATAGTTCAAACAAAAGTATCGACGTCATCATCGGCAGAATTCGCCAAAAACTAAATGAAAATCCAAAAGAGCCAAAATACATTCACGCGATCCGCGGCATCGGCTACAAGTTGGTCCTTTGATGCCAAGATCTTCTATATTTATCACGATAACGTTTATCTTTGGGCTCGCGCTCGTTTCGATATTTCTAGCCTTTTTGTGGCTCATGGGTTTTGATAAACAAAACTACACAAGAGAGCTAAATAACAAATACTCAAACGTCGCTAGGACAAATTTGCTCTACATGGGTGGCATCATAAATAAAGCTCAGTACGACCGTCAGCTCTCAAACATTGACATGCCAGAGATCACCGCTAAAAATGAAAAAGAAGAAATTTTAAAAAATGCAGCCGTTTTAGAAGAAATTTCAAGTGATCTAGGATCTAGTGCGATCTTGCTTTATGATAAGCATCACTACCTAAAGATCGAGCATTTGGATGAGCTAAAGCTTTTAATGGATAAAGAATTTCAGCCTTACAGATACGAGGTGATAAAGGCTGTGTTTGCCGTAGTTGCAGTCATTTTGCTGGCTGCTTATATCTTTGTCATCTATAAGATAAAACCGCTTAGAAAGCTAAAGCGTCAGATCGTGAAATTTGCAAATGGCGAGCTTGACGGTGTGCAAAATGTCGGCAACGGCAAGGATGAAATTTCTGAGGTTTCGGAGGCATTTTATGAGGCTGTTTGTCAGATCAAGGCGCTAAATGACTCAAGGCATCTTTTCTTAAGAAATATCATGCACGAGCTAAAAACGCCTATCACAAAGGGGCTGATCGCCGCTCAAATGATAGAAAAAAGCAAAAACCAAGAGAGGCTAATCTCCGTCTTTCATAAGCTTGAAAATTTGATAAACGAGCTTGCAGCGATCGAGCAGATCACTTCAAAGATAGGACTTACCAATAAAACGCCTTGTCTTATGAGAGATCTCATCGATGAGGCTATCGATATAGCGATGGTTGAAAAGGAGCATGTTGGCATCAGCGAGCTTGACGAGGTCAGGGTGATGGTTGATTTTAAGCTATTTTCTGTCGCTATAAAAAATATGATAGATAATGGCATAAAGTACTCAACCGATAAGCACGTAAATATCATGGTTAGCAAGGATCATATGAAATTTATAACTCAAGGCGAGAAGCTAAAAAATGACCTTGACTTTTACATCCAGCCATTTATCAAGGGCGAAGATGCGCAAAAGAGCTTTGGTCTAGGTTTATATATAGTTAGCAACATCCTTGAGGCTCATGGACTAAAATTTGGCTATGAATACAAAAATGGAATGAATGTCTTTATTTTTGAAAATTTACAAGATATAATAGCGGCGTAAAATCAAAATAGTAAAAAGAGTGTAAAAATGGCGGCGAAAATCTTCTCGGCAGTTGATATTTTATCAATAATCGATCTTGAGATAGCTTTTATAAAGCGATACAAAAACGTAAAGGACTATGCGAAAAATTTATCTTTGATATATTTTTCTTTGCCAAATAGTAAAGAATATGGCGAAATTTTTGAAAAAATCCTAAGACAAACAGACGTTGTCATAAGAGAAAACGAACACTACGTGGTTGTGCTTCACGGCACAAACGAAAGAGGCGCTAGCGAGCTACTAACTGGCATACAAGAGTTTTTAAACGCTGAGCCGATCGATCTAGTAGTTACCTATCCAAAAGATGGAAAAGACGCAAAAGAGCTTGCTATAAAACTTCAAGATGAGATAAAAGATAACTACGGTGTCTTGCTTGAGATGCTTGTAAATCAAGATAAATTTGAAGTTTTTGAAAGTATAATTTAATATAATTTTGTGGAGTTTATTTGGAAAATTTACTACTATTTTTTGCAGTTTTGCTTATAACTAGTATTCTTTTAAGTAAGATCTCTGATAAATTTGGAATTCCATCTTTAATAATATTTTTAGGCGTTGGCATGCTAGCTGGCTCAGATGGCTTGCTGGGTGTAAATTTTGATGATCAAATGATCGCTCAAAATGTCGGCATGCTAGCACTTATTTTTATACTTTATGCTGGTGGGCTAGATACTGATTTTGCAGCGATTAAACCTATCTTTGGTAGAGGTTTAGCGCTTGCTACACTTGGTGTTTTCTTAACCGCGCTAGCTATCGCTCCAGTAGCAAAATATCTGCTTGATTTTACCTGGACGGAAGCCTTTTTGCTAGGCTCCATTATCTCTTCGACAGACGCAGCAGCTGTTTTTGCTATACTAAGAGCCAAGAAAATTTCACTTAGAAATAGCATTGCACCATTGCTTGAGTTGGAATCTGGCTCAAACGATCCAATGGCGATATTTCTAACTATGACGATCGTTCAAATGATCTCACTAAATACCACGCCGACAGTATCTGAGTGGGCTATTACACTAGTTAAGCAGTTTGGCATAGGTATCGCTATGGGCTATTTATTTGGCGTTGCTTTGCCAGCCATCTTTAATAGACTTCGCCTAAAAAGCTGGGGCCTTTATCCAGTTTTTTCTATCGCTTGGATATTGCTTTTATATACGCTTTGCTTTAAAATCGGTGGCAATGGCTATTTGGCCGTCTATATAGCTGGAATTTTTATAAACAAAAAAGAGTTTTCTCACAAGAAAAATTTAGTCGGTTTTCACGACGGTATCGCTTGGACGATGCAAATAGTTGTCTTTTTAACACTTGGCCTTTTGGTAAATCCATCACAACTTCCTGCAACTGCGCTGTTAGCGCTTGTTTTGGCCTTGTGGCTTATGTTTTTTGCAAGACCACTTGGTGTTTTTGCATCGCTTGCATTTTCAAAATTTAAGATAAATGAGCAAATTTTTATCTCTTGGGTTGGACTAAGAGGTGTTGTGCCAGTTGTGCTAGCTACCTATGTTTATGTCGATGGCGTACGTGATGCGGATATGATTTTTAACATTATATTTTTTATGGTTTTGATTTCTATTTTGATACAGGGCATGTCGCTTGGCTTTGCAGCTGATAAATTTAAGGTTAAAGAGAGTGAGCAAGAGGATGTTAAGGCAGTAGAAAACTCGCCGATCTTAAGCTACACGCTTCACCAGCATACCATCCACTATGGCTCAAAACTAATTGGCAAAGATTTGGCTCAGCTTGAGCTTCCAACTGAGTTTTTAATAATCCTAATAAAGCGTAAAAACGAATATCAAAAGCCAACTGGCTCAACAATCTTTGAAGAAAATGACCTATTACTGATACAATGCGAAAATCAAGTGCTTTATCAAGATACGATTAAGTATTTGACTTATTAAAATTTTGATAAAACTTGCCACATTTCATTTCTCTTTGTAAATTTTAAAACTTTACTCGCTTGCCTTAACAGGCTACTAAATTTAGGCTACACTTCGTTTAGCACTAAATTTAGAGCCGTGATATGCTCGCTCATAAATTTTAAAATTTACTAGAATTTCAATAAAACGCATGCAGTGCGAAGCACTGAGGCATGCACCTCTAACATCGTAGGGGTTAGGGGATTGTTAAGGGGGAGCTTCTTTGCTTCACAAGCTCGCAACTGCAAGCAGACCGTAGCTCAAGCCCCCTTGTGTCCCTTTTTGGATAAATTTATTTTGCAAGCAAAATTTTAAAATCTTACTCACTCGCCTTAGCAACTTACTAAATTTAGGGCTCATAAATATTCGCCACTAAATTTAGAAGCGTGATATGCTCGCTCATAAATTTTAAAATTTGCCTGATGCTTATCTGCCTTGATAAATAAAATTTGCCATAGTTTTTAACCGCATGCAGTGCACTAGCACGATTGCATGCCACCTTGAACGTGCGAGGGGTTTGGAGGATTTAAAAAGGGGGATAAGGGGACGGCCTCGTAACTCGAGTCCCCTTGTCTCCCTTTTGAATAAAAGAATTTATAAATTTAAAAGTCGTGATTTAAAAAGTAGGAATTTACTATTTTCAAATTTTAAAATTCCATTCACTCGCAAGAGTTGGCTACTAAAATTTGACTTCGCTTGCAACTTAGCTCAAATTTTAGAGCCAAAACAAATCCGTTCAGTCTCATTTTATTTTGCTTTTTATAAAATCACCAAAACACTAGCAAAATGGGAGGCAAAATGCTTGATGATATCATCCTTGCAGTCTTAGTATATTTTGTAACATTCTTATTTATGCTTTTTATACTCGCCTTTTTTGCATTTTGGTATATAAGCGTGCCGCTACTTGTCATCTATATCGTTATAAAATTTATAAGGCATGCAAAAGAGTGCGAGAGGATATGCGGCAAGCTTGAGTAAATTTTAAATTTCTAGCCCAAAATGAGCTAGAAATTTCTTTATTCTAAGGCTTGGGCTAGATCAGCTATCAGATCCTCGGCGTTTTCAAGACCTATGCTAACTCTTATCAGCTCTTTTGTGATGCCAGCTTTGATGAGCTCTTCGCTGCTTAGCTGCTGGTGAGTTGTCGAGGCTGGGTGCGTGATGAGCGACTTTGTATCGCCGATATTTACTACGATCTTAAAGAGTTTTACGCGCTCTAGCATCTTTTTTGCGCGCTCAAAGCTATCAGTCTCAAAGCAAAATAGCCCATTTGCCATGCCGTCTTTAAAGTATTTTTGTGCCTTTGCGTGATCCACGTTGTCGGCAAGCCCTGGGTATGCCACGCTTTTTATATGCTTGTGAGAGTTTAGAAATTTAGCCACTTTTAGGGCGTTTTGCGAGTGTCTCTCAACCCTAACAGCGAGCGTTTCAAGCCCTTGTATGAGCTGCCAAGAGTTAAACGGAGAGATCACAGCGCCGATGTCGCGCACGATAGCAAGTCTCATCCTTAGCGTGTAGATATCAAAACGATCCGTCATATCAGCATATACGATGTCGTGATAGCTCGCATCTGGCACGTTAAAGTGCTCATATCTCTTGTTGCCTTTTAGCTTTTCGTTTAGGTGATTTGCGCTGACGACCACGCCTGCTAGGCTAAGACCCTGACCGCTCATATATTTGCTAGCGCTATGCACGCAAACATCGACGCCGTGGCGAAGTGGCTGAAAGATGATAGGCGTTGGCACGGTGTTATCGGTGATGCTGATGATGCCATATTTGTTTGCGATTTCTACGATTTTTTCGATATTTGGGATAGAAATTTGTGGATTTGAAAGCGTTTCAAAAAATATAGCCCTAGTTTTTTCGTCTATCAAACTCTCCAGATCATCAGCGCTGTCACTGTCAAAGACTCTAGCCTCTATGCCAAATCTCTTTAGCGTGTGCGTAAAAAGCACTGTCGTGCCGCCATAAATTTTCTTAGCAATGATGATATTATCGCCTGCTTGGGCTAAATTTATTATGCTGTAAAACAAAGCTGACTGACCGCTTGCAGTCGCTATCGCAGCGGCTCCGCCTTCAAGTGCGGCGACCCTTTTTTCAAAGATATCTGTCGTTGGGTTGCTAAGTCTTGTGTAGATGTAGCCACTATCTTTTAGATCAAACCTAGCAGCCGCTGTCTCGGCACTTCCAAAGTCATAAGCCGTGCTTTGAAAAATAGGCACAGCCATCGTGCCAAAGCCCTCGTTTGTGTCGTAGCCTACGTGGATCGCAGCGGTTTCTTGCCTCATTTTTGCTCCTTGTTTAAGTAATTTTGGCGTAAATTATACATTAGCAAAGCCAAAATTTAGGGGATAAAATCAAATTTTGATATAATTTGCCAAAAAAAAGGAAAAATTTGAACCAAGTCACGGACAAATTTAAGCGTGTAAAATATCTTCGTGCGCTAGAAAAATTTGCAAAATCAGCGATAAATGGGCTAAAAAGAGATGACTTTGACGAGACTGAATTTCGCCAAAGAGTGGAGAAAAACGTGAAAGTCATCGAAAAAATAGAAGCTGTTTATCTTGACCAGCCATACTCAAAAGCGCTAGAAAATTTTATAAATTTGCTTATCAAAAATGCTCCAAAAGAGGAGCTTTTAAAGGCGGCAAATCTACTTGATAAGCTAAAAAATCAAAAGACATATAAGAAAGAAAAACATAAAAATAAATTTAAGGATGAGGATTGAAAGTAGTTATTTTTGATATGGATGGCACTGTAATCGATAGTGGCGAGGCGATATATAAAACGGTAAATGAAGTAAGAGATGAGCTAAATTTGCCGCCACTTGAAAGAGAATTTATCATAAAAGCGATCAATGAGCCAGGTAGAAATTTGGCCCTTGAGTTTTACGGCATCGACATGCCAAGCAGGAGCTTAAAAGAGGGTTTTGAAGAGAAATTTAAGAAATTTTACGATGAGTGTGCGACTACCTATGATGGCGTAAAAGAGCTTTTGCAAAAGTGCAAAGATGCTCACTACAAGGTCGTTTTGGCAAGCAATGCACCACACGATACGCTAGAGAAAATTTTAAAGAAAAATGAAATTTATGAGCTATTTGACGAGGTTATCGGCGCTAGTAAGGAGATACCGCAAAAGCCAGATCCTGCGATGCTTCATTTGGCTGTTAGTAAAACTGGAGCTAATAAAGCGATCTTTATAGGAGATAGCCTAAAAGACGAGATAGCCGCTAAAAACGCAAATATGCCTTACGTGCAAGTTTGCTGGGGATTTGGCGAGGAGAGCAAAACTGCCACGTATAACGCCAAAAATGTTAGCGAGGCGTGGGAGATAATATTAAATTTTTAACTTAGTTTTAATTGGCTATAATCTTAAGAAATTTTCAAAGAAACAGCGATGACAGATATATTTGAGGGCAGTGCGAGGGATAAATTTTATGACATTTTGTTTAACGCAAATGCCGTTTTGGTTAAAAACGAGATAGATAAAATTTTTGAGAAATTTGTGGCTATGAGCGAGCTTTGCGAAAAGTATGGCGTTGGCGAGGACGAGATCAGAAATTTTATAGCCTCAGAGCAAGATAAAGTTTATAACGGAGTAAATGACCTATACATCGAGCTTAGCGGAGAAATTTTAAGCCAAAATGAGTAAGATTTTTGCGCTCATTGCTTTTCTAGTCGCTCTTGTCTTTGCAAAAGAGCCAAATTTTGACCCAAATTCGGTGCATACATTTGAGCTTAAAAAAGGTGAGTGGGCACGCGTCTTTATAACCGAGAAAAAAACTCAAAGAGTTGAGACGTTTGACTTTCGCTGGACGCTGTTTGATAGCACAAATATCACCGTGCAAAGCTTTTTTAGGCGCTATCCAAGGCAGATGGTCTTTTCACTAAGACAAGGACAAAACACCTACATGCAGCGAGTTTTGCCTGATTTTATGATGCCGCCAAACGAGAGCGTGAGCCTTTATATATCATTTATTGATTTTAAGGATAAAAAGGCGCATTTTAGGGTGGCGCTGTTAGATGAGAGCAAGCGTGTGGATGTTGGTTTTAGAGATCCGCACGAGGATAAATAGAAGGATAAAAATGGATAAAATCGATGAAATAATGAGCAAATTTATAAGCGAGCTTGGCTATAAAGAGGCGTTTGAGATGTTTTTAAAGATAAGCTCAGGCAAAAAGTTGCGCTCAAAACTTCTTTTAAAGATCGCAGGAGAGAGTGAAATTTCACTTAAACTTTGCGCTATCATCGAGCTCATCCACCTTGCAAGCTTATTGCACGACGACGTAATAGACGAGGCAAATATAAGACGCGGCAAACCAAGCATAAACGCACTTTTTGGCAGTAAAAACTCAGTCATGCTAGGCGACATCCTCTATTCAAAGGCTTATTTTGAGCTTACAAAATTTGACCCAAGCATCACAGCTGTCATCTCAGATGCGGTCAGCAAGCTAAGCATCGGCGAGATGATGGATGTGAAAATGGCTGAAAATTTTAACGAAAACGAGCAAGAATATTTAAAAATGATCTATTATAAAACAGCTGTTTTGATAGAAGCTACGGCTATTTGTGGGGCAAAGCTAGCTGGCAAAGATAGCGAGAAATTTGGCATTTATGGCAAAAATTTAGGTCTTGCATTTCAGATCGTTGATGATATCTTAGACATCACTCAAGATGAAAAAACGCTTGGCAAACCAGCACTTAACGACTTTGTCGAGGGCAAAACGACACTTCCTTACATTTATCTTTATAAGAGCTTAGATGGGGCTAATCAAGCAAAGCTTAGATCGCTTTGGGCAAAGAAGTTAAACGCGGACGAAATTTCATGGCTAAAAGAAAATTTTGATAAAACTAGCTCACTTAGCAAGGCTATAAATGAAGCTAAAAGGCTTGGAGCTGAGGCAATAGAAGCGATAAAAGAGTATAAAAACGCCGAGCTTGAAGGGATCATAAAAAGCATGATAGATAGGGAATTTTGATGCACTATTTAGACATAAGTTTTACATATAAAAATACTGATATTTCGGTCAGAGAGAAGCTTGCCTTTGATAGTGACGAGAAAAAAGAGCAAATTTTAAAGCTGATAAACTCAAACAAAAACATAAAAGAGAGCATGGTGCTAAACACCTGCAACCGTGTCGAGATCATAGCAAGTGTGGAGGATGTAAAGGCCGCTACTGCTCATATCATCAGGTGCATGTCGATATTTTCAGGCGTTTTTGAAGATGAGCTTTATGAGAGAGCTGACATCTACGAAAACAGCGGTGCTGCACACCACTTATTTGCCGTGGCAAGCTCGCTTGATAGCCTAGTCGTCGGCGAAACGCAGATCGTTGGCCAGCTAAAAAATGCTTTTAAATTTGCTTACGATAGCTCAGCTTGCGGCGAACAAATCAGTAAAATCATCCACTATGCATGTAAATGCGCTGCTAAAGTTAGAAACGAAACTCAAATTTCTAAAAACCCGATCTCTGTTTCAAGCGTAGCTGTGGCAAAAGCAAAAGAAATTTTTGGCACGCTTGAAGGAAAAACTGCTATCGTCGTAGGCGCTGGTGAGATGGGCGAGCTAGCAGCAAAACACCTCATATCAAGTGGCGCAGAAGTGATCATTATAAACAGAAGCTCTGAGCGCGTTGAGCAGCTAGTTGATAGTCTAGGAGATAACGCGAGCTGGGATAGCATTTTGAAATTAAAAGAGTATGTAAATAATTACGATCTCATCTTTTCAAGCACTGCAGCCCCGCACGCTATCATCACAGGCGATATCATCGAGCCAAGAGAATTTCACAGATACTTTTTTGATATAGCCGTGCCAAGAGATATCGATCTTTTAAACACAGAGCTTATCAGCGTCTATACGGTCGATAGCTTGGAGGAGATTGTGCGTAAAAATTTAGCCCTAAGAGAGGAGCAGGCGCAAAAAGCCTACTCGATCGTCGGTCAAGATACGAGCGAGTTTTTAAAGACTTTAAAAGAAGATATGAGCGTGCCTCTTATAAAATCTATCCGCAAACAGGCTGAAATTTGCGCTAAAAATGAGCTAGAAAAGGCGATGAAAAAGGGCTATTTAAAGCATAGCGATTACGATGAGGCACAAAAGCTCATCCATCAAGTCTTTAAAGCCTTTTTGCACCAACCAACGATGAAGCTAAAAGGGCTTGCAGACGAGGAGAGAGCGAGCGAGCTTTCAAACGGAGTTAAATTTTTATTTGACATAAAAGATGAACAAAATTTTCAAGCAGGAGATATAGATGAAATTTAGTAAATTTTACGCCCCAACGACCAAAGAAGCGCCAAAAGATGCATCTTTACCAAGCCATCAGTTTTTGATAAGAGGTGGCTTTGTCGAGCAGATCGGCTCTGGGCTTTATAACTATCTGCCGCTTGGAAAGATCATGCATGATAAAATTTCGCGCGTGGTAAAAGAGGAGATGAACGAGGCTGGCGCGCTAGAGGTGAGCTTTAGCGTGGTCACTTCAGGCGAGCTATGGAAGCAAAGTGGCCGCTACAATGTCTTTGGCAAGGAGCTTTTGCGCTTTAAAGATAGAAAAGATAATGACTTTGTCATAAGCCCGACAAACGAAGAGGCAGCCGTTGCTTTGGTGCGTGGCAAGGTGACTAGCTACAAGCAGCTACCACTAAATTTATACCAGATAAACACCAAATTTCGTGACGAGGCAAGACCACGCTTTGGCTTGCTAAGAGGTCGCGAATTTACGATGAAAGATGGTTATAGCTTTCACTCTAGCAAAGAGGATCTTAAGCGTGAGTTTGACCTTATGGAGGCAACTTATAGTAAGATTTTTACCCGCTTGGGGCTAAATTTTAGAGCTGTTGAGGCTGATAGCGGAGCCATTGGTGGTAGCGGCAGTAAAGAATTTGTGGTGCTTGCAAGTAACGGCGAGGACGACATACTTTGCTGTGAGGCCTGCAGATACGCTGCAAACGTTGAGGCTGCAAGACGCAAACCAAGAGTAAGCGAGGCTGAGGCGCCAGAGGCGGACGCAGCTAAATTTCTAACGCCAAATACAAAAACGATAAAAGATGTGGCGGAGTTTTTCAAAGTTGGCGAGTTTTACTGCATAAAAGCTGTTATGAAAAAGGCGATCTATGAGGACAAAGAAGAGGTCGTGGTCTTTTTTGTAAGGGGCGATGACGAGCTTCAAGAGACAAAGGCGCAAAATGCTTGCAAGGCGCTAGAGCTTGTTGATGCTAGCGAGGCTGACGTGGCTAAAGCTGGGCTTGTGGCTGGATTTTGCGGGCCAGTTGGGCTAAAGGATGTGAAATTTTTCATAGATAACGAGCTAAAAGGCGCAAACAACATGATATGCGGCGCTAACGAGAAGGACTACCACTTTGTTGGCGTTAGTGTTAGCGGATTTAACGAAGAGAGATTTAAAGACCTTGTAAAGGTAAAAGAGGGCGATAAATGCCCAGTTTGTGGCGGAAATTTAAAACTTAGCAAAGGCATAGAAGTTGGTCATATCTTTCAGCTGGGCGATAAATATTCGGCTGCGATGAACGCGACATATCTTGATGAAAACGGCAAGGCTAAGCCATTTTTGATGGGCTGCTACGGCATTGGTATCAGCAGGCTGATCGCTGTGATGATAGAGGCTAGCCACGATGAGAAGGGCTGTATCTGGAAAAAAGAGTGTGCGCCGTTTGATGTGGAGATCATCATCTCAAATTTAAAAGATGAAGCGGGCGTGAAATTTGCATTTGAGCTTTATGAGAGCCTTAAAAAAGCTGGCGTTAGCGTCATCATCGACGATAGAAACGAGAGATTTGGCGTTAAGATGAATGATTTTGAGCTTATCGGCTTTCCTTATGCGCTGCTTGTGGGCAAAGAATTTGCAAATGGCAAGGTTGAGTTTATCACAAGAGATGGGCTAAGCAAAGAGGCGATAGAGGCAAACGACGCCTTTAGAAAGATAAAAGAAAGCTTATGAGATTTTTTGCATTTTTGTTTTTTTTGATAGAGGCGGTATTTATCTATCTTTTTGTAGATAAATTTGGCTTTTTAAACTACTTTCTTGAGGTGCTGGTTTCTGGGTTTGTTGGCATCGCACTTCTTTTTAATGCCGGATTTTCTAGTTTAAATTCGCCTCAAGTGGCGTTTAAGAGCTTTCTTGGCGGAAATTTATTTAGTCAGCTAGGGCTTAGTTTTGGCGGAGCGCTGCTCTTTTTACCAGGAATTTTAACGGATATTTTTGGTATCGCCGTTGTCATTTTTTCTTTAGTATTTAAGAAAAATGCAGCGAAAAATGAGAGTTATCAGGAGTTTAAATTTCAAAACTTTAGCGAGCAAAGTGCCAAAAAAGATGATGGCGAGATCATCGACGTTGAGATCATCGAAGAGCCAAAAAGAGTAAATTAGGAGTGATGATGAAAGAGATAAAAATAGCAACTAGAAAGAGTATCTTAGCACTTTGGCAAAGTGAGCATATCAAGGCTAGGATCGAGGCGGAGCACAAGGGCGTGAAGGTCGTGCTTGAGGGCATGAAGACAAAGGGCGACGTGATCCTTGACACGCCACTTGCAAAAATCGGCGGCAAAGGGCTTTTCACAAAAGAGCTTGAAGATAGCATGCTAAAAGGCGAGACTGACATCGCCGTGCATAGCCTAAAAGACGTGCCAGTAGTCTTTCCAGAAGGGCTTAAACTAGCTGCTATTTGCTCACGCGAGGATACTAGAGATGCGATGATAAGTGAGAAATTTGCTAAATTTAGCGACCTACCTCACGGCGCAAAGGTTGGCACAACGAGCCTGCGCCGCAAGATGCAGCTACTTATCATGAGGCCTGATCTTGAGATAATCTCGCTTCGTGGAAATGTGCAAACTAGACTTAGAAAGCTAAAAGAGGGCGAATTTGACGCGATCATTTTGGCGATGGCTGGCATAAACCGCCTAAATATCAAGGCTGAAGTGGCGCACATCTACACATTTGGCTTTGACGAGATGATACCTGCGATGGGTCAGGGCGCTCTTGGCGTCGAGGCTAGAGATGAGAAGCAAATTTTAGATGAGATCTCTTTTTTAAATGATGAAAATGCAGTCATAGAAACGACCATAGAGCGTGACTTTGTAAGCGTTTTGGAGGGTGGCTGCCAAGTGCCAATAGGCATAAGCGCAAGGCTAAAAGGCGATGAAATTTCTATCGATGCGATCGTTGGCCTGCCTGATGGAAGCGAGTATATAAAAGATAGCTTAAAGAGTAGCAAGGATAAATTTCAAAGCATCGGCAAAAAGCTAGCGCATAAATTTATAGAAAAAGGGGCGAAAGAGCTTTTAAGGCGCGCTGAAGAGATGGCGAATATATGAGAAAAGCGCTTATTTTGGCGTTTCTGATATCCGCGCTTTTTGCGCGGGTAGATTTAGAGCTTATTTATTCGCTCTTTACCGATAAAAATTTCGATAAAAACGTCTATTTTAAGGGCGAGATGAGAGATCGCTTAAAAAATAATTTTTACTCATCCGACAAATTTGACGAAATAAAAGTCGCCAAACTCGGCCGGAGTAGCGAATTTAGCGGGATATTTCGCGTTTGGCTAGCTTCTAAAAATGGCGCATCCATTGATCTATACATTTTTGCTAAAGAAGATGGTATTTATGCGCTAAGATCGCTCGCGCAAACCAGCATCATAGAGGCGATGATAAAGGGCTATGAGGCTGCGAGCGAGGCGGAAAAGGCGCGGCTTAGAATAATGGGCGTGGATATAAAAAATTTAAGGCTGATTTTGGCAAGTGATAATGCGTTGCTAAAATTCGGACGCGAAAATGAGGCAAAATTTGAAGAGCTATTTGCGCTATATCAAAAGGACGAAGAGGCGGCAAACGAAGTCGTAAAGCGATTACATCTATCTCATGCGGCGTACGACGATGGGGTTTTTGAGCTTATAATAGGCGGCATAACGGATAACGTAGTGGGTTTTATGCGCGTGGAAAACGAATCTAATCTGCCGCAGATGAGTCCGAGCGAGTTTATAATGTTAGAAAGGCTCTCTGCAAACTCAAAATGGTATCTTTTTAAGACGACTTAGACAGATAAGGGATAAACTCAGTCTGGCTTGCAGCTTTTTGCTTGCTTTAACGCTGTAAATTTAGCGTCGCGCGCTTTTGGTTAGTGGTTGTAAGAGATTAAATTTTTGCAAAATCGGCATTAAATTAGCGTATCCGCCAAAACCGATAATTTTTATGATTTTACTAATTTTTCGGCAGTTAAAGCTGTGTTTTTGGCTCAAAATGTTTGCAAATTTGACTTAAAACGCGGTCAAAAATTTTAGCTTTGAAAACGGCTTGTTCGGATATAAATTATGAAGGAAAAATATGGACTACATCAAGCTTTTAAAAGATAATGGCCTACTTAGGGTGATCGAGGAGCCAGCGGATATCGACCTGGAGATCGCGCACGCTAGCTACATCGAGGTCAAGCGCGAGGGCTCGCAAGCACTACTTTTTACAAACCCAGTCTGCAAAAAAACTGGGCGTAAATTTGCCCCAGTGCTTACAAATATCTACGGCTCAAAAAGGGCGCTTGAGCTGATATTTGGCGTGCAACCCGATGAGATCGCAGCTGAGATAGAAAAGCTTTTAAAACCCAAAAAACCTGAGAATTTCAAAGAGAAGCTTGACTTTTTGGCCTATCTTTTTAGCATGAGAAAGATTTTTACCAAAAGGCTAAAAGGCGAGGGCGAGTGCCAGCAGGTCAAATTTATGGGCGAGCAGGCTGATCTTTTGAGCTTGCCTACACTAAAGACCTGGCCACATGACGGAGGTGCTTTTATCACAATGGGGCAGGTCTATACGCAAAGTTTAGATGGTGCGCTGCAAAATTTAGGCATGTATAGACTGCAAATTTATGATAAAAATCGCCTTGGCATGCACTGGCAGATCCACAAAGACGGCGCAAATTTCTTTCACGAGTACAAGCGCGCAGGCCGTAAGATGCCAGTCTCTGTGGCGATCGGCGGCGATCCACTCTACATCTGGTGCGGTCAGGCGCCACTGCCAAAGGGCGTCTTTGAGCTGCTGCTTTACGGCTTCATCCGCAAAGAGCCAGCCAAGCTTGTAAAGTCGCTAACTAATGAAATTTACGTCCCGCACGACGCCGACTACGTGATCGAGGGCTTTGTCGATACTGCTAAGAGCGAGCTTGAGGGGTCATTTGGCGATCACACTGGCTTTTACACGCCAGTTGAGCCGTTTCCAGTGATGGAGGTCACGGCGATAACGAGCAAGCAAGACCCTGTATTTCACGCGACCGTGGTTGGCAAGCCGCCGCTTGAGGATAAATACATGGGTTGGGCGACTGAGCGCATTTTCTTGCCACTTTTGCGAACTACCGTGCCAGAGCTACTAGACTACAACATGCCTGAAAATGGCGTCTTTCACAACCTTATCCTAGCTAAGATCAACGCCCTTTATCCGGCCCACGCAAAGCAGGCGATGCACGCATTTTGGGGAGTTGGACAGATGAGCTTTGTAAAGCACGCGATCTTTGTGGGTAGCGATGCGCCAGAGCTAGTGGAATACGACAAATTTGCAAGCTTTGTGCTTGATAGATTTGGTAGCGAAAGTGTGCTGATAAGCCAAGGTGTGTGCGACCAGCTCGATCACGCCAGTCCAAACTCGTGCTTTGGCGGTAAGCTTGGCATCGACGCGACGCAGGACTTTTGTAAATTTAGCCCTGAGGTATTAAGCGATGATGAACTTTTGGCTAAATTTCAAAGCATTGCGCCAAATGTTAAGGAGCTTAGGCAGTTTAAAAAGCAGAGTAAAACGCCTATTTGTGTGATTAAATTTGAAAAAGATCGCCCTGTAAAAGAGCTATTTTTTAAGCTTTTGGAATTTAGGGAGTTTTTCAAGCTTCTAGTCGTAGTGGATATGCAAAACTACCTAGAAAACCCATATATGCTGCTTTGGCGCGTGACAAATAATATAGATGCCTTGCGTGATATCTACATAGATGGCGAAAATTTCTGCGTGGATGCGACGAGCAAGAGTGAGCTTGAGGGCTACACACGTGGCTGGCCTATGCAAACTGACTGCAAGCGCGAAGTGGTGGCAGATCTTGTGAAGCGAGGCGTAGTAAAAGATGAGTCAGAGTTATTTCATAAATTTGAGATATTTGGGTAGGTTGGTTTAAATTTATCCAGTCTTTTGCTAGGTCAAATTTGCTTTAAAATTTAAATATATCGGTTTTTTGCGCTTAAAAATAGCTTAGTTTAAGGACATTTTTATATCGCAGCATAAAATTTCTAGTTAAATTTATATGTTTTACTTGGGTTGGCTGGTTAACTGGAAATACTAAACATAATGTATAAAAATTTATATAAAATAGTATGATTTTGCCTTACGAGAGATAAAATTTGGAGCAAGAGGCTAGTAAAATTTAAATTTTATATGTTGCGATGTGTGTAAAACATTTAAATTTAGAAAAATAGAGGTGCAAAAATATTTAAATTTAAAAAACTAAGTGTAAAAACTTTTAAATTTTATAAAGTTAGCAGGTTACGGATGTGTTTTAAAAAAGCTATGTTATGTTCGCTCTTTGACAATTTTGGATGCAAATATAAAGCTTTGTTGGCTAACTTTTGTTAATGTTTTTTAACTTTTTAAATAGATAAAGTTGTTGCAAGCGTTCAAATTAAAAAACAGAGCTCTTGCAGACTTTAAAATAAAACTAGCAAATTATAAATTGTCAGGCGTGTACTTGTTTTGGATTGAAGCATAAAACCTTGCTTGCTGGTTTTGCTTTAAAAAAGTTGGTGCAAGAGAATAAATTTAGAAGAAATACCTAAAATAAAGCTAGCAAATTTAGGATATAAATTTGCTAGATAGCCATTAATTGGCGATCTGCTTGGTTGTTTTGGCTTGTGCTATTTTGGTGTTTATAAGTCGCTATAAATTTATACGTAGCCCTAAATTTTGATCAAAATTTACTAAATTATTTTTTAAAAGATCATCTGTTGTTTTGATTTTTGTACTGCAAGGCAAATGTAAGCATAAATTTTAGAAGTGGCTAGTGAAAATGGATCATAAATTTGACGACTTTAGTTTTAAATTTACCTTTGGCTACCACCGTTTTGCCTTTTAGATGTTATGACCTTGACATAAGCCTAAATTTACAAGCTAAAAAATATCGCACATGAAATTAAATTCGGCAGCCTTGTAGCTGGTTTTAAAACTCTTAAATTTAAAAAATAAGAGTTAAGTCGTAACTTGGATATTTAGTTTTTTAAATGTGCTTTAGGGTTGTTTTTAGGTATGCGCGGTTGTCCGTTTTGTTTATGGCATCTTTTAATCTTACTTTTGTATTTCTAGATCAAATTTAAGTAGCTTACAAATTTACCAAACCGACCTTCAAAACATGCTTTTTTAGCCCGCTTAGTATCTCGCCATTTTCAAGCGCCATTAGCTCGCTCGCTCTTAGGACGTAAAAGTCTTGCAAGCTTCTGTTGGCAGACTTCTCAAGCTTTTTTGCTAGCGTGTCAAAGATATGAAACTCAGCCTCGTTGCTAGCTAGCAAAAAGTCAGCCCCACTATCAAATGCAGCAAAAATTATCTTACTAGCAAGCTTGCAAGCTAGCTCTTCATCGGCCTTTAAAAGATCATATCCACAAGGCGTTTTAGCGTTTAGCTCTATAAAATTTGCCTTGTATGCGCTTAATTTTGCAGGCAGTCTGTCTTTTATAGCTATCTTAAAATCTTTAAATTTACTAAGTTTTTCTATCTTTTCAAGCTCATTTTTATATTTTGGCACAGCTTTTACGCCTAAAATTTCTTTGAAAAAATTAATCGCCTTGCTATAAATTTCGCTACCTTCAAAGAGTAGATCATCAAGCTCACAGGCTATCAAAACGCCGTTTTTACCGCCAACTAGCTTTAAAATTTCATCGTTTTTCTCATTTTTATAAAGATGATGAGCTAGCATTATCGCGGCAGCTCCTATAAAATTTGGCTCGTAGTCTTTTACAAAATCAGCGTAAAAATAGGGCTTAAAGCTAGCGTATAGCTCTTTATCAGCTCTTTTGCAAAAACTAGCAAATGGCTCAAATTTCGCCCAAAAGTCATCATCATTTATAGCAAGATCTAAAACCGCTCTTTTCTCATCAAGCGGGGCTATGCAAAGCTCGCTACCAAGTTTTTGAGCTAAATTTGCAAGTGGCTGGGCGGCGCTAACTACGACGTCATTTACCTTGACAAAGCCTTCAAATGGGCTAAAGTAGGGGTCTATGCTCTTTACGTGGGCAAAAAGCTCGTTTAAGTTTGCAAAGTCTGAAATCTCTAAAAAATATGGCTTAAAATATGCCAAAACATCTCTTTTCGCGTCAAATCTAAAAATCTCAACTCTTTGCATCTGTATCCTTTTTTTGGGCTTATTTTATCCTAAATTTAAAAGGAGTTTCATTATAATAGCTCAATGGATAAAGAAAATTTTACGATTGCATGCTTTAGTAACGCATATATCGGCGATGATGCGGCGATTGCCGGCAAAATGGTCTTTAGCAAGGACATTTTTGCGCAAAATTCGCACTTTAAGCTTGGCTGGCTAAGCCTTGAAGAGATCGGCTACAAGGCTATGATCGTAAATTTTTCAGATACGATCGTGATGAATGCTAGACCTAAATTTGCCCTTCTTGGGCTTAGTCTGCCAAAGAGCTTCACGCCTCGGCAGATCAGCGAGCTAACCAGTGGCATAAATAGGGCGTGCGAAGAGTTTGGCGTAAAGATAATAGGCGGCGACACGATAAGTAGCTCCATTTTAAACATAAGCGTCAGCGTGATCGGTGAGCTAAAGGGCAGGGCAGTGCTAAGGAAAAATGCTAAATTTGGTGATCTTGTTGCATTTACAGGCAAGCTTGGAGGCAGCCAAAAGGGGCTAAACTCGCTTCTAAGACTGGCTCAAATTTCTAAAAACTCACGCTTTAAAAAGCCTATCTTAAGAGATAAGTTTTTTTACAAAGCAGCTCATCTTATAAACTCCGCCATGGATATCTCAGACGGGCTAAATACCGACCTTGGCAAGCTTTTAAAGGCTAGCAAAAAAGGCGCTAAATTTACAAAAAAACTAAGCAAATTTGAGCTTAGTAGCGGCGAGGAGTACGAGGTTTTATTTACCTTTAGTTCTAAAAATTTAAGCGCTATCAAAAGGATCGCCGCAAAAACTAGGACAAAGATCAACATCTTTGCAAAAATTTCACACAAAAGGTTAAGACAAAATGCAAGAAGCCACCACTTTTAAGCCGCTCTATGCGCTTACTCATGCGCCCATCGAGGCATATTTTTCTAAAAATTCAGACGATTTTGTCGTGCGCGAGATACCGCTTTATGAATTTAGTGGTGACGGCGAGCACTTGATCGTTGAAATTTCTAAAAAAGATATGACGACAAGCGACGCTTTGCACGCCTTAAGCGAGGTTACAGGGGCAAAAATGCGTGACTTTGGCTATGCTGGGCTAAAAGACAAGCAGGGCATGACGACGCAGTTTATCTCGATGCCTCGTAAATTTGAGGGCGCGCTTGCAAACTTTAGCCATGAGAAGATGAAAATTTTAAATTTAAACGTGCATAAAAATAAGCTTCGCATCGGACATCTAAAAGGCAATAGCTTTTTCATCCGCCTAAAAAAGGTGCTGCCAAGTAGCGCTAAAAAGCTCGAGCAGGCCTTTGTCAGCATCGATAAAATGGGCTATGCAAACTACTTTGGCTATCAGCGCTTTGGCAAATTTGGCGACAATGCTGAAACTGGGCTGGAGCTACTTAAAAATGGCACGATAAATGGCAAAAAGAGCAAAAATGTAAAGCTAAATGACTTTTTGATCTCAGCCTATCAAAGCGATCTTTTTAACCGCTATCTTAGCAAAAGGGTTGAAATTTCAAGGTTTGTAAGCGACTTTAGCCTAAGTGATCTAGGCGAAATTTATAAAAATTTTAGCAAAAACGATCTAAAGGCGATGAAGGCGCAGGAGAGCTTTTTTAAGCTTTTACCAGGAGAGGTTTTGGGGCACTATCCATTTGGCAAGCTCTTTTTGTGTGAAAATTTAGATCAAGAGGCACAAAGATTTGCCAAGCGTGATATCACAAGCCTTGGACTTATAGTCGGCGCGAAGGCTTATGAGGCAAGCGGCGTGGCAAAAGAGCTTGAGGATGAAATTTTCGCTGAGGCGTCTATTATTACTTCAAAGATCTCTGGCTCAAGGCGCTTTAACTGGGCGTATTTAGAAAATACAAGCTACAAATACAACGAAGAAAACGCTCATTTTAGCTTAAATTTCACACTTCAAAAGGGCTCATACGCAACTGTTGTGTTAGAAGAAATTTTGCATAAAAATATATTTGAGTAGGGCAAATTTAAAGATAGATTTAAAAGGGTGGCTGGCTAAATTTAGCTGGTTTAAATTTAAAAAGGTCTAGCCAAAGCTAGACCTAAAACATTAAATTTAAGAGGTAAAAACTTAAGTTCTAAAGACGCTAAGTTTAGTATTTAGCGCATCTGTCATCTTATTTAGATGTTCAGCTGCAGAAG
>NZ_PPBR01000007.1:0-78216 GCF_002913545.1 Campylobacter concisus | reverse complement strand
AAGATTGACTAATAGTTTAACAATTGTAAGTTAAAAGAACAACGATAAGAAAAAGGCTTTATTAACGTTGAAGTTAAAGGTGGTTTCTCGTTTCGTGAGCTGGAATTATATATGAGGGATGCTTAAAATAAAATTAAACAAAACAATATTTTCTGAAAAAATGAATATTTTTAGTTTTTACAAAACTATTTTCTTTTTCATTTAATATAGGCAAAGCCACTTTCCCTTTCTATAACTATAGTTGTTTTATTACCATATTTATCAAATATATTTATTTCACAGTCTTTTTTAAGAAGTCTATCATAAGGTCGTTTTGCGCCGTTATTTTTTGTAATACTTACAACTTTCATCAAACGACCCATTTCGTCAAAATTTATTGTTTGCATCCTATCACAACCATTTTTAAATTCAATTAATGTTATATTGAATCTCTTTCCTAAATTTGATTCTTTATTTAATCTCCTACAGGTAGACTCCGATGTTATTCCACTCCATCCGCCACTAAGCAACTTGCCGTTTTTATAAATATCACTAGCAACTTCTTTTTCTGAATTTATATTTCCACTAAAAATTTTTTTGCCTCTTTTATCAAAAAAAACACTATATTTCCAGGTCTTAACTCCTAGTTCATCTATAGAACATTCCTTTAAACTAGTTTCATTAAACGTTATTCCCCATCTCATTTTAAACCATAGCTTTTCATCAACCGATTGAGCGTATTTATCATCCTGCATAGCGAGGTGTTGAGTATATCTTATATGAGTTAGGATCTGATTTGCAGCTTCTCTTGAGGCATTTCTATTTAGTTTTGGGATCATAATGGCAGCTAAAATTCCAACAACAACAATAACAAAAACAAGCTCTATCATCGTAAAAGCTCTTTTTTTCATAGCTTATCGTTCCTTGATGTTGAAATTTGCAACTACTTTTCCCATTTTTTCTATACTAAATTTTGACTTCTCATCTAAATCGGCACTTGTTAATAAATTTTTAGAGTAACTTTTTGTTTTTATGCCATAAAATTTAAGCCTTAGCGCAAGCCTTGTATCTTCAGTCGCAATATCTTGCACTCCAGCCTCTTTTAGCTTATCTGCCAGCTCTTTTGCTACATCAAATTTATAAGTGAGATGTTTTGTAGGATCGCTTAAAAAGAGGTAAAAAATTTGATTAAAGACGATCGCTGACCAGTTAAATATCAAAAAAAGCATCACTAAACTAGTGCAAATTTTATGACCTTTTCTAAATTTTGGCAGCCTCACGCGATATGAGTTGAAAAAAACTCTTACCATAAGTGGCGTTGCGATCACGCAAAATGGCAAAAACTGCTCAAGCTCCAGCCTTTGGCGCACAGAGACTATCATACAAAAGCAAAATGAGCAAATGGCAATAAACCACAAAAGATCCTTCTTCTCCTTAACCCAAATTCTATAAATCGTATATACAAAAAAGATAAAGACAAATGGCGAAAATACAGCAGCAAATATGCCAAAGGTATCGATAAAATGCCCGCTTGGTCTGCCATTTGTTTCAAAGCCAAAAAAGTAAAGCGTCAGCAAAAATAAAATGGCGCTTAGCCAAGCAAGTGGCGGCTTTCTTTTGTAAAGTGCAAATATAAAAAATCCTGCATAAAATATCAAGAAATCACCATCTATAAAAAAGGCTAGGCAGAAAAAGAGGCTAAATAAAATTTTCTTTTTAATATGAAAAAGATATATACACAAAAACGCTAGAGTGATGCAAATTCCAGCGTTATTTATGATAAGGGCTGAAGCTAGCGTGCCAGGAAGCAGCACAAAAAGTAGAACCGCTATGATCCTGTCAAACTCGAGCTTAATGTAAAATTTACTCACCTTATACATCAAAACCACGCTTGCGATGTGAAAAAAGATCATCACACCTCGCACAGCAAGGTCATTTTGACCAAAAAAATGGGTGCTTAGTTTTAAGATGTAGCTTAGAAGGCTGTGCTTTTGAAAGAAAATTTCAGCCTCGTTGTAGCTTATACTAAGAGAATTTGCCGCATAAAGTAGAAAAACAAAATCAATCAAACATATCAAAAATACGCTAAAAGCGATGTGTCTGCTAGCAAATTCTCTAACTCTTTCTAACAAATCGCGCCCTTAAATATGTATATCCCAGAAAAACTCAACCCAGTAATGAGCCTCTTTTACCTTAAATTCAGGCAAAAGTAGAGCCTTTTCTTTGTAAAATACAGTTGCTATCTTTATATCTAAATTTGGATAGCGTTTAAGCAGCTCTCTTTTTATCTCGACCATACTCTCGCCGCTATCAATGATATCATCAACGAGCAAAATTTTAGTGTATTTGCTAAGATCTGGCACGTTAAAAATTTGTATTGTATCAAGTTTGTTTGTATCCTCGTAGTGGATAGAATTTAGGGTAAATAAATTTCTATTATTAAGCGCAACAGCTAGCGAGTGACCAAGCGTTAGACCGCCTCTTGCCACAGCTAGTATCACCTCTGGATCAAACTCATCTTTTATCTGTTTTGCCATCTTTTTGGCATCAATGGCAAATTCATCGTAGCTATAAAATATCATCTTTCATCCTTATCAATGCACTAAAAATACGATAAAACTAATGAGCGCTAGCACGACTACACCTAAATTTATATCGCTAAATTCTCTCTTTATGAGCTTAACTATGACATATGACATAAAGCCAAATGCAAGGCCGTTTGTAATCGAGTAGGTAAGCGGTATCAAGACAACTATGAAAAATGTCGCAACGGCGATGGCTGGATCTTTGAAATTTATGCTAGCTAGCTCAGCAAACATAAGCACGCCAACCATTACGAGGATCGGATAGATGGCATTGCCAGGGATAGCTTTAAAAAGTGGCAACATAAATAGTGTAAGTATAAACAAAAGTCCGCAAAATACAGCTGTTAGACCAGTTCTGCCGCCCTCTTCTACGCCGCTTGCGCTCTCTACAAACGATGTGGTCGTACTTACGCCTACAAGCGAGCCGGCTGCAGTAGCAACAGCGTCAGCTTCAAGAGTTTTTTCAAGTTTTACGACGCCATCTTTTTTGTTTTCGTCAAATATCCCAGCCCTTGTGCCAACGCCAGCTAGCGTGCCTATCGAGTCAAAAAGATCGGTTACAAAAAATGTGATAACAACTGGGAGTAAGGCTAGGCTAAAGGCACCTTTTATGTCAAGCTCTAAAAATATCGGTGAGATAGAGGCTGGAGTTGAGAAAATTTCTGTTGGATGAGGAGCGATGCCAAGCACCCAAGCGATCACTGAAGTGACAAGCACTGCCAGGATAAACGCGCCCTTTATCTTCCACGCCCAAAAGCAAATAACCAAAAATAGTCCCAAAACGCCAAGAAGCACATTTGGATCTCTGAAATTTCCTATGCCAACCAAAACCGCGTCGTTATTTACGATAAAGCCCATTTGCTGAAACGCGACAAAGCTGATAAATGTACCTATGCCAGCGCTTATCGCTCTTCTTAGATCAAGCGGGATGGATCTTATTATCCACATTCTAAAATTTGTAAAAGACAAGACGACAAATATCACGCCGCTTAGAAAAACAACGCCAAGAGCCGTTTGCCAAGGCACTTTCATACCGATGCAAAGACCAAATGTAAAATAAGCGTTAAGCCCCATACCAACGCTCATCGCAACTGGTGTGTTCGCCCAAAGACCATTTAATATCGTAGAAAATATGGTAATTAGCGCTGTTGCCGTTATTAGCGCCTCATAAGGCATGCCAGTTTTGCTCATAATGATCGCATTTACCGGCACGATATACATCATCGCCAAAAATGTCGTAAGTCCCGCTCCGAATTCCTGCTTCACACTCGTTTTGTTTTGTGCTAAGTCAAAAAATTTCACCCCAAGCTCCTTTAGTAAATTTTAAGTTCGTTATATAAGCTATCACGCTCAACTGGCGTAAAACCAGATGTTTTTATGAGATCGCAAAATGTCTTTAGCGTAACGCCATTTGCGCTATTTGCGCCAGCTGCACTTTGGATACTCTCTTTTTCTATAGTGCCATCAAGATCATCAGCGCCAAATTCCTGAGCGATCATCGCTAAATTTAGCGTCGAAGTAGCCCAGTAGGCCTTTATGTGTGGGACGTTATCAAGCACCAAGCGAGATATCGCCATAGTCTTTAAAATTTCAGCTGATCCTAGAAATTTAACATCTTTTAAGTAGTTATTTTCTCTTTGATAGACAAGCGGGATAAATGCGTTAAATCCGCCAGTTTCGTCCTGCAAATCTCTGATCCTTAGCATGTGATCGATCCTATTTTCACGGCTTTCTATGTGGCCAAAAAGCATTGTAGCGTTACTTTGCTTGCCTTTATCGTGCCACATTTTGTGGATCTTTAGCCAGTTCTCGCTACTAACTTTTCCTTTGCAAATTTTAGCCCTGACCTCTTCATTAAAAATTTCAGCCCCACCCCCTGGCATGCTATCGACGCCGTATTCAAGCATCTTTTCTATCACCTCATCGTAGCTTAAGCCGTAATGCCTTGATAAAAAATCAATCTCAGCCGCTGTCATCGCCTTTACGTGAAGCTCTGGATGAGCTGCCTTTATCTTTTTAAAAATTTCTAAGTACCACTGCCAACCGCTAGTTGCGTTGTGGGCGGAGACGATGTGTATCTCTTTTACACCGTGGCTCACGCTCTCATCAACGATCTTTAAAATTTCTTCGTGGCTCATTAGGTATGGATTTGGATTTTTTCTGTGGGCTGAAAATGCGCAAAATTTACAGATGTCAGCACAGATATTTGTTGGATTTATATGGCGATTTACGTTAAAAAAGACCTTGTTGCCGTGCAGTTTTCTGCGCTTTTTGTCGGCAAATTTAGCCAAGGTAAAAAGATCAAGCTCATAAAGCGAAAAAGCCTCTTGCTTACTTAATCTCTCGCCACTTTCTAGTTTTTGTAATAGATTCATTATTTATATCGTCCTAAAGCTGAACTTAAGGCTTTATTATAAGCAAATAAAGCTTTGTTTTTGCAAAAATTATGTAACATTTGCCAAGATATTTTTAACAATGGAAACACTAAATGCTAGCTGATAAAAGTGCCAAAAATAGCGACAATTATTCAAAAATCAAAGAGAAATTTCTTGATTTTAAGGCAAATTTGCCAAAACATTTTCAAAAAAACCAAGGCAGAAATTTCACAAATTTCTTGGCCAAAGAGTATGATGATTTTATAAAATCTTATTTAAATGAAACTATGCGAGAATTTTTTGATGAGTTTATGCCACAAAATGACAGCTTTGCTTTTAGTGTTCTAGCCACTGGCAAATACGCTCAAACGCTGCTTAGCGCAAATAGCGAGCTTGAAATTTTACTAGTTTATAAAAATTTAAAGGGTTATAATATAAAAAATTTCTTAAAAGAATTTTCTGAAATTTTAGATAGCTCTGGCATGAAATTTGTGATAAAAATTGCCGAAGTGGATGAAATTTTTATAAATTTCAAAGATGACCTTAAATTTAAAAGCGAAACCTCGCAACTTCGCTACATTTGTGGCTCAAAAAGCCTCTACCGCCTAGTAAAAAGCGAGATCATAAAGATAAAAGAATTTGATAAAAAAGCCTTTTTAAACTACCATTTAAAGGCATTTTTGCCATTTTCTAGCATAAGCTACTTGACACAAGAGCCAAATTTAAAAAGTGGCTTTGGCGGGATCGATGAAATTTACCGCTTAAACTGCATACTAAACTGCCTTGATAGCGACGTTTCAGTTAGATCGCAAGCCCTTAAAGTGATGAATGAAAAAGAGATTGCGAGTTTTAATCTAAATGTGGATTTTTTACTAAGCTTGCTAAGTGCTTTAAATTTAACTCAAAACACCGATACTTTCAGTGCTTCAAGTGTCGAGATCACGACAAATTTCATGCAGACAAAGTCCAAAAAGTTGCAAGACAACGAGAGCGTCATCAGCCAAAAGATGCTAAGCTCGATGAATAACGTAGCCATTTATTCAAGATTTATCGCGGCTTCGCTTTGTAGGCCATTTTTCAAAAGCGAGCTAAGCTTCGTTCAAAGAAAATTTGCTAGGCTAAAAAATGGCTTTTATGAGGTAAATGGCGTCATCTACGTGCCGCTTCACAAAAAGCCAGCCCTTATCGAGGATCTCATAAATGAGCTTTTAGAGCTAAAAGATGTGGATTATAAATTTGATATAAGCGCGATCTTTTACATCAAGCGAGCCATCATCACAAAAGATGGCCTAGAGCGCGCTATCAGCGAGTTTAAGAAGATATTTTTAAGAGAAAATTCCTACGCCATCTTAAAGTCCTTGCTCGATGCGCAGATGATACAAATTTTGATAAAACCGATGGAGCACATCTCCCAGCTAGCAGAATATGACGGCTATCACGAATTTACGGTTGATGAGCATAGCATTTTAAGTGTCAAATTTCTTGAAAATATAAAAGATAAATTTATAAAAAATCTTTACGCTGAGCTTTGCTTGGAGGGCAAAACGATGCTAAAGATCGTGACACTTATGCATGACGTTGGCAAAGGACTTGGCGGAAAAGATCACGCAAACATCGGCGCAAACATCTTTAGAGCCTATGCAAACAAGCTAAATTTAAGCCAAAAAGCTATCAACATTGGCGTCATCTTGATAAAATACCACACCCTAATGAGCAACGTCTCAAACAGAGAGGACATCTACTCACAGCGCGTTATCTTCGCTTTTATCTCGAAGCTTGGCGACAAGCAGGTTTTAAAGCTACTTTACATCCTTAGCTACTGCGTGATAAACGCCACAAATGAGAGGCTTTATAACGCCTACACAGCAAAGCTTTTAAGAGAGCTTTATGAAATTTCTCTTAGCGCATTTAGCGATGAAAATTTACTTGATGAAGCGACAAGGCGGGTAAAAAAAGAGCAGTCTATAAAACGAAATAGCGAGTTTTTGGCGCTTGAGCCAAAGCTGCAAGAGAAAATTTTTAAGATCACATCAAATTTGGTCTTTACAAAATATAGCGCGAGCGAGATCATAAATTTAAGCAAAGTGGCTGATAGCTTAAACGAAACCGAAATTTTCATAAACAATAGTAAAAATTTAAGTATTCAAATTTATACAAACAAAAGCCTAAATTTAAGCGCCCTGCTCTATGAATTTGCCAAATTTGATCTTGCGTATATGGAGATATTTGAGCTTTTTGAGAAGAAATTTTATATCAGGCTTGACTTTAACCAAAATGTAAAAAATCATGAGCTTGAAAATACTAAAATTTTAGCCCTAAAATCCCTAAATAGCGAGGTTTTAAGAGAGCCTTTGAAACCAAATATTAACAAAGATGAGATAAACTTCGAGCTAAATCACTCAAAAGATTACGCCAAACTTAGCATCAACGCAAAAGATCAGCGCGGGCTAATGGCTTATGTGATGAGTGTTTTTGACAGGCTTCATTTTCAAGTCACGAGTGCGAGAATTCAGACGGTTAAAAATAGAACGAGAAATCTCTTTTTGATCGAGAAAAACGAGCGACTTGAGAGTAAAGGCGAAGAGATATTAAATTTATTAATAAGCGAGTAAAACATGTGTGGAATCGTAGGATACATCGGAGATAAAGAGAAAAAAGAGGTCATTTTAAGCGGTCTAAAAGAGCTTGAGTATCGTGGATACGACAGCGCTGGCATGGCTGTGATGAGTGATGGCAAGATCGACTTCTTTAAAGCGGTCGGTAAGCTTGAAAATTTAGCCCTAAAGACAAAGGACTTTACATCAGAGGGTTTTGGTGTGGCGATAGGTCACACACGCTGGGCGACGCACGGCAAACCAACTGAGATCAATGCTCACCCGCACCTTGGCGAGCACTCATTTGTCGTTCACAACGGCATCATCGAAAACTACAAAGAGCTTAAAGATGAGCTTGAGGCAAAGGGTGTGAAATTTGTCAGCCAAACCGACACCGAAGTGATCGTGCACCTTTTTGAAGAAATTTTAAAAGAGAAAAAAGATCCATTTAAGGCTTATGAGGCGACTATCGCAAAGCTAAGAGGCGCTTATGCGACGCTACTTATCACCAAAACTGCACCTGATAAGATATTTTTCGCAAAAGATGCCGCTCCTATGGCGATAGGCAAAAGCGACAAAAAAGAGCTATATTTTGCCTCATCAGATGCCCCGCTTATCGGCAACGCAACTGAAGTAGCATATCTTGATGACAACAACTACGGCTACGTGAGCTTAGACGAGATAGCTGTTTTTAAACACGGCAAAAAGGCTAGCATAACATTTAACGCACTGCCAAAAGATAAGAGCTATGCCCAAAAAGAGGGCTATACATTTTTTATGGAGAAAGAAATTTACGAGCAAGGCGCAGTCGTATCTGAAACCATCATGGGCAGGGTTAAAAACCATAAAGTCACCCTTGAAAATTTAGACGATGAATACCTAAAAGGCATCGATGATGTCGTGCTTTGTGCGTGCGGTACGAGCTACCATGCAGCGCTTGTTGCAAGCTATCTTTTTGAAAGACTTGCCAAAGTTAGAACAAAGGTCGAAGTGGCAAGCGAATTTAGATATAGAAAGCCTTATCTAAACAAAAACTCGCTCTTCATCGTCATCTCGCAAAGTGGCGAGACAGCTGATACTCTTGAGGCGCTTAGGATCGCAAAAGAGGCTGGGCTAAAGACACTTGCGATTTGCAACGTCGATAACTCATCTATCGTTAGACTAGCTGATAATACGCTTCTAACTCGCGCTGGCATCGAAAAAGGTGTGGCAAGCACAAAGGCCTTTGCTACGCAAATCATCGTGCTTTGGATGCTTGTGCTTCAAATGGCATCTGCAAAGGGATCTATCAGCAAAAAAGAGCTTGATCACGAGATCAAAACGCTTCTTCATATCCCTCAAATTTTAAATATAGATAACTCTTTGCAAGAGAAGCTTCACCGCCTAAGCAAGCACTATCTGCACGGTCATGGCTTCTTCTTCATCGGTAGAGACATCTTCTATCCGCTAGCACTTGAAGGTGCGTTAAAACTTAAAGAAATTTCATATCTTCACGCCGAGGGCTATCCATCAGGCGAGATGAAGCACGGACCTATCGCGCTTGCAGATGAGAAGCTATTTACGATCGCTTTAATGCCTCAAAACTTACTATATGAAAAGGCAAAAAGTAACGTCGAAGAGCTTGCTGCAAGAGATGCTTATATCCTAGCAATCAGCCCACTTGAGTTTGAACTAAGCGATGACTACGTAAAAACAAGCGTTCAAGATCACTATATGAGCGAATTTTTTGAGATGATGCTAGTGCTTCAGCTACTTGCACTTGAAATTTCTGTTAGACTTGGCAACAATGTCGATATGCCAAGAAACCTCGCAAAAAGCGTAACTGTCGAATAATTTATGTGGCTGGCATCTTGCTGGCCGCTTAAATTTTTGTGAAAAATAATTTTGCATTATGTTATTAAACATAAATTTTATATTAATATTTTTATAATATTTACTCATATATAATTCTAAAACCAACTTAAATATTAAGGATAAAAATGAAGTTAAGCTCATCTTTACTAAGCGTAGGTCTTGGAGTTTTACTTTTAAGCGGTTGCGCAACTGGCAACAACAATGGTGTAACTGGCAGTGCTGCTGGTAGCAACAACAAAAATGCTAACACAAAAATAGAAAAGTGTAGTAGCACTCTTGGAACACTTGCGTTTTATGAAGACCAGAATTCTGACTGGTATTCATATTTAACACGCAACTACAAGCTCACATCAACTATTCCTGTTTTGCGCCTTCTTGCACAACAAACTGGTTGTTTTGTTATAGTTGAGCGTGGCGCTATGATGGATAATATGATGCAAGAGCGTGCACTTGATAGATCGGGCGAACTACGTAGCGGTTCTGGCTTTGGCAAAGGTAAAATGGTAGCAGCTGATTATACTATTCGCCCTGAAATATTCTTTAGTAATGAAGATACAGGCGGTGCAGGCGGTCTTGTTGGAGCACTTTTTGGTAGTGTAGCAGGCGCTATAGCTGGTGGTTTTTCAACAAAAGAGACACAGACTACATTGGTTCTTATAGAAAATCGTTCAGGCGTTCAATTAGCAGCGGCCATTGGTTCAGCTTCTAGCACTGACTTCTTTGGCATGGGCGGCGGTGCTGGCGCTTCTCTTGGTGCTGGACTTGGAGCATATTCAAGAACACCTGAGGGAAAAACACTTGTAAATGCTTTCCTTGATTCAATGAATCAATTAGTTATCGCCCTAAAAGACTACAAAGCACAAACCGTAAAAGGTGGTCTTGGCAAAGGTGGAAGCCTAAAAGTAGGAGATTAATATGAAATTTATAGCCATTTTATTTTGTTCATTAACTTTTTTGTTTTCTATGAGTTACGAAAAAAAAGTTGAAGCTAGGCTTTGTGGTCTTATAAATCAAAGAGAAATGGCTAAAATTTATGGCGACATAAGAAGTATTGATAGCTTTGATAAAAAAATAGAAAGCTACAAATTTCGCAACGGAATAGAAAAATTTGACGAGGATAGTTGTCGTGCAAATGGCTACTATCCTGTTGATCCAAACTATGCACCATATCCTCCTAACTACCGCCCATACTATCAAAATGAGTACGAAAGATTTGATAGATTTCAACGTGGTTACCGCGGAGGCTACTATAACGATGACGACTACGATGATGGTTTTGATCGTGGTTATAGACGTGGTTATAAGGATGCCAGAAGAGATTATAGGTTAGGTAGATAATCTTATCTAGCCTTAACTTTAGCTGGCTCTTTTCTAATAAAAAAGATTTTTTACAAATAACAAATCAAAAGCAATGCATATATAAAATTTTACTGCTATAAACAAATTCTAGACATTAAGTATAAAATATAAAACCTGTGGATATGGCAACATCCCAACTACCCAAATTTTTCTTTCGACAAAAGAATAATAAGTACCCTTGCAAATAAGCTAAAGCAAGATCAAGAAATTTTAAAAGAGATAACAAGCAAGACCAGCAGAAACGATCTTTTAAAGGCGCAAATTAATGCCCTAGAAGATGAGATATTTTACTCATCTCTCATAGAGGGCAAGAGGCTAAAAAGATCAAGCATTCGCTCATCAGTAAAAAAGAGACTAGATGAAAATTTTGACTGGCTAGCCGACACTCATGCGACTAGACACAGTGATAATCTAGCCTCACTAATGCTTGAAGTAAATTTAAACAAAGCCCCTATGAATTTTGAGCGACTACATGGCTGGCACAATGCTTGTTTGGATATAGTCATAGCAAAATTTACAAGATAAAAAGAGCTAAATTTAGAGATGATGAGATGAGTGTCGTCTCAGGTCCTTCGAAAAATGTGCAAATCCACTACGAAGCCTTGCCAGCAGAGCGTGTAGAGGGTGAGAAATTTTTTAAATTTTATCAATAAAAATCACGAAAACACCTATGTAAAAAGTGCCTTAGCACACCTTTGGTTTGTGATCATCCATCCTTATGAGGACGGCAATGGCCGCCGCATGGCAAGGGCTTTGGCGCACTACTGCTTGGCTCTAGTGAAAGCATTGAGCCGTTTTCAATATCGAGCATTATTTACGCAAATAAAAAAGATTATTATGAAATTTTAGAGCAGACGACAAAGCTTGAAAATAATTCAAATTTTGACTTTACGGCATGGATAAAGTGGCATTTAGAAGCGGTAAATAGCGCCATAAAACAAGCTATAAGCTCATTAAAAAGATAAAATTTCTATCAAATTTAAGAGCCAAAGCCCTTAAATTTTATCTTTACTTAGGATTTTTGCGAGCTGCTCTTTGATCTCATCATCAAATTCGCTAACACTTATCACACCCCTGCTCTCGCACATCTTAGCATCATTTACCTCGCAGTAGCCGCTCAGCGCGTTTTTATATCCGCCCCTTATGCAAGCCTCTCTGTCTTCTAAAAATCCAGCTCCTCCAAGGATGAGCACGCCAAGGTCAAAGCCGATCTTAAATTTCGCACTCGCTGAGCTTTTTATCCAGCTTAAAAATATCTCATCGTACCTTAGCCCAAGCGCTCCAACGCCATCTGGCACGACCAAGATATCCACGCCGTAAAGGCTCTCAGCGTAAATTTCAGGATGAAGCCTGACGCCAAATTCATCGACTATCTCAGGCTTTAGAGCGTAGGTTTTGATATTAAAACCTTCAAATTTATGCAAAAAATCATAAATTTTGGCAAAGCTTAACAAATTTATCTTGTCAAACATCAAAATGCCAACTTTCATGCTAGCTCCTTTTAATGAAGTGCCTCATTTAGCTTGATCGCCCTTTTGCTCGCGCTTGCAGTGATCTGACCTGTTTGGCTATTTTGTCTAAAATGAAGCCCATTTAGCCCGCCAAGCTCAAGCGCTTTGTAAATTTCAGCTTCAAATTTAAACTCTGGATTTAGCTTAGCTAACTTTTCGCGCTCACTTGCCGAGATATAGACCTTTGTGCCCTCAAGCACCGCTATGCCAGCATCCACGATGCAGTTATCACCAAGTGGCACGCCAGTAACTGAGTTTGCGCCAAGTAAGCAGTGTTTGCCGATGCTTACGGGGTTGCCGTTCGTGCCGCTTAGCACGCCAAGTATGCTAGCTCCGCCGCCAACGTCACTGCCCTCGCCCACGACGACAGAGCTGCTGACCCTGCCCTCAACCATCACGCCACCAGTCGTGCCTGCGTTAAAGTTGATATAAGCAGCCCCTGGCATGACGACCGTGCCAGGATGCACAGCTGCGCCCATACGGACTTTAGCAGCGTCTAAAATTCTCGTATTATCAGCTGGGATGATGTGACTTAGAAATCTTGGAAATTTATCCACGCTCACGATCGCTGGATACTCGCCAAACATCTTTAGAGAAATTTCGTTTTCTCTTAGCCACTCAAGCTCGATCGGGATATTTTGGCTAGTCCATGCGACATTTGGTAGCACTCCAAAGGCTCCATCAAGCACGATCGTCCTAGGTGCGACCTTGCCAAGCGAGATCAAGTAGAGCTTGAGATAGACAGCCTCCACGCTAAGTGGTTTTGCATCTTCGAACAAAAATACAAGCTTAAATTTATTCTCATTTAGCTCAAGGTCGTCCTCAAATGCCATCTTCACAGCGTGTAAATTCTCCACGTTTTTATGCGATTTTATATCTTTTTCAAAGACACTAAAGAGCTTGCTAGCCTTTTTTGCTACCTTTGGCGTGAGATCAGTCACAAACTCGGATGCACCAAAATCAACCTCAACATCACACTTTTGCAAGGCGTAGATAAAAGCAGCTGCGCTTAAAAAGCTCTCTTTGTAATTTACAACGGCAAAGCTTGCTTGCAAAATTTTGTCGCTATTTTTTTGTCCGCGATCGACCCTTGCGATGCCAAAAGCAACTGGATCTTTGTAGCCATCTTTTTTTCTAAATTCTTCAAAAAATTCCTTAAATTCGTTTGCGTCTTTAAACTCTTTAGACATCTATTCTCCTTTAAATTTTTTCTTAGTCTAGCCAAAAATGGCTAAAAATTTTATGATTTTAAAGCATTTGAGCTTTGATAAATTTATAAATTATAATAATGATTAACCTTATCATAAAGAAAATAGAAATAAAATGCCTCAAATTTTACAAGGAGACAAAATGTCAAATTTAGCTACCAAACCAAAATTTGCCTTAGCTGCGTTGATCGGCCTCGTCGCTGGCGTTGTTTCAGCCTTTGTCAAATGGGGCGCAGAAGTGCCACTTCCGCCAAGAAGCCCTATGGATATGTTTAACGCAGCTTGCGGACCAGAAAGTGCCATCAGAGCGGCTGATGCGATCGACTGCTCGAGAAATTTTCTAAACCCGCCTTATGTGTTTTTGAGAGATTATGTCGGTATCGCCGATCCAAACGCTGCTATCTACGAGTTTGCAGGGCATGCATTTAACTACGTAATGCTAACGCACATCATCTTCTCAGTAGTCTTTGCCGTTGGCTACTGCGTCGTGGCTGAGAAATTTCCAAAGATCACGATGTGGCAAGGCGTGATGGCTGGTATCTTAGCAACTATCGCAGTTCACGGCATCTCACTGCCGCTTCTTGGCCTTACTCCGCCACTTTGGACACTTCCTTGGTATGAGTATGTCTCTGAGTTTGTAGGTCACATGGTCTGGTTTTGGTCGATAGAGATCATCCGCCACGACCTAAGAGCTAGGATCACAAAAGAAAAAGATCCGAGCGACTGCTGCAACGCTTAGCTTATAAATTTTGCTGTTTTGGCGTAAAGGCTAAAACAGCAAAAATTTAATCATTTAAAAACTCTAGCGCCTCTTGATCGCAGCCAATACCTAAAAACAAAATTTCATCATTTTTACAAGGCTTGAAAATCTTAACTAGCTTTTAATGCATAAATTTAAAAACTTAATCGTTTAGCACTACTCACTGCTAAGCTCTAAATTTTCTAAACAAAGTGGCTTTTCACCCTCAAAGATCACCCCAATACCATAAGGCTCACAGATATCAAGCGCGCCCTCTGCAAATCTCATCAGCCACTGCTTATCACGCGCATAAAAGGTGCATTGTGGCGAGCTAAATGGCAGGTTGCAAACTGGCACATCAAGCAAGCTAAGCTCGTCCTCGCTCAAAAAGCGCCCTCGCCTAAGCTCATCTTTTAAAAAGGCAAGCGACTCTTTTATGTATCGGTTGATATCTTTGGCGATGCGTTCTGCCAGCAAAGTAGTCTCATCATCTACGTCTGCCATGTCTGTGCTAACGAGGCAAAATGGCACCTGATCAAAAATTTCACTTTTTAGCCCAGTCTCCCCATACCAGATAAAGCCATCATCTGTTGCAACTTTTTTAAGTTCGCCAAATTTCAAAGTCATTTTTTATTCTCATTTTTGTGATTTTGCTACTCTTACGAAAAAGAGCCAAATTTAAGTAAATTTGTCGTGATTTAAAATAGAGACAGCTTGTAAATTTGCCCTTTTAGAATAAAGCAAAAGCTAAATTTACAAGCAAATTTTCAAATTTATATCGCTACTTAAAAGCAAAATTTCTCATCAGTGCCATTTTGCTTGCGCGTAGCTTTAAAGTTAGCAAGATTGTCTTTGTCTAAAAAGTAATCTTTCTCTTTTTTATTGCGCGCTTCTAGCTTTTCTATGCCTTTTGCAAGGGCTGCTTTTCTATCTTCGTGAGGCGAGCTAAATTCTGGCGAAAACATCGCTTCATAGGCATTTTTCTTAGTCCATTCAAGCGCTTTATCAGCGATCTCTTGTTGCTTTTTGATATCGCAAAATGCATAAGGATTGACCACGTCGCCCACAAGCTTCATAAACGCCCCTATCGCAGCCACCACGTCAGCAAATTTCTCGCCCTCCATGTCTATAACGCCTCTTAGCAAGATCGCGCGGTTTTTTGCCGCATAAAACCAAAATACCGCATCATCGCGAAGTCCAAGATCATAAGCGCGAGCTGAGAGAACAAAAAGAGTTATCGGAGAGACCATTTGTGGGGCGTCTTGCACGATCTTTTCAGCCTTTTTAAAGTCCTCTTCTTTGCCACTTTTTAAAAGCTCATCTATCTTGTCATAGACCTTGACATACTCCACCTTGCCAGCATTTGCTGAGTAGTAAGGCGTGACGTAGATGTCGATACTTCTTACTTTGCCGTCATTTGCAAAGCCACATACCGCTCCAAAAAGTAGCACCGTAAGCAGTGATAAAATTTTCATTTTAGCTCCTTAGTTTAAAATTTTTATTATTTTAACTAAAAGCAGTTGAAAAGATTAGGATAAATTTAAGAAAAAGTCCGCAAATTTAAAGCGGACTTTGAAGATTAGTTTTTAAAACTATGGATAGGTGCTGGAATTTGTCCGCCACGAGCGATAAAGTCGGCACTTGAGGCCTTATTTATCTTCATCACAGGTGCTCTTCCTAAAAGGCCGCCAAACTCGATCATATCGCCCTCTTTACCCAAAGGTATGATACGAACGGCCGTTGTTTTTTGATTTATCACGCCGATAGCCGCCTCATCAGCGATCATCGCAGCTATGCTCTCGCTTGGCGTATCCGCAGGTATGGCGATCATATCAAGTCCCACTGAGCATATCGCAGTCATTGCTTCAAGCTTTTCTAAATTTAGCGATCCCGCGCGCACCGCAGCTATCATGCCCTCGTCCTCTGAGACTGGGATAAATGCACCGCTTAAGCCGCCCACTTGGTTGCACGCCATGACGCCACCTTTTTTGACCGCGTCGTTTAGCAGAGCTAGTGCCGCAGTCGTGCCGTGCGTACCGACAGCCTCAAGCCCCATCTCCTCAAGCACGCGAGCCACCGAGTCACCCACAGCAGGTGTCGGAGCAAGAGAGAGATCGACGATACCAAATTTCACCCCAAGGCGCTCGCTCGCCATTTGACCAACGAGCTGACCGATACGAGTGATCTTAAATGCCGTCTTTTTCACAGTCTCAGCCACCACGTCAAAGCTCTCGCCACGCACCTTTTCAAGCGCTCTTTTTACGACGCCTGGGCCTGAAACGCCGACATTTATCACCACGTCAGCCTCGCCCACGCCGTGAAATGCTCCAGCCATGAAAGGATTATCTTCAACTGCGTTTGCAAAGACAACAAGCTTCGCACAGCCCATCTCTGAAGCTGCTGCCGTCTCTTTTATGATGCGTCCCATGTCACGCACTGCGCTCATATTTATGCCACTTTTTGTTGAGCCGACATTGACGCTTGAGCACACTTTTGCGGTTTGTGCGAGCGCTTGCGGGATAGAATTTATCAAAATTTCATCACCCTTTTGATAGCCCTTTTGCACTAGAGCCGAAAAACCACCTATAAAATCAATACCAACCTCAATAGCCGCCCTATCAAGCGTCTTTGCGATCATCACATAGTCTTTTGCATCCGTTGCGGCGCCGATTATTGAGATAGGCGTCACGCTCACTCTTTTATTGACGATTGGTATGCCTAGCTCGGCAGAAATTTCGTTGCCCACTCTAACTAGGTCTTTGGCTTTAGTGGTGATTTTTGTGTAAATTTTGTCGCAGGCTTTATTGATGTCAGGGTCGATGCAATCAAGCAAACTAATGCCCATTGTGATCGTTCTGATGTCAAAATTTTGCTCCTCGATCATCGAGATCGTTTCGGTTACGTTTTTGATATCCATCTTTTGTCCTTAAATTTTGTGCATCGCATCAAAAATGGCTGAGCTTTGGATGTTTATCTTTACTTTTAGGCTCTCTCCAAGCTTATCTAGCTCCGCTCTTAGGGCTGTAAAGTCCTTATTTTCATCGCTTGAAACCACCGCCATCATCGTGAAAAAATCGCTTAAAATAGTCTGACTTATATCATCTATGTTTAGACCTAGCTCGCTAAGCTTTGCTGAGACGCCAGCAACGATGCCAACTCTATCTTTTCCGACTACGGTTACGATCGCTTTCATCTTTTCTCCTGTTAAATTTTCTTTTTTAATGATTGCATTTTGGCTCCAAAATTTAAGCTAAGCACCAAGCAAAGCCAAATTTTGGTAGCCAAATTTAAACTGGCAAATTTTAAAATTTGCTCTAAATTTTATCTTTTGTAAATTTACTTCGAGCAAGCACTCTTGCCGTCATTTACTGGCTGGATCGCTGAGTTATCAGCCCCACCGCCGTTATTTATATTTTCTATTATCTCCCAAAGCCTTGCAGCTGCGCTCTCATAGCGTTTTGCAGTGACTGAGTTTGGCTCATAAAAGCTAACTGGCTTACCATTATCGCCGCCCACACGAACAGCTGGCTCGATAGGAATTTCAGCTAAAATTTGAGTGTTGTAAGCCTTTGCTACTTCTTCAGTCGTGCCTTTGCCAAAGATGTCATACTCTTTGCCGTTATCTGGGCATATGAAGCCGCTCATGTTTTCGATGACGCCAGCGATTGGGATGTGAAGCTTCTCAAACATATCAAGCGCACGCTTGCTATCATCAAGTGCTACTACTTGAGGCGTTGTGACGCAAACACCTGCTGTTACTGGCACGCTTTGAGCTAGAGTTAGCTGCGCGTCGCCCGTTCCTGGGGGCATATCGAGAAACAATACATCAAGCTCGCTCCAAAGCACGTCCCTTAGCAACTGCTCGATCGCTTTCATTATCATCGAGCCACGCCAGATAAGGCTCATACCCTCCTCCATCAAAACACCCATACTCATCATCTCCACGCCATGGCTAAGTATCGGTTTTAGCTTGTTGCCAACGACTTGTGGCTGGGTATTTACTTCGCCAAGCATCCTTGGGATGTTTGGTCCGTAGATGTCAGCGTCCAAAATTCCCACTTTTTTGCCTAGTTTTGCCATTGAGATAGCTAAATTTAGCGTCGTGGTTGATTTACCAACGCCGCCTTTGCCAGAGCTTACCATTACGAAATTTTTAACTTGTGGCGCGATATTTTTGCCACTTTGAGTGTTACTTTTCTCCTCAGGTATCTTTGGCTGGATCAAATTTAGCATGTACTCATTTGAGCCCATAACACGTTTGATGTCCGTTTTTAGCTCATTTGCCACCTCTGGGCTTGAGCTAACGATCTCGACTTCGATTAAGATTTTCTCGCCGATTTCTACGTTTTTTACAAAGCCAAAGCTAACTATATCCTTCTCAAATCCCGGATATATGACGCCTTTTAGTCTGTTTAAGACCTCTTCTTTATTTAACATTTTTCTCCTTTTTCTAGATCTTTTGAAATTTTATATGCACAAAATTTTGGTCCGCACATCGAACAAAAATGAGCGCTCTTAAACGCATCTTCTGGCAAGCTCTCATCGTGAAGCTCCTTAGCCTTTTTTGGATCAAAGCTAAGCTCAAACTGCTTGTTCCAGTCAAACGCATATCTCGCGTCACTCATCGCATGGTCTTTTTCGATGGCTCCTGTCTTACCAAGTGCGACGTCTGCGGCATGAGCTGCTATCTTGTGAGCTACGATGCCCTCTCTTACGTCATTTTCATTTGGTAGTCCTAGGTGCTCTTTTTGCGTCACATAACAAAGCATGCTAGCGCCGTGATATGCTGCCATCGTACCACCTATCGCTGAAGTGATATGATCATACCCCGCGCCGATATCGCTAACAAGCGGTCCAAGCACGTAAAATGGGGCGTCATGGCAGAGCTCTTGTTCGATTTTCATATTATACTCAATTTGACTTAATGGCACATGACCAGGGCCCTCTATCATCACCTGAACATCTTTTTGCCACGCACGAAGCGTAAGCTCTCCAAGCACCTTTAGCTCGCTAAGCTGTGCCTCGTCTGTTGCGTCATAAAGGCAACCTGGGCGAAGTCCGTCGCCAAGCGAGAGCGAGACATCGTATTTTGCACAAATTTCTAAAATTTGATCAAAAATTTCATAAAATGGATTTTGCCTATTTAGCTTTGACATGTAGCTCGCACTCAAACTGCCACCGCGGCTAACTATGCCCATTTTACGCTTTTTAACAAGGGGCAAAAACTCACGCAAAAAGCCAGCGTGTATCGTAAAGTAACTAACCCCTTGCCTTGCTTGCTTTTCTAGCACGCTTAAAATTAGCTCATTTGTGATATTTGTAACCTCTTTTGCCTCTTTTAAAATTTCATACATAGGCACTGTGCCAACTGGCACGCTTGAATGCTCAATGATAGCGCTTCTAATAGCATCCAAATCGCCGTCCGTGCTTAGATCCATAACCGTATCAGCGCCAAATTCTAAGCAAATTTCAAGCTTTCTAAGCTCTGTGCAAATGTCACTACTTAGGCTTGAGTTGCCGATATTTGCATTGATTTTTGTCTTTAGCTTTCTACCTATGCCCATAGGCTTTAAATTTATGTGATTTACGTTTGCTGGGATGATGATGCTACCTTTTGCCACCTCATCCATAAGCAAATTTTCGCTCACTCCCTCGACCTTTGCCACGTAGCTCATCTGCTTTGTGAGCTCACCTCGCCTAGCATAGTACATCTGCGTCTTTGTCATGACTAACCTTTTTTAAAATTTAAGGGCTCATTTTAGTCCTTTTTTGTTTTGATCTAACTAAATGCTAGCCTTAAATTTATTTCTATAAAAAGAAATATTTAGCTTTTAGGTGTATAATTCCGTAACAATCTTCAAAGGAGCTACCTTGCTTGATATCTCACTTATAATGCTAGGAGCAGGAAATTCCAGTCGTTTTGAGCTACCTGTAAAGAAGCAATGGCTTCGCATCGGCAGCGACCCACTTTGGCTATTTGCTACTAAGAATTTGAGTAACTTTTACACATTTAAAGAGATCATCGTCGTTAGTAAAGAGTGCAAATATATGTCTAAATTTGCTCCAAATTATAAATTTGTTGATGGCGGCGAGACAAGGCAAGATAGCCTAAAAAACGCACTTGAGCTAGTAAATAGCGAATTTGTCCTAGTTAGCGACATCGCACGTCCTTGCATATCAAGCGAGCTCTTTCACAAGATTATCGAGGCTGCCGCTCAAGCTGACTGCGTGGTCCCTGCGCTAAAGATCGCTGACACTGCCTATCTTGGCGAAAATGCAATCGATAGAGAAAAGGTAAAACTTATCCAAACGCCGCAGCTCTCGCGCACAGCACTTCTTAAAAAGGCTCTTAGTAGCGGCGAAATTTACACAGATGATAGCTCGGCTATGAGAGCCATTGGCGCAAGCGTTTGGCACATTTTGGGCGATGAGATGGCTAGAAAGATCACTTTTAAAGAGGATCTTGCCAAAATTTCAGCCCTGAAAGCACCAGAAAATGAGCTCTTTGTTGGTAACGGCTTTGACGTGCATGAGTTTGAAAAGGGCCGTCCGCTTGTGCTTTGTGGCGAAAAGATCGACTACGAGTTTGGGCTAAAGGCGCACAGCGACGGCGACGTGGCACTTCATGCGCTAACTGACGCTATCTTGGGAGCTGCTGGGCTTGGCGACATAGGCGAGCTCTTTCCTGATACGAACGATAAATTTAAAGATATTAGCTCTATTTATTTGCTGCAAGAAGCTTATAAAAGGGTGCAAAGCGTGGGCTTTGTGCTAACAAACGCTGATATCACGATAATGGCGCAAAAGCCAAAACTTTCAAAGCTAAAATCAAAAATGGAGGCAAACATCGCGCAGGCTCTAAATTTAAGCCAGAGCCGCATAAATGTAAAGGCGACGACAACTGAAGGGCTTGGCTTTGTGGGCAGATGCGAGGGGATCGCTGTCATGGCAAGTGCTAGCCTTAAATTTTACAACTGGACACAAATATGAAAATTTTAATAGTAGAAAACGAAATTTACCTAGCTGGCTCGATGGCTAGCAAACTAGCTGACTTTGGCTACGACTGCGAGATCGCAAAGAGCGTCAAAGAGGCTTTGAAATTTGAAAATTTTGACGTAGTGTTACTTTCTACCACACTCCCTGGGCAGGACTTCTACCCAGTCATAGAGAAATTTAAAAGCTCTATCATTATCTTACTCATCGCCTACATCAACAGCGACACTGTGCTAAAGCCGATACAAGCGGGCGCGGTAGATTACATACAAAAGCCATTTATGATAGAAGAGCTAGTTAGAAAGATAAGGCATTTTGAAGAGTTTAGAGGCTTTAAAAACGAGATAAAAAACTACGAAAACTATATAAATTTCGCCCTAAAAGACTACGAGATACCTTGTTTTGAAGCTAAAAAGATCAAATTTCCACTTCTTTTAAAATCAAGCAAAAATGGCTACAGCGATAAATTTATCTTTAACTATGTAAAGGCAAACAAAACGCCATTTTTGTTTTTAGGCAAAGCCTGTTTTAGCGAACTTGAAAAAGCACTTGCTCAAAGTGGCGACGAGCTAATATACATCACAAATCTTGAAGAGCTAAAAGAGGACGAAAAAGAGAAAATTTTAGAGCTTTGCAAAAAGAAAAAAGTGGCTATCCAAACTAGCGATTTTGCGCAAAGTGCACCATTTGAGGAGCTTGAACTCTCCATCCGAGATAAAAACTTTGACATCGGTGAGATCGTCACGATCGATGAATATATAAAATATATCATCGTTAATTATCAAGATAAATTCCCCGACACCGAGCTAAGCAAAAAGCTTGGAATTTCTAGAAAATCACTTTGGGAAAAGAGAAAGAAATATGACGTCAGCAAGAAAAAATAGTGAAATTTCTATAAACACCGAAGTTTATGGCGCCTTAGAGCTTATCAAAAACAAAATTCTCTCAAATTTTAGCGCCCTGATGGACGACGAGCAGATCAAAGAGGTGGCGAAAAAGGGCTACTTTAACGGCGAGCCGATGCCCTACTCTTTTGGCTTTGCTCCATTTGGCGAGGTCAATCAAAATATCGCTAGCAAGCTGCATGCTGGCCAAAGAGTAAATTTAAATATGGACGGCAAGATCGTTGGGCATATCGACGTGGCAAAGGTCTTTAAATTTGATGAGAGCATGCGAGCTAAAAATATATTTTTAGCAAATGAATCAAACAGCGAAATGTCACTAAATTTGGGCAAATACGGTATAAGCGGCGAGTTTGAGCTATATGATGAGAGCTTACAGATAAGCAAAGACGCGCTAAATGAGCTGATAAAAGAGAGCGGCGCCAAGAAGATAACGGCTGTTTTTTTAACGGCTGATCCATTTAACCGCGCGCATGAACGCCTAGTTAGAATGACTATCGACAAGGCCGATCTCGTGGTCGTTTTTCTAATAAGAACGCGTGAAGAGAGACATATTGATTACGAGATCAGAAAGCAAGTGCTTGACTTTTTTAACCAAAACTATCTGCCGACAAGAAAGGTCTTTGTCTTTGCGCTAAAAAACACGACCCTTTTTAGCTCGCACGCTAACCCAACGCTTGAGTGCATCGCGGCTTCAAGACTTGGCGCAAACAAGCTAGTCATCGGACAAAACCACTCTGGCATTGGCATGTTTTTTGACCACAACGAGGCACACACGATCCTTGACATCTACAAACACGATCTAAATTTAGACGTGATCGTCCTGCCAGAGCTGGTTTATTGCAACAAGTGCAAGACGCTAGTTAGCACCAAAAGCTGCCCACACGGACAGCATCATCAGATCAAATACCACCCAGATGTGATCAAAGAGCTGCTATTTAACGGCATCATGCCACCAGCCATACTCGTTAGGCCTGAAATTTCAGCACTCATCTTAAGCAAGCTCTATGTAAATCGCTTTAAAGATATACAAAAGCTCTGCGACGATCTCTTTGTAAATTCTGGACTGCTTGAAAACAAAACCGACCGCGACTTTTACGAGGAGCTCATGAAGCTCTACCAGACATCATCACTCACTTAAGGAAATTTATGCAAAAGCTATTTTTGACATTTTTTGGATTTGGACTTTTACCAAAGGCACCTGGCACTTGGGGCTCGGTAGCTGGAGCTGTGGTGGCTTATTTTGTGTTATATTTTTTCTCATCTACCACGCTTTTGCTAGCTAGCATTTTGCTATTTTTGGTGAGCATCAGCGTCATTGATGATTTTGAAAAAAAGGTAAATTCGCACGACGAGAGCTTTATCGTGATCGACGAAGTTGCTGGCGTTTGGCTCGCTATCGCCATTAGCGGAGCGACTATCTCACAGCTAGTTCTCTCGCTCGTGCTTTTTAGAGTACTTGATATCAAAAAGCCATCGATCATTGGCAGGATCGACCGCAACGTAAAGGGCGGACTTGGCGTCATGGGCGATGATATGGTTGCTGGATTTTTCGCTGGCATTATTAGCGCGATGATATATGGCATAGCTATAAAATTTGGTGTAGTTTTGCCGTAAGCTGAGCTAGCGATCTTGCTGGCTCTTTTTAAATTTAACTCTCCCTGCTTTTATTTTAGACCTCTTTTTAGATGAGAGCTTTATCGTTAGAATTTATCTCATCCCTGCCTGTAAATTTCTCTTTGTCATAATTTTTTCTAAAGACGATCATATTATAAAGTGAAAATCTAAGCTTTCCAAAAAGGCTTAATTTTTTTGCATTTTCAGGAGTTATCTCAGTGCCATTTTTGTCACGTCCTTTACCACCTAAAAATAGCAAATAAACAAGCGTGGTCATGAAGTTAAATCTTAAAAGAAGCGCCCAAAAGCAGTTTAAAAAGCCGTGATTGTATTTAATACAAACATAAAAACCAAAAACAGCGTAAGTGGCTATTATAAAAAGCATAGTGTAAAAAATATAAGATAACCCATCATTATTAGAAACGTCAAAATACTCACATACTGCACAAAAGATAGCTACAAGGATGGGAAATATTATAAATGGGAAAACTAGATGCAGTCCAACTAGGTCAAATTTACTCAGATAGACTTTGATATTTCGCCTGCCAGCAAAGATCATCAACAAAATAGCTAGCGCTATCGGTGCAAAGACCAAACTAGCATTGAGATCATTGATATCCAAATTGCGCTCCTATTTTTGCTTTGTAAATTTGAGTTTTGCTAACGACGTTTTGCGTTCTTAAATTTAAAAAAGCTAAATTTACCTGCGATTTTTGCGGTTTTCTATGCCGATTCTCTCACTGTCTTCGATCTCTGCAACATAGCTTGGATTTTTCTTTTTAGCCTCTTTGTCTAAAAAGCTAATAAGCTTTGCGTCGGCATTTTGATGAGAGCAGATTAGGATTATAAAATTTATGTAGTTGCTAGCTTCTTTTGGAGCGACCTGATTTTTTTTCGCTGGTATTATAAATTTCTCTCCAAAAATTTGTATAAGCTCGAAAAGCTCGTTTTTGCTTATAGTCTTATCACTAGCAAGTTCTTCAAGCTTTTCGATCGTGATCTCTTCTTCACTCTCAGCTTCTAGTCCTCTTGTTAAGACTTGATGATCTTTGTTCTTTAGCAAAAGATAGATTAGCGCGCAAATGGCCACTATAAGCAAAAAGACAAAAAAGACTATCAAGCCTTTAAGAAGCATCTATAGCCTTGTGCAAAGAGAGCGTTTCGTAAATGCAAGAACGCTCATCGCTATCATCACTACGATGCTTATCCAGACAAAATCAGGCACTGGAAGCGGATCTCCAGCTGCGTAAGAGTGCATGCCAGCTAGATAGAAATTTACCCCAAAATAGGTCATTATGATCGACCAATAGGCAAAAAATGAGGCAACGGCAAATGCGTATTGATTATTAAGCTTTGGTATAAATCTCATGTGAAGCACCGCCGCATAGACAAGGATCGAAACTAGCGCCCAAGTCTCCTTGCTATCCCAGCCCCAGTATCTACCCCAGCTCTCATTTGCCCAGACGCCACCTAAAAAGTTTCCAAGCGTGAGTAAGCTAAGACCAAGTATCATCGCCATCTCATTTATACGTGTCGCTTCAGTGATATTGCGTGCGATCTCTGCATTTGGTTTTTTCTTATTTTGCAAGATGATAAGCAGCAAAGTAAATCCACCAAGCAACGCACAAAGACCTAAAAATCCATAGCTTGCGGTTATGATAGAGACGTGGATGGTTAGCCAGTAGCTCTGAAGCACAGGCACAAGTGTCGTGATCTGCGGATCCATCCAACTAAGGTGCGCGACAAATAGCGTAACGCCAGCTAATATAGACGTAAGCGCAAGTGCGATCGGACTGCGTTTTGCAAAGATGATGCCAGATAGACCAAGCGCCCAAGCGATATAGACCATCGACTCGTAGGCGTTACTCCAAGGGGCGTGCTCAGCGATGTACCAGCGAAGTCCAAGGCCAGCTGTATGCGCAAGAAAGGCTAGTAAATTTATAATATATACAGCTTTAACTATGCCATTTATCTGCACTTTTGGTGCTAGCATCTTGACAAAAACAAATAGCAAAAGTGCAAGTCCAGCCAAAAGATATATCGGTGTCAAGCGGTCAAATACTTGAAATTTATTAAATAAAATTTCTATATCTATCTTTTTCTCACTTGGCATGACAGCAGCGCCGTATTTGTGCTGATAGGCTGAAATTTTCTCAAGCGCCGCATCCGCCTTGCTCCAGTCATTATCCTTTGAGGCTGCATCAACAGCTGAGAAGTACTCTCTCATCATGCCAACGACTAGCTCAGCCTCTTTTGGCGAGAAGTACATCATCGCGCTAGCTGGCGAATACCAAGAATTTGACGGATCATCTTGTTTTGGGAAAATTTTAAAAATTTCACCGATAAATATCATATAAAATACATTTAGTCTCTCGTCGATCTTTATCACATCTTTGTCAAATGTATTGCGTGAGCCTGGGTGTTTGCGGTTTGCTATCTCGGCAAATTTTGTTAGTTTATACTCGCTTCCACCATCTTTTGTCGCTTTAAAAAATTCATCAAAGCTTGCGTATCTTGCATTCTCATCAACGCCTAGCTCTTTTTTTAGCTCCTTGCTCTGACCAAGCGCGATGATCTTCTCATTTCGCCAAAAATCAGGCGTTACCATTATAGAAAGCATAGCTTGGTTTGAATTTAGACTACCTATACTCTCGCCTCTGTGAATTTTGTTTAAAACCTCTTTACTAAGCGTATCAAATGGCTTCATCCTGCCGTCTGGACTTTGCACGATGAGTCTAGCAAGCTTGTCTGTATGCTCTTTGCTGATACGTGGCAAGAAGTCCTCAGCCTTTAGCGAGCTAAAATTTAAGCCCAAAAGTAAGACCGCTATGAGTGCAGCCACTTTTTTACCGCCTTTTGTTGATTCGTTATCTATTAGTTTTGCGAGCTTTCTAAAGCGGCTGTTAGGGTTTATGACATTTAACAAGAAGCCAAGTCCTAGCAAAAAGTAGCCGATATATGTCGGGATCTTGCCAGGGTCTTTATTGACAGAGAGGATCGTGCCTTTTTCGTCAGTATCGTATGAGCTTTGGAAAAATCTATATCCATCGTAATCAAGCACGTGGTTCATATAAATTCTATAGTCAAACCCAGGATCATTCGTGCCGTCTTTTACTACAACCTCACTTGAGTAACTCATAGGAGAATTTGAGCCAGGATATCTTTTTAGCTCAAAGTCTTTTAAGTAGAGGCTAAATGGGAGTTTTATCTGCTGAGCTCCCCATGAGGCGTTAAATTTCTGTCCAGCCACGGCGATACGTGAAGGCTCCATTAAGTTGTAAAATACATGCATCTCTTTACTCTCACCTTTGTAGTTTAGCTCAGCTATCAACGCATTAAACTCGCTATCCTTCGAGCTAACTAGCTTTCTTGAAGCGTGCGCTGAGACTAGCCTTGGGGCAAAATTTATATTTGAGATAGTATATAAGCTGCCTGTGCCAAATTCATTCACGCTGCCAGCTTTTAGCTCAGTTTTAGAGCTATCCGCCATAGTAAATTTTGAAAGATCGGCATTTGAAGTAACTGTGAAATTTCCATCATTTAGTCTAAAAAGAACGTATTTTTTCTTTTCATCTGGTTTGGCATTAAAGATAAAACTGATATCCCCAACTCTCGCCTCTTCTTCTTCAAGCAAAAATATCTCTTCGCTTTCGCTCTCGTTTGAGACTACAAACTCAACGACAGGCTTTCCGCTATCATCATTTACAAATTTATAACTTGCATTGGGTACAAATTCTTTAAATTTTAAACTAGCCTCACCGTCTGCTGTTTTTAGCTTTAGATCAAAGCCTTTTTTAACATCAGCAAGTCCTAAAGGCATAGCCGAGCTGATCTCCTCGCCTTTGTAGTTAAGCGCTGTTAAATTTATATATGAAACCTTCGTGCTAACAACGTTTGAAGCAGTGTTTTCACGTATATGCATATCAGCTTCAAAGCCAAGGTATCTTGTGATGCCAGCACCGATTAAGATGACGATAAAACCTAAGTGAAAGATGAGCGATGGCAGTTTTTTAGGATCGATTAGGTTGTATCTAAAGATGTTAAAGGCTAAATTTATGCCAAGAAGTAGTTGGATAAGCGCGAACCAGCTAGCACCATAAACATAGTACCAAGCTGCTTCGGTGCTGGTTTTGCTCTCTATTATTGTGGCGGCTCCACTAGCTACGGCAAAGATTATCATCAAAACGATAGCTGAGCCCATACTTAAAAATAATGTTTTTGGATTTAACATCTGCTTCCTTTTATTTATATTGTGGCAAAGCTACCGAAGTGAAATTTATCTTAAATAACTGCCTTGCTTTGTTTCGGTTGAAACTGGTTTATTTTCGTTTGTATCTTGATCTGCAAGTGCATCTTTGCCTTTTAGATAAGCTAGTATTGCACCTAGATCATTGTTTGAGACGATCTTAGCCTGGTTTTGCATTACGTTTTTGCCGCTACCACCAAAGCTTGAGTCGCTTCTATAAGAGATGATGCTATCTTCTATATCTTTAGCATCCATGTTTTTAAGTGGTGTTGAGCCAAATGGTCTTTTATCTGCGCTTTCGCCATGGCAGCTAGCGCATTGTTTTTCATAAAGCTCTTTTCCTAAAGAGACACTATATCTACCTTTTCTATCAACACCAAATTTTAAAATTCTATTATCTTTATAGCGTCTTGGATCTTCATCGACATAGACATTTACTTTTTCATTTCTATCATTAGCCTGCTTTTTTGCCATTTCAGCAAGTTCTTTACCAAACTCGCCACGAGCTTCTATATAATAAACCTGAGAAGCTGCAAAGGCATTTGCCACCAAAAAACACGCCAAAAAAGAAATTTTAATACTTTTCATAATTTTCCTTGAAATTTTGCTCTAAATTTAAAAATCCCAGATCAGATTGCTCCGACCCGGGATTATATCATAAGTTGATTAACGAGCTAATATTAGAATGAGTATTTAGCTTCAAATCTAAATTTGTCAGCTTTGTTTTTATCTCCGTCATGCTCTTTTTCTGTTGTAAAGGCATAGAATGAGCTAAATTTCAACTTTTTGTTGTATTGATAAGCAAATCTTGGAACAAATTGTTGAACTTTAGTCTTTTCATCTGTTTTATAACTACCTTTGATGTAGTCTAAACCAGCTGTAAATTTATCAAATGTATATGCACTTGTTGCATAGAAGTAACTACCTTTGCCTTCTGCACGTGTCCAGTCAAGTACATCTTCGCCAGCGTCGATTAAGCCACCTTGATCTTCAAATGTAAATGCTGAATATTTACCATCTTGATAGTTTTGAGTTTTGTAGCCGATGTAGCCAGCAGCTAAATCAAGACCAAATAGTGAAGTTGAAAGCTCGCCAGCATAGAAATTGCCGTCATCATAACCTTTAGCATTACCAATATTATTTTTTGCACTTGTATCAGCTTGGCTATGTGCATAGTTAAGTCTTGCACCGACAGATACATCGTTAGTTATAGCGAAATTTCCTGAAACATCAGCTGCAAGAACATCAGCTAGGTTAGTTAATGTGCCATACCATAGTTGGAAGTTGATAGGATCGTATGAACCAGCTATACCAGCTGCATATAGATTACCAACATCGTAGTCTGCTAAATAATTCGTTACTTTATGTTTTTTATCATCACCTTCATATAATGCACCATTACTGAAGCCAGCTGTTCCCTCAAGTGCATCAAATGCTAAGGCCGTAAGTGTAAGGCCTTCGATGTCTTTATTTACTACTCTTATACCAGTGCCTACTTCATCATCAGTAAAGTAAGAACCAATGATTTGTTTACCAGCTGTTATAGTAGTGTTACCAGCTTTATAGCCAAGGTAGAATTGGTGAACACCAAAAGTACCAGATGCATTTGTATTATCAGTTCCGTCTTTTACACCATCGCCTGAATTGTCTGCAGTGTTGTATCTAAAACCAATAACGCCAAAGAAGTTATCATCGATAGCAGCCTTAAAGTTAGTGATCATTCTAAATTGATGATCTGCTTTATGGCTTTTTACATCAGGCTTATTTGTTTCACTCTTTTTCTTGTTAGTATTTGTATATCTATATCTTGCAAATCCTGAAAGATCTACGTTTTTTATAGCTTCTTCAAGTGGAGTTGCACTTGCAACGCTTGAAAATGCACCTAAAGCAACCAATGCAGCTAAACTAATTTTTGTTAGTTTCATTTTTTCTCCTTTTAAGGTTTTGTGATGACGATTATAATCAATAAATTTTAAGATGAAGCTTAAAAAATCATAAAATTTTGCACTTTTGTTACTGATTGTTTACCGATTTTGACCAAAAAGAGGTATATTTTGATAATTTATCTTTCACAAATGAGACTTTTAAAATGGGGATAAAAAGAAAAAGGGGCCGTTGATTTGCCCCTTAAAAGGAGTTCTAGTTTTGATTGCTAATGAAATTATATATGCTAGCAGTAAATCAACGGTAATCTAAAAAGAAATTTTCTCCTCTTTTGGTACTTCGATATTTGTTTTTATATTTTTTCTTTTAACGACTACTTCATTTTGTGGTTTTCTTATGCCATTAAATGCACCTCTGGAGCCACCCTCTTTTATAAGAAGCATGTCTATGAGCTTATCTGCGTAAAAAGTCGCATAGACAAGATCGCCCTTATCGTAATAATATCTGTTTGCACAAAAATTTGCTTTGTTTAGTTTGTGATTTTTCACATCGCTGGCTACTATCTCGTAGCAGTATTTCGAATCTTTATAGCTGACATCTTTTATGAAGCCTTTGATGGAGCTTTTTGCAGGTGTAGTTTTAGTAGCTTGCCTTGGTTGCTTGCGAACTGGTGGATTATCATCAAAAAATGAACATCCCAAAAACATAGTGGCTACTGCTAAGGGAAGTAAAATTTTAGCTTTCATCTTTTCTCCTTAATATAAAGAGCAAAGTATAGCTTTTAAGATTAAATAAAATTTGCGAGTTTTTAAAATTTGAGTTTTGTGCTTACATTAATATATTTAAATTTCTTGGGAGAGCTCCCAAGAAATTTAAGCTGATACGTTTAAAACGTTACCGCCAAGCTCGGCGATTTTTTTGTCAAGCGTCTCAAGCGTCTTTTCGATAGTTTTTTGTGAAATTTCAGGTAGCTCTCCGCCCCAAATTTTCTTTGCGTCCTCAAAGCCTTTTGCCACGCCCTCTCTACCAGCTTTTAGCTTCTCTACATCATCACCTGCGCCATTTAGCACAAAGCCAGCTATCCTCTCGGCTGTATTTGCGATGCCAAAAAAGCCATTTTCACTAACTAGCTCACTCGCCTCATCACTACTTAGCTCTCCTAGAGCTTTGCCGTTGTAGCCGATGCCTGTTAGATCAAGACCAGATAAGATGTCTGATAAATTTTCAGGTACGTTAAAGCTTAGGCCGCCTTGTGCTAGTAAATTTGAGCTAGCGCTTTGAGTGATCTCTTTTTGATACTGCAAAAAATAGCTATTTGAGATCTCTTTTGCACTTAAATTTGAAACATCAGGCTGCTTTTTAGAAACCTCTTTTTCATCTTTGTGAAGTGAAATTTCTGATTTTACATTTTCTTTTACACTTGAAGTGTTATATGAACTTGCGATTTGACTGATTTGCATATTTGGCTCCTCTAGGTTTATAAAAACTATATCGCCAAAAAGTAGAATTTATTTAGGATAAAGCGGGAGAGCTCCCGCTGTGATTATTTGCCAAGTGTTGCGTTTAGCATCCAGATGGCTTTTTCAAATTTCGCTATTTGATCTTGTGCGTACATCTGAGTTGTTGTGTCGCCCTCTGCAAGCTCATCAAGCTTTTTAAACTCGCCCAAAAGGTGCTTGTAATCAGCCAAAACAATATCCAAAACTTCAGTTGGAGTGTAGCTCTCTTTTGGCTCATGCTTGATGTGAGCAACTTTTGCTAGCTCCTCAGCCTTTGCGATAGGTCTGCCGCCAAGCATAAGAGCTCTTTCTGCAACCGCATCAAATATCTCACTCATATCTTCATAGGCTTTTTCTGTGTATTCATGGACGCTAAAAAATTGAATACCTTTTACATTCCAGTGAAGATCGTGAAATTTGATGTAAAGTGCATTCGCATCAGCCTGAATTGTGTTTAACTGTAAAATAACTTTTGACATTTTTGTCTCCTTTTTTATTGTTTAAATGTGATGAAATTATATGTAGTTAGAGTTAATCAGTAGTTAATCAAATAATAAAATTTATTATTTAGTATAAATTTTGACTACAAAATAAATTTATCTTGTAGTCAAATGTAGAATTTAGAAATTTGTCTATTTTTTATAAGGTGTAGTTTTGTAGCCTTGTTCGATCAAACTACTCATGCCACCATCTAAATTTATAATCTTAAGATCTGTGCTATCTATCGCTGCAGCTGCTGCTGTGCTTCTTCTACCACTTCTACAAACAAGAGCGATAGGCTTTTTGATATCAACCGCTTTTGAAAGCTCATCTAAAAATGCACTCTTATTGCTTGGATCAAAAGTGATGGTCTTCGCACCAGCTATGATGCCAGTCTCTTGCCATTCAGATGGGGTTCTAATGTCGACGATCTGATCATATTTTTTGATCTCATCTGGACTTATATTAACAGTTTTAACATCAGCTGACAACATGCAACAAACGGCTCCTAAAAGTAAAATTTTTTTCATCTACTCTCCTTAAATAAATTTTTGAAATATTAGCATAGATTATTAAATATATAAAATTTTTGTTGATAAATTTTATTGATAGTAAGGTCATACAAATAATTCATTAAAAAATAAATTTATTTATATGCCAAACACAACTACTTATAAAAATAAGAATTTTAAATATAAATGATTTAAAGCACTCTATGCAAGATTTTTATGAGATAGTATTTAAAGCAGGAGTGGTGTCCCCAGCGAGGTTCGAACTCACGACCTCAGAATTAGGAATTCTGCGCTCTATCCAGCTGAGCTATGAGGACAAATTTGCAAGTTAGTTTAAATTTTTACTCAAGTAGTTAAATTTTATAGGGCAGATCACTCTGCCCTATTTTGGCTAATTAGCCATTTCTCTTTTTAATGATCTCTTCACTTACGTTTTTAGGAACTTCTTCGTAGTGATCAAATTCCATAGAGTAAGTCGCACGACCTTGAGTCATTGAGCGAAGATCTGTTGAGTAGCCAAACATTTGAGCAAGTGGACAATAAGCTGCAATGATTTTTACACCATTTCTATCATCCATTGAATTTACTTGGCCACGGCGCTTATTAAGGTCACCGATAACATCACCCATATACTCTTCTGGAGTCTCAACTTCAACTTTCATCATAGGCTCAAGGATAACCGCACCTGCTTTTCTAGCGCCCTCTTTAAAGCCCATAGAAGCAGCAAGTTTAAATGCCATTTCAGATGAGTCAACTTCGTGGTAACTACCATCAAAAAGTGTAACTTTAACATCTTCAACTGGATATCCAGCAAGAACACCGCTTTGAAGTGCCTCTTTACAACCTTTTTCAACAGCTGGGATGTACTCTTTTGGAACAACACCACCTTTGATGTCGTTAACAAATTCAAATCCACTAGCAGCTGGAAGTGGCTCGATGCGTAAGAACACGTGACCGTATTGACCGCGACCACCTGATTGTTTAGCATACTTATACTCTTGTTCAACTGCCTTGCGGATAGTCTCACGGTAAGCAACTTGTGGTTGGCCAACTTCAGCATCAACTTTAAATTCACGAAGCATACGATCGACAATGATCTCTAAGTGAAGCTCACCCATGCCACTAATTATAGTTTGTCCGCTCTCTTCATCAGTGCTAACTCTAAAGCTTGGATCTTCTTGAGCAAGTTTTTGAAGAGCTATCGCCATCTTCTCTTGATCTGCTTTTGTTTTTGGTTCAACCGCAACACTAATAACTGGCTCTGGGAAGTCCATTCTCTCAAGGATAACTTTATCTTTTTCACTTGCAAGAGTATCACCAGTTAGGGTATTTTTTAGACCAACAACGGCGCCGATTTCACCAGCGAAAAGTTCTGTAATCTCTTCACGTTTATTTGAGTGCATTTTTAGTAAGCGGCCAATTCTCTCTTTGCAGTCTTGAACTGTGTTGTAAGCATAGCTACCACTTTCAAGGCTTCCTCTATAAACACGGATAAATGTTAGCTGTCCAACAAATGGGTCAGTCATAATTTTAAACGCAAGAGCGGCAAATTCGCCATCATCTGTACTTTCAACAGTCACTTCAGTGCCATCTTCATAAACACCATTTATCGCTGCGATCTCATCTGGAGCTGGTAGATAATCAACAACAGCATCAAGTAGAGGTTGGATACCTTTGTTCTTAAACGCAGTTCCGCAAAGCATAGGCGTGATAGTCATTCTTAAGCAACCTGCTTTTATACCTTTTTTGATCTCTTCTTCAGTTAGCTCTTCGCCTGCAAAGAATTTCTCCATCAAACTATCGTCTGTCTCAGAAACAGCTTCGATTAGTTTTGCGCGGTATTCTTCAGCTTTATCTTTAACTTCAGCTGGAATTTCTTCTTCTACATAGTCAGTTGGCTTTTTCTCGTCATTCCAAACGTATGCTTTCATTCTCACAAGATCAACCACACCTTTAAAGTTATCCTCTGCGCCGATTGGAATTTGGATAGGCACTGGATTTGCTTTTAATCTTTCTCTGATCTGCTCTTCAACTCTAAAGAAATTTGCACCAATTCTGTCCATTTTATTAACAAAAACAATTCTTGGTACGTGATATTTATTTGCTTGTCTCCAAACAGTTTCAGACTGTGGCTGAACACCACCAACAGAACAAAATACCGCAACAGCGCCGTCAAGAACACGCATAGAACGCTCAACTTCAATAGTAAAGTCAACGTGTCCCGGAGTGTCGATTAGGTTTACTTGGTAGCCCTTCCAAAACGCTGTAGTTGCAGCTGATGTAATAGTAATACCACGCTCTTTTTCTTGCTCCATCCAGTCCATAGTAGCAGCGCCATCATGAACCTCACCTATCTTATGGCTCATACCAGTGAAAAACAAAATTCTCTCACTAGTGGTTGTCTTTCCAGCATCAATGTGAGCCGCAATACCGATATTTCTTACCTTATGTAAAGGCGTTTTTCTCTCTGCCATGCTAATTCTTTCTTACCAGCGGTAGTGAGCAAATGCTTTATTAGCCTCTGCCATCTTGTAAGTATCTTCCTTCTTCTTGAAAGATGCACCTTTTGAATTTGCCGCATCTAAAAGCTCATTTGCTAGTTTATCAACCATTGTTCTTTCACTTCTTTTTCTAGCAAAAGTTATAAGCCAGCGGATAGCAAGAGCTTGTTGGCGAGCTGGGCGAACCTCAACTGGCACTTGATAAGTAGCACCACCAACACGGCGTGATTTAACTTCTAAAATAGGTTTTACATTTTCGATAGCGTCATTAAAAACGTCGATGCCTTTAACCTCAGCATTTTTCTTTTCGATAGCTTTGATAGCACCATACATTATCTCTGTAGCGACGCTTTTTTTGCCATCATACATAAGAGAATTAATAAATTTAGTGATTATTTTATTTCCGTAAATCGGATCAGGTAAAACTTCCCTTACAGGAGCTTTTCTTCTTCTCATTTTGATTTTTCCTTCAAATTTTTATGAAATTTTACTCAAACGTTTGCAAATTTAAGCAACGTCTGCGAACCTAATTTTTTACTTTTTTGGAGCAGCAGCGCCAGCTTTAGGGCGTTTTGCACCATATTTAGAACGAGAAACTGTTCTTTTTGCAACACCAGCAGTATCAAGTGCGCCACGAACGATGTGATATTTAACACCTGGTAAGTCTTTAACCCTACCGCCGCGAACTAAAACGATACTGTGTTCTTGTAGGTTGTGACCTTCACCGCCGATATAGCTGATGACTTCAAAACCGCTTGTAAGCCTAACTTTGGCAACTTTCCTCAAAGCTGAGTTTGGTTTTTTAGGAGTTGTAGTATAAACCCTAGTGCAAACTCCTCTTCTTTGAGGGCACTCTTTTAACGCTGGAGATTTTGACTTAACAGTCACTTTCTTGCGTTCATTTCTGACCAATTGATTTATGGTTGGCACAATAATTCCTTTCAACTAAATTTATTAAAAAGACCTAATTTTATTTAAAAAAAGCTTAAATAACGGTTAATAAGTTGGACTTATTCATACGTTCCTTTTTTTATAAAACCGCTGTCATCTTTTAAAATTTCACCCTTTGCAACGACAAATTTAATCTCAAATTTATCATCTATTAGCAAAATATCTGCATCGTAATTTTCTTTTATCTCGCCTTTTTTATTTTGCAAGGCCACACTTTTTGCCACGTTTGTCGTAAAATATGGCAACGCTTCTTCGATACTAAAGCCATCTTTTACGAAATTTATAAACTCTTCATATAAGCTCTTGACGCTAGCGATGCCAATTTTTAGTAAATTGCCGTCGCTATCATAGCTAGAGTAGCTACCAAAGCCGTCTGAGCTAATGGTTATCTTATTTGTCGGTAAATTTTCTTTTTTGATGCGCTTTACAGCCTCAAGTGGCGTAAGTCCTGGCATGCAGGTAAAGTCGATATATCCGCCATCTTTTATAAATTTAAAGCTTTGTTTAAAAAGCTCCTCGTTTCTATTTACGTGCGTTGGCTGAAATAGCGTGATTGGCATGTCATACTCATTTAGCACTTCATAGATCAAATTTATGCCCTTTTTGCCATCACCCATATGAAGCGTGGTGTGTCCTGACTTTGAGCTGATCATACCAGCCACCCTGCCAGCTGAAACTATGTGAGCTAGCTCATCTTTGCTTACACTTGATGAACGGTGGTCGCTTATGGCTAGTTTGGTGCCAATTATGGGATCAACAAAGACGATATCTTTTTCGATCTCGCCAGTTATGGTTGGCGTTTTAGAGCTGTATGCGCCGGTGTGAGCGTAGCATGTGATACCCTCGTCGTTTAGCGCGTGTGCTTTTGCGACTAAATTTTCAACACTTCTTGTTGTGCTGTCAGTTCCAAGTAAGCCAACAGCCGTCGTTATGCCAGCTTCTATTAAATTTGATAGCATGATCTCAGGCACCCTAGTCTTAAAGCCACCCTCGCCGCCGCCTCCAGTGATATGCACATGCTTATCTATAAGACCTGGTATCGCCGTGAAATTTGAAGCGTCGATCACCTTTACATTTGGTAAATTTGGCTCTAAATTTTCAGCTATGCAGACGATCTTGCCATTACATATAAATATATCTTTTTGACCAAGAAATTTTGGCGAGTAAATTTTGACGTTTTTTATAAGTATCATTTGGCGTCCTTGTTTATCTTAGCTATGCCGATGCCTGTGAGTGCTAAAATGATAGCAAAGACAACGCCCATGTAGTTTAAAATAGCCCATGGCAAATAATCTACCGTTGGCACTCCAAGTGTGGCTGTCATATATGCGCCTGCTGCTGACCAAGGTATAAGTGGGACGATCACAGTGCCAGAGTCTTCAAGTGTTCTTGATAGGTTTTTGGCTGCTAAATTTTTCTCTTTATAGAAGTCTTTAAACATCTCGCCAGGGATGAGGATAGAAAGATATGAGCTACCTGTGACAAATGCGACAGTTAGGCATGAGCCGATAGTCGAGATGATGACGCCTGCTGTTGATTTAACCCTTGCCATGATGGTGTGAAGTACCTTTGTAAGCATGCCAGTTTTTGAGATGATGCCAGCAAAGCCCATAGCGCAGATGACTAGGATAGTGGTTGAATTTACCGAGCTCACGCCACCTCTGTTTAGAAGCTTAGTGATATCTTTTGAAAACTCCATATTAATGCCGCTCATCGTGACGTTAAAGCCAGTCATCACTGAGATAAAGCCATTTTTAAAGCTAAAATCTTGAACGATAACACCAAGAAGCACTGAAAATAGCGAAGCTATGATCATGACAGGTATCGTTGGCCACTTTAGCACCGAGCCAGCCAAGACAAAAAGCACAGGCAAAAGCAAGATGATGTTCCAGTGAAAAATTTTATCAAGCTGACCTTGAAGCGCCAAAACCGACTCTGAAACATTTGCACCACTACTTGCCGCCTCGCTACCAAAAAATAGATAAGCCGCTATCGCAACGATAGTTGCCGGGATAGTTGTATAAAACATATGTCTGATGTGCTCATAAAGCTCTGAGCCAGCTGCTATCGGAGCCAGGTTTGTCGTGTCTGAGAGCGGGGAGAGCTTATCGCCAAAGTATGCTCCTGCGACTACCGCACCAGCAGTTGCTGCTAAATTTACATCAAGACCTTGAGCTATGCCCATGATGGCAACACCGACTGTGCCAGCAGAACCCCAAGATGTGCCAGTTACGGTTGAGATGATAGCTGCGATGACAAAAGCTGTTAGGACTAGATACTGCGGACTTATAAGATCTACGCCGTAGTAGATGATCATAGGGATAGTGCCTGAAAATACCCACGAGCCAATAAGCAGACCGACTGCCCAAAGTATCATAAGTGCTGGCAATGAGCTTGAAATTTTCTCTATCACCCCTTCTTGAAGTTCGCTCCAACTATATCCTAGTCTCCAAGCGATGCCACCAGCCACGAGGGCAGCTATCAAAATGATCGGCTCAACCTTTAGTTTCATATAACCAACGCCAAGCGCAAGGCCTACGATCATAACCAAGATAGGCGTAAGGGCTAGCAGAAACGAAGGCTCTTTTTTTATAGAGTTCATCATGTGTCCTTTAGATTTGAGATATTTTTGAATTTAAAGGCTACAAACTTAAATTGTTATAAAAAAATAAAATAAAATTAAAATTTAAACAAAACGTGTGAAAATTTAGCACATCTGATATGTGCTAAATTTAGATCAGTCTTGCTTGATAGCGTATTTGCCGCTGCCAGTCGAGATGATACAAAGTGACATAGCGATATAAAGATATATAAGCTCTGCTTTAAAGCCATTTACATTAGTTAGCTCAAGTAAATTTGACAAGCCAAAATATGAATACAAAATGACAAGACTTGAGCCAAAAACTAGGAGCGCGCCAAGCCTTGAGTAAAAACCAACAGCGATCATTATAGGGGCTAAAACCTCGCTAAGATAGGCAAAATACGCCAGAAAACTAGGTAGTCCAGCATCAACTAAAATGCTCTTTACGCCGCCAACTCCGTGTAAAATTTTGCCAAAGCCGTGCATAAAAAGGCAAATTCCAAGGCCTAAGCGCAGAAATAAAAGTCCAAGATCGACATTTTTCATAATATCTCCGTTACATATTTTTAGTTATGGATTTTATTTAATATTGATTAATGGCTTGTAAATTTTGAAATTTTGTAAATTTAAGTGGGTAAATTTATAAGAGGTTTAAGCCCCAAAAGCGGGGCTTAATATATTAGTTTTCTTTGATCTTTATCTTTTTATCTTTATAAAAACCAGTACCAACTGGGATCATACGTCCAAGGATGACGTTCTCTTTTAGATCTTCAAGATAGTCAAATTTAGCAGCGATTGACGCTTCTGTTAAGACCTTAGTTGTCTCTTGGAATGACGCAGCAGAGATCACACTATCACTTCCAATAGCCGCTCTTGTGACACCAAGAAGGATCGGCTCAGCGATAGCTGGCTCGCCACCCATTTTCATGATGCGCTCGTTCTCTTCTTTAAATTTGTTTCTTGAAACCATGTCGCCAACGATGAAATTTGTATTTCCGCTATCGACGATTTTGACTTGGCGAAGCATTTGAGAGACAATGATCTCGATGTGCTTATCAGCGATCGCAACACCTTGGCGGCGATAAACTTGCTGAATTTCACTGATCAAATAGTAGTGAAGTGCCTTTTCGCCAAGAATTCTTAAGATATCGTGACTTGAGATAAGTCCGTCTGTTAGCTTCTCGCCAGCATGGACAAATTCGCCGTCTCTTACTTGGATCTGGCGGCTCTTTTCTATCAAATACTCAGCTGTCGTGCCATCTTCTGCTTGGATGATGATGCGCTCTTTTGAGCGAAGTGGCTTGTCAAATCTAACAACGCCGTCGATCTCTGCAACAATAGCTGTATTTTTAGGACGTCTTGCTTCAAATAGCTCACTAACTCTTGGAAGACCGCCGGTAATATCTTTTGACTTAGCAACAGCTTTTGGAGTCTTGGCCAAAATGTCAGCTTGGGCCACTTCATCGCCACTTGAAACAAAGATCGCAGTTTTTGGATCAAGTGGATACTTGATCAAATGTCCGCTCTTTGTAGTGATAATGATCGCTGGTTTTACGCCACTTGGCAAGTACTCATTGATAACAAGACGTCTTTGACCAGTTGCCTCGTCAGCTTGCTCAGTCGCACTATATCCTGGCTCGACATCTTCAAAGCCAACCACACCAGCTTCTTCTGCGATAGTTGGAGTTGAGTATGGATCCCACTCAGCGATTATTAGCTTGTCATCTTTTTCAGGTAGTGAGACTACTGTCACTCTTTCTACCGCATCATTATCTGATACTTGGATGATAGAATTTCTTGGGATGTAGTGGCGAACTGCCTCACGTCCATCCTTGTCAGAAACGACAACAAAGAAGCCTTTTTCAGTTACTTTGTGACCTTTTTTGATATCTTTTAGTCTATCAAGGAAGTCACCTTTTAGTATGAAAAATTTAACCACACCATTTGCATCTGCTGTGATCTTTCTAGTTACTGGATCGCCGTCTGAAATTTTAAGCTCACTAGCATAAGGGATACGATTTGGAACGTTCCAGCCCTCTTTTATAATCTCGACGATACTCTCATTCTCTTTTACCTTATCGCCATTTGCATAAGGGATATACATCTTGCCTTCGATCTTGCCGCTAACGCCAGCTAGTTCGTTTGGCTTAGCAAGATCGTTTCTTCTAATTGTATATTTAACCTCTTCTTTTTTGCCTTTAATCACAATATTTACATCTTCGTGAGCATATTCGATCTCGATTTTACCATCGATTGTTGATTTTATCTTTGGCTCAACAAGTAGTACAGCTGCACTTCTTCTGTTTGCAACAATTTTCTTGCCGTTGTTCTCGTATGTGCTAAGGTTGTAATATCTAATAAAGCCCTCTTTTTGAGCGATGACTTGGCGGTCTTGTTGTTCAGTAGAAGCCGTACCACCAATGTGGAATGTTCTTAGCGTTAGCTGAGTACCTGGCTCACCAATTGATTGAGCTGAGATGATACCGACAGCCTCGCCTGGTTTTACGAGTTTGCCCTCACCCAAATTTAAGCCGTAGCATTTTGCGCAAACGCCTTTTGGCGCCTTGCACGTGATAGGAGTTCTAATGCTTACTGATTTTATGCCAGCTTCTGTTATAGCTTTGGCTTTTTCTTCATCAAGCAATGTGCCTTCACTAAATAAAATTTCATTTGTTATAGGATCGATCACATCATCTGCCAAAACACGGCCCAAGACCCTCTCTTCAAGGCTTTCGATTAGCTCGCCGCTCTCTGTGATATCTGTGATCTCAACACCCTCGTGTGTACCGCAGTCGTGCATTGTGACTTTAACGTTTTGAGCAACGTCGATTAGCTTTCTTGTTAGGTAACCAGCGTTGGCAGTTTTTAGCGCGGTATCAGCAAGACCTTTTCTAGCTCCGTGGGTTGAGTTGAAGTACTCCATTATGTTTAGACCTTCACGGAAGTTTGAAATGATCGGTGTTTCGATGATCGAGCCGTCCGGTTTTGCCATAAGACCACGCATACCAGCTAGCTGGCGAATTTGCGCAGCACTACCTCTCGCACCTGAGTCAGCCATCATATAAATTGAGTTAAATCCGCCCTTGTCACTTTGGATAAGCTTCATCATCTCGCTTGCAACGCTGTTGTTTGTATCTGTCCAGATATCGATGATCTTGTTGTATCTCTCACTATCTGTTAAAAGACCAGCGCCGTATTGCTTTTGAATTTCACGAACTTTTTTCTTAGCTTCGTCGATATATTTTTGCTTGCTATCTGGCACGATGATATCTGCGATAGAGATAGAAATTCCCGCTTTTGTAGCATATCTAAAGCCTAAATTTTTAAGCTTATCAAGGAAGTCAGCCGTTACTTCAAGGCCGCCATTTCTATAAACATAATCAACCAAATTTGCAATGTCTTTTTTCTTCATGATCTTGTTCCACATATTTTCAGGGACAAAATCAGGAAGTATCGCTCTTAATATCAAGCGACCAGCAGTTGTAAAGATGATCTTGTTATCAACCATTGTCTTAATTTTTGCGTGAAGACCAAGAGTATTAGCCTCTTCAGCGATCATTACTTCATCAACGCTTGAGAAAATTTTATTTGCACCTTTTTCATCATTTCTTTCTAGGCTTAGGTAATAAATTCCCAAAACCATATCTTGTGAAGGGACCGTGATAGCCTTACCACTTGCAGGAAGCAAGATATTCATTGAGCTAAGCATCAAAATTTTGCACTCAGCGATAGCCTCTTGAGATAGTGGCACATGAACAGCCATTTGGTCACCGTCGAAGTCAGCGTTGAAAGCCGCACAAACTAACGGGTGAAGCTGGATCGCCTTACCTTCAACAAGAACTGGGTGAAACGCCTGGATAGAGAGCTTGTGAAGTGTCGGAGCACGGTTTAGCATAACTGGATAGTCTTTAACGACCTCTTCTAAGCACTCCCAAACCTCATTTGTCTTATCTTCTATCATCTTTTTAGCTTGCTTAACGGTTGTCGCATAGCCTTTTTCTTCAAGGCGAGCAAGCAAATGTGGCTTAAATAGTTCTAAAGCCATCTTCTTTGGAAGACCGCACTGATCCATCTTTAGCTTTGGACCAACGACGATAACAGAACGTCCAGAGAAGTCAACACGCTTACCTAGCAAATTCTGACGGAAGCGGCCTTGCTTACCTTTGATGATCTCGCTTAGTGATTTTAGAGGGCGTTTATTTGCACCTTTTACTGCGTTTGCTCTACGGCCATTATCAAATAGCGCATCAACAGCCTCTTGAAGCATTCTCTTTTCGTTTCTGATAATGATCTCAGGTGCGTCAAGCTCAAGTAGGCGTTTTAAACGGCTATTTCTATTTATTACACGGCGATATAGATCATTTACGTCTGAAACAGCAAATTTACCGCCATCAAGATTAACAAGTGGTCTAAGATCAGGCGGAAGAACTGGTAAATTTGTTATCATCATCCACTCTGGGCGGTTGCCTGAATTTAAAAAGCTCTCGATAACCTTTAGACGTTTTACGATAGTCTTTTTCTTGGCCTCAGAATTTGTAGCCTCCATCTCTTCTTGTAGCTGATTTAAAATTTGAGTTAGATCAAGCTCAGCTAGCATATCATAGATGACCTCGCCACCCATTCTAGCACTAAAGCCACTCTCTTCATATCTTGAAGCTAGGCTTTGATATTGCTCTTCGTTTAAAACGTCATATTTTTCAACTTTTTTAGAATTTTCATTGTCATAATAAGCCTCGCCAGCGTTATCAACAATGTATGCCTCATAGTAAAGTACGCGCTCAAGATCTTTCATCTTGATACCAAGAAGCGCACCAATACGGCTTGGTAAGAAATTTACATACCAAATATGAGCCACTGGAGTTACAAGCTCTATGTGACCCATGCGAGAACGACGAACTTTAGATGTTGTTACTTCAACGCCGCACTTTTCGCACTTGATGCCCTTATAACGCATCTTTTTATATTTGCCACAAAGACACTCATAGTCACGGATCGGTCCAAAAATTTTGGCGCAAAACAGACCGTCACGCTCAGGTTTTAGCGTGCGGTAGTTGATAGTTTCTGGTTTTTTAACCTCACCATAACTCCAAGATTTTATCTTCTCAGGACTTGCTAAACGAAGTTGAAAAGCTTCAAAATCACGAGGTCTATGCTCTTCTTTTATCTCAACTGGTTTTAAATTAGTTAGTTTCATTTGTCTCATCCTCATCATATACTTCCACATCAAGAGCTAGTGATTTTAGCTCGTTTGTTAGAACAAAGAACGTCTCAGGGATACCAGTCTCAGGAACGTTTTCACCTCTTGTTAAAGCTTTATAAGCAGAAAGTCTTCCCTCAACATCATCTGATTTTACAGTTAGCATCTCTCTTAGTGTATGAGCAGCACCATAAGCCTCAAGTGCCCAAACCTCCATCTCACCAAATCTTTGACCACCAAATAGCGCCTTACCGCCGACAGGTTGTTGTGTAACAAGGCTGTATGGTCCAGTACTTCTTGCGTGAACTTTTTCATCAACCAAGTGGTGAAGTTTTAGCATATACATACAACCAACATTAACGCGTTCTCTTATCTTTGAACCTGTGCGTCCATCATATAGCTCAGTTTTACCGTCACTATCTATCTTTGCCATCTCAAATAGTTTTGCAAATTCGTCAGCTTTAACGCCTTCAAAAATCGGAGTCGCAAATCTTACGCCATTGCTCCAATCTTTTGCATACTCAAGAAGCTTCTCATCACTCATCTTACCAAGAGCTTTTTTAGCATCCATTAGCTTAGCAACGCTTGCGATCTCTATCATCTTAGCTCTTAGCTCTTTTATCCACTCGCCTTTTTTGGTCTCAAAAATTTCATTAATCTGCTCACCTAAACGGTAACCAACAAGACCAAGGTGGCTCTCTAAAATTTGACCGATGTTCATACGGCTTGGAACGCCTAGTGGGTTTAGCACGATATCAACGATCTGACCGCTTGGAAGGTAAGGCATATCGACTTCTCTAACTATATTTGAAACGATACCTTTGTTACCGTGACGTCCAGCCATCTTATCGCCAACTTTTAGTTTGCGTTTTGTAGCTATATAAACTTTTACAAGTTTTACAACACCACTTGGTAAAATGTCATCTTTTTCTAAAATTTCTATCTTAGCGTCGTGCTCTTCTTTAAGCTTTTTCTTCTCATTTTGGAAGTAATTTTTTAGCTCATCATATTTCTTTTGGATATCTTTTGAAAAGCTCTTTACGATAGCATTTAGGGTAAATCTATTGATATTCTCAAAGTCAGCTTTATTGATCTTTGAGCCTTTTTTATACTCTTTTTTATTTACCTCTTGATCGCTCGCTAGTGGGTTTTTAGAAAGAAGCGCTGTAACTTTTAGCATCTCTTCGCGGTCTAGCATAAGCAGTCTATCGTGATGCTCTTTTTCTAAAAGTGTCTTCTCTTCTTCGTAAGCCTTGTTTGTTCTGCTATCTTTTTCATAGCCTTTTTTAGTGAAAATTTTAACATCAACAACCACGCCTTCCATTGAAGCTGAAGCATAGAGCGATTTATTTACAACATGGCCTGCTTTTTCACCAAAGATAGCACGAAGTAATCTTTCTTCTGGGGTTGGTTTAACTTCGCCTTTTGGAGATACTTTACCAACAAGGATCATGCCAGGCTTGATCTCTGTACCGATTTTAACGATACCGCTTTCGTCAAGGTGCATAAGCTCCTCTTCTTTGACGTTTGGTATATCTTTTGTTATCTCTTCAACGCCGTCTTTTAGCTCACGAGCCTCGATCTCTTTTTCATAGATATGAACGCTTGTAAAGGCATCTTCACGTATCATTTTTTCACTAATAACGATCGCATCCTCGTAGTTGTAGCCATTCCAAGGCATAAATGCGATTAGTGCGTTTTTACCAATAGCTAGCTCGCCTTTTTCCATGCTTGGGCCATCAGCTATGATTTGATTAGCAACGATCTCGTCGCCTTTTTTAACGATCGGATGTTGTGAAAATGTAGTATTTTGGTTTGTTCTTAAATTTTTCTCTAAAGAGTAGTGATCGATATATGGACCAGCTTCATCTTCACCAAGGATAAAGATGTTTTTATTATCAACCTTTTCAACCACGCCACCTCGTTTTGCTTTTACGCTCTCCCAAGCATCTCTTGCGATAACACTCTCCATACCTGTTCCAACGATAGGAGCAGTTGAACGAAGTAGTGGCACTGCTTGACGCTGCATGTTTGAGCCCATAAGCGCACGGTTGGCGTCGTCGTGCTCTAGGAAAGGGATAAGCGAAGCTGCAACACCGGCTATCATACCAGAGCAAAGGTCGATCAAGGTAACATCTTCTCTACGAGCAAGCATCATCTCGCCCTCTTTTCTAACCTCGATCAAGTCTTCAACAATATGTCCGTTTTCATCAAGCTTGGTTGATGCTGGAGCGATAACATTGCCCTCTTCTTGTGTCGCTGTTAGATAGACTATCTCATCAGTCACTTTACCATCGACGACCTTTTTATAAGGCGCCTCAACAAAGCCAAGGTCATTTACTTTTGCATAAGTTGAAAGGGTGTTGATAAGACCGATATTTTGACCTTCTGGAGTCTCAACCGGACAAATTCTGCCGTAGTGAGTTGGGTGAACGTCACGCACCTCAAATCCAGCACGCTCTTTTACCAAGCCACCCTCGCCAAGTGCAGATAGACGGCGCTTATGAGTAACCTCACTAAGTGGGTTTGTCTGATCCATAAACTGGCTTAGCTGACCGCCTGTGAAAAATTCCATAATTGTTGCTGTGATCATTTTTGGATTGATAAGATCATAAGGCATGATCTCGTCAGTATTGTTGCTTAGGCTTGTAAATTTATCACGGATAGCCTTTTGCATCTTAACAAAACCAAGGTGAAGCTCACTAGCAAGTAGCTCACCGATAGATCTTATGCGGCGGTTACCAAGGTGGTCGCGGTCGTCAATGTGACCTTGTCCGTTTTTAACTTTTATAAGATATTTTGCAGTTTTGATGATGTCTTCACTAGTTAGTAAGGTAACGTACTCTGGCACATCAAGCGAGAGCTTGTGGTTCATCTTCATACGACCAACTTTTGTTAAGTCATATCTTTCAGGGTTAAACAATATATCATTTACAAAGCTTTTTGCAGCCTCTTTAACTACCGGCTCGCCAGGTCTCATGACCTTGTAAATTCTAATCGCAGCAAGGTCATTTTCATCATCTACACCCTCAGTTTGTTTTAAAACTTTAAGCATGTCGTTGTCGGCGATAAATGAATTTATTATAGCGTCATCAACACCAGCTGCAGAGTTGTTTATAATGTCAATACTTTCATGCTCAGCTAAAATTTTTGCAAGTTTATTCTCATCAAGAGCAGATAGCGTGTCATATAAAATTTCACCGCTTTCTGTGTTTATCACAGGGTTTGCCAAATATCTACCTATAAGTGCTTCGATCGGATACTCGACAAATTTAACGCCATCTTCGATTAATTTATCAGCTTTTTTCTTTGTTAGGCGCTTGCCAGCTTGGTGAAGAACCTCTCCATCTTCATTTTTTATATCATACTCAACTCTTCCTAGATAATCCTCTGGATTGAAAAGAGTTAAAAATTTATTATTTTTAATAACTAAATTTTGTATCGGATAAAATAGCTTAATAATGTCTTGTTTTTTATATCCTAATGCCCTAAACAAGATAGTTACAGGCACTTTTCTGCGCTTATTTATCCTAACATATAAAATATCTTTTGTATCATATTCAAAGTGCAACCAAGATCCGCGATCTGGGATTATTTGAGCTGTATAGATAAGTTTATTTGCAACAGTCGCACTCTCCTCTTGTTTAAAGATAACACCAGGGCTTCTATGGAGTTGATTTACAACAACACGCTCAACGCCATTTATAATAAATGAAATTCTATCTGTCATTAACGGAATTTCACGTATGAAAATTTCTTGCTCTTTTATATCTTTAACGCCAACTTTATCACCAGTCTTATCGTCTTTTTCATGGACGATAAGGCGTATTTTCATCTTTAAATTTACAGAGTATGTAAGACCTCTTTCTATGCACTCTCTGATTGTATATTTTGGTTTTCCAATCTCTGAGCTAACATATTCTAAAGTCAAACGATTTTGCGGATCATGTATAGGGAAAATCGACTTAAAAACTTTTTCGATACCGCTTTCTGTCTGATTGTTATTTAGATTTAAAAAATTATCAAAGCTCTTTTTTTGTAGTTGTAGTAGGTTCGGAACGTCTATCTCCTTAACGACATTAGAGAAGTCAACTCTAAGACGATTTCCTGAGTATAAGCTATTTAACATTGCATCTACCTCGTGGTAATTTTGAAAGAAAAGTATAGCCTTTTACAAGGCATCTAAAATTTAAAAAAGAGAGAGCCTCTGCCCTCTCTTGAAATATTAAGCCTAAATAATAAAAAATTATTTAAGTTCAACCTTAGCACCAGCCTCTTCAAGCTCTTTTTTAGCTGCTTCAGCTTCATCTTTGCTAACGCCTTCTTTAAGAACAGATGGAGTTCCTTCAACTGCGTCTTTAGCCTCTTTAAGACCAAGACCAGTAAGTGCTCTAACAACCTTAATAACGTTGATTTTCTTATCACCAGAATCAACAAGAACGATGTTAAATTCTGTTTTTTCTTCAGCAGCAGCTGCACCAGCAGCAGCAGCTGCACCACCAGCTACCATTACAGGAGCTGCGCTAACACCGAATTTCTCTTCAAACTCTTTTACAAGTTCGCTAAGTTCAAGTACAGAAAGATTAGATATAAACTCTAATACGTCTTCTTTTGTAATTGCCATTTTTTATCCTTATTATTTTTTTAATTTAATTAAGCTGATTGTTCTTTTTTCTCTTTAAGCGCATTCAAACCAATTGTGAAATTTTGAATTGGCGCATTCCAAACTTGCAAAAGCATCGCAATAAGCTCATCACGGCTAGGCATTTTAGATAGAGCTTTAACTTTATCAACGCTTGCAACTTCGCCATCAATATAAGCTGTTTTAATTTTGAAAAAATCAGAATTTGACTCTTCAAATTTTGCGGCTACTTTAGTTACTGCTAATTGATCTTCACTCCAAAGATAGATATTTGTATCTTTGAGTTCCATTCCGACTTTATCAGAATTTTTAAGAGCAATATTTGCAAGAGTATTTTTAATAACTTGAACTTTTACATTTTGTTCTTTTGCAGAATTTCTTAAAACTTCAAGTTTTTTAACTGAAAGACCACGATAGTCACAAACTACAATAGCTTCAGCAGTTTTAAATTCACTCTCTAATTTTGCAACAACTTCAGTTTTTTCGTTACGTGTCACTTTTTCTCCTTTCCGACCGGTAATTTCAAGCAGAGCGGGTCGAATCAATTAAGCCCAATGGCCTCGGCTATCTCCAATCTAAGATATAAATTTCTCTAAATTCTTATTTTAAGTCCATAACTTCTTGAGTATCAAGAGTTACAGAAGGGCTCATTGTTAAAGACAATGAAGCATTTTTTACATATCTACCTTTTGCAGTCGCAGGTTTATGTTTATTAATAGCTTTAATAAATGTTGAAATATTTTCATTTAATTGCTCTTTAGTAAAATTAACCTTACCAAGACCTGCATGTATATTTCCTTGCTTATCAACACGGAAATTTACCTGACCACTTTTTGCATTATTGACAGCTTGTGCAACATCCATTGTAACTGTTCCAGTTTTTGGATTTGGCATTAAACCTTTAGGTCCTAAAATTCTACCAACTTTACCTACAAGACCCATTAAATTTGGAGTAGCTATAAGAACATCAAAGTTCATTATACCTTTTTGGATATCCTCAACTAGATCATCAGCACCAACTATGTCAGCACCAGCAGCTTTTGCCTCATCAGCTTTAGCATCTTTTGCTATAACAGCAACTCTTACAACTTTGCCTGTACCAGCTGGTAAAACAACAGAACCACGAACCATTTGATCAGCATGTCTTGGATCAACGTTTAATTTTAACGCAATCTCAACTGTCTCATTAAATTTAGCAGAAGCTAGAGTTTTAACTGTATCGATAGCCTCGCTAAGGTTATAAATTTTATCTTGCTCTACTTTTTTGAGCAATTCTTGAAATCTCTTACTAGTTTTTCCCATAAATTTCTCCGCATATAAATTGCTTCCGTCTTTTGAAAATCAACCTGACGGTAAAGGTTTTAGTCTACTACTTCGACACCCATTGAACGAGCTGAACCAGCAATAATCTTAGCTGCCTGCTCTTTATCATTTGTATTTAAATCAACAAGTTTTTTCTCAACAATTTCTAAAACTTGAGCTTTTGTCAATTTACCTACCTTATTTTTTAAAGGATTATCTGTTCCTTTTGTTATACCTGCAGCCTTTTTAATAAGGTCTGTAGCAGGTGGTTGTTTTGTGATAAATGTAAAACTTTTATCAGCATAAACTGTTATAACGACCGGGATATTAAATCCAACCATATCTTTTGTTTTTTCATTAAAGGCTTTACAAAATTCCATAATATTAACGCCTTTTTGTCCTAATGCTGGACCAACTGGCGGGCTAGGATTTGCTTTTGTTGCGGCAATTTGTAATTTTATTTCACCTATAACTTTTTTAGCCATTTCTTGCTCCTTAAATTATCTTCTCAACTTGTGAATACAAAATATCAACAGGGGTACTTCTACCAAAAATAGAAACATTGAGTCTAAGCTTGCCGTGTATCATGTCATATTCTTCAACGATACCTGTAAAGTTAGCAAAAGGACCTTCTGTTATGCGAACGCTTTCACCATCCTCAAAAAATATTTTAGGTTTTGGTGCCGCTCTTTTTTGAACTTTCTCCAAGATAGTATTTATATCTTTTTCAGTCAATGGTGTAGGCTTTTTAGCCTCACCGATAAAACGTCCAACCTTTGGCAAAGACTGAATTTTATGCCAAAGAGCCGTATCAAGATCTAAACATGCAAAAGCATATCCAGGATAAAGAGTTCTTTCATTAATTTTTTGCTTACCGTTTTTTATCTCTATTACGTCTTCTGTAGGAACGATAACTTCTTTTAGTTGATCTTCGATACCGTGATCTCTAACTAAATTTTCAATTCCTCTTTTTACTGCCATTTCGCTACCAGCGTAAGTTTGTATAGCATACCATTTATGTGACATTATTTTTCCTTATCCTATATAACTTTAGAAAGAACAAAGGACATAATAACATCAACAAGAGCTAAAAAAAGTGAAACAACAGCGACCACGATAAAAACTGCAATAAAAGCATTTCTAATTTGTTCTTTAGTAGGAAAGATAACTTTCATTATTTCCAATTTAGATAGCTTTATATAATTTATAAATTTTTCCATAATCTTAACCTTAATTGTGGCAGGGCAAGAGGGATTCGAACCCCCAACCATTGGATTTGGAATCCAGCGCTCTACCGTTGGAGCTATTGCCCTAATAGCTACTTATTCTTAATTAGCTTTTTAACTTAACTTCTTTATGAACAGTATGTTTTTTTAATCTTGGGCAATATTTTTTGAGCTCAACCTTATCTGTAGTGGTTTTGCTGTTTTTTGTAGTAGTGTAATTAATATCACCACACTCAGAGCATTTTAAACCGATTTTAATTCTCATATATATTCCTTATAGAAAGCCAAAGGGTTTCCCCTTTGGCATAATTTTATAAATTAACCAAGTATTTTTGAAACAACACCTGAACCAACAGTTCTACCACCTTCACGGATAGCAAAACGAGTACCTTCCTCAAGCGCAACTGGAGCTATAAGCTCAACAGAAATTCTTACGTTATCACCTGGCATAACCATCTCTGTTCCCTCTGGTAATGTAATAGAACCAGTAACGTCAGTTGTTCTTACGTAAAATTGTGGTCTATAGTTGTTAAAGAAAGGAGTATGGCGACCGCCCTCTTCTTTAGTTAGGATATAAACCTCACCCTCAAATTTTGTATGAGGTGTGATTGATTTTGGCTTGCAAAGAACCATACCACGTTCAACGTCTTCTTTTTTAGTACCACGAAGAAGAACACCAACGTTATCGCCAGCTTCACCTTGATCCATCTCTTTTCTAAACATCTCAACACCAGTAACTGTTGTTGTTTGTGTAGGTTTGATACCAACGATTTCTATTGTGTCACCAACCTTAACAACACCTTTCTCAATTCTACCTGTTACAACTGTACCACGACCTGAAATTGAGAAAACATCTTCGATTGGCATAAGAAGATCTTTGTCCGTAGCACGAACTGGAGTTGGGATATAGCTATCAACCGCATCCATTAGTTCCATAATTTTTGCTGACCATTCGCCATCTTGTCCAGCTTTTGCCTCTTCAAGAGCTTTAAGCGCTGAACCAGAAACTATCGGAGTATCATCACCTGGGAAGTTGTACTCGTTAAGTAGTTCGCGAATTTCCATTTCAACTAGTTCAAGTAACTCAGCGTCATCAACCATATCTGCTTTGTTCATGAAAACAACGATATAAGGAACACCAACTTGGCGAGATAGCAAGATGTGCTCTCTAGTTTGTGGCATTGGGCCGTCTGCTGCAGAAACAACTAGAATAGCGCCGTCCATTTGAGCAGCACCTGTAATCATGTTTTTTACATAGTCGGCGTGGCCTGGGCAGTCAACGTGAGCATAGTGACGTTTTTCTGTCTCATACTCAATGTGTGAAGTAGCAATTGTAATACCGCGCTCTTTCTCTTCTGGAGCATTATCAATATTATCATAATCTTTTAGCTCAGCAAGACCTTTGCGTGAAAGAACAGCAGATATTGCAGCTGTTAAAGTAGTTTTACCATGGTCAACGTGACCGATAGTGCCTATGTTTACGTGTGGCTTGTTGCGTGAAAATTTTTCTTTAGCCATCTTTTCCTCCGTTATGATATGTGTCTTTATCTAATTCAAATTCGTATAGTAATATAAAATCATATAAACCAGTGGAGCTCATAGCGGGACTTGAACCCGCGACCTCTTCCTTACCAAGGAAGTGCTCTACCTCTGAGCCATATGAGCGAAAAACGCTTGGCTGAGATGATTTTAATCAACATACAAACAACTAAAAATTCATGAAAATAAAGATGGAATAACTGTGTTTAGTAAAATCTAGATACAGCTCCCAGTTTACTTTCCCAAATTTTGGAGCGGGAAACGGGGCTCGAACCCGCGACCCTCAGCTTGGAAGGCTGATGCTCTAGCCAACTGAGCTACTCCCGCATAACAATGGTGGTGAGACGTGGATTCGAACCACGGAAGACATAGTCAGCAGATTTACAGTCTGCCCTCGTTGGCCGCTTGAGTATCTCACCTTAAACATTAATAAGTTATTTTGGTATTTTCTGGTCAAACACTGTTACAAAATGGAGCTGGTGAACGGACTTGAACCGCCGACCCACTGCTTACAAGGCAGTAGCTCTACCAACTGAGCTACACCAGCACCTGTTTTGTGAAGTGGCAATTATAGCCCAAAATAAAATAAAAGTCAAGGAGATTTTGAAAAATATTTTATCTAATTTTTTTGCAATCAAAAATCTATAGAATTTATAAAAAATTTCAAAAATAGCCCACTAATCTGAGCCGCTTTTACAAAAAAACAAAGATAAATTTTACATATATAAAATTTCATATTATCATAGTTTTATTTTTTTTAAAAGCTAAAATTTCTATAATTACGAAAAATTACAAAGGATTTAATATGCAATTTTTACCTTGGGCGGTAATTTTACTGCTAATTTACGTGATCTATTTCTTAATGATCCGCTATGAAAAAAAGATAGCGACACTAAGCAAAATGATCGAGCAAAACAGTGATGGTATCAAAGAAAATAGAGACCTTATAGGTCAAAACAGATCACTAATCGAGAAAAATAAACACAACATTGAGAAAAATACTAAAGATATTACAACAAATGTTGAAAAAATAGACATTGACTTGGAAGATTAATTCTTCCAAAATTTCTCTTCTTTTTCCTTTTTTATTAAATTTTCGTAAGTTTGCATTCTTATATTCACTGGCTCTAAATTTATGCCATCTTTTTTTATCTTAAAATATTTCCCATCCATTAAGCAATACTCTGGCACCAAGTCGTAGCGCTTTGAAAGTGGCAAAACTCTAAAGCTTAGATTATCCAGTATCAAAGGCTCTTTGTGTAAATTTTCCCAAACCGCTAGCACCATATGATATTTTTTCGTATTTTTTTCCTGAACAACTAGAAGGCATTTTTGATTATCCACGCCAAGATCTTTTAGGCTATCGCGTTTTGATATCGCGTACTCTTCGCAGTCTCCGCCACCTCGCCTTAAAAACTCGCCTCTAGTGCTCCACACATCTACATTTGTATTGTAAAAATCATCATATCTTGGCATCAAAGAATTTAAGTATGAATTTATGAGCTCTAGCTTTCTAATAAAGCTTTCGTATTCTATTTTTTTCATAAAATTTGCATAGTGATTTAGGATATTTTTGCAAATTTGATTTTTGCATTGAGATATATTTTTTGGAGAAATTTCAAAATTATTTGCAAAAAGAGAAGAAGCAAAAAAGAGAAGAAGCAAAATTTTACGCATGCAGCTGCTTCATCAAAAGCACAAGACCTATTCTATCTTTCACATTTAGCTTGCTGTAAATCGACGTAGTGTGCGCCTTTACCGTCCTTAAAGTAATGCCTGTTTGCTCTGAAATTTCATTGTTTGTTAGACCTTGGTAGATTAAGTTTGCGATCTCTTTTTCACGTGAGCTAAGCTCACTTAGATCAGACTTTTTCTCCAAAGTTTCACTTTCATTATTTATATATGAGCCAGTTAGTTCTCCGATCATCGCTTGGATAAATTCTGGATAAAGCCAAACTTTGCCATTTAAAATCGTCTCAAAGGCATCTTCAAAGTGTGTCTTTCTCATGTGTGAGTTTGCATATCCTTTGACACCAAGAGCCAGCAGATGTTTGCCTTCACTAAATTTTGGTTCGTTTGCAAGGATTAGACATTTTATATTTGGAAAACTTTCATGAATGGTTTTAATATTTTCATCAAGGCTATCTTTAAAGGCATTTGTATCGATACCGACGATATCGACCTCGTCGTTTAAATTTGCAAAAAAATCCTTTTTATTGTGAGTAAATTTCACACTATCATCTGAAAAATACCCTCGCCAAAGATTATTAAGCGAACCATTTTGAGTAAAAAAAACCACATTCATAACCTTATTTCCTTATATCATATATAGGTTTGCTCGTAAATTTTTGACTCATTTACGAAAACGACCAAGTGGCGCTCCTTGCCACTATTTGCCACAAATTTATAACTAAAAGTAGATAAGAATTTCTCAACCACTTCTTTGCTCTCTTTTAAAAAGATACTCATCTCAAAACAACCATTTGATATGGCGTATCTATATGGCACACTAAGAGATAGTAAATTTAGATTAAAGTCCAAGCTATCATGGCTCTCATCATAGCCACTAATTGATATCTTGATGCTGCTTACTAGCTCATCTTCTATCTTTAGCCCAGCAAAGCTGATGTGCTCTTCTTTTTTTAAATTTATCATCTCATCAAAGCTTTTTTCACAGTCTTTAAAGAGAAATTTAACGACCCCTCTTCCGATTAGATCGCATATTTTGCCATCATTTAAAATGACAAATTCCTCAGCCAGCTTTGCTCTTGAAATTTGATATTCGCTAAAATTTCGCTCAAAGCTAGCTGACTTTTGCATTATCGCTCCGTTAAAGCGTTTTGTTTTGCTTTTAAGATAGGTTTTAGCAGATAGTCAAGTATCGTCTTTTTACCAGTGATGATATCAGCTGAAACTATCATACCAACTTTTATCCTAAGTGGCTTCTCTTCGCTACCAAGATAGTTTTTCTCGGTTTCTATCCTGACTAGATAGTAGCTCTCGCCTGTTTTTTCATTTGTCTCAGTATCGGCACTGATCTGCGTTACTTTGCCTTTTAAGCCGCCATAAATGCTAAAATCATACGCCGTAAATTTAACCATCGTATCAAGTCCAGGTCTTAAGAATGCAACGTCAGCTGGCTTAACCTTTACCTCGGCGATGAGCTTATCTTCTAGTGGGACGATCTCAGCTATGTTTTCACCAGGCTTGATAACGCCTGAGACAGTATGCACCATCATCTTACTAACGATACCATTTACCGGAGATCTTACATAAGTTCTTTCAACCCTATCGCTTAGGCTGATTTGCGACTCGTTTATCCTTGCGATCTCAGCAGAGACTTCATTCAGCTCTTTTTTTGCATTGTTTTTAAATGCCAGCTTTGCCTCTTCTATCTTATTTTTTGCCTCTTTTATGGTTGATTCGACCCTTGGCACAGCAAGCACAGATGCGTCAAGCTCGCCCTTTAGGTCATTTACACGTCTTTGAAGTTGGATATACTCGACCTCACTAACAAGACCTTTTTTAAAGATAGGCTCCATGATCGCTTTTTCTTTTAAAACAAGGTTGTAGCTATTTTGAGTTTGAGAAATTTTATTTCTAAGCTCATTTAGCTCACTTTGGCGTTGATGGATCTGCTCTGTTAGAATTCCTATTTGCTCATTTAGGTGATCGATGTTTGAGTTGTGCAAGCTTATCTCGTATCTTACGGCCTTGCTATTGTTGGCATCTCTTGTTTCGTTGTAGTCAAATTCTTTATCATTAGCTTCAGCATCAAGCCTCATAAATTTGGCCTGAAGCTCATCAAGTCTTAGCTTTGACTCGCCGTAGCTACTTGTAAAGTTTTTATTATCAAGCCTGATTAAAATTTGATCTTTTTTAACCTCATCGCCCTCTTTTACAAAAATTTGATCCACGATACCACCTTCAAGGTTTTGTATCGCTTGGTTTTTGCCTGATGGGATGATCTTGCCGCTACCTCTTGTTATCTCATCTATCTGCGCCCACGAAGCCCAAAGAAGTAGCCAAAATACAGTTATGCTAACTGCGTAAAGTATCTTTTTAGAGGTTGATGGAGCTTTTGCCAAAACTGCTTCTGAGAGGCTTGACATAAATTTCAAGTCATAAGCATCGTAGTTTTTAGCCTGAATGTTTGACTTGATGCCATCTACGCTATTTAAAATTTGATCTCCAGCGCTCTCTTGCTCTTTTATGTCGCTTTTTTGGACTGGCTTTTCGTCTGGCTTTAAATTTTCATTTTGTTGATTTTTTATATCTTCTTGCATAATCACTTCCCACTAAGTCTAGCTAAAACTTCGTCTCTTGGACCATCTAGTAAAATTTTGCCGTTATCCATCACTATGAGTCTATCAACAAGATCGAGCATCGATGTTCTGTGAGTTACTAAAATCATAGTTTTATTTACGGTATTTACCTTTAAATTTGCTTTTAGCTTGCTCTCAACTGTGTTGTCTAGTGAATTTGTAGGCTCGTCAAGCAAGATGATAGGACTATCAAGCAAAAATGCCCTAGCCACGGCTATACTTTGACGCTGACCGCCGCTAATGCCATCACCTCTTTCAAATACTGGCATATCAAAACCAAGTGGGTGAGCATTGACATATTCATCGACGCCACTTACCTTAGCAGCTTTAATGATCTGCATATCATCGACATAAGGAGCTTTTTGAACGATATTTTCTCTAACCGTTCCTTTAAATAGCACAACATCTTGTGGCACATAGCCGATATTTCTTCTAAGGTCAGCTGGGTCTATCTGGTTGATATCTATACCATCAATTAGCACTGAGCCTTCAGTCGGTGCATAAAGGCCTAGGATTATCTTTTGTAAGGTTGTCTTACCAGAGCCATTTCTACCGATGATGCCTACTTTTTCGCCTGGCTGGATGACAAAATTTATCCTATCAAGTGAGCCTTTTGTAGTATCTGGATATGTAAAGCTAACGTTTTTAAACTCTATCTTGCCCTCAAAAGAATTTCTTCTAACAAATTTCTTGCCTTCAGGTCTTTCAACTGGCATCTGCATGATCTTGCTAAGGCTTTGATAAGCTGTCTTTGTCTGCTCAAAATTTGCAGCTAGTGAGGCTACTTGACCCATAGGGGCGATCGCACGAGAGCTAAGCATAACAGCAGCGATCAAACCGCCCATTGTAAGGTGCGTATCTTGTATCATATAAACGCCAAGAACGATGATAGCGATAGTGTTTAACTGAACCAAAAATGAAGTCACAGTTGTGATTGAAGTAGTGATTATTTTTGATTTGATGCTTCTGTTTGCTATCTCGCCAGTCGCCTCTTCCCAGTTCCACTGCACGTGACCGCTAGCACCAAGAGTTTTAATGGTCTCCAAGCTACTAAGGCTCTCTATCAAAATTCCATTTTTCATAGCTGAAGCCTCAAATGTGCTTTTGATCGCGTTTTGAAGTGGGTCTTTTATAAAAAATGTGTAGCACAAAATAGCTATCATGATAACGATAGGCACAAGCACAAGATAGCTTCCTATAAAATAGGTAACTATCAAGAAGATTAACGCAAATGGTAGATCCACAATGGCAGCAAGCGACGCAGATGAGAAGAAATTTCTAACTGTATCAAATTCTTTTAAGTTACTAGCAAATGAACCAACTGACTTTGGCTTATTGCTAAATTTCATATCCATTACGCGCTCAAACAAGATAGAGCTCATAATGATATCGCTCTTCTTACCTGCGATCTCAAGAAAATATGAACGAACAAATTTTAAAAATAGATCGATGCCATAAACGACGCTCACGCCAAGCGCTAGAACCCAAAGTGTCTCAACTGCGTTATTTGGCACAACGCGGTCATAGACGTTCATCGTAAAGAGCGGGCTTGCAAGGACAAATAAGTTTATGATAAAGCTTGCTATCACGACGTCAAAGTAAATTTTCTTAGAGCGCTTTAAAGTGCCCCAAAACCAGTGGTCATTGCCAGCGTCGATAAGCTTTGTCGAGCTTGTATCTTCTGGGACAAATTCACGTTTTAGGTAGTAAGCATAGCCTAGATACTCATCTTTTAGCTTACTTGTTTCTATCGTGCTAGTGCCAGTTGAAAGATCAGGCGTGATGATGTTTGCCATCTTTTTGTCTTCGCTGAAAGATTGCAAGATGCACGCTTTTTTGCCTCTAAGCATCAAGATGCAAGGTAAAACTAAAGGCGAAATTTGATCAAGGTCTTTTCTGACAAGCGTCGATGCAAAGCCAGCACGTGAAGCTGCACGAGAAAATAAAGACTTCGAGCTCTTTAGTGAAAAAAGCTCGATCTCTTCGCCATCTTTTACAGGCAGACCGATAGTCAAAGCATCGGCACTATATGGGTTATTATGAAGTTTGGTAAAGATCACCAAACATTGAAGCAGTTCGTCTTTTATCTTATCGCTATGCATCTATCATCCAATATTTTTGATTTCATCTATGTAAATTCCTTGCATATTTTTAATGCCAAGCTCAATTAGCTTACTCTTTTGCTCTTCACTCTCAACACCAATCGCAATCAAAATGATATCTTTTGAGCTTAAAACAACATCTAGTGATTGTTTTGTGTTTGCTCCTGATTTATCACTTAAAAAGTCGATTAAGACGCTTGACTGGATCTTTACGTAGTCTGGATTAAATTCTTTTAGTTTCTCAATGCCTTTTGCATTAAGATCAAAATGGTCAAATCCAAAACCAAAGCCGAGTTCTTTTAATTTTTTAGTAAGTCTAACTATACTTTCGATACTAATATCGTCTTTGTTTGGAATTTCTATATAGTTTTTAGATTTTGAAATTTGAGCGATTTTTTTAAGTGTAGCTTCAAATTTTGAGAAATTTTCATCCGAGCTTAGTATTTCTTTACCCAAATTTATCGCCAAGCTTCCTTGAGGCAAGATATTTTCAGGCAAAATTCTAGCGATTCTATTTAGGATATGAAGATCGAGCATCGCACCTAAATTTAGCTCATTTACCATTGGCATAAAGTATGATGCCATACGCCATTTGCCCTCGCTATCAACGAGTCTTAGATAAAGTTCGTACTGCTCAAAGTTTGAGTCAAAACCAACTACTTTTTGAGCTGCAAATTTAAATTTATCCTCTTTTATAGAGTCAAAGATAAGCTCTTTATATTTCTCTTTACCGATGACTAAGGTGTTTTGATTTGCATTAAATTCCTTGCAAGTAAAGCAACCAGCCAGTCTTGCACTAGCCAAAGTAACGTCAGCCGATGTAAGTAGCGTCCTCATGTCAGTACTTGGTGAGTACTCGACAATAGCAGCATTGACTGGGCATTCGCTATCGTTTATAGAGAAATTTGCATAGAGTTTTTTAAACTCAGCCATGATCTTATCGTCTAAAGCTGAGAAATTTGACGAGTTTTTACCGTAAGAAAGCAAGATAAAGTCGTTGTCATTTAGCCTTGCAACAATCGTATTTTGGTCATTTTCGGTTGATTTTTCTTGTAAAATTTGGGCTATTTTTATGATGACACTTTGCCATTTTTCAAAACCAAGAACGCCTTTTAGCCCTACTAGATCTTTAAAGCTAACAAGTGATGCAACACCGCTTGAATACTCTTCGCTTGCTAGATACTCACTAAATTTAGTTTGGAAAAATCTTCTATTGTAAGTGCCGCTCATAGAGTCTTTATATAAAAGCTCTTGATACTTGCTAAGCGTAGCCGCCTCTCTTTCAAATATGTCTTGAACCTTGCTAACCATCGAGTTCATGGCGAGCACCATCTTTTTAAGGTCGGTTGTGAATGGAATTCTCTTTTGGATGATAAATTTATTATCAAGTATCGCTTCAGCTTGATCCTGAACCTTAACAAGTGGTCTAAATATCGCCTTAAGGGCGAAAAACGCCACGACAAGAGCGATGATGATCATTAAAGCTAGAAAGTTAAAAATATTTTTTGAGTTTGAGTAAAGCTCATTATAGGCAAGTGCTGTGCTGCCTTGAACATAGAGAGTACCAAATTTAGCCCAGCCAGTCATGATCTCGCTAGTCGCAACAGGAGCTTCAAATTTAGCAATCTTGTAAAACCACTCAGGGATATCTTTAACGATAGTTTGTTGAGAATTTTCTATAAGCACCTTACCATCGACGTCTTCAAGTTTAATGAGCTTATATCTGCCGCTATCAAACATAGAATTTATCATCGTTTGTGCCAAAGACATATCCTCAGGATCAACAATCGGCTTTAAAGCAAGTCCAAGTGAGTTTGCTGTGTGCCTTGCGTTTTCACCGAGCTGGTCGTTGATGTATCCATTTAGGCTCTTAAAATTTAAGTAGCCAACAGCCATAAAAATCACGATGCCAAAAGCTATCACAGCGATCATAATCTGTTTAAATAGCGTCATAAATCCTCTTTTCCTATCCTATCTATTAGTTCCATCCACTTAGGATTTTGTTTTTTATTTCCACCTGGTATTGCCTGACCAAGACCTTCTTGTTTTGCCAAGTATAGCGAATCACCGTTGAAACTATAAACTGGCACGAGGTCTGTTCTTTGAGTTGCGATTTTTATTTTACCATTTATGTTGTCTAAAATTAATGGAATAGACTTTGGTGTATCATAATATGCCAAAACCATATGTGCTTGGTTGTATCTTAAGGCTTTAACGTATGTGAAGTATAATTTTTGAGTTGGAATTCCAAGTTGCTTTAGGGTGAAATACTTTGCGATAACGTAGTCTTCGCAGTCACCAGCGCCTTTGCCTACAAATTCCATTCTGGTAGCCCAGTAATCTTTTTTGTGCCAAATTTGCATATCATCAACCCACCTAAAAGAGTTAAAAAAATCATTTACTTTTATTAATTTCTCTTGTTCGGTTGCATCTTGCAATGAAGTCATTAAAGAATTTAATGCCGATGCCCTTCTTCTTGCATCTTCTCCATAAATTTTAGCCACCTTTGCTATCGTTGTTTGTTTTATAAAATCCCCGACAGCATTTAATGCTAATAACGAAAAAAAGACGCTTAAAGTAAGCGTCCAGAATTTTGCTTTGACCCTCATGGTCATATCACTTTTTAAATTTTTATCTTAAGTCGTTTTGAATACTGCAAGCGCCTTGAATATATCTCTTAGCAAAGCCTGGCTCAAAACTATCTGAAACCATACCCATGTTATCTAACAATCTATATTTTGCATAAGATAGTGCAGTCTCAGTTGTAGCAATCTCTTTTAAAGCTGTGTTGTACTCGTTTTCTGCATCAAGTAGATTGATAAGGTCGCGGCGACCGATTCTAAACTCATCTTGATATGCGTCGAGTGTAGCCTTAGAATACTCAACATGTTGGTTTAAATACCCCATTTTCTCTTGGTTAAGAACATAGTTTTGCCATGAGAATTCTAAAGACTCTTTAAGCTCTCTTACAAGGTTATCCATGGTTTGTTGCTCTTGTTGGGCAGCAAGTTGGCTTTTCTCTTTGTCTAGTTTATCGTTACCTTTGTTGTAAAGGTTATAGTTTAGTCTTAAAAGAGCATCAAATGTTTGCTCTTCATAATCATCATATAAAACATTTGAGTGATCATAAGCACCTGATACAACAAGATCTAGTTTTGGCAAGAAAGGTGCATTTTTCTCTTTTACAACTGACTCAGCCATAGCAATATTTGATCTTTGAACTAGAAGCGTTGGATTACAAAGAAGAGCTTTGTCATAAACAGCCTCTTTAGTATTTGGTAATGGTAGATTAAACTCAGGCATTACTAAATTTTTAGCATCAACCTTTTTCCCATATAGTTTTTCAAATGTAGAAAGTGCATCTTCATAGTTATTTTTAGCAGCTATATAGTTTGATTGAGCCAGAGTATAACGTGATCCAGCTTGTCTCTCCTCAGAAGCAATACCATAGCCTGATGTGGCTCTATCTTTAATTTGGTTATAAATTTCCTCATGACTTTTTACATTTTCTTCTTCGATCTCAAGAATTCTCTTTGTTTGAAGAACTTGCAAGTAGGCGTTCGCAGCACTAAGCGATAGTCTATCTGCAGCTTGAGCCACTGTGTAAGCAGCTGAATCAAGCCTTGCACTTTGAGAGTTGATTCTATTTTTATCGGCACCACCATTATAAAGGTTCTCAACTAAAGTTAAAGATGCACCAGATACTCTACCATCACCTCTTCTCGTTGAAATTCCGTCATCAAGACGTTTTCTCTCATATCCCACTCTAGCAGCTGCATCAAGTGTTGGATAATAAGCATTTTTAGATATTTTTAGATCTTTACCAACTTGTAAGTAGTTAAATTCTGTAGCTTTTAAGCTTGGATTTTCATTTAAAATAGTTTTTACAACTTGTTCTAGAGTTAAAACATTATTATCAGATTGTGCTACTGGTTTAGACTCAGCCGATATAGTTTGTTCTATCTTTGATTTTTGATCTAATTGAACATTTGTTGCTGAAGTTTTCGCTACCATTACAGCATCTTTGTAATCTGGCTGATTTTTTAATGTCACTAGTAACTCATTGGCCCTATCTTCAGAGACTGGAACTGTATCAATATACAAAAATCTTCTTCCACCGACTTCATAAATACCTATAGTTAGTTTTTTATCTATTTTTTTATTTTTTACATTTTCAATAGCACTATTAATTTTTGATTGACTGTCTTCTTTAGTAAAGGAAGTCAAAAAAATTCTATATGAATTATCCTGAGCAAATAATACTGTTGTAGCTAACGCACTGATTGCTAATACTTTTTTCATAAATAAATTTCCTTTTTACTTTAATTAAAATTTTGTAATCAAGCTTAATGCTTAAATATCCTCTTAGGTTAATATATACTAAGAAATATTAAATGCGGCTTAAGCATATTGCAATAAAAAATTATATTGTCTTAGAAAATCGCCTTAAATTCTCTGGAATTTTCTTTAGATATTCGTCAAAACACATTGCAATATTTCGTATTATCAGCGTTCCTGTCTCATTTACACTGATTTTATCTGTCGCAACATCGACAAATTCACTTAAATTCTTTAGCTCTTCAAGCTCATTTTTGAAATGTTCAAAGAAATTTATATGAAATTCATCCTCGACTGCCTTGATATTAAGCCCAAAATTGCTCATCAAACTCATAATAACACTTTTCCTAAGCAAGTCTTCATCGCTTAGATAAATTCCCTTTGCGTATGGCAATTTTCCAGCATCAATCGCTTTTTCATACTCATCCATATCTTTATGATTTTGCGCGTAGTGTCTTTTGCACTCACCAATACTCGTCACGCCAATACCAATGAGATCAGCGCCGCCCTTTGTCGTATAGCCTTGGAAATTCCTATGCAAAGTGCCATTTGCCAAAGCGCCAAAAAGCTCATCATTTGGCTTTGCAAAGTGATCCATTCCTATCATTTTGTAGCCATTTTTAGTTAAAAACTCAGCTGTAAATTTTAAAATTTCAAGCTTCACTTCTGGATTTGGCAGGGTTGTCTCATCGAATTTACGCATCGACTTTTTTATCCACGGCACGTGAGCGTAGTTAAATACTGCGAGCCTATCAGGATCAAGCGTAAGAGCAAGCTCAAGCGTCTTTTTAAAGCTCTCCAGACTTTGATATGGTAGGCCATAAATTAGATCCATATTTATTGATTTTATGCCTTTCTCTCTAGCCATTTTTACGGCATTTTGAGTGATCTCGTAGGGCTGAATTCTATGAATTTCTTTTTGCACCTTCTCATCAAAGTCCTGCACACCGTAGCTTATGCGGTTAAAGCCGTGAGATATGAGCACATCAAGCTGCTCGTTTGTCAAAAATCTAGGGTCAATCTCGCAGCTTATCTCAGCCTCTTTTGAGAAATTTTTAAATTTAGCCTTGATAAGTTTGATGATCTCATCAAGCTGAGCGGCATTATAAAATGTTGGTGTACCACCACCAAAGTGCATCTGTAAGACCTCAGCGCTAGTATCCAGGTGGCGAGCTAAAATTTCAAGCTCTTTTTCTACATATCTTATATATTTCTCTTTGCGATCCTCTTTGCTCGTGTAAATGACATTACAGCCACAAAAATAACAAGCGCTTCTGCAAAATGGCAAATGTAAATAAAGCGAAAGCGGCCTTTTTTTATCTCGATTTTCAAGTTCTTTTATATAAGCTTCATAGCTAAATTTATCGCTAAACTCTGGTGCTGTCGGATAGCTCGTATATCTTGGCCCTGGCCTTGAATACTTCACATAAGCACTAAAATCAATCATCTGCCCTACTCCTTGCCATTTGAATCACCTCTTTTATGTCTACAAATAAATTTGGATGCTCTTTTTTGATATTTTTTACCAGCTTGTCAAGATCAATATTAAATTGTCTACTTTTTTTATCGCTTGCGATCTTTTTTATCTCATCCATAGCAACCACCCAAACATCGCTAAAATCAACTGGAATGTTTTGCCAGATCGTCTTTTCAAGCCTTAGATCAAAATTTTCTTTTTGAGACTCTTTTAAGGCCTCGATCAAAGCCGAAAGCGATTTTACAGAGATTACCGTGTGTAAATTTTGATTTTCATCAATACCAAACCACGGCTCTTTTGAGTCCCAAGAGCCACTTTTTAAATTTAAAATATGCTCATTTGGATTTTTGGTTGAAACTATCTCAAAGATCGTTTTTTCAGGGCTACTCAGCCCAAGGTTATTGCCGATCTCATCTATCTCATCATATATATTTTTATCTTTGCTCATCTTCTTCTCTCATCCAGCCAGACCATCACACCTTTTTGGGCATGAAGTCTGTTTTCAGCCTCGCTAAAAATTTCATCCGCGTGCTTCTCAAAAACTGCCTCACTCACCTCATAGCCTCTATAAGCTGGCAAACAGTGCAAAAATATCGCGTCTTTTTTAGCTAGACTCATCAAATTTTCATCCACGCAGTATCCAGCAAAGTCTTTTAGCCTCTTTTCTTTCTCGGCCTCTTGCCCCATCGATACCCAAGTATCTGTAGTCACTACATCGGCACCATTTACCGCTTCTTTTATATCATTTGTGATAAAAATTTTCGCCCCTGAAATTTTTGCGTTTTCATTAGCCATTTTTAAAATTTTTGCATCCACTTCGTAGCCTTTTGGCGTAGCGACCCTTAGCTCAAGTCCAAGTTTGCTTGCTAGCATGAGCCACGAGTGAGTCATGTTGTTGCCGTCCCCTACGTACGCGACCTTCTCTCCTGCGCTAAATTCTAGCATCGTGAGATAATCCGCCATGAGCTGCACTGGGTGAAATTTATCACTTAAGCCATTTATAACTGGCACGCTTGAAAATTTAGCAAATTCTTCTAGCGTTTCATGCTTATCGACCCTTAGCATAGCCATGTCGCACATCCTGCTTATCACTCTAGCGGTGTCACGGATAGGCTCGCCGCGGCCTATTTGTATATCGTTTTTGCTTAAAAATAGCGCATATCCACCAAGCTCATGCATGCCCACATCAAAGCTCACTCTAGTTCTAGTCGAGCTTTTTTCAAATATCATCGCAAGCTTTTGGTCTTTAAGATATGACTTAAATTCTCTAGCCTTCGCCTCTTTTTTGATCTTGCGGGCTAAATTTATCATCTGCTCGATTTCATCTTTGCTAAAGTCATTTAGCGTCAAAAAGTGCCTCATCTTAGCCCCTTAAAATTTTAGCCGCTTCTTTTGCGTGATAGGTGATGATCAAATTTGCACCTGCTCTTTTAAAGCCGATTAATGTCTCCATCATGACGCGCTCATAGTCGATGATGCCGGCTTTTGCGCCAGCTTTTAGCAGTGCGTACTCGCCGCTTACGTTATAGACGCAAAGTGGCAAAAGTGTCAAATTCCTAAGCTCTCTAACGATGTCAAGATAGGCAAGTGCTGGCTTTACCATCAAGATGTCAGCGCCTTGCGTCTCGTCTTGCAAGCTCTCGTTGATCGCCTCCAAGCGGTTTGCGCTGTCCATTTGGTAGCTCTTTCTATCGCCAAAGCTTGGTGCGCTTTGCGCTACGTCGCGAAATGGTCCGTAGTAAGCTGAGGCAAATTTAGTCGAATACGCCATCACTGGCAAATTCTCAAAGCCATTGCTATCAAGCGCCTCTCTTAGTGTTGCAATTATGCCATCCATCATACCGCTTGGTGCGATCATGTCGGCGCCATTTTGAGCGTGTATCAAAGCTTGTTTAGCTGAAATTTCAAGCGTTGCGTCGTTGTCGATGGTGTTATGCACGTGGTCGATTATGCCGCAGTGGCCGTGGTCTGTATATTCGCAAAAGCAAAGATCGGTGATGACTACTAAATTTGGAAATTTATCCTTTATAGCTCTAAGTGCGGTTGCGATGATGCCGTCGTTACTTAGTGCGTCGCTGCCAACGCTATCTTTTAGGCTCGGTATGCCAAATAAAATGATCGATTTTATGCCTAAATTTACTATCTCTTCGCACTCTTTTAAAATTTCATCGATACTCATTTGATAGACGCCCGGCATCGAAGCGATCTCGTTTTTAACGCCTTTGCCCTCGACTACAAAGAGCGGATAGATGAAGTCATTTACGCTAAGGCTAGTCTCTCTTACCATCTCTCTTAAAGCTGGATTTATTCTTAATCTTCTAAAACGTTTAAACATATTTTTGCCTTTTCTTTGTTAAAATGCGTGATTTTTAGCTAGTTTAGCACAGTTGGAGTAAATTTAAAATGAAAATAGAAATTTCAAACGCCGCAAATCTACCCTCGAGATTTGGCACTTATAAGGTTCAAGCCTTCAAAGAAGGGGCAAAAGAGCACCTTGTGATATACAAAGAGCCTTTAAGTGAAGTAGTAAATCTTAGAATTCACTCCGAATGCTTAACTGGCGATGCTATCGGGAGCCTAAAATGCGACTGCCGCGACCAGCTTGAAGCGAGCCTAAAATATATCGAAGAAAATGGCGGTATGGTCATCTACCTACGTCAAGAGGGCAGAAATATCGGGCTTTTAAACAAGATAAATGCCTACAACCTCCAAGACAAGGGCTTTGACACGATAGAAGCCAATCACCAGCTAGGTTTTAAGGCTGATGAGAGGACTTACGAAGTGGTTGATTTTATCCTAAATCACTACGGCATAAAAGAGGTAAATTTACTCACAAACAACCCTTTAAAACTTCACGGACTAAGCTCAGTAAAGATCGTAAAACGCGTGCCTATCGTCATCAAACCAAATAAATTTAACGAAGGCTACTTAAAGGTCAAAAAAGAGCAAATGGGACACATCTTGTGATGAAAAATGAGCTCTGCTTGCCAGCAGTTTTTGACGAAAAATTAAAGGCTTACGTTCAAATTTTTGCTAAATTTAACAAAGTCCATAGCTTAAGCAACTATAAAGATATAAGCGAGCAGGTGCTTGATAGTATTAGACCGCTTGAGATTTTTGACCTAAGTGCCAAAACGGCGATCGATGTGGGCAGTGGAGCTGGCTTTCCAGCGATATTTTTAGCCCTTGCGATGCCGCGCACTAAGTGGCACCTTTTTGAGCCGATAGCCAAAAAATCGTCATTTCTAAGCTACGCTAAGATCGAGCTTGGCTTGCAAAATTTAGAAGTTCATAGCCAAAAGATCGAGCTTGCAGATAAATTTACGGCTGATCTCATCACCTCAAGGGCGCTTAGCAAGACAAAAGAGCTCATAAAAATTTGCGACGGATTTTATGATGAAAACACCAAATTTCTCATCTACAAGGGCTCAAGCGTCATGGATGAAATTTCAGGCATCGACGCGCAAATTTATAATGAAAAAAATAGAAACTACATATATTTTAATCTCAAAAATCAAGGGGAGATACGTTGAAATACTTGCTTTTTGTAGCGATTTTGGTTGCGATTTACATCATATTTTTTAAAAATAGAAAAAAAAGCGACAAAATAAGCATCAGTAACTTCGAAGAGTGTAGCAAATGCGGTGTCTTTAGCGACATCGACCAAATGGTGCTGCGAGACGGAAAATACATCTGTAAAGAGTGTATAAAGGGTGAGAGATGAAAATTTTGGGTGATGAACTGATCAAATTTGAGCCGCTATTTCTTTGCAAAAGCGAAGATGAAATTTTAAATGGCAGGCAAAATCTCTTTAAATTTGATAGAAATTTGATAAAAAGAGCGCTAGAAGCTGGAGCAAACTTTAGCATCATCGCAAATGACATAAACGAAGCTATCATCGCAAATGCCACTGGAGCAAAATTTATTATTGCCGATATTACGCTTGCAAAAGATCTGGCAAAAGTTGCGCAAAACTACCTATTTGACGCGCTTATTGCTGTTTTGATAGAAAGTGAAACAAGCCTTTGCGAGCTTGCGAAATTTGAGATCGACGCGGCGATCCTGCCAAATGCTATAAAAGAATAAGGACAAAAATGGAAATTTTCAAAACCGCTTTTTTAATGGTTGCTTTAATGCTAGTTTTTATCGCTGTTGGCGGCTATGTGGGCGGCGAGCAAGGCATGATGATCGCCTTTTTGATGGCAGCTGGCATGAATCTATTTTCTTACTTTTTTAGCGACAAGCTCGTGCTAAAAAGATATAACGCCATCCCAGTCGATGAAAGCAACGCTCACGGCCTTTACGAGATCGTCTCACGCCTCACACAAAAGGCGAATTTGCCGATGCCAAAAATTTACATCATCCCAGAAGAGGTGCCAAACGCCTTTGCCACAGGCCGCAACCCAAGCCACGCAGCCGTCGCAGTAACCGAGGGGCTTTTAAAAATTTTAAATGAAAACGAGATCGAGGGCGTGCTAGCTCACGAGCTAAGTCACGTAAGACACTACGACATCCTAACTGGCTCAGTCGCTGCCATACTAGCTGGGGCTATCGCGATGGTCGCAAATTTCGCCAAGATAGGCACCGTAGCAGGGCAAAATCAAAACTCACAAAGAAACGCCAACCCAGTAATTATGCTAATCATCGCCGTTGTGATGCCACTAGCTGCTACGATCATCCAAATGGCGATCTCAAGGGAGCGCGAGTACAAGGCGGACAAAGGCGCAGCCTATCTCACAGGACACCCAGAGTGGCTAGCCAGCGCACTAAGAAAGCTTGAGAACTACTCAAATTCTTACGTTATGCAAAACGCAAACGAGCAAAGCGCACATATGTTTATCGTAAATCCATTTGGCTCGCTAACTAGCAAGCTTGGCGTACTTTTTAGAACGCATCCTAGCACTAGCGACAGGATCGCTGAGCTTCAAAGGCTAGAACGAGAAATCACAAAAGAAGTGTAATTCATAGCATAGTAGTAACTTTGATAAAAAGTCTATATTTTTACAAATCATTAATTTCATAAACCCAAAGCACAAATTTATTATAAAAAGTTATACTAACTGTACACCTACAAATAAGTAATTTAGATTTTAAAAATTTGCCACCGTGATGCCCTTTGCGCCGCACTCTACTTGCAGTTTTGCAAAGTATGGCATCTTGTGCGTTTTGGTATGTGGTCTTAAGCTTACGTTAAATTTATCAGCATATTTTTGCATTTTGTCTAAGTTTTTTAGCACTATCTCCCTATCTATGAGCAGTGCTGGAGTGTCTATTTCGGCGATTTTCATGAGCTATCCTTTATTTTTTCTTAGATTTTAACTCTAATTATTTAAAAAAGGATAGCTTTTAGCACTTTAAATTTTCAAAGTGTTACTTTTAGGCCTTTCTTACGCCGATCTTTGGTGCGTCAAACGCCGTTACACGCTTTGGCAACCCTTTAAATTTCTCGACATCAACAAGGCTTGTGTGAGCAGTATTGCTCTGGCTCATCTTGCTTGATGGCACGTCTTTTGTGAGCACGTTTAAATTTCCGTGCAAGCAAAGGCTCTTCTCGCCTGGCACATCTGGGTCGTACCAAGCGCCTTCGCTCACGATGACGACGTTTTGTGGCACGTCCTCGGTCACAAAGGCACCGCACAAAATTTCGCCCCTGTCGTTGTAAATTTTCACCACGTCGCCCATTTTTATCCCTCTAGCCTCGGCTGTTTTTGGGTTTATGAGCACTGGCTCGCGCTCTGCGATCTCGTTAAAATGGCGAAGCACAGAGTTATTTAGCTGCGAGTGAAGTCTAAATTTAGAGTGCGCGCCGCTGATGGCGATAGGGTATTTTTTATTTTTTGCGCCCAGCCACTCAAATGGCTCAAGCCACGTCGCATGCGGTGGGCAGTCGTCGTAGCCAAAGCCAGCGACCGTTTCAGAGTAAATTTCTATCTTGCCAGATGGCGTTTTTAGCGGATTTGCCACTGGGTCGTCGCGGAATTTCTTGTAGTTTGTAAAGTAGCGTTTTTTCTCATCGACCTTGTCAAATCTAAAATAACCCTTATCCCAAAACTCATCAAAGCTTGGCATGCTCTCATACCCAAGCCCAGCAGCTTTTTTAACGGCATCTTCGTAAATTTCTTTAACCCACTCTAGCTCGCTTTTGCCCTCGCTAAATGCCTCTTCTCTGCCCCACTCTTTTGCGATGAGCCTTGCGATCTCGAAGTCGCTCTTGCTCTCGCCAAATGGCGCGACAAGCGGCTTAATGGCAAAGAGATATTCGTTTGTTGAGTTTGCCATCTCGATGTCCGTTCGCTCGCACTCAAGCGCAGCTGGCAGGACGATGTCGCTTAGTTTTGCCGTGCTCGTCCAAAATGGCTCGCAAGTGATGATCGCACTAACTTTTTGCATAGCTTTTATCGCCCTGTTGGTCTCTGGATGCCTTGTAAATGTCGAGCCGTTGGCGTTAAACATCACTCTGATCTTTGGTAGCTTGTAGCTCTTGCCATTTCTAGTTATCTCCTTACCAGGGCTTAAAAGCGCGTCTATTAGCCTTGAGTTTGGCAGCTCGTAGCCCTTAGTCTTTGGCACTAGCCCGCTATCAATGAATTTTTGTGGCACCTTTGTCTCAAAAGCCGCTAGTTTAGGCGCTATGAAGCTTTCATCAGCGTTTTTGTGCATGCCGTCATTTGTGACAAAGCCACAACCCTCTTTGCCGATGTGTCCAAGCATCGCATTTAGCGTCACTAGCGCCCAGTAGGCCATCTCGCCGTGATCTTGCCTTTGGATGGCGTAGCCACTAACTATGACTGAGTCGCTTTTGGCTAGATCCTCGCTAAATTTCGCCAGCTCTTGCTCGCTGACGCCACAAATTTTGCTTGCCCAAGCTAGGTTTTTATTGACCCCGTCTTTTGTGCCAAGCATATACTCTTTAAATTTATCAAAGCCAACAGTGTATTTTTCTATAAATTCTTTGCTATAAAGCCCCTTTTCAAAAAGGTAGTTGCACATACCTATCATCATCGCCGTATCGGTGCAAGGCACGACTTCAAGGTACTTTGCGCCAAAATATCTTGCGCTTTCGTTGTGATAAACATCGACGCTATAAATTTTCATCTCGCCGCTTTCGCCTTTTTTTCTGATCTCATCGTAGTATTTATATGAGTTGTGAAGCGGCACGCCAATGGCGATCTTGTTCGAAACGACTGGGTTTGTGCCCCAAAATACGATCGTTTTAGCATTTTTTAAGATAGCCTCCCACTTTGTTGGCGCGAGCGTTGGATCGATCGAGCCTGTGATGTGAGGCAAGATGACAGTCGCTGCGCCGTATGAGTAGCCACCAAGCTCATTTACATATCCGCCAAGCACGTTAAGTAGCCTCTTTGCGGTCTTTTGGCTGTGACCAACTTTGCCAAGGCTACCCCACTGATAAACCTGTCCATATATCGCTTCAGCGCCGTATTTATCAAAATTTTCTTTTAAAATTTTCGCACTTAGTTTTATCGCCTCATCCCAGCTAACGCGCACAAATTCCTCTTTGCCACGAAGCTCTGGCTTTGGGTTGTTTGGGTCAGCTAAAAAGCTCTTTCTAACAAATGGATATTTTACACGGCTTTCATTTTGGATATGATCAAGAAGTGCGTTGTTTAGCTCATTTGGGCACGCATCGCCCTCAAATGGCTCAGTCTCTACAACGCGCCCTGCGATAGTTTTTACATAAAATGGGCCAAATTTGTTTGCACTTAGTCCGCTTTGCTTGTCAAAGAGCGCCTGAGCTGCTCCGTCAAGCTCTTTTGCTTGAAGGCTTGCTGCGCTTAAGGCACCAAGCTTTAAAAAGTCTCGTCTTTTCATTTTCTCTCCGATTTTGGTTAAATTTACTGTTTTTGGTTGGTTTTATGAGTTATAAATTTAGTATTTTGTATCATCTTGTCATGAAAAGGCCTTGTAATGTGATACGCAAACTTGCGTCTAAATTGCGTTATTTTAGCCAAAAAATATTAAAGGATAGACAAATGGTAGGATTTTATGTAAATGTAAAGTTAAAAGCTGGATGTGAGGCGAAATTTGAAGAGATTTTAAAAGAGATCGTGCCAGCTTCAAGAAAAGACAAAGGCTGCATAAGCTACGAGTGTGGCGTAGTTGCGGGCACTAAAAGCGAATACTGCTTTATGGAGAGCTGGGAAAATTTAGAGAGCCAAAAAGAGCATATGAAGAGCGCTCACATGGTGAAAAATGCGGCTGCGCTGGAGGCTTGCAAAGAGAGCCAAGAGGTGAAAATAATAAATTTTGTAAGCGTAAAGGAATAATATTTGCTTAAAAAGGGGCAAAATTTAGAAAAATGAGCGAAGAAAAGATGCTTGAGATGATAAACGCGACTGCCGATATTATGTTTATGGCTATACTTAGAGGGCGTGTGAGCCTTGAAGCCTGCAAAAAGGACAAGGAATTTATAGACGCCCTAAGAGAAGAGCTGCTTAGCAAAAACCCAAACAAGCTCAAAGTCGCGCAAGACTCGCACCAGATGATCGCCATTTTCGAAAAATACCGCAATAAAAAATAATCCAACTTAAAATTTAAATTTATTTGCCGATATAGTGTTAAAGGATTTGACATGATAAACGCACTAAATGGATTTAATCAAAGCTTTAACTACCAAGACACTTTTAATAAGCAGCCAACAACTATTGAAAATTTAGACAGAGTAAAAATTTCTCCCAATGCCCTAGACTTCAAGCATCTATCACTTTCTGGCTACTCGTCAAATGATAAAATTTCTATCTGGGGCAAGATGAACGGGCTTGATAGCTCTATGGGTAAAGATGAAGTTGCTAGCCTTAAAAATTTCGTTGATAGCACGAAGCTTTGGCGAGCAAGCTCCATTCTAACCAGCGAGAAAAACGGCTTTAGCGTAGATGAGTTTAACAAAACTTACAATATATATGCTATTGCCACCGACAACCTGAAAATTCTAATCAACCACACCAACGGCATACTTTATCTAAACCGTGAGGCTACAAATTTACTAGACTCTGATCTAAGTATCGATAAATTTAAAGACAAATGGCTGGAATTTACCGCCGAAAGGATACTTGGCGAGCATGCAAATGTGAAAATTTCTTTTAAAGACGGGGCTTTACACTACGAGCAAACATCGGCTAAAAAACGCATAGAAGTCCTAGGTCAAGCGATGCCGCATCGTGTAAGCTACGCTGATAAAAATAGCAAAGATGAGTTTTTGAAATTTCTAAAAACAAGCTATGAAAAGGGCGAAAATATCGCTGATGTGCTGCAAAATATCGCTCTTACGCCAGTTAGAGAAGATGGCGGTGAAGAGATAGAAGAAGAGAAATTTAAGCCTATGCAAGTTACCAAAAAGAGCGTGACCTACACGGATAAGGATATAAAACGCGAATTTTTTGAAGAATTTATCAGGCGCGAGGTCGAAAATGGCGCAAGCTTTGATGATCTGGTGCAAAAGCTAAACAAGCTAAAGCCAAAGGATATACTGGCTTAGCTTTAGGGTTTAAATTTTGGGGCTGGCTTAGCGCGCTAAATTTTATTCAGGCTTAGATTTAAAGAGCTAGCTTAGCTCCAAAATTTCTACTCAGGTTTAAAATTTAAAGAGCCAGCTACCCCCCCAAAAAAAATTTCTACTTCGGATTATTTATACTTATCACCATATTTTTCTCATCAAGATATAGCCTAGCAGCCTCTTTGATATCGTCATTTGTGAGCGCTTTGACCGCATCTATATACTCATCAGCCGTGTAAAGTGGCGTGTTAAAAATTTTATTTGAGATGATGAGATTTTGCCAAAACTCAGGCTTTTCGTAATCTTTTTTTATAGAAATTTCACTCTGCGCCTTAAAATCCTCCAAATGCTTTGGCAAGAGCGCGCCATCACGCTTGATGCTAGCTATTATCTCTTTTATCTCGGCGATGATCTTGTCCGTGTTTGCAGGGTCGCAAGTAAAGCCGATCACCGCCTTTGAGTGCTCATACGGATAGCGAGCGAGCCTAGCGTTTAGGCTAAAGCCGTATGTTTGGCCTTTGTCCTCTCTGATCTTTTCACGAAGCGCCGTTTTTAGGACCGAGCTTAGCGCTCTTAGTTTGACCACCTCTTTGAAGCTGTATTTTGTATCTAAATTTACGATATCCACGCTCACATCGCTTCTTTTTGTGCTTTGATACTCCCTTTTAAAGGTGTGCTCTCCCTTGATGCTTCGCACGCCATCATCTTTAAAATTTTCAGCCTCGCCAAGCTTTGGCAAGGTAGCGATATACTTTTTAACAAGTGGCAAAAGCCTCTGCTCGTCGGTGTCGCCGATGATTACGAAGGTGTATGAGGCTGCGTTTGTAAATTTATCTTTGATGATAGCTTTTAGCTCATTTAGCTTTAGCGCATCGATCTGCGCCATCTCAATGGGCGCTACACGCTTGTTGTTTTCATAAAAAAATTTGCTAAATTCAGTGCTAAATTTATATTCAGGTAAATTTTGCTCTTTAGCTAGCTCATCTTTTGCTCTTTGTTTTATCCTCTCAAGCACGTTTGCATCGGCTCTTGGGGAGTTAAACTCTAAATTTATAACAGCTAGCAGTGAGCCAAGATCGCCACTGCTTGAAGAGCCGTAAATGCCCTGCGTAAGCGCCTCTATGCTCTTTTCGTAGCTTACTATCTTGTCGTTTAGCACCTTTGAAAGCTCGTAGTTGTTAAATTTGCCAACGCCACTTTCATTTGTAAGCGCAACCGCAAAGCCACCAAGCTTAGGATCAGCAAGATCTGAAGTGCCACCCTTGCTAATGGCTGCAAACAAGATGCTATCTTTTTTGGTAGTTAGCGGCTTAAAGATGACTTGCGAGCCGTTTGGCAGCTTATAAGTGTAGATGCCATGCTTTTGATCAAATTCACTAGAAAGGGTATCTTTTGGCTCTAAATTTTCATTGCCAAGGCTCTTATTTAGGCTCTGGCTAACTAAATTTGTATCGTAAGGGTTAGCCTCATCTTTTAGCTTTAAAAAGGCATCTTTGCTAAGTTTAAAGCCATCTTTGCTAAAGACCCTCACGCGCTCATCGGGTATGGCTAAAATTTGCTTAAATCTAGCATTTACCTCTTCAAGCGTGATCTCGTTTAAGAGCTTTAGGCTAAGGTTTTTGCTATCTTCATCGCTTAGCACAAAGCCGCCATTTTCGATCATATTTAAAATTTCACTTGCATAAACGCTTGATTTTTTAGTTTTTGAGCGTTTAAATTTAGCCTCTACGTTTGCCACAAACGCCTTTTTAACATCGCTAAAGTCGCCTTTATTAAAGCCAAATTTCTCAATGCCCTTTAAAACGCTTAACATATCTTTAAGGCTATCGTTAAAATCATCTCCGATCACATTTGCCTCAAAGCTATAAATTTTTTGCTTTGCTTGAAGCGTTTGCGCCATAAAATCAACGCTTAAATTTGATGAATTATTTGCATTTTTTTGCTCATAAAGCATATTTATAAGGCTAGCTATTAGCGCATCTTTTAAATTTCTCTTCACGTCAGCCTCATCCAAGACTGGCTTAAATTTATCAAAAAAGCTAAGTCTTACAAACTGAGCCGCCGTCTCGTTTGCGTCGTAGCTAAAGATGTTTAGCCCATCTTTAAAAGCGATGCTTTTGTCTGGATGAGCGTAAGAGTTGCTATTTTTTGCTGCGCTAAAGCTTTTTTCCATCAGGGCTTTTATCTCGTTTTTATCAAAGTCGCCAACTGCCACAAAGCTCATAAATCTTGGCTGATAAAGCCTCTCGTAAAACTCTTGCATGTGCTTAGCATCTACGCTTTTTATCACGTTCATGTCGCCTATAGGCACTCTTTTTTGATAGATGCTACCTGCAAAGATGTCCTTGCTCTGGGTAAGATAGAGCCTATAAGCTGGCGTGTTTCGCTGGCGCTCCTCTTCCATTATGACGCCACGCTCCTTATCAAGTTCGCCTGCATCGATCTTTACGCCATCGATCCAGTTTGAAAAGACCTTAAAAACATCCTTTAAATTTTTCTCATTTACATTTATGCTTAGCGTGTAGCTCGTCTGATCGTAGCTGGTTTGTGCGTTTAGATCAGCGCCAAATTTGACCCCGAGGCTCTCAAGCTGCTTGATAAGCTCATTTTTGCTAAAGTCGCGGCTGCCATTAAACGCCATGTGCTCCAAAAAGTGCGCAAGCCCCTGCTCGCCATCTCTCTCATCAGTCGAGCCTGAATTTACGACTAGGTAAAAGATGGCCGTTTTTTGCGGGAGTTTATTCTCTTTTATATAGTATTTTAACCCATTTTCTAGCTCGCCACTTAGCATGTCTTTGTCATTTTGCAAGGCAAAGAGGCTAAGTGCTAGGCATAAAAGTAGCAGAATTTTTCTCATAATCCGTCCTTTAAATTTCTATGTAAAAGCGGATTTTAGTATAAATTTTAAAATGCAAGATAAAGCTGGCCTGCTAAATTTGCAGGCTAGTTGGGAGGTGTTATTTTAATTCGTATTTTTTAAGCAGTGCGTCGTAGCTGCCGTCTTTTTTCATCTCATCTAAAATTTGATTTATCTTAGCGATAAGCTCGCTCTCTTTATTTTTGTCAAAAGCAATTGAAAAGCCCTCGCTACCATCAACCTCTTTGAAAAATGCCTCTACTTCAGGGTTTTTCTTGATAAAGCCATAGCCGATCGAGCTATCAAGGATGACTGCGTCAAATTTGCCAACTTTTAGCCCCATGATGAGTGGCACAGTATCTTCTGAAGGCACTACTTTTGCGCCATTTATCGCATTTGCAGCTAGCTCTTGGATGGTGCCTTGTTGCACGCCTACTTTTTTGCCAGCTAGCTCTTCTTTAGCTTTTAAAGCGTCGTTGCCTTTTTTCTTTAGGTAGATGTTTTCAGTTAGGTAGTATGGCTTTGTAAAGTCAATCGACTTTAGTCTATCAGGAGTCGCGCTCATCGCACTTATGATGCCATTTATCTTGCCAGCTTTAAGCGCTGGGATGAGGCCATCAAAGCTCATATTTATGATCTTATATGAAAAGCCAGCACGCTTTGAAATTTCGTCTATCAGATCGATGTCAAAGCCTGTTATTTTGTTGTTTTCATCGATGTATTCAAATGGCGGGTAGTTTGCCGCTGTACCAAATTTTAGCTCGTTTGCACAAAGAGCAACAAACGCTGTCAGTAAAAGAGCAAAGATCTTTTTCATGTCTATCCTTTAAGGTGATTTAAAGCCCTAATTATCGGTATTTATCTATTAAAATTTGTTTAAATTTAGCGCAATGACAGAAATTTACACAAGCTTGTAAAGTGTATAGGCAAGTGCTCTAGAAAGATTTCAATCAAATTTTAAAATTTATGAGCGAGCGTATCTAAAATTTATCAGAGATTTTAAAACGCATGCGGCACGATAGTGCTATCGCATGCACCTTGAACGTGCGAGGGGTTTAGGGGATTTAAAAAGGGGGATAAGGGGACGGCTTCGTAACTCGAGTCCCCTTGTCCCCCTTTGGATAAAAAAGCTAGAATTTCTTCTTCCTAACCTCTTCAACTATAGCTTTAGCCATCTCATCTACTTCTGATGTTACTTCATTGGCTTTATTAGCAATTACCACGTTTTCTTTTGTTAGATTATCTATTTGAGCAACTGATTGATTTATCATATTTATGCCTTCACTTTGCTCTTTGATTGATTCACTCATTTCATTTATTGATTGAGCTA
>NZ_PPBR01000006.1:0-467 GCF_002913545.1 Campylobacter concisus | reverse complement strand
AACCAAGCACGAAGTCCTACGTTAGCTCAGAAATGTTGCCTAGAGACTACGAGCGCTGCGAGGCGGTGGTCGTGCTAAAAGAGGTGGCTGACAGGCTCGGGCTTAGGAGGATAGACAAAGAGGGAAGGGCGAGTGGGCTAACGATGAATGTGAGATTTGCCGATAAGCTTGAGCCGCAGCAACGTGCAAGCGTGAGGTTTAAAACGCCAACAAATATCTCAAGCGTGCTGATGCGCGTGGCTGAGGAGCTACTTTTAAACAAGATAAAAAATGTCGGGCTAATCAGGCAAATAGGCATATCTGCAAACGATGTGGTGAAAGAAAATTTGGTTGAGTTTAGCCTATTTGCAAATGACGCCAAGGAAAAAGCGGTGCTAAAGTCGCTAAATTTGATAAAAGAGAAATTTGGCAAAAACTCGATCCTGCGCTCGATCGACCTGCTACCAGAAGCGACTGGGCAAGCTAGA
>NZ_PPBR01000005.1:0-7648 GCF_002913545.1 Campylobacter concisus | reverse complement strand
TCTCTGATATGATCTTTTAAATTTAATCTTTGGTGGCGGTTATAAAATCTAAATTCAACTTACAAAAATATCTAACAAATTTTAAAATTTCATGAGCGAGTAATTTCGGCTCTAAAATTTAAGCTAAGCGGTAAGCGAAGCCAAATTTTAGTAGTCAATTCTTGCGAGTGAGGTTTAAAATTTATCAGAGTTTCTTTGACATAAACGGCATGCAATGCAAAGCACTGAAGCATACCACCTCTAGTGAGGAGATTTGGAAATTTTAAAAAGGGGAATAAGGGGGACGGCTTCGTAATTTAAGTCCCCTTGTCCCTCTTTTGAATAAAAAGAAATTTACAAATTTAATCAAGCTATCTTTACAAATTTTAAAACTTTACTCGCTCGTAAATTTTAAAATTTGCCCGAGTTTTTAACCGCATGTTATTTGTTTCACATATTAAATTTTCACTATAATTTTTCCTGTCACAAAACATATATAATTGTGACAAACCTTGCCAAATATTAAAAACATCTTAGATATAAATTTTAGCTTCATATTTATTGCGTTTTTGGATAATTTAACTAAATAAAAGATAAATTTAGCCCATTTTATATGTTACTTTTCTACACATCATTTAATAAAATTTTTAATATATTTTTTTAAGATTAATAAAAAATAAATCTATATAATCATTTATATTTTTGATATTAAATTTACTTTCTTGCGCTCTTATAAAGGATGTCCTTTGCAAAAATTCTTTGAAGTAATTTATAATTTAAAAATTTAAGTTTCTCAAAATTTAGCCGATGTAAATCAGGTGTAAATTAAGCTTTGCAAAGTTAATATCTATTTAACTTTGTTTTAAACTTTCAAGGAGAAAAAATGAATCGACGAGATTTCATCAAAAGTGCTGCAGCTAGTGCTGCTTGTGCTAGTGCTGGCATCGCTGTGCCAAGCTCGCTAAGTGCGGCAAGCGAAGCAGAAAAAGGTTGGCGTTGGGACAAAGCTGCCTGTAGATTTTGCGGAACGGGATGTGGCATCATGGTCGCAACCAAAGAGGGCAAAATAGTAGCTGTAAAAGGTGACCCAGAAGCGCCAGTAAACCGCGGTCTAAACTGTATCAAAGGCTACTTTAACGCTAAGATCATGTACGGCGAAGACAGGATCACTCATCCACTTTTACGCGTAAATGAAAAGGGCGAATTTGACAAAAAAGGCAAATTCAAGCAAGTAAGCTGGAAGCAAGCATTTGACGTGATGGAAGCTCAGTTTAGAAAAGCTTACAACGAGCTTGGACCTCACGGTATCGGTGTGCTTGGCTCTGGTCAATACACTATCCCAGAGGGCTATACAGCAGTTAAGCTTATAAAAGGTGGCTTTAGAAGCAACAGCATCGATCCAAACGCAAGACACTGCATGGCAAGCGCAGTTGCAGGATTTATGCAAGTTTTTGGTATAGACGAGCCATCAGGCTGTTTTGACGACATAGAGCTAACGGACACTATCGTAGCTTGGGGCGCAAATATGGCCGAGATGCACCCAATCTTGTGGGCCAGGGTAAGTGACAGAAAGCTTAGCGATCCTGATAGAGTAAAAGTCGTAAATTTAAGCACCTACTCAACTAGAACATCAAATTTAGCCGATATCGAGATCATTTTTGCTCCGTCATCTGACCTTGCTATCTGGAACTACATCGCTCGTGAGATAGTTTATAACCACCCAGAGATGATAGACGAAGAATTTGTTAAAAAACACTGCGTCTTCACAGCTGGCCCAGTTGATATCGGATATGGCCTTCGTCCAGACATCCATCACAAAAAATATGCTCCAAGCGAGCTAGATACCGCTGCTACTGAAAAATCAAAAGTGCTAAGTGAGGCTGAGGGCGTTACACTTTCTTATCTTGGTTTAAAAGCTGGCGATACATTAGAAAATAAAAACGCTGCAAAAGCTGGCGATCACTGGCAAATAACATTTGAAGAGTTTAAAAAAGCTCTTGCGCCTTACACACTTGACTTTACAGCTAAGGTAGCAAAGGGCGATCCAAATGAAGATATCAATGAATTTAAGAAAAAATTAAAAGCACTTGCCGATCTTTACATCGAGAAAAACCGCAAAGTTGTTAGCTTCTGGACTATGGGCTTTAACCAACACCAACGTGGCACATGGGTAAATGAGCAAGCTTATATGGTGCACTTCTTACTTGGTAAGCAAGCACTCCCAGGCTCAGGCGCGTTTTCACTAACCGGTCAGCCAAGCGCATGCGGTACTGCAAGAGAGGTTGGAACATTCATTAACCGCTTGCCTGCTGATATGGTGGTAAATAACCCAAAACATAGAGAAATTTCAGAAAAAATTTGGAGGCTTCCGGCAGGAACGCTAAACGGTGTGCCGGGCTCTCACTACGTAAAAATGATGCGTGATCTTGAGGATGGCAAGGTTAAATTTATCTGGGTTCAAGTAAATAACCCATGGCAAAACACTGCAAACGCAAACCACTGGATCAAAGCAGCTCGTGAAATGGACAACTTCATCGTCGTAAGCGACCCTTATCCAGGAATTTCTGCAAAAGTAGCTGACCTTATCCTCCCAACTGCGATGATCTACGAAAAATGGGGCGCATACGGTAATGCTGAGAGAAGAACACAGCACTGGAGACAGCAAGTATTACCAGTGGGCGAAGCGATGCCTGATATCTGGCAGATGCTTGAGTTTAGTAAGCGCTTTAAGCTAAAAGACGTTTGGGGCGAGAAAAAGCTAAATGACAAAGTGACACTTCCAAGCGTGCTTGAAGCTGCAAAAGCTATGGGATATAGCGAAGAAGATACGCTATTTGACGTGCTTTTTGCAAATGAAGATGCTAAGAAATTTAGCGCAAATGATCCGATCATGGAAAACTACGACAATACAGAAGTCTTTGGCGATAGCAGAAAGGTGATCGGCTCTGATGGTAAAGAATTTAAAGGATATGGATTTTTCATCCACAAATATCTTTGGGAAGAGTATAGAAAATTTGGCGTTGGACATGGTCACGACCTAGCTGACTTTGACACTTACCACAGAGTAAGAGGCCTAAGATGGCCAGTCGTTGATGGCAAAGAGACTCAGTGGAGATTTAACACTAAATTTGACCCATACGCGAAAAAAGCTGCTCCAAATGATAAATTTGCATTTTATGGCAACAAAAACGCAGCCCTTCCAACAGGCGATCTAAAAGGCGTAAAAAATCAAGAGAAAACTCCTCTTGCAAACAAAGCAAAAATTTTCTTCCGCCCTTACATGGATCCATGCGAGATGCCAAGCAAAGATTACCCATTCTGGCTATGTACTGGCCGTGTCCTAGAGCACTGGCATACAGGCACGATGACTATGCGTGTTCCTGAGCTTTATAGAGCCGTCCCAGAGGCACTTTGCTACATGCACGAAGATGACGCTAAAAAACTTGGCGTGCTTCAAAATGAGATCGTTTGGGTCGAGTCACGTCGTGGCAAGGTAAAAGCAAGAGTAGATTTAAAAGGTAGAAATAAGCCGCCAGTAGGTCTTGTTTATGTGCCTTTCTTTGACGAAAACGTATTTATAAATAAAGTCTGCCTTGACGCTACTTGCCCAATCTCAAAAGAGACAGACTATAAAAAGTGCGCGGTTAAAATTTACAAGGCATAAAAGTGGCTGATATGGAAATTTCAAGTAGGCGTGAAGCTTTGAAATTTGGAGCTAAGGCAGCGATCTTAGCTCTTGGCGGAGGCTTTATATGGTCACTTAGTGCCAAAGCCTCACCGCTTATACTTCTTAGACCGCCTGGTGCGAAAGCGGAGAAGCAGTTTTTAAAGAGCTGTATTAGGTGTGGGCTTTGTGTAGAGGCCTGTCCATTTGATACGCTAAAGCTTGCAACTCTTGAAGATGGTATAAGTGTCGGTACGCCTTATTTTGAGCCCAGAAAAATTCCTTGTCATATGTGCGAGCATATCCCTTGTGTGCCAGCCTGTCCGACTGGTGCGCTGGATGCAAATTTGGTAAGCACAGCTGGCAAACTAGACATAAATAAAGCCAAAATGGGCGTTGCAGTGGTCGATATGAAAAACTGCGTGGCATACTGGGGCATACAGTGCGATGCTTGCTACAGATCCTGTCCGCTCATAGATAAGGCCTTGTATCTCGAGTATCGCCGCAACGAAAGGACGCAAAAGCATGCGTTTTTACTCCCAGTAGTTGATAGCGATATCTGCACAGGATGCGGCGTGTGCGAGCGAGCCTGTATCACCGAAAAAGCAGCCATTACCGTGCTAAACCGCGAAGTTGTGCTTGGCAAAGTTGGCGACAACTACGTCAAAGGCTGGATAAAAGAAGATGAAAGGCGCGTGGATGATGCCGATAGCAAGATAAAGCTAGACATCAAAAAGGCGACTGACTATCTAAATGGTGGTGAGCTATGAAATTTTTAATCTTAAGACGAATAACTCAAATTTCCATCCTAGTGCTATTTATCCTAGGAAATGTTTATGGAGTTAAGATACTTAGCGGAAATTTAAGCTCATCTTTGCTTTTTGGACAAATTCCACTAAGCGATCCATTTGCGGTGCTTCAAATTTTACTAGCAGGCTTTAGCGTAGGCATAAATGCAGTAATTGGCGCTATTATCGTCTTTGCATTTTACGCGCTCGTCGCTTCTAGGGCGTTTTGCTCGTGGGTTTGCCCAGTAAATTTACTAACTGACATTGCTTACAAGCTAAGAGAGAAATTTGGCTTTAAGGGTGAGAAAATTTTAAACGTAAGTAAAAATTTGCGCTACTACTTGCTAGCGCTTGCTCTTATCTTAAGCCTTGCTCTGTCAGTGCCAGCTTTTGAGAGCATTAGCTTTGTTGGTATCATCCAGCGTGGCATCATCTATGGCTCAGTTAGCGCCATTGGCATCGCTCTTGGCATAGTGGCATTTGATATGTTCGTGCTAAAGCGCGGAATTTGCTCGCACGTCTGCCCGCTTGGTGCATTTTATGCGGTGATATCAAAATTTGCACTCATCAGAGTAAAACACGACGCAGATGCCTGCACAAAGTGTATGAAGTGTAAGCTCGTCTGCCCAGAGGTGCAAGTGCTAGATATGATCGGTAAAGAGAGCCGCGCGGTTAGCTCAAGCGAGTGCATAAGCTGCGGTAGATGCATCGACGTTTGCGGCGACGGGGCGTTAAATTTTAGTATTAGAAATTTAAGGAGAGAAAAATGAAAATGAAAATAATGGCGCTTGGAGCACTATGCGCTGCCTTTTTAGCGGCATGTGCATTGAATAATCCAAGCATTAGCGATACGCAAATTGGCATTAGAAATGTCGATTTGTTAGATGATAAAGACGTTGTTTTAAAAGACATCAACTACACAAAAGAGCCAGCAGGTATGGCAAAGAGATTTGACAGATCTTTTGAAAATGCACCTCCATTTATCCCACACGACACTGAGGGTTTGGTGCCTATCACAAAAGATTCAAATATGTGCGTAACCTGCCACATGCCTGAGTTTGCAAAAGATAGCGGAGCAACTCCGATCCCAGCTTCTCACCTTTATGACATCAGAAATAAAAAAGATCTTGCTGGCAAGCTCGATGATGAGAGATATAACTGCACAACTTGCCACGTCGAGCAACAAAATGGCGTAACGCAGCTTGTTGGCAACAAATTTAAGCCTGACTTTAGAGATAAAAACGGCTCACATAAGTCAAATTTACTAGACGTTTTAAATGACGGCGTTAAGTAATGCAAAGCAGGCGAGAGCTTTTTAGCAAAATTTTGGGGGCAAAACCTGCTCCCAAATTTATAAATCCACCCTTTTTTAGCGGAGAATTTGACTGCGCTGGCTGTGAGGCTAGCTGTGTAAGTGCATGTGAAAAAGAGCTTCTTAGCTTTGAAAATGAAAGAGTTGTTTTTAAAGTTAAAAAGCTAGGCTGTGACTTTTGCGAAGAGTGCGCTAAAGCTTGTCAAAGTAGCGGCCGAAGAACACTAAATTTAAACTCACCAAAGAGCATAAACGCAAAGGTTAGCATCAATGTCGCTAGCTGCCTAGCGTGGAATGACACGATTTGCTACAACTGCCTTGATGCTTGTAAATTTAAAGCGGTTGAGTTTCTTGGTGTTTTTCGCCCTATAATCAATCAAAATTGCGTAAGCTGCGGCGAGTGCTTTGATGTTTGTTTTAAAAATTCGCTTGAGATGGAGGCTTTATGAGAGTTTTATTTTTTCTTTTTTGCTTGTTAAATTTTGTCTTTGCAAATGAGATCACAACGCCTATTAAAGAGATAGAAGCTAGTGCAAATGTGCTTAATACCACGCTGATAAATGGCAAACTTTTTATCGCAACTGATGGTGGCACGGTTGAAATTTATGATCCAAAAGAGTCTAAATTTGATGAGATCATCAAAATGGATGATATAAAAACCTACGTTAGCGACCATGAAAGGCCAAAAATTTTAAATGTCGATGAGCTCAATGGCAAGATGCTCATCCTAAGCGAGGGCGACTACGCTACAAAGGTGCTTTATATAAGAGAAAATGGGCAGATGAGAAGCATAAAAATGGCTAATCAAGCGACAAAAAAGGCACTATTTTTAGATGATGAGCATATAGCACTTGCCTCAATCAGCAATGAAATTTACTTTTTAAACCTAAAAAGTGGCGAAATTTATGATAGTTTTAAGATCTCTATCGCAATGCTCTCAGACATGGAGATAAGCGAAGATAGAGGCACGCTAGCGATCGCTTGTGAGAGTGGTAAGGTCTATTTTTACAACGTTCACACTAAAAAGATGGACAAAATTTTAGACATCCACACTGATAATATCTACGACATCGCCTATAAAAATGGCGTCATGATCAGCGGAGGCACCGACAGGATCGCTGGCATCTTCTCAGCTGGGACGCTAAAAAAGATAAATACTGGCTTTTTGGTTTATGGTGTGGGGCTTAGTAGTGACGGCAAGATCGCAGCGTATATGAGCGATGAGATGAGCGATGTAAATTTAGTTGATAGCGTCACTTTGGATAAGATCGCGATGCTAAAAACTGGTCAAAGCACGATAAATAGCATAGTTTTCATAAGCGACAACGAGGTCGTAACCTCTGCTTATGAGAAGAAAATTTTATTTTGGAGGGTTAGATGAATATTTCAAGCCTGATAGTCTATACGGATAATAAAAATGAGAGCGTAAAAGGTGAGATAAGCAAGCTAAAAGAGTGCGAGATCATCACTGACGCAGAAGATAGGATCGTGGTGGTCGTTAGCTCAGAGAGCATCGAAGATGAGATCAGAGTTTTTAAGATGATAGAGGGCATTAGCGGCGTGGTGAGCGTTGCGATGGTTTATAGCTATCAAGAAGACGCTCAGGAAAATAGAGAGAGGCTTGAAGCAAACGGCAAGATAAGTGAAATTTTAACAAGCGATGATGTAAAAGCCGAAGATATCGCATATGGCGGTAGTGTGCATTATAAGGTGAGATGAAATTTAACTCCCTTTTGGTTTGAAATTTAATCAATATGTTGATAGGTTGTCTCTTTGACACATATCCGAGCGCACGAGAACGTACTAGAAATCGTATGGCGTCTACTGCTTGAATAAAAAATAGACATGATCTTTTCACTCATCTTAATATACCTCCTATATCCCCCTTTTCCATTATATGCCTCG
>NZ_PPBR01000004.1:0-458 GCF_002913545.1 Campylobacter concisus | reverse complement strand
GCCGATAGGTGCGTCATTAAATTTATCAGTCGCGATATCTTTGCCCTTTAAAATGTGCTCAGGCAAAACGCCAAAGCTAAGCGCGTCAAGAAATGGCGGAAAAGGCTCATTAAGCGTGATCTTTACTTTGTAATCGTCTAAAATTTCAACGCTTTTTACCACCTCGTAGTTTGAGATAGTAGGCGCGTTTAGCTTCTTATTTTGAGCCGCTTCGATAGTAAATTTCACATCTTTTGCGCCAAATTTTACCCCATCATGCCAAAAAGCATCATCTCTTAGCTCAAAAATATACTCCAACCCGTCATCACTCACCTGCCAAGACTTCGCAAGCTCAGGCACGACGTGGCTATTTTCATCGTGGCTAGTAAGTCCAGAAAAAACTAGCGAAAGCGTAGGATCATGATCCTCATCGTAAAGTGGATTTATACGAGGTGTTTGCTCCTCAATAGCTATTACAA
>NZ_PPBR01000003.1:0-1070 GCF_002913545.1 Campylobacter concisus | reverse complement strand
ATTTGTTTGATCTGCTATATCTCTTATTATTACGATGATATTTTTTATCTCTTCGGATTGTCTTGTTACATCTTCTGCTTTTTGACTTATTGCATTCATTGAGCTAGACATTTGTTCAACTGCAGCTGCAGATTCTTGAAGTGAGTTTGCTTGTGTGCTAGCACCTTGTGTAAGCTCTTTCATAGCTTCAGCTAGAGTTGTAGCTTTTTCTTCAAGTAGCTGTGCTTGGCTTAAATTTGAGTTTAGCATAGAGCAAACTACCTCGCCCATATTTGATACTCCAAGCATCATAGCCTTTAGATCAGCCTCTAGCTCTTCGTTTATCTCAACCTTTGCTGTAAAGTCATTTTTAGTATATGAGCTAAGAACATTTGTTATGCCCTTTAAATTTGCTGAGATAGATGTAAAGAATTTATTTAGTAGCTCTTTTAGCTCATTTAGCGATGGGTTGTTTGGAGTTGAGCCTATCTTTGCTCCAAGGTTTCCTTTGATCATTAAATTTGCTACCTTATTTAGCTCATCTATCATAGTGCTATCTTTTTTGATGCCAGCTACGACTTTATCGATGTTTTCATTTATGGCTTTACTCATCTCGCCAAATTCATCATTTGATCTTACCTCTAGCTTGCTTGGTGCTTTTGCTTCGTAAGTTACAAATTTAAATACATCATCAAGCTTAGACTGGATAGTTTTTATAGGGTTAAGGGACTTTTTAAGTAAGAAATAGACAAATGCTGAGAGGATAACGATAAATAACACTGCTAGGATTAGTTGGATCTTTAGGAGGGGCAAAGTATTTGACGTAAATACATCTTTTTGCATAGCAGATATAGCCAGCCAGCCACGATCGTTTAGTTCTATAAAGTCAGCATATAGGTCTTCACCTTTTAAATTTTTATATAGTATAAGACCATTCTCGTCAAAATCCTTTGCTTTGTATCGCTCGATTAACTTTTTGGTTAGTTTAGGGGCTGTATTTATTATATTTTTATCAGGGTGGATGATGATCTTACCATCTTTATCTGCAACAAAAGCATAGCTATAATCAGTCTTGCTGATACTCATGATCT
>NZ_PPBR01000002.1:0-520 GCF_002913545.1 Campylobacter concisus | reverse complement strand
AATTTAATATTTGAGCCCTCCTCCTCATAGACTACACCACCATCAGGCTTTGCAAGTGCTTGGTTTAAAAGTACCGGAGCAAAAAAAGTAGCCTTTTTTAAAGCCGATATCAAATTTATTTCATTTTTCTCGCTAGGATCACTTAAAAATTTATCCATCACTTCTTGCATTTTAGCCCCTAAAAGCCTCGTCTACGGCCTGGCAGATCGTGTGTATAAAAAATATGTGCGACTCTTGAATTCTTGCCGTATCGCTTGAGCTAACGACTAAATTTAGATCGCAACCTTCATTCATCGCACCACCGACTTTCCCGCTAAGTCCAAGCACTGACGCGCCCATTTTCTTGGCACTCTTTATAGCTTCAAGGACATTTTTGCTGTTGCCGCATGTTGAGCTCGCCACGAGCAAGTCGCCAGCGCGCACACAGCCCTCAAACGTGCGAGAGAAAAAATAACCAAAGACGTGGACGTTACCAATGGCCGTAAGTGCCGAAGTATCAGTTGACAGCGCGGAGCCCGGG
>NZ_PPBR01000001.1:0-42140 GCF_002913545.1 Campylobacter concisus | reverse complement strand
GTACTTAATCTATGATATTTTGATAAATGCCTTTGATTGATTTAATTATTTTTAAGATTTTAATAAATTTGTTGTTTTATGTTTTTAATACTATATGAGAAATGCTATAAACTTCTTTATTTTTTTTAAATTATGAAACAAACTATGTATTTATTTTTTTATATTTTTTTATTAAGCCTAAATACTTTTGGAACATCTTTTGCTTTAAAAACCTAAAATAGCTAAATTTTAGGAAAAAATATGAATAAATTTTTATCTTTTGTAGCAGCTTCAGTGATAGCTACTTCAGCCTTTGCTACGCAGATAAAAGAGCTCGCAAATATCGTTGGTGTAAGGGATAATCAGCTAATAGGCTATGGTTTAGTCGTCGGACTAAACGGCACAGGGGACGGCTCAACGTCAAAATTTACGATCCAGTCGCTATCAAACATGCTTCAAGGCGTAAATGTCAAGATAAATCCAGATGATATCAAGTCTAAAAACGCAGCCGCTGTTATGGTGACAGCAAAATTGCCTGCATTTGCAAGGCATGGCGACAAGCTTGATATCGAGATCTCATCTATCGGCGATGCAAAAAGCTTGCAAGGTGGCACCCTTCTTATGACCCCACTAAAAGGCGTTGATGGCGATATCTACGCTTTGGCCCAGGGGCCTCTAAGTATCGGTGGCAAGAGTGCGGGTAGAAGTGGCGGCAATCACCCAACCGTTGGCACTATCTTAAATGGCGCTCTTGTGGAGCGTGAAGTAACTTACGATATCTACAACCAAGATAGCATAAAACTAAGCCTAAAAGATACAAATTTTAAAACCGCTCTTGATATCCAAAATGCCATAAATGCAAACATCTCAGACGATACCGCAAAGGCGATCGATCCAAGAACGGTTATCGTTAAAAAGCCAGATGATGTTAGCATCATCGAGCTTGCAAGCGCTGTGCTTGATCTTGATGTGGAGTATAAGCCAGATGAGAAGATCGTAGTTGATGAGAGAACTGGCACGATAGTTAGCGGTATAAACGCGGTAGTTAGTCCTGTCGTGATAACTCACGGCGCAATTACAATAAAAATAGAGCCAAACAGCTACGAAGAGGCAGCACAAAATGATGTAAATATAGGTAGCGACACCTCGGTGGCTCCTAGTCAAAATTTACTTAAAATTTCAGGCGAGAAAACAACCGTTGCAAACGTCACAAGAGCGCTAAATAAACTTGGTGCAACACCAAGCGATATCATCTCGATACTTGAAAATTTAAAACGAGTTGGCGCGATACAAGTCGATCTGGAGATAATATAATGCAAATAGACAACACCTTAGCACTAAATTCATATAACGACATCTCAGCAAACAAGATAAAAAATGCAAATGCCAAACAAGATGCACTTTTAAAAGAGCAAACTGATGCTTTTGAAGCATTTATGGTAAAAGCTGTTCTTGATATCGCTTTAAAAGAAGATGATAAGAACTCACTCTATCCAAAAGCCGCTGGCAGCGACATTTACAGGTCTATGTATAACGATGCTATGAGCAAAGCTTTGAGTGGAAATTTAGGTTTTTCAGAACTTTTATACGATTTTTTGAAGAGAGACTCTTAAGTAAATTTATATTTTGCCGATGTAGTGATATAAACATTTTATTTTAAGAGGTATGGATATGATAACTCCTTTGAACCAAAGACCAAACTACCAGGCAAATACGCTAAATAAAAATAGCGATGCTAGAGTTGAAAATGAAAACAAAGAAGTAAAAACAAACGAAAACGCAAAGGTAAAAGAGATAGCTGATGCAATAGCAAATGGCACCTATCAGGTAGATATCTCTAAAACAGCAAAAGCTGTGGCTGATGCGTTGCTCTAAATTTAAAGGAATTTAAATGATAAAGAAGCTTTTGGACGAGGCCATAGGCGAGCTAGACGAGCTTATAAATTTAACGATGCAAGATATCGCCAATATAAAAGAGGCGAAGCACTCAAGCGTTGATGAGAGCGTGAAGAAGAAAAATGCTCTCGTGCGTGCTTTTGAAGATACTAAAAGGGCTTTGGATAAAGAGCTATTAAGGGTTTCAAAAGAGAGTGGCACTACGACACTTGCAAATGTTTTAGATGATGAAGTGAAGTCAAAGCTAGTGCTTATGCGTTCAAAGCTTGAAATTTTGCATAAAGTAAATAAAGAATATGCAAGACACGTCGTTGTTGTTAAGGAGTTTTTTGACTCGCTTAGCAAAAAAGTCTTTGGTACTCAGACTAATGAATACGGCCAAGACGGCAGCGGCACAGATAATAATTTTTACAAATCAAGGGTTTAACAAATGGCTAATATCTTTATGTCATTAGGCACAGGCGTTTCAGGGCTAAATGCAGCCCAGGTGCAAATAAGCACAACTGGAAACAACATCACAAACGCCGATAGTAACTACTACACAAGACAGCGTGTGGTCCAGTCAGCATCTCCAGCGATGAACACAGTCCCTGGTGGCGTTGGCACAGGTACGCAAGTAGATACCGTGACAAGGCTTCACGATGAGTTTGCCTACTCAAGACTAAAGTACTCATCGTCAAATTTAGAAAATACAGGCTATAAACAGAGAATTTTACAAGAGGCGACAAAATACTTCCCAGACCTAAAAGATAACGGCATGGTTAAAGATATACAGGAGTATTTTGCTGCGTGGAATAACTTTGCTTCAAATCCAGACGAGGGCGCCCAAAAGGTAAATTTGATAAACAAAGCTAGCGTTTTAACAGCTAGCATCAACCGCTCATCAAAGATGCTTTATGATATGCACACGCAGATAGATGAGACTATAAAGATAAATATAAACGAGATAAACTCACTTGGTAAGCAAATAGCAAATATCAATAAACAAATTCAAAGAGTTGAATCTGGCGCAGACGCTGGCATCAAGATAAATGCAAACGACCTTCGTGACAAGCGCGATGAGCTAGAGCTTGCTATGTCAAAACTGGTAAATACAGCTGTTTATAAAAGCGATTTAAAAAGCGAGTCAAGGATAGATACAGGCATAAGCGATCAAGGAAGATACTACAACCTAAATATCGGCGGTGTGAGCATCGTTGATGGTGTAAATTTTCATGAAATTTCTATGAGCTCAACCGAGAGCGGGCAATACACAAAAATTTATTATGAAAGAGAAGATGGCAGACGCATCCCCATGGAGGAGAAGATCACAAATGGCAAGATAGGCGCCGCACTTGATCTTAGAGGTCGCAACTACGAGCCAGACAATGATAAATTTAGCGATGGTATCATCCAAAAATATATCGACAATCTAAATACATTTTCAAAAACTTTAATAACTAGCACAAACAACGTCTATGCCGAGTCTGCGGTTGAAATTTCAAACTCAGATCCGATCAGCTACCTAGAAAACGACAAGACGCTGATGAACCACGATAACAGCATAAGAAATGGCAGTTTTGATGCTATAGTTTATGACAACAAAGGTAACGTCGTAGCCAAAAAGACCATCGAGATAAACGGTACAACGACGATGAATGATACAAAATACGGCAACTCTGTTGTGCAGGATTTTAACTCAAATTCGGACGATAACAACGACAACAACATGCTAAATGACGTCGATGACTTCTTTGAGGCGTCTTATTTTTATGATAAAAACACGCATCAAGGCACATTTGCGCTCATACCAAAGCAAGCTCAAGGGCTTTATAGCATCTCAATAGTCGATCATGGCACAAATTTCCCAGGTGTTGTTGGTATCAACAGATTTTTTTCTGGCACAAACTCAAATACAATAGGCATCAATCAAAATTTCACCCAAGATCATACAAAGCTTCGTGCCTACTCTAAGCCAGTCGTGGGAAACAACGAAGTTGCAAACAAGATGATACAGCTTCAGTACCAAAAGCAGACATTTTACTCAAGTGGCACTGCGCTTGATAGAGATGAGACGATTGAGGGATATTACCGCTATTTTACGACCGATATGGCGAGCGATACCGAGGCGAACAACACTATCCACGACACAAATACATCTTTGCAAAGGACTGCTGAAGAGGAATTTCAATCAACAAGCGGCGTAGATACCAACGAAGAGCTTACAAACTTGATCCGCTTTCAAGCAAGCTACGGCGCAGCAGCAAAGATCATCACGACCGTTGATCAGATGCTTGACACCCTTCTTTCACTAAAACAATGAGCGAACTAAAGAACCTTTTAGACGCACACGTACTTAGTAAAAATACAAATTCGGGGCTATTTGACGCCCCGGACCCACTTCAAGTAGCCACTAAATTTAAAGAGCCAAACATAGCGCTCATTTGCGCGTTATTTGCTTATGGCAACGCAAAAATGATAGTGAAATTTCTAAATTCGCTTGAATTTAGTCTGCTTGATGAGAGCGAGCAAAATATCAAGAAAAATCTGTCAAATTTCAAATACCGCTTTCAAAATGAAAATGACGTAAAAGAAATTTTTATCACGCTTTCACGCCTGAAAAAAGAGGCTAACATAGAAGAAATCTTGCGCCAAGGTCTTGCAAAAAACGGCGAGATGATAGAGGGCGTAAATGAGCTTATTAAATTTATTTATGGGCTAAATTCTTACCGCTCGGACGGATATGAGTTTTTCTTTGGCAAGAGCTTTAGTAAAGAGCCACAAAGTCCATATAAGCGCTATAACATGTATCTTCGCTGGATGGTGCGAGATAGCGACATCGACCTTGGACTATTTAAAAATTTGCCAAAAGATAGACTTTTGATGCCACTTGACGTGCATACACATAGGGTTTCGTTAAATTTAGGACTTATAAATAGAAAGAGTTACGACTTCAAAGCGGTTATGGAGCTTACAAAAAAACTTAGAGAATTTGACGAGCTAGATCCGATAAAATACGACTTTGCGCTTTATAGGATAGGGCAGAGCAAAGAGCTAGAAACTATCGTAAAAAATCTCAAAAAATAAAAATTATTGCTAAATTTCTAAATTTAGGATAGACTTACCATACAATTTTATCCATAAGGAGCTTGTATGAAAAAAATCGTTTTACTAAGTGCAGTTTTAGGAACTTTGCTTTTTGCTCACGAGGGTCATCACTTTGATCCAAAGGCTGGCGAACATCTAGTCATACCTGTTAATGAGCTAAGCGAAAAGGGCGATAAGAGCGTTGGCGAAGTAGTAGCTGTTAAGACAAACTACGGCGTTGCGTTTTTTCCAAATTTAAAAGGTCTTCCTGCGGGACTTCATGGCTTTCACGTTCATCAAAATGCTGATTGTGGCGCGACTGAAAAAGGTCTTGGTATGAAAGCAGGCGGTCACTGGGATCCAGCTGAGACAAAGATGCACTCATTTGCATGGGATGATAAGGGTCACAAAGGCGATCTACCAGCGCTTTACGTAGATGCTGAGGGCAATGCAAACTACCCAGTGCTAGCTCCAAAGATAAAAAATCTTGACGAGCTAAAAGGTCACTCACTAATGGTTCACGTAGGTGGCGACAACCACAGCGACCAGCCAAAAGCACTTGGCGGTGGTGGCGCTAGAATGCTTTGCGGCGTTATTAAGTAATAAAGCCTCACAAAAAGCCTTTAAATTTATATGTTTAAAGGCTTTTTTAAATTTTTGCGCTCAAATTTAACCCCCGTTTCTAAGATGAAATTTCAAAATTTTAAACTACAATCCGCTTTTTAACTTAAATTTACAAAGAACAAAAATGGAATTTGACCTACTTAGCTACACTGTCTTTTTTGTCGCCGCGTTTTTGGGCGGTTTTATCGATGCGATCGCAGGAGGCGGTGGACTGATAACTTTGCCAGCCATCATGGCTATGGGCGTACCACCTCATCTTGCCCTTGGCACAAACAAGCTTCAAGGCGTATTTGGCAGCTTCACGGCAACGCTAAATTTCACTAAAAAAGGGCTGATTAATTACAAAGAGTGCTTTATTGGCATAGTTTTTACATTTATTGGAGCCCTCATCGGCGCAACGCTTATCTTATTTTTAAATGCAAATTTCTTAAAAATAATCATCCCATTTTTGCTAATCGCCATCTTCATCTACACGCTTTTTGTGCCAAAAATAGGCGAGAACGACAGGGCTGCAAAGATGAACGAGAGGCTATTTTACGTCGTTTTTGGACTAATTCTTGGCTTTTATGATGGCTTTTTTGGCCCAGGAGCAGGCTCGTTTTGGATGTTTGCGATGGTGGCTTTAATTGGGCTAAATTTAAAAAAGGCGGTCGCTCACACGAAAGCTTTAAATTTCACCAGCAACATCGTAGCACTTGGCGTTTTTATAGCAGGCGGGCAGATACTTTGGCTAGTTGGCTTTTTGATGGCTGTGGGGCAAATTTTAGGAGCATATTTTGGCTCAAATTTAGTCATCAAAAAAGAGGTTAAATTTATTAGAACGATGTTTTTAATAGTTGTTGCAGCGACTATTTGCAAACTGCTTTTTGACTACTTCAAGGCTTAAAATTAAAAATGTTTTAACAATAATTTTGTTACAATCACGCAAAATTCTAAATCTAAGGTAAATCAATGAAAGATTTGTTTCTATTCTCAAATTTGCTAAACCATTCACATGCCTTTGTCTATGCGTTTCACTTTTGCCTTGTAGCTTTGATCATCCTTATCGTTGCTTACATCGCAAGGAGTAAAATGCAGCTTGTGCCAAGAGGCCTTCAAAACATAGTTGAGGCTTATTTAGAGGGCGTTATCTCTATGGGCAAGGATACTTTAGGTAGCGAAAAGCTAGCTAGAAAATACCTCCCACTTGTCGCAACTATCGGCTTTATCGTATTTTTCTCAAACGTCATCGGCATCATCCCTGGCTTTGAGTCACCAAGCTCAAGCTTAAATTTAACTCTAGTTTTGGCTTTGGTTGTATTTATTTACTACAACTTTGAGGGCATTAGAGAAAATGGCTTTTTCAAATACTTTGGACACTTCATGGGACCAAACAAATTTCTAGCTCCTATAATGTTTCCAGTCGAAGTCATCTCACATCTTTCACGTGTAGTTTCGCTATCTTTCCGTCTTTTTGGTAACATCAAGGGCGATGACTTGTTCTTACTTGCGATGCTTACACTTGCGCCTTGGTTTGCTCCACTTCCAGCCTTTGCACTTCTAACACTTATGGCTGTTTTGCAAACATTTATTTTCATGATGCTAACTTACGTTTATCTAGCTGGTGCAGTCGCTATTAGCGAGCACGAGCATTAAAATTTAAAGCCATATTTTTATATGGCTTTTCTCTTTTAAATTTATTCTCCAAAAACATTTTTAACCTATATAAATAGATCGCTAAAGCTCCCCTTTAGATATTTTAAAAGAAAGTATCGCTAAAATACGCACTAAAAATTTGCATAAATTTAAAGGTAAAAATATGTTTGAAGTCGTTATCGGTTTAGAAGTCCATACCCAGCTTAATACAAAAACTAAAATTTTCTGCTCTTGCTCGACTAGCTTTGGCGACGAGGCGAACACTCACGTTTGTCCGACTTGCCTAGCTCTGCCTGGAGCGCTACCTGTGCTAAACAAAGAGGCTGTCAAAAAGGCGATCAGCTTTGGCACAGCGATAAACGCTAAGATAAATAAAAAATCAGTCTTTAATAGAAAAAACTACTTCTACCCAGACCTTCCAAAGGCATATCAAATTTCACAGTTTGAGATACCTATCGTTGAAGGCGGCGAGCTCATCATCGACGTAAACGGCACTAAAAAACGCATCGGCGTAACAAGAGCGCACCTTGAAGAGGACGCTGGCAAGAACATCCACGAAGAAAACGAGAGCCTAGTTGATCTAAATAGGGCCGGCACGCCGCTTCTTGAGATAGTTAGTGAGCCAGACCTTAGAAGTAGCGACGAGGCGGTGGCTTATCTTAAAAAACTGCACTCAATCCTTCGCTTTTTAAACATCAGCGACGCAAATATGCAAGAAGGTAGCTTCCGCTGCGACGCAAACGTCTCTATCCGTCCAAAAGGTGACACAAAGCTTTACACAAGGGTTGAGATAAAGAACTTAAACTCATTTAAATTTATCCAAAAGGCGATCGACTACGAGGTAGAGCGCCAAAGTGCAGCGTGGGAAGATGGCAAATATGACGAAGAGGTCTATCAAGAGACAAGGCTGTTTGACACGACAAATTTAGTGACAAGATCAATGCGTGGCAAAGAGGATAGCGCGGAGTATAGGTACTTTCCTGACCCTGACTTGCTCCCTGTTGAAGTGCCAGAAGAGATGTATAACGAAGCGATTAAAATTCCAGAGCTTGCCGAGCAAAAGGTCGCAAGATATGTTAGCGAGCTAGGTGTAAAAGAGAGCGATGCACTAAATTTAACCCAAAGCGTTGAGATGGCTAGATATTTTGAAGAGCTGATCGCCGCTGGAATTCAACCAAAGCTTGCTACTACATGGCTCATAGTCGAGCTTCTTGGCCGTTTAAATAACGGCGTAACGATCGAGACAAGCCCAGTTAGCAGCGCCAAGATGATAAATTTACTAAAACGCATAGAAGATGGCACGATAAGCGGCAAAGCCGCAAAAGAGGTGCTAGACTATCTAATGGAGCATGACGCGGACGTCGATAGCGTCATCGAAAAGCTTGGCTTGAAGCAAGTGAGCGACGACTCAGCGATCATCGCAATTATAGATCAAATTTTAGCTGCAAACGCCGACAAAGTCGAAGAGTATAAAAGCGGCAAAGATAAGATGTTTGGCTTCTTTGTCGGTCAGGTGATGAAAGAGGGCAAGGGTGCCTTTAACCCAAGCAAGGTCAATGAGCTTTTAAAGGCCAAAATAGGCTAAAAAAGGGCTAAAATGAGCATAGCAGTCATCGGAGCTGGCAAGTGGGGCAGTGCGCTTTTTCACGCATTTAGTGAAAATAACGAGTGCGTCATCAGCTCAAGAACGCCAAGAGAGATGCCAAATTTTGTAAGCTTAGATGAAGCTTTGGAGTGCGAATATCTAGTCTGCACGATCCCAACGCAAGCTACAAATTTATGGCTAAAACAAAACTACAAAAACAAATGTCAAAAGATCCTAGTCGCCAGCAAAGGCATAGATACGGCAAATCTCAAATTTTTAAATGAAATTTACGAGGATTTTGTTGATAGAGAAAATTTGGCATTTCTTTCTGGGCCAACATTTGCAAAAGAGATCATGCAAAAGCTGCCTTGCGCCTTGGTGGTAAATTCTAAAAATCAAAATTTAGCTTCAAAATTTGCCTCATTTTTCCCAAGCTATATGAAAGCCTACACTTCTGATGACGTGATCGGTGCTGAGGTGTGTGGAGCCTATAAAAACGTGATCGCCATAGCTGGCGGTATCTGCGATGGCCTTGGTCTTGGCAACAACGCAAGAGCTAGCCTCATTTCGAGGGGGCTTGTCGAGATGGCTAGATTTGGCAAATTTTTTGGCGCAAAAGATGAGACTTTTATGGGGCCAAGTGGCGCAGGGGACCTGTTTTTAACCGCTTCATCGATACTTTCGCGCAACTACCGCGTAGGTCTTGGTATCGCAAGGCACGAGAGACTAGAGAAAATTTTAAATGAGCTTGGCGAGGTGGCAGAGGGCGTGGATACTGCAAGGGCTATTAGCAAGATCGCTAAAGAAAAGGGCATATATGTGCCCATAGCTAGTGAGGTTGAAAATATGCTAAATGGCAAAGACGTTTTTGAGAGCGTTAAATCGCTTTTGGGAAGAAGATGAGAGCTTTTAAATTTATACTTTTTGTGGCTATTTTTGCTCTGGGGCTAAACGGCGCAGAGGTGAGCCTAAGAGCCAAGGTCTCACAGATGATAATGGTTGGCTTTAACGGAGCTAGCACAAAAGACGCTGCGTTTCGTGCGATGTTAAGCGACGCTGGATACGAGAGATTTGGCGGAGTGATGCTACTTGGCAGAAATGTCACCAGCAAAGCCCAGCTAAAAGCTAGCATAAAAGCGATCAAAGAGAAAAGTCCTAAAATTTTCATCGCTATCGACGAAGAGGGCGGCAACGTAAGCCGTATGAAGGATAAGAGCTTTGATGGTCCATATCCTAGCGCATACGAGGTCGCAAGCACGCTTGATATCAAAAGCGCTTATGATCTTTACTCAAAAATGGCTATAAATTTAAAAGAGTGCGGCATAAATTTAAATTTTGCCCCAGTGGTCGATCTGCATGATGAAAACTCACCGATCATCGCCGCTAAGCAAAGGGCATTTAGCGAGTATGCAAGCAAGGTTGTGATCTACGCTGATGCTTTTATGGATGCATTTAAAGAGCAGGGCATCTTAACGACACTTAAGCACTTCCCAGGACATGGTAGCTCAAAAGAGGACTCACATAAAAATAAGAGCGAGGTCATGCTAAGTAAAGACGCGCTACTGCCATACAAAGACGCCATAAGCACGGGTAGAGCGCAGATCATCATGGTCGGACACCTTTTTGTAAAGGGTATCGACGAGAACAATCCAGCCACACTTTCTAAAAAAATAATAACCGACCTCTTGCGAAATGAGCTTAAATTTAATGGTATAGTTATCAGTGATGATATGCTGATGAAAGGCGTTGGTGACGAAGCTTTAGCGCAAAAGGTGGTGAAATTTATAAACGCTGGTGGCGACATCTTGCTCTTTAGCGAGTTTAAGATAAATAACCAAAGAACGGCTGATCTAGTAACTCAGATCATAATTGATGCTGTAAATGAGAAAAAGATCAGCAAAGAGCGAATCGACGCTTCATATAATAGGATAATGGCTCTAAAGGCGAAGCTGTAAATTTGATTTTTAGAAAGTTAGATTAGTAAATTTGTGTTATTTTCGTCTTTTTCAAGATCAAAATATAAAATTTCAAGTAGCATTTCATCGTCGTATCTAAATTTCATAGTTTTTTGTCTTATGTCATCTATTTTTGGATAGATGAGGTGTAGCTTGCCGTCGCACGGATGCTTTTTACCGTAAGCATATAGCTGGTATAGGTCAGCTTGTGAAATATCATCTCTTGAACTTACGATCTTCCATTTTGTGTCGGCTATAAATTTGTCTTTTAAAAATATATCAGGTCTTAGTTTAAAACTCTTTGGATCTTCAACGAGGTGTTTTTCTGAGTGTTGTAATATTGTGCCTGGAAAGCTTTTCTTTATAAAATTTCCAACATAGCTTTCAAAGAGTGCATTCATATCAAATAGCAAGGCAAGGGCTAGATCATCGCCCTTGTGTGGTGTAAAAGAGTTGCCAAGCAAAAAGATCTTGCACCATAAAAGAGTTTGCTCATAGTGCTTTACTTGGCGGTTTATGACAAGCTTTGCAAAGAAATTTTTATAATCCTCACACTCTGAAACCTCATCAAATATAAACAAAAGCTCGCGTATTTTTTGCTGATTTTTACTAGAATTTGACTTTTTGTATAGAAATTTAAGAGTTGTTTTTATGATCCTATTTATCTTTATGTCGCTTAAAAATTCGTTGTATTCTACGTAAAATCGCTCTTTGTGGATGCTATTTATTTTTATCTGCTCGTTTATGTTTAGCTTTCCTTTTAGGAAATTTAGGTTCTCTTCTAGCGCCACATAGTCGCTTTTTATCCCCTTTTTTACAAGAGCTTCAAGCTCGCATAAAAACATAGAGATGAAAATTTCCAAAAGCGGTAAATTTTGCGTTTTTAAACTGGCTAAATTTGAGCTTTTAAATGGGAAATTTTTTAGCGCCCTTAGCATTTTTATAAAAACCGCTTTCGATCTTTCGGCGTCGTTTTTGTCTGCTATTTTTGGCAAAATCTCTATCGTTAAGCCACTTTTTGTCTGCAAGACGCCGACATAGTTTCTGGCCTGTATAAATTTCCCGCCAACCCCGCTTGCTATCCTTAAAAACGGTGCATTTTCATCGCTATTTTTAAGGATAAAATTTTCTATATCTTTAAAGTCTTTTTTGTATATATCGTGCTGATATATACGCTCGAACTCAGTTAGCGTTATCTGACTTTGTTGCATTTTTATAAATTTCTATGTAGCTTTGCGGATTATTAAAGGCTTCGCTATTTATCTCGTATAAAATCTTATCGTCTATATAGTCGATTTTTCCTATAAATAGTCTTTCTGCTGCCATATTTCTCTTGATTTTAACAAGCTGTAAATTTTCATCTTTTTGACTATCGCCTAAAACAAGCCTAATCTTCTCCCAGTCGTCGTAAAAATACTCTTGTAGTAGTGGTAAAATTTTGTTTTTAAAGACATTTGCAAGTGTTTTTAAGTCTGACACATTTATGAAATAAGCATGCCCTATTGTGTGATCTCTATCGTAAAGATACTCTATGCGCTCATTTATCGTTTTTAGCATTTCTCCTACATTGATGCCTTCAATGATTGTTTCATTTAGCGTGTCGTATTCTGGCATCATCTCCACAAACTCAAACCTTCTTCTAAGAGCCGTATCCATAAGAGCTATGCTGCGATCCGCTGTATTCATCGTGCCTATTATGTATAAATTTGACGGCACTCCAAATTTCTCTTTTGAGTATGGCAGCTCGACCATTATCTCATCATCTGCCCCTAGCCTTTTTGATGGCTCTATAAGAGTTATGAGCTCACCAAAAATTTTAGAGATATTTCCGCGGTTTATCTCGTCGATAAAGATGGCATATTTTGGTGTGTTTTCATTAAAAAACTTTTGTCGCTCATATTTTGGCATATCGCAAAAATCCCTAAGTTTGCCTTTGTAATCACTAAGAAGTAAAGCATTTTCGCAGCACTGATAAAAAATTCCTTTTGATATCTCATAAGTTATATCGCCATCTTCGTTTTCACTATTAAATATAGGCTTTATACCTTCAACAAATTCCTCATATCCATAGCTTTGGTGAAATGTTATAAATTTAAAATTTTCTTTAGTGTAGCTTGTGCCTACCTTTTTATCTTTTATCTCTTTGTATTTTTCATAAAGCTCTATGGCCTCAGGACACTCATCATTAAGTATTTTTATATCTACATGCCATTCGCTTTTCTCATTTTTCTCGAAGATAAAAGGCGCTCGTCTTTCTTGTGTTTTTACATATTCACAATCCATTTTTGTATGAAATAACAAATCTGATGATATTGTTTGTATTGGTGTTTTTGAACCTGATCTTATTGATTTTAATTTAAATAAAATGTGATTTACTATGCCGTTATTTAGTTTAAGCCAACCGCCATTAGTGTTTGAGATAGCCGCATCATACAGTATGGCTGCTGCCACTTGATACCAAGTGTAGTTTTCTATTTTTAACATTTCATATAGCGCGTCAGTGTCACCACTTGATTTTACATTGAGATTTTGAGTAAATTTATCCATGGTCTTTGAAAGCTTATATGTCTTTCCAGTTCCTGGAGGACCATATAAAATTTGATTTAGTGAGAAATTTATTTGTCTCTTTTGTATTTCTTTGTTTGTTGTTGGCATTGTCTCTACTTTACCTTTTTTAAAATCTCTATAATAATTTAGTGCACGCATATACTTATTAAAAGTTTGTTCGTTTCTACCCGTTTTTGTAAATTCTTGTTCTAAATATTTTATATCCGCATTATCATAGTCAGTAAATGAATAAATTTTATTATCTTCTAAAAAACTAATGAAGTTTTTTAAGTAAGAATGATAGGCTTTAACAGAGCTATTCTCCATATATTTATTCTTATCGCAGTAGTCCTGAAAACCATCGTAATCTATAAATTCAAACACGCTTACTCCTTTAATTTTTAAAATTTACCAAAGCCACTCTCACAACCCATCAAATTCTTTTTTTAGTTCGTCCCTTAGCTCTTCAGCTCTATCTTCGCCGTTTTTTAAATTTACCTTTACAAAGCCATCGATCTCGTCTAAAATTTCAACAAGTTCGCTCTCCCAGTTTGCATTTTCTTGTTTCAAAAGTGCCTCTAGCTTATCTCTTGTCTGCTCGAGCTGATCAAGAGCTTTGTCCTTGTCGCTAGCCTCGTTTAGCGCATCTTCAAATAGTATGTCTTGCCTTAGAGCATTTATCTTTTTTAAGATGACATTGCAAAATTTAGGGTATTTCTCAGCGTTGCTTAAATTTTCTAAAACCTCTTGCACAGCCTTTTGATAGGCAGGCACCGCCCCCTCATCGTCAAGCTTTTTGGTTAGTTTTTGTATCTGAAAATATAAAATAAGCGCTGCAAAAAATGCAAGCAGCAAATAGATCGTTACGCTATTCATTTTTACTCCTTTTTCTAAATTTATCCACGCTAATTATCGCTAAAGCCAGCCAGATCATACAAAATGAGACGACTTTGTAGCCATCTAAAATTTCGCCATAAATGAAGACCGCGCAAAGGATCGCAATGGTTGGTGAGATGTATTGCAAGTATCCGATCGTCGTTAAATTTATCCTTGTCGTAGCTGCGTTAAATGCGACAAGTGGCACGATGGTTACGATGCTTGAAGCGATCATTAAAAGTGAGTCTTTATTTAGTCCAAAGTGGCTTTGCGAGTGAAAAACCAGCCATAAAACGTAGCCAAGCACAAATGGAAACATAAAAAATGTTTCGATAAAAAGCCCATTAAATGCGCTAATCTTCGCCATCTTTCTAACCACCGCGTAAAATCCAAACGAAAGTGGCAAGATGATAGATACAAGTGGCAGGCCACCTTTGGCGTAAATTTGCACGCAAACGGCTGCGATGACGATGCAAATGGCTATGGCGCTAGCTTTGCTTAGGCGCTCTTTAAAGATGATGACGCCAAGGAGCATGCTTATCAAGGGGTTTATAAAATATCCCAAACTCGTATCTAGAATTTTGCCGCTACCCACCGCATAGACATAAACGCCCCAGTTTATGGTGATAAAAATACCGCTTAAAAATAGAGCCTTTAGCGAGCGGATATCTTTAAGAAGCGCAAAAATTTCGCCCATTTTGCCATTAATGCAAAGCACTGCCGCCATCAAGAAAAATGACCAGATGATCCTGTGAGCTAAAATTTCATAAGCATCGACATCTTTGCTAAATAGGTTGAAATAAACCGCCAAAAACCCCCACATAAAAAAGGCGCTAAGCGCTAAAATAACGCCTTTTTGGCTCTCATTTAGTCTTGGTATTTTTGTCGCCTTTTATGGAATTTATACTATCTATCATCAAAAGTGTGACCGAGATGGCTAGGCAGATCATCAAAAAGTATGAGCTTTTCTCCAGTCTCTCACCGATGGCAAATGAGACAAAAAGCATCATTATAGGCTCAAAATATGTAAGCAGACCTAGCACGTTTATCGGCACGAGCGTGCTTGAGAGGATCTGGGCGATGAGGGCTATGCCGCTGATAGCACCAAGCAAGATGAGCAGATAGTAGATGTTTGGATTTTGGCTCATTACGTAGTCCATATCGGCTGTGAGCGCAAAATAAAATGAGAATAAAAACATAAAAATTATCTCTATAACAAAGCTTGAGAAATTTGCAAGGTTGTAGTACTTTCTAATGGTAAAATAGACTGGATAAAGGCAAAAAACTACAGCGCTCTCCCACGAGATGCCACCACTAATGACTGCTGTGCTAAAGACGCCAATGGCAGCGAAAAAGATCGATGCTAGCTTTGTTTTTGAGAGGTGCTCTTTGAAAAATATCCGTCCAAAAAGGACCATGACTATTGGCATGATGAGGTAGCCGATAGAGACTTTTAGCGCTGCGCCATTGCTTGGTGCCCAAAGATAGAGCCACATCTGAAATGAGACGATGAGCGAGGTAGCTAATAAAATGAGCAAAATTTTAGGTTTTAGCTTTATTTTTAGAAGTAAAAATTTGAAATTTCGCTGCTGTTTTAACAAAAAAATGGCGGCGATGACAAAAGGCATGGCAAAGATCATGCGGTATCCAATAAGAGCTTGCGTGCTGATGGGGTTCATGAGCACTGACATGTAGTAAATGCAGTTAAATAAAACTGATGCCAAAAGCGAATAAAAAATGCCTTTTATCATGAAAAAAATCTTCTCTTTTTCTGGGTAAATTTAAAGTAGCGATTGTATGTAAAATATCTTTAATAACCCATTAATGGCTTTTATTTTTTAAGTTTTGCGTGATATAATCAGCGCTAAATTAAGGAAAAAGATAGGAAAAATTTATGACTTGGAACAGAGATAGTTGGAGAGAATTTAACATCTTGCAACAACCAACTTATCCAAATTTAAAAGAGCTAAAAGAGGCTGAAGAAAAACTAAAAGCGCTTCCGCCTTTGGTATTTGCTGGCGAGGCTAGAAGTCTTAAAAATGAGCTTGCAAAAGTTTGCAACGGCGAGGCCTTTTTGCTTCAAGGTGGCGACTGCGCTGAGAGCTTTACAAATTTTAATGCAAACAACATCAGAGATATGTTTAAGGTCCTGCTTCAAATGGCGATAGTTTTAACCTTTGGTGGTGGCTGTCCAGTGGTCAAAGTAGGCCGCGTAGCAGGGCAGTTTGCAAAGCCTAGAAGTAGTGATTATGAAGAGGTAAATGGCGTTAAGTTACCAAGCTATAGAGGTGACATCATAAATGGCTTTGAATTTGATGAAAAGGCTAGAGTTGCCGACCCAAAACGCATGATAGAGGCCTACTATCAAAGCGCTTCTACGATGAACTTACTAAGAGCCTTTTCAAGAGGAGGTTTGGCTGACCTTCATCAGGTGCATAAGTGGAATTTAGGCTTTGTTAAAAAGCCAGAGATCGGTGAGAAATACGCAAAACTAGCTGACGATCTAACAAAAACTCTATCTTTCATGGCAGCTTGTGGCATCACTTCGGCAAATACCCCAGCGATAAATCAAACAGCAGTCTATACATCTCACGAGGCACTGCTTTTGCCTTATGAAGAGGCGCTAACTAGGATTGATAGCCTTAGTGGCGAGTGGTATGACTGCTCGGCTCACATGCTTTGGATAGGCGAGAGAACACGCGGTATAAAAGATGCTCACGTGCATTTTTTAAGTGGTGTGAAAAATCCTATCGGTGTAAAGATCGGACCAAGCGCAAAGGCAGAAGACGTCGTCGCGCTTGCAAATAAGCTAAATCCAGAAAATGAAGCTGGCAGACTAAATGTGATAATCAGAATGGGCGCTGACAAGATCGGCGAAAATTTACCAAAAATTTTAAGAGAGCTAAAGCGTGAGGGGTTAAATATCGTTTATAGCATCGATCCGATGCATGGCAACACCGTTAAGACCTCAAACAACTACAAAACTCGTGAATTTAGTAAAATTTTAAGCGAGGTTAGAAGCTTTTTTGAAATTCATAAAGCTGAGGGCACAAGAGCAGGTGGCGTGCATCTTGAGATGACTGGCAAAGATGTGACAGAGTGCACTGGTGGCGCGCTAAACATCACTGAAAGCTCGCTAAAAGAGAGATATGAGACGCAGTGTGATCCAAGACTAAATGCTGATCAGGCACTTGAACTTGCATTTTTGATGGCTGATCTAGTTAAAAAAGCTTAAAATTTATAAAATTTGGAGAAAAATATGGCAAATATTTATGATCTAATAGTAGTTGGCGGCGGACCTTGTGGTATAGCTAGCGTAGTAGAGGCTAAAAGAAATGGCTTAAGTAATGTTTTGCTCCTTGAAAAAGGCGACAACCACAGCCAAACGATCAGAAAATTTTATAAAGACAATAAGCGCGTAGATAAAGAGTATAAAGGGCAAGATAGCACGATCCATGGGCTAGTTTCGTTTGAAGACGGCACAAAAGAGAGCACGCTTGATTATTTTGACAAGCTACTTGACTCTGAGAATATCGAGGCTTTTTTTAACTCTGAGGTTGAAAGCGTGAAAAAAGATGGAGAAATTTTTAAAGTAACTACCTCAAAAGCTGTCTATGAAGCCAAAAACGTGATGGTCTCTATCGGCAAAATGGGGCGACCAAACAAACCTGACTATAAGATACCGCCATCACTAAATTCAGTTGTAAATTTTAACCTTGATAACTGCACAAACGGCGAAAAAGTGCTAGTTGTGGGCGGTGGCAACTCTGCAGTTGAGTATGCTATCGAGCTTTGTCAGTATAACAAAACGACGATCGCTTACAGAAAAGATAAATTTAGCCGTGTAAATGAGACAAATTTAAGCGCACTTTGGGAGCTTGAGAAGCACAATAAGATAAAAGTAAGGCTAAATCACGATATAACCGAGATCGATAATGAATCAGGCAAGGTAAGAGTGCATTATGAAAATGGCAAAATCCGTGTCTATGACAGGGTTGTCTATGCGATCGGTGGCTCAAGTCCGGTTGATTTTTTACAAAAATGTCAGATAAAAACTGATGAAAAAGGCACTCCGATAGTTGATAGCAATTACCAAAGTAGCGTGCCAGGACTATATGTGGGAGGCGACATCGTTTTAAAAAATGGTGGCTCGATCGTAGTCGGACTAAATCACGCTCATAGCGTCATCAAAGATATCTTAAAAGGCAAGGCACAAGCTTGATAAATAAAATCGCACTAGCTATTGTTTGTCTGATAGCTGGCTTTTCTCTCTCGTTTTTGAAATTTCAAAAAGAGGACGAGACGCCAAAAGATACTAATCAAACGATTTACTCTATAAATTTTGATGATCTCCCAGAAGAAGAGAAGCAAAGATATGTAAGCAAAGATGATCTTTACGAGTATGGCGGCTACATCACGCCAAAGAGCTACATGCAAAATTTTGTTGATGATAAGGATCTAAATTTATCAAACAATGTAAATGAGCTTCAAGAGCAAGTGCGCGAGCTAAGCAAGAAAAATGAAATTTTAGCCGCTGATAATGTCGATATGAGCGAGAAAAATTTAGACTTCATAAGCAAAATTTCAGAGATGAAAAGAAATATCGAAAATGAAAAAAACGAGATAGTTGAAAAAAATCAAAAGGCTCTTGGTGAGCTTGAGGCGCAACACTTTGAAAATATCCAAGCTTTGACAAAGCGCCTAAATGAAGCGCAAGCTGATATGATAGAGAGCTCAAAGGCCTACGAGAAAAAGATAATCGACCTTGAAAATGCGATAAATGACGCTAGAAATGGCGATGAGAGCAAACTTAAAGATGCCAAGGCCAGCTTTAATAAATTTAAAGAGAGTTTTGAGGCAAACTACACCGCTTTAAAAGAGCAAAATAACGAGCTAAATGCGACACTTGCGCAAAAAGAAGCTCTTATAAAAGAGTATGAAAAAGCTCAAAGTGAAAAAGATAGAGGCGAGAAAAAAGAAATTTTGCTTTTAAAAGAGGAGATCGAGCGAGTTAAAAATGACGCCGACACTCAAAAATTTAGTTATGAAAAAGAGATAAATGCGCTAAATGATGGCTTTGAGACGCAAAAGAGCGTTATGGAGGATGAGCTTTCTAAAAAGGCAAATAAGATAATTGATCTGCAGGAGGCTCTTGAGTCAAACAAGACTGCGCTAAAAGATAGAATTTACGAGCTTGAAGAGATCAAGAAAAACCTAAACTCAAAAGATCTAATGGCGCAAAGCTATAATGGCAAAAATTTAGAGCTAAATGCCTCGCTTGCGGCACTTCATAAGAGTTTTGACGATCTAAAACAAAAGAGTTTAAAAAGCGAGCAAGAGAATAAGCTTGCAAATGAAAATATAAGCTCGCTTAAAAAAGAGCTTGAGGGGACAAATGCTCTAAATAAAAAGCTTGAAAAGCAAAATTTAGACGCAAACTCAACTCTAAATGAGCTAAGCAAAAAGCTAAGTTTGAGCGAAGAGAGTTTTAAAAAGAGCCAAGAAGAGCTAAAAGCGCTTGATACGAAGACAACTAAATTTATAAAAACGCTATTTGATCAAAACCAAACCATCTCTTTGCAGTCGCAAAAACTTGGCTCAAACGAGGGTGAGCTAAAGAATTTAAGCGCAAAGCTTGATCTAAAAGATGCGAAGATAAAAGAGCTTGAAGAAAATGTCACAAAGACAAGTCAGATGCTCCTCGCCAAGCAAAGCGAGCTAGAAACTCAAAAAAGAACGCTAAAGATCGATATGCAAAACTATGAAATTTTGCGCCAGCAGATAAATATGCTACAAAAAAAGATAGTTGATACCTCAACATTTTTAACTGATAACAACAAAAGTGGCGGCAAAAATTTACTAAGCTTGCAAAATGAACTAGAAAACGCAAAGCAAAAGCTAAACGAGAGCAACAAGACGATCGAACGGCTAAACTCAAAGATAAGTGAGCTAAGCTCGAGCGGTCATAAAGGTGGAGCCGTAAATGCCCAGATCATCGAACTTCAAAAAGATATCGAGCAAAATTTAAACAGACAAGACGAGCTTGAAAATGAAAATGTAAATTTAAAAAATATCTTACAAGCTACGACAAAGCCTGAGACCCCAACAAAGCTCGTCCTCATCTCTAGCATCGAGTGCGACGATATGGACTCAAAGGACAAAGTGAGCATAATGTGCAAAAACAGAGTGAGCGAGTTTTTGCAGAGATTTAACTCAAACTATATGTATGAGATCATCCCGATCGTGGATAAGAAAAATTTTGTCATCCCATCAAATGTCGCTCAAAATATCAAAAAAGATGACCTCGGCAAGCTAAATAACTACGTAAATTACGGCGTTGGTAAAGAGCGTGCAAAGGCAGCGGCTGAGCTTATAAAAGAGGAATTTGGCGACTTTGCAAGGATCAGCTTTAGCTCCGAAGTGATCGTAAAAGATGTGACGCGCGGCTTTATCATCAAGGTTTATAGATGATCTTAGCCCAGCTTGAAAATGGCTATCGCTACAACAGCGATACGCTCGTTCTTTATGATTTTATTTGCGCGAGTGTAGGTGAAGTTTCTGGCAGAGTTTTGGACGTTGGAGCAGGGTGTGGGATACTTGGACTTTTGCTTAAGCGTGATTTTCAAAAGATAGATCTAAGCATGCTTGATCTTTTGGAGCTAAATAGCGAAATTTCTAGCTTTAACGCAAAGAGCAACTGCTTAGAGGCTAGAGCTGTAACGGCTGATTTTGCAAATTTTAAAGATAGCGAGAAATTTGATCTGATCATCTCAAATCCACCTTTTTATCATGACGGTGTTACAAAAAGCCAAAATGAGCACATAAAAGTTAGTAGATACGCAAGCTCGCTAAATTTAAAGGATTTTATAAGAGGCATAAGCGTAAATTTAAAGCCACATAAAAGGGCGTTTTTTTGCTATGCACCAGATGATCTTAGCGAGATAGCGGCTTGCTTAAAAGAGTATAAACTAAATTTGGTGAGCTTAAAATTTATCCATACCAAAAAGGATAAGCCAGCAAATTTGGCTTTACTTGAAGTGCGAAACAACTCAAACTCAAAGCTAAAAGTCCTGCCGCCTCTTGTGATGAGCGAGGATGGCTCACACACGAAAGAGGCAAGTGAGATCTTTAAAAAAGCAGATACAAACAGCATCTCTTACAAGGAGATAGCGTGAGGGCTGATGGTTTTAGCTATGAGTTTGATCCTAGCTTTTGCGAGAGTTGCGGAGGCAAATGCTGCACTGGCGAGAGCGGCTACATCTGGATAGATGAGGGTGAAATTTTAAAATTTTGCGCCGCTTTTGATATGCCAAAAGATGAGTTTGAGAGCAAATTTCTAATAAAAGTGGGCGTAAGGCGAAGCATCAAAGAAAAGCCTTATGATGACGGTTTTGCTTGCATATTTTTTGATGAGAAAAATAAAAACTGCTCGGTTTATGAGTTAAGACCTAAGCAGTGTAGGACATTTCCGTTTTGGGATTATTTTAAAAAAAATTTAAAGGAGCTAAGAGCAGAATGCATTGGCGTAAAATTTTAATAATTTTTATAAGCGTATTTTTTAGCACGCATCTGCTTGCAGATGATAACAAAAGTGTAAATTTACGCCTAATGCAAGCTCTCATCTCGCAAGATAGTGGCGATGTAAATGCTAGCATCCAGACCTATCTTGGGCTTTTTAAAGAGACAAATCAAAAGACCTATCTAAAAGAGGCGATCAAGCTAGCCTTTGCTACAAAAAATGAAAATTTAGATAGCCTCATGGCTGAGGGCGAGAAGAGCTTAAAAGATGATAGCGATTTTATCAGAATCAAGGTCGCAAATTTAGTCAATCTCTCTAAACTAAACGAGGCAAAAGAGCTGATGCAAGAGCTTGCCACAAAAGAGCCAAACGCTCAAAATTTGCTCATGCTTGGCACTATTTGTATGATGCAAAATGATACGGTAACGGCGCTAAAATACTTTGAAGAGGCATACTCGCTAAAGCCTGAAGAGGAGAATTTACTCCGCATCGTTGATATACTTTTAAACCGCATGGATAATGTAAATGATGCGACAAAATACCTCGAGAAATTCCGCGAGGAGCAGGGCTGCACTCAAAAGACATGCGAGCTTTTGGCTGAAATTTACTCTCAGCAAAGAAATTTCCCAAAGGTGATCGAGCTTTTTGAAGAGATCTACGACATCACTCACGACACCTCTTATCTTGACAAGATTGTGCAGTATTTTGTCTATGCCAAAAATTACAAAGCGGCTATTGAAATTTTGAAAAAATATGGCTACAACGACGCCACACTTATGGATCTTTACGCTGCTACTGGAAATTTTGGTGATGCATACGTTTTGGCGGTTAAAATTTATAACGATAGCAGGGATCTAAATTTCTTAGCAAAGGCCGCCATCTACGAGTATGAGATGAACAAAGATAGCCTGGATGAAAAGAAGATCACTGATATCTTAGATAAATTTGAAGCTAGCGTGCCAAAGCTTAATAACGATATGTTTTTTAACTACTACGGCTACTTGCTCATTGATCACGAGATAGACCCTAGAAAGGGTGTGGAGATGGTGCAAAAAGCACTTGAGATCTCGCCAGACTCGCCTTACTACGAGGACTCGCTAGCGTGGGGGTACTTCAAGCTTGGCGAGTGCAAAAAGGCAAAGGGCATAATGAGTCACGCGATGAAAGATGTTGATTTTAGGACTTCAAAAGAGGCAAAAGAGCACCTGCATCTAATCGAGCGCTGCATAATAAATTTAAACAAAAGGCTTAAAAAATGATACTTGATGAGATCATAAAAAAGACAAAAGAGGACCTAGAAAAACGCAAGGCCGACTATCCACAAGAGTGGCTAGGTCGCTCGCTCGCATACAACCCATACGTGCCAAGAGACGTTTTGGGCGCACTTAGATCAAGCAAAGATGAGCCCATAAAGATCATAGCCGAGATAAAAAAAGCAAGCCCAAGCAAGGGCGTGATAAGAGAGGACTTCGAGCCGATCAAGATCGCTCAGGAGTACGAGCAGTACGCAAATGCCTTTAGTATCCTAACAGAGCCTCACTGGTTTAAGGGCGACATAGAATACATCACGCAAGTTCGCCGCTACGCCTCAAAGCCTATCCTGCGAAAAGACTTTATCGTTGATAAGTATCAAATTTTAGAAGCGCTTGTTTATGGAGCGGACTTTATCCTGCTCATCGCCAAAGCGCTAACTCAAGGCGAGCTAAAAGAGCTACTTGAGTACGCGCACCACTTGGGGCTTGAGGTCTTAGTAGAGACCCATGACGCGAGTGATGTGAAAAAGGCGGTCTTTGCAGGAGCAAATATAATAGGGATAAATCATAGAAATTTAGATGATTTTACGATGGATATGAGCCTTTGCGAGAAGCTCGTGCCACTTTTGCCAAACGGCAAGATAATAATTGCTGAAAGCGGTCTTTACGAGCATGAGCAGCTTCGCGAGCTAAACAAGATCGGAGTTGATGCCTTCTTGATAGGAGAGCATTTCATGAGGCAAGATGATATAAAAAATGCCGTTAAAAAGATAAAGGAGGGCGAGTGATGCAGCACCTTTGTGCCCCTTGGAGAAGCGAGTATTTCAGCGCAAAAAAAGATAGTTGCGTCTTTTGCGAGATCATAAATTCAAAAGATGACGACGAGAAAAATGGCGTGCTTTTTCGTGCTAAGCACTGCTTTGGGATCATGAATTTATACCCGTATTCGCCAGGTCATTTTATGATCATACCAAACCACCACACCGACAAGATCGAGGAGCTTGACGAGCAGACTTGGTTTGAGATGAGTAAATTTGTAAGGCTTGGGGTTGAAATTTTAAAGCGCGAGCTTCACGCGCAAGGCGTAAATATCGGTATGAATTTAGGCAAGGCAGCAGGCGCTGGCATAGCTGAGCACGTGCATTATCACCTTGTGCCAAGGTGGAGCGGGGATACAAATTTCATCACAACGATCGCCGATGTCAGGGTAAATGGCACGCCGTTTCATCCGCTTTATCAAAAGTTAAAAAAGGCTTTTAGTGGCGTTATTTGAGATTGATATCGATCGATGGCTTGAAAAAAGAGGCGAGTTTGAAGTCCTGATAGACGCTAGATCGCCGCATGAGTATGCCTACTCGCATATAAAAGATGCTCTAAATTTATACGCACTTGATGACGCTGAGCACAAAGAGGTAGGCACGATCTACAAAAGCGACAGAGCCCTAGCCAAGAGCCTTGGAGCAAAATATATCTGCAAAAATTTACAAAGTATCATAGATGAGGTCTATAAAAGGGCTAAGGTTGGCTCAGCAGTTGGCATCTACTGCGCAAAGGGCGGACTTAGATCAAGCTCGGTTGCCTATGTGCTAAGCATGATCGGATATAGAATTTATAGACTAAATGGCGGCTACAAGGCTTATAGAAATCACGTTTTGGAGTTTTTAGAGCGTCCTTTAAGCACGAAATTTATCACTCTTTTTGGCAACACTGGCTGCTATAAAAGTAAGCTGATAAGGGCACTCTCGCCGTCAATCGACCTTGAAGCGATGGCAAATCACCTAGGATCCGTTTTTGGCGCGATAAATGGCGCACAGCCTAGCCAAAAAAGCTTTGAAGATGCGCTCTTTGAAAAGCTCATCACACTAAAAGATCAAATTTGCTTTATCGAGGGTGAGAGCAGAAGGATCGGCTCGCTAACACTTCCAAAAAGTCTTTATGAGGCGATGCGTTGTGGCATCTGTGTTGAGGTTAGCGCAAGTTTAGAAAATAGAATTTCTTGCATCACAAGCGACTATAAAAGCGTTGATAAAGCTTTTTTTGATGAGTGCATAAAGAAAATTTCACCCTTTATCGACAAAGAGGCCAGAGATGAGGCGGTGGCTAAATTTAACGAAAACGACATCGCCAAAGTGGCTGAAATTTTACTCACAAAATACTACGACAAGGTCTATAAGAAAAATGAAAACATTGATGTTTTTGTAAGTTCTGACGACTTTGAAGAGGCTGTAAAAAAGCTAAATTTGATAAGAGCTGAGGCTAAATTTTAAATCCTTTTGACACATTGTTTGGGGTAAAATTTATCTACAAATTTAAATATGCTCTCTTTTGCTAGGTCAAATTTACTTTTAAATTTAATATAGATCGATTTTTTTGCACTTAAAAAAAGCTTATTTTAAGGCGATTTTTATACTTCGACATAAATTTCTTGCTATTTTTGTGAAAATTTCTAGTTAAATTTATCTGTTTATCTTGCTTGGTTGGCTTGGTTGGCTTGGTTGGCTTGGTTGGCTCTCCCTTTTTCTAAAATTTTGCGCTAAATTTGCCAAATTTATCGAAATACTAAAAATAATATGCATAAATATATGTAAAATATTTTGTATTTTTTGCTTTTTTAACTCAAATTTTTTTCAAAAATTTTAAGATAACGCCCAAATTTCGCTAAAAAGTTAAAATGGATTTAAAATGCTTTGGGATATAATTTGCGATAAATTTATCAAAAGGCTAAAGTGATGATAAAACAAATTTCTGGTTCACAGATGATAAGCGAAGCCTTGCACGAAGAGGGCGTTGAGATAGTTTTTGGCTATCCTGGCGGTGCAGCTTTAAATATCTACGACGAGACATATAAACAAACTTATTTCAAGCACGTCTTGGTTCGCCACGAGCAAGCAGCCGTTCACGCAGCAGACGGATACGCTAGGGTTAGCGGCAAAGTTGGCGTGGCTTTTGTGACAAGCGGTCCTGGCTTTACAAACGCGGTCACTGGTCTTGCCACAGCTTACAGCGACAGCATCCCAGTTGTGCTTATAAGCGGTCAAGTACCAACCTTTATGATCGGCACAGATGCCTTTCAAGAGATCGATGCAGTCGGTATTTCACGCCCCTGTGTCAAACATAACTTTTTAGTAAATAGCGTCGAGGAGCTACCTCGCATCATAAAAGAGGCGTTTTACATCGCAAGATCAGGCCGCCCAGGACCAGTTCATATCGATATCCCAAAAAACGTCACTTCAAGGCTTGGCGACTTTGTCTATCCAAAAGAAATTTCCATCCCAAGCTACAAGCCGACATATAAAGGCAACTCTAAGCAGATCAAAAAAGCCGCAGCTGCGATAAATGAAGCAAAAAGACCGCTTCTTTACATCGGTGGCGGTGCGGTCGCGTCAAATGCTAGCGAGATCATACGTAAATTTATGAAAAAAACTGGCATCCCAGCGGTCGAGACGCTTATGGCTCTTGGCGTGCTTGATGCAAAAGATGAGCTAAATTTAGGCATGGCGGGCATGCACGGCAGCTACGCTTCAAATATGGCTCTTAGCGAGTGCGACCTTCTCATCTCGCTTGGCGCTAGATTTTGCGATAGGGTTACAGGCAAAACTGACGAGTTTGCCAAACATGCTAAGATCATCCACATCGACATCGATCCAAGCTCTATCTCAAAGATCATAAACGCTCACTATCCGATAGTTGGCGACCTTACAAACGTGCTAAGCGAGCTTTATGAAGAGGTGAAAGGTGAGCCTAAAAACTATGCGCCTTGGAGAGAAATTTTAGATAGATATCAAAAACTAAACCCACTTGGCTACACAGATAGCGACAAGGTCTTAAAGCCTCAATGGGTCGTTGAAGAGACCGCAAAGATAGTTGGCCCTGAGGCTATCATCGCAACTGACGTCGGTCAGCACCAGATGTGGGTGGCGCAGTTTTATCCATTTAACCGCGCAAGGCAGCTTATCACAAGTGGCGGCCTTGGTACGATGGGATATGGCCTGCCAGCAGCGATCGGCGCAAAGTGCGCGATGCCTGAGCATTTGGTTGTAAATTTCACAGGCGATGGCTCGATACTTATGAATATCCAAGAGCTTATGACTGCTTATGAGACAAATGTCCCTGTCATAAACATCATCTTAAACAACAACTTCTTAGGCATGGTGCGCCAGTGGCAGACATTTTTCTATGAAAAGCGCTACTCATCGACTGATCTTAGCTTGCAGCCTGATTTTGTAAAGATCGCTGAGGGATTTGGCGGCGTTGGCTTTGTATGCAAGAGCAAAGATGAGTTTAAAAAGGCTTTAAAAGAGGCGATCAAGAGTAAAAAATCAGCACTTATTGACGTGAGGATCGACCGCTTTGAGGACGTGCTTCCTATGGTTCCAGCTGGGGCTGCAATTTATAATATGATATTAAAGAGCAAGGAAGAAAAATGAGTATCAGAAGAACGATTTCGGTTATAGTTTTAAATGAACATGGCGTTTTGGCTAGGATTTCTGGACTTTTTGCGGGCAGGGGCTACAACATCGACACGCTCACAGTCGCTCCGATACCTGAGAGCAACTTCTCAAGGCTAAGCATCGTCACAAGCGGCGATGAGAGGGTTTTAGAGCAGATCGTAAAACAGCTTCACAAGCTCATCCCAACATATAAAGTCATAGAAAGTGGCGAATTTGTCGAAAAAGAGATGGCACTTGTGAAAATCCCGCTTGGTGAAAATTTCGCTGGTCTTGAGGCGATACTAAAGACATACAATGGCATCGTCACAAATACAAACGAAAACTACATCGTCGTCATGGTGGCTGATGATGCGAGCAGGGTAGAGAGCTTTTTAAAATCGATAAAAAAATTTAACCCAGTTGATGTCGTGCGCGGCGGATCTGTGATAATGGATATATGATGAAACTAAGCGAAATAGCCTTAAAAGTAGATGCTACTTTTAGTGGAGAAGATCTTGAAATTTTTGCTCTAAATTCTTTAAAAAATGCAAATAAAGCTGAGCTAACATACTGCGATGGCGAGAAAAATGCTAAATTTATAAGCACTTCAAACGCTGGAGCTATCTTGGTGACAAAATCGCTTTTGGACTTAGTGCCAGCTGGCATGGTAGCGCTTGTGTGCGACAACCCGCACCTTGCATTTGCCATCCTTAGCAAAATTTACGCTAAGCCGCTTTTTTGCGAGCCAAAACCATCAAATATCGCCCAGAGCGCCACTATAATGCCAAATGTCTATATCGGCTCAAACGTGAGCGTGGGCGAAAATACGATAGTGATGGCTGGAGCTTTTTTGGGCGATAACGTAACTATCGGTAAAAACTGCATCATCCATCCAAACGTCGTCATCTATAATGACTGCGTCATTGGCAATGAGTGCCACCTGCTAGCAAACTGCGTCATCGGCAGCGACGGCTTTGGCTATGCGCATACAAAAACTGGCGAGCATGTAAAAATTTATCACAACGGCAACGTTGTTTTGGGCGATTTTGTCGAGATCGGCGCTTGCACTACGATAGATCGTGGCGTTTTTGAAAGCACGATGATCGCAAACTACACAAAGATAGACAATCTCGTTCAAATAGGCCATAACTGCGAGCTTGGAAATGGCTGCCTCATCGTCTCACAAACTGGTCTTGCTGGCTCAACAGTGCTAGGCAGAAACGTCGTCATGGGCGGACAAAGTGGCTCAGCTGGTCATGTAAAAGTGGGCGACTTTGCGCAGATCGCTGCACGCGGCGGCGTTAGCAAAGACCTACCTGGCGGCAAAAAATACGCTGGAGCTTATCCGATAATGGAGCTTTCAGAGATGTTTAAAATCCAGGCTAAGATGATTAGATTTTTTAGAAAAAACTAAAATTGGATTTAGTAGGTTTAATTTTCTAAATTGCAATAACGTGGCGATGAGATTATTATTAAGAAAAAATAACTTCAAATTTGCTTGGCAGGTTGGATCAACTTGCCAAGCTTCGCATAAATTTAACTAATATCCTTATTTGGTCTGTAATAAAATATAAAAAATAGCACACAAAGCATCGCTACAAAGGCAAAAACTATCAACGTGCCATCTTTAAATGAGCTTAAAAACATGCCATTTGTATTCATCCCAAAAAAGCCAGTGATGAAATTTATCGGTAGAAATAACGCCGAAAGTAGCGTTAAAAGGTAGATATTTTTGTTTATCTTGTCGTTTTTGTCGCTTTGTATAAATGTATAGATGTCCTCAACTCTATAGGCGTATTCGTTGGCTATGGTTTTAAAGACACTTGCTTCGTGGATGCTGTTTTTAAGCTCTTTTTTAAGACCTTGCTGCTCGCTTTGGCAGATCGCAAGAGCTTCGTAAAAGTGCGAAATGCTATTTTGAAATTTTCTGATCTCATACTTTAAAAAGTGGTGTCTTTTTATAAATTTCTCAAAATTTTTTTGGCTAGCATAAATTTTCTCATACTCATTTAGCTCGTCTTGGTGCTCTAAAATTTTATTTGCAAATTCATTGCAAAGCCCCTTAAGAGCAGCTTCAAACATATTTTTATCACACTCATGATCAAAGTCTTCTTTATAAATTTTGTCATCTTTAAATAAAAATTTAAAAACTTGCTTTTGTGACGGCGAGATGAGCGTGATGTAGTCAAATGCATCTCCATAAAAATATCCACAAAGTGCGCTTTTATAGCTCATCTGTGCTCCTTTTTGCGTAGAAATTTCGCTTAAATTTAGTAAATTCTCCTCGCTCTATCGCCTCTCTCATCTCTTTCATTAAATTTAGATAGTAGTGTAGGTTGTGAAGGCTTGCTAGTCTAAAAAATGTTAGCTCTCTAGCCTTAAAAAGGTGGTTTAGATAGCCTCTGGAGTAGCGCTTGCAGGTGTAGCACTGGCAAGCTGGGTCTATTGGCGCGTTGTCGTTTATAAATTTGGCTGATTTTATATTTATCTTGCCAAAGCTAGTAAAGAGCGTGCCGTTTCTTGCGTTTCTTGTTGGCATAACGCAGTCAAACATATCAACGCCTCGCTCAACGTTTTCAACAAGATCTTCAGGCGTGCCAACGCCCATTAGATAGCGAGGTCTTAGCTCATCCATAAATGGCATAACCGCCTCAACCGTGTCATACATCGCCTCATTGCTCTCGCCAACGCTTAGCCCACCTATGGCAAGGCCGTCAAATGGCATCTCGTTTAAGGCTTCAGCGCAAAATTTACGTGCCTCATAGTCGGTGCCACCTTGAACGATGCCAAAGATATTTTGCTGCAAGCCAACGCCCTTGCTTTGCATAAATTTGTGATAATCAATCGCCTCTTTTGCCCATTTTATCGTTCGTTTTATGCTTATATCTATCCTTTTTGGCTCAGCTGGCAAGGCAACCAAATCATCAAGTATCATCATGATGTCGCTGCCAAGCTCATACTGTGTGTCAAGGACGGATCTTGGCGTGAAGTAGTGTGTGCTGCCGTCGATGTGGCTTTTAAATTTTATCCCGCCATCGTCGTTTTTAGTGTTTGACCTAAGCGAAAATGCCTGAAATCCGCCGCTATCAGTTAAAAACGAGCGATCAAATTTAGAAAAGCCGTGAAGCCCGCCAAACTCGCGCACGACCTTGCTGCCAGGGCGCAGATACATGTGATAGGTGTTTGCTAAGATTATCTTTGCGTCTAAAATTTCACTCATATCAAAGGCATCTAGGCTTTTAACTGCGCCAACCGTGCCAACTGGCATGAAGACTGGCGTTTGTATCACGCTGTGAGCGGTTGTTAGGACGCCGCGCCTTGCGTTGCCATCTTTTTTTATAACTTCAAATTTCATCTAAGTCCTTAAAATTTTTGATTTTTTATTTTAACAAAATTTATAATATAATCCAGAAATTTTAAGGCAAAGGAACTTTTTGCAAAAGAGAAATGACATCGTTTTTAACGAAGCAAACGGCACTGCGACCATAAAATTTGCAGGTGAGTTTAGCTACAAAGACGCAAAAAATTTACAAAGCATTTTTAAAAAAATCCAAAAGCTTAACGGCAATGTTAAATTTGACTTTAGCGAGCTAAAGAGCATTGATTATGCTGTTTTGATCCTTTTAAAAAACACGCTAAATGGCAAGAAATTTGAGATCATCACAAATGATGAGAAGATAAAGGCGATGAGCGATCTTTTAAATGACGAAAAGATCGACTTTAACTACATGCCACCGCACAATAGCCTAAATTTCTTCTCGCGCCTTGGTGAGAAAATTTGCGAGGGATTTGTAAATTTGCTTGAGTTTGGCTCGTTTTTGGGCGAGTTTTTGATAAAGAGTGTGAGGATTTTATTTAATCCTGCAAATTTAAGATTTAGAGAATTTAGCAACTACATAAAAGATGGTGGCGTAAATGCTGTTTTCATCGTATCGCTCACCGCTTTTTTGATAGGCGTCGTGCTTGCTTATCTTGGCAGTGCGATGCTTGCAAGCTTTGGGGCAAGTATATTTATAGTAGAGATCATGGGCATGCTAACACTTAGAGAGGTCGCTCCGCTCATCGCTGCTATCGTTGTGGCAGGCAGGTCGGCCTCTAGCTTTACCGCGCAAATAGGCGCTATGAAGCTAACCGAGGAGATAGACGCGATGAAGACGATGGGCTTTGAGCCATTTAACTTCTTGGTGCTGCCGCGCATCATCGCCATGGTGCTTTGCGTGCCTGTCATCATCTTTATAGCTGATAGCATAAGTATCTTAGGGCAGATGATCATTTGCCAAACGATACTTGATATCAGCTTTAGCGACTATCTCAATAGATTTCGCGAGATGGTCGAGCTTAGGCACTTTGCTGTTGGTATGATAAAGGCTCCGTTTTTTGGCGCGGTGATAGCGATCATTGGGTGCATGAGAGGATTTGGCGTTAGTCAAAACGCCCAAAGTCTTGGAGCGATGACAACCGTTAGCGTTGTAAATGCGATATTTTGGGTCATTGCACTTGATGCATTTTTCGCGATAATTTTTATGTGGCTAAAGATATGAACGAGATAATAGTTGGAAAAAACATAACGACAAGTTATGGCGATAAGATAATGCACGATAATGTGAGCTGGAGCGTCAAAGAGGCTGAAATTTACGGCTTCTTAGGCGGCAGTGGCACTGGTAAAACGACGCTAATGAAGACGATGATATATCTAAAAAAGCCAAATAAGGGCGATATAACGTTTGACGGCGTCAATATGTGGAAAAGTAGCCAACAAGAACAACAAGATATAAAGCTAAAAAGTGGGACGATGTTTCAGTTTGGAGCGCTTTATAGCTCGATGACGATCCTTGATAACGTGGGCGTTTTGCTTCATGAGTACTCTAAATTTAACAAGCGCCAGATCGATGAGATAGCGATGTTTTGGATACAAAAGGTGGGGCTTAAAAAAGAGGTCTCAATGCTCTATCCAAGCGAGCTAAGTGGCGGTATGAAAAAAAGAGCCGCACTTGCAAGAGCCTTGGTGCTAAGCCCTAGGGTGCTATTTTTAGATGAGCCAAACAGCGGACTTGATCCTGTTAGCTCACGTCAGATGGACGCGCTCATAAAAGAGCTTCGTGATAGTATCGGCGTAACTGTCGTCATGGTGACGCATGATGCGGATAGTATTTTTGATATTTTGGATAGATTTTTGATAATAGATAACAAAAAGATAGCCTTTGAGGGAGATATAAAAGAGCTTGAGCATCTTGAAAACAACCCGCTTGAAGAGCTATTTAAAATGAGGAAAAAGTAGATGGAAAATAGAAATTCTTATACCATTGTCGGCATGTTTTTCATAGCCTGCCTTACAGCGTTTGCCATATTTATCTGGTGGATGACTAGCAAAAATAACACAAAGGTTGATTTTAAAGAGTATTACATCCACACAAGCGAGCTGCCAAGCGGGCTAAAGGTTGATTCTACGGTTAAATTTATCGGTGTGCCAGCTGGAAGCGTTAGTGATATAAATTTTGTCGATGACAAAAACGCTCTTATAAACATCACAATGAAGATAAGAGAGGATCTGCCTATCAAGGCTGATAGCGTGGCTAGCATCGAAGTTCAGGCTATTAGCGGTGTGGCTAGTATCAATATAAGCCGAGGCACGAAGGATTTTAAACCAGGCGATAAGCCTATCTTAAAGCTTGAAGAGAGCCTTCTTTCAAAGCTTGGAAACAACGCTGAGAACATCACTTTAAAGATAAATCAAACCCTTGATAAAGTTGATGGCTTTTTCTCAGCTGAAAATATCTCTCACATCAAATCAATCCTAAGAAATATCGATAAATTTACTCAGGTTTTAACCGATGAAAATGGCTTAAGCGAGGTTGATAGCATCGTTAAAAATGTAAAAAATTTCACCGACAGCCTAAACAAAACAGACACAAAAGAGCTTGCTAAAAATTTAAACACGCTAATCGCAAGTGCAAATTCAGTTTTCAAATCAGCAAATTCGGCTGTCACTGGATATAGCTCGCTTCAAGATATCATCACTCAAAAGGTAAAAAACGGCGAGTATGACCTTAGAAACACGGTCTCTCCGCTTCTTAGAGAGGCTAGTGAGTTTTTAAATGGATTTGACAAGACGCTACGTGAGTTTAGAGGCGCGCTTCAAAGACTTGAGGACAATCCTTACGAGTTTTTCTTCACAAATCCAGTGCCAAATGACAAAGGAGATAAAAAATGAGAAATTTAATCTTTCTAGCGGCTGCATTTTTATTTTTTGGCTGCTCGCTAAAGACCGACGTGCCAATGGCAACTATGTATGAAATTCACTACTCAAACAAAGAGTGCTCGGCTGAAAACAAGCAAAAAGAGCTAAAAAATGTCTTTATAGAAAACGTAAGTGCCCTTGATATGGTCGATACCAGAAAAATTTTAATTGTCGCTGAAAACAATAAGATAAGATATTTGACAGACGCCAAATTTGTATCTGAACCAAGCGAGATGATCTATAAATCACTCGTAAAAGGGCTTTACTCAAACTGCGCTGCAAAGCCGATATTTTCGCCAAATGCAAAGGATCTTAGGCTAAAAGTTAGCATCATCTCACTGCAAATAAGAGGCGATAAGGCCGAAGTTTCGCTAGCGTATGAGCTATTTAACGCAAACACCTCGCTAAAATCAGGCATGATCACAAAAGAAATTTTCTGCCCAGACCCAAGCTCAAGCACCATTTTTGAGACGATAAACAAGGCTGCAAACTCAGCTATCGATACTTTAATCTCTGAAATAATCTACTAAAATTTTCTTAAATTTTTTGGCTGTGAAAGCTTAAATTTACAGCCAAAAATAGCTTATTTTAAAGACCTTTTGTTATAATGCGGCTTTAAAATACGGAGAATTAATGAAGAAAATTTTAATAATAGCTGGTGGAGCTTTTGCAAGAAATTTTTTAGATAGACTTCTTGGAGCAAAGTCAAATTTACACCACTACATCGTTGTTTCAAACGAAGATCACAGCCAAAAGGCAAATTACGAAAATTTCACATTTTATCAGTTTGATCCAACCAGTCTTTCAAAGCTAAAGAGCATAAGTGATGGCTATTTTAGCCAGTTTTGTATCGTGAGTGAGAACAAAAATGAAGCGGTTGCTGTTTATGAAAATTTAAGACAGATCAGCACAAAAACTGAGACCATTTTCATGAATTCGTGGGAGCTAGATGAAAAGTGCAAGGAGACTTTCGCGAGCGACAAGCATCTAAGCGTAGTTGATATAAGAGATATCGCAGCTTCAAGGCTTATGGACTATCTGCCAGATATGCCTGTATATGCTGATAATATCGGCTTTAGCGAGGGCGAGATCATGGAGGTTAAGGTGCCTATTGGCAGCTCATATATGTATCGCCATGTAAGCTCGATCGCTCAAAAAAGATGGCGGATAGCGCTTATTTATAGAGGCGCTGAGATCATCTTGCCAAAGCCAAACACAATGATCCAGCCAAGCGATATCTTGCTAATCGTTGGCGATCCAAACGTGCTTCAAAACGTTTATCGCTCGATAAAACGCGAAAGTGGGCAGTTTCCAAGTCCGTTTGGCAGCAACATCTACACGCTAATTGATATGAGATCAATGAGCAAAGAGCGAGTTAGCAAGCTCATAAAAGATAGCTTATATGTGCATTCAAAGCTAAATAACAAACGCCTTATCTTTAGAGTGATAAACCCAACTTTGGGCGAAAATTTAGAGACGCTAAAGGCGATAAAAGAGAAAAATATCCTTGTTTTGATGGATTATTTTAACAGCGACAATAAATCGATAAAAGATGACGTTTTAAAACACGATATCGGACTGATCATAAGCGACGATAGATACTTTTTTAAATTTCAAAAGCTATTTTACGAGCTGAAAATACCAGTGCTAAAAACGGGTAAAATTTTACTCTCAAATATAAAAGAGGGCGTGATACTGGGCGATCAAAGCCAAGAAGTAGAAAATCAATCAGCCGTCATTACAGACTGCTGCGCGCAGCTTGATTTGGAGATGAGATTTTACTATTTTGATAACAAACATAGCGACGATGAGGCGTTAAAAGAGCACTTTGAGAGCATTAGCACGCTCTTTTCAAAGCGCATAAAGATAGAAAATCACAGCCTCAAAAACCCGCTAGTGAAGCTAAAGGGCACAAATGATCTGCTTCATTTTGTGATGTTTACTAAAAACGTGGCAAATGGCAGCGCTTTTGCCTTTTTATCGACAAATTTAAATAGACTTTATAAAAAACTAAGTCAAAACGCACAGCTTTTTGTGCCAGTAAGTGAGTAGAAAATGCAGATAAATTTAAACCTTAAGGAAAAGGCGTCAAGTTATAAAATTTATATAAATGAGCTTGAGAGATTAGAGCTAAAGGGCAAGGTTGGCATCGTCACAAACGCCAAAGTGGCGGGGCTTCACCTTGAAAAGCTACTTAGCGTTTTAAAGTGCGATGAGAAATTTATCATAAGCGTGCCAGACGGCGAAGAGTATAAAAACCTTGAGACGATAGAGCAAATTTTAGAGCAGCTTTTTGTTAGTAAATTTGACCGCTCATCTACGCTCATAGCCCTTGGTGGTGGCGTCATCAGCGATATGACTGGCTTTGCGGCAAGCATATATGAAAGAGGGATAAGCTTTATTAATATCCCAACCACGCTTTTAGCGCAGGTTGATGCTAGTGTGGGCGGAAAAACTGGGGTAAATAACAAATTTGGAAAAAATTTAATTGGCTCATTTTATCAGCCAAAGGCAGTTTTTTGTGAGATAAATTTCTTAAAAACACTGCCAAAGAGAGAATTTGCAGCTGGTGTGGCCGAGGCTTTAAAGATGGCGATAACCTTTGATAAAGAGATGTTTGACTGGTTAAAGAGCGTAAATTTAGACGATGAAAATTTAGCAAAGCTAGTTGAAAAGTCGATAAATTTAAAGGCTAGAGTGGTCGAGCAAGATGAGAAAGAAAAGGGGCTAAGAGCTATCCTAAACTACGGACACACCTTTGCTCACGTCATCGAAAACGAGACAAACTACAAAGAATTTTTACACGGCGAAGCGGTGGCGATAGGTATGAATATGGCAAATCGACTAAGTGTTAGACTGGGTCTCATGAGCGAGGCGCAGGCAGAGGAGATCAAGCAGGTCTTAGTGAAATTTGATCTGCCTGTAAGCTATAAAATAGAAAATGAATATGCATTTTACGAGGCGTTTTTTATGGATAAAAAGACAAAAGGTGATAAGATAAATTTCATAATCGCAGATAAAATCGGCAGTGCGTTCATCAAAAATGACGTCAAAAAAGAGGACGTTTTAGAAACTTTGAGAGAATTTAAATGAAAAAGATCCTAATTTTTCTACTTTTTTGCTTTGCGCTTTACGCTGAAGAAAACGCGACACTTGAGCAAAATGTCTCACAAAATTTACAAAATAGCGAGCTTATAAAAGAAATTTCAAATCTAGATAACTCCCTAAAAAACAACATCTGGATCACAAGATACGCCAACTACAACACCTATCAAAAGCTTCTTGATGAGCTAGAGCAAAATGAAAATGAGCTTAAAAAGCTCGATAAAGGCTCAAAAAGAGGTGGCGATCTCATTAAGAGAAGTCAAACTCTAAAAGAGCAGATAAATTTGCTAAAAGAGTATGAGAAAACGCCATTTTCAAATATGCTAGCAGCCCCAGAAATGGAGACACCACCTAGGATAAATAGCCCAGTGGCGCTGGTGTCTGGCTTTTCATATATCAAAAAGATAAGAAGCGACAAGATCGAGTACCAAAGGCACATCAAAGAGCTTGACTCCTTGCTTGAGAAGCTTGAAGCAAAAGAAAATTTGCTAAATAGACTAAATTTAGTAGATGACAGCGAGCAAAATAGAGCAAGTCTAAATCTTGCAAAGCAAGAGATAGGCGACTTCAAAGCGGCAAAACAGATTGCTGATACTACTTATAGCGTCTATGAAAAAAGAGCAGATGAAGCGGTAAATATGACGACTTCTGACATCAAGGCTCAGTTTTTAAGCATGGGCTACACAGCCATCGTCATCCTTTTGACGATCGGACTAACGTTTATCGCTAAATTTATCGTTAAAAGAACGATCACGGATAACGAGAGATTTTACACGGTCAATAAATTCTTAAACGTGCTAAACATCACCGTTATCATCATAATTTTGCTCTTTTCATACATCGAAAACGTCACATATCTAGTAACCGTGCTAGGTTTTGCCTCAGCTGGTATCGCCATCGCGATGAAAGATATGTTTATGAGCATGCTTGGCTGGATGGTTATCATGTTTGGTGGCACGATCCACGTGGGCGACCGCGTCAGGGTCTATCACGACGGTAGCGAATTTGTGGGTGATGTGATAGACATTTCGCTGCTTCGCTTAACCGTCTTTGAAGACGTTAGCTACTCGACCTATAAGACAAACCGCCGTGCAGGTAGGATCATCTTTGTGCCAAATAACTACATCTTTACAGATCTCATCGCAAACTACTCGCACTACGGCATGAAGACCGTTTGGGACGGCATAGATGTCGTGATAAGCTTTGATAGTAACCACAAAAAAGCCGCCTATCTAGCAAAAAATATAGTAAAAAAATATTCAAAAGGCTACACTGACATCGCAAAACGCCAGATGAACAAGCTAAGAAGCCAGTACAGCATCAAAAATCCAAACGTAGAGCCAAGAATTTATACATTTTTTGAGCCTTACGGCATAAATATCTCATGCTGGTTTATGTCAAACTCATACGCCACGCTCGCTCTTAGAAGCACGATAAGCGCTGAGATCATAGAGGCATTTTTGGCTCACGATGATATAAAGATAGCTTACCCAACACAAACTATGTTTATAGGCAAGAAAGAAACGCCAAGCGATCACGTAGCTCACGCTGAGCAAGAGGGCGAAAATATCTAATGCAAAAGATATTTTTTAAGACATTTGGATGCCGCACAAACATCTATGACACCGAGCTTTTAAAGAGCTACATCAAAGACTATGAGATCACAAATGACGAAGAGGTCGCTGATATCGTCGTGATAAACTCATGCACCGTGACAAATTCGGCTGATAGTGGCGTTAGAAACTATATAAACGGCGTAAAAAGACGTGGCGCAAAGGTCATACTAACAGGATGTGGCGCGGTTAGTAAGGGCAAAGAGCTGTTTAATAGCGGCGTCTTTGGCGTGCTAGGAGCTAGTAAAAAGAGTGATCTAAACGAGCTTTTAAAGCAAGAGAAGCCATTTTTTGAGCTTGGAAATTTAAACTCAGTCGATAAAAATATCGTCACAAACTACGAAAATCACACAAAGGCCTTTATAAAAATTCAAGAAGGTTGCAACTTTAACTGCAGCTACTGCATCATCCCATCAGTGCGTGGCAAAGCTAGGAGTATGGATGAGGCGATGATACTAAAAGAAGCTAGAATTTTAGCTCAAAATGGCTATAATGAGCTCGTTCTAACTGGCACAAACATAGGCAGTTACGGCAAGGATACAAATAGCTCTCTTGGCAAATTGCTAGCAAATTTAGGCAAAATTTCAGGCATCAGACGCATAAGACTTGGCAGTATCGAGCCAAGCCAGATAGATGAGAGCTTTAGAGAAATTTTAAAAGAGGAGTGGCTGGAGCGTCATCTTCACATCGCACTTCAGCATACGAGCGAGGCGATGCTAAAGATCATGCGCAGGCGAAACAACGCATTTAGCGACTTAGAGCTTTTTAATGAGCTAAGCTCACTTGGCTTTGCTTTGGGGACTGACTATATCGTGGGTCATCCAGGTGAGAGTGAAGAAATTTGGGCAGAGGCGGTGGAAAATTTCAAGAAATTTCCTATCACACATCTACACGCTTTTGTCTATTCGCCAAGGCGAGATACGCACTCAGCGACGCTAAAAAGCGACGTAAGTGGCGACGTGGCAAAGGAAAGGCTGAAAGTTTTACAAGGCATTGCTTTTAAAAATAATGAAAATTTTAGAAAAAAACACAACGGTGCTTTAAAAATTTTAGTCGAGCAAAAAAATGGCGACTTTTACGAGGGCTTTGATCAGTTTTACAACAAAGCTAAAATTTCTAGTCAAAATGACATAACAAAAGAGTGGTTGGAGGTAAGCGAATATGAAATTAAGCCAGATGCCAATTATGCAAAAATTTAAATTTAACAAGAAAAATATCCTGATAATAGCCGCTATGGCTCTGATAATAGCGCTACTTTTTGCTGTGAGCAAAGAGCCACGAAACATCACCTACTCGCAATATATGCAGCTAATGGATGGAAATTTCATCGATAAAGCGGTCATCGACGAAGATGAGGTCATCCTCTATGCGCAAAATAACCGCTTTGCCATCATAAAAGAGGGCATAGACATAAAAGAGCTCATCAAAAAGGTCCCAGTCGAGCGAAGCGTGCAGTATATCACGCCAGGCATGGTTTGGGGAAGCATTATCTTTGTTTGTCTTGTACTTTGGTATGCATATATTTTTCGGGCTATCAAGAAAAAAGAGGAGAGCCTTTTAAGCAAAAAAGACGGCGCTTTTGAGATAGAAAGCGTGCTAAATCAAAATGCGATGCCAGTCATCTCGAATGTGAGATTTAGCGATGTAGCGGGCATTAGCGAGGTCAAAAGCGAGCTTAGTGAGATAGTTGATTTTCTTAAAAATCCGCAAAAATATAGAAATTTTGGTATCAAAATGCCAAAAGGCGTGCTAATGATCGGCCCTCCAGGCGTTGGTAAGACGCTTGTGGCAAAGGCAGTCGCTGGCGAGGCAAATGTGCCGTTTTTTTACCAAAATGGCGCAAGTTTTGTGCAAATTTACGTCGGCATGGGCGCAAAAAGAGTTAGAGAGCTCTTTAGCAGAGCCAAATCCTACGCACCTTCAATCATCTTTATCGACGAGATAGACGCCGTTGGCAAGAGCAGGGGTGGCACTAGAAACGACGAGCGAGAAGCCACGCTTAATCAGCTGCTAACCGAGATGGACGGCTTTGAAGATAACTCAGGCGTCATCGTCATAGCTGCAACAAACAGGATCGAGATGATCGACGAGGCGCTGCTTAGATCAGGGCGCTTTGATAGGCGTATATTTTTATCAATGCCTGATTTTAACGACAGGGTGGCGATCCTAAACACATATCTAAGAGATAAAAACTGCGAAGTGTCAGCCGAGGATATCGCTAGGATGAGTGTTGGCTTTTCTGGTGCGGCACTTAGCACGCTTGTAAATGAAGCAGCGATAAATGCCCTGAGAAACGGCGAAAGCGTGCTTAGGATGAGGGACTTTGAGGCTGTTTTAAACAAGGTCTTGCTCGGCAAGAAAAAGGTGCTAAGCTACAGCGAGAGCGAGAAGAAAATTCAAGCCATCTATCAAGGCGCAAAGGCGCTAAGTGCTTACTGGTTTGATGTGAAATTTGAAAAAATTTCGCTCATTGAAGACCGCTTTATGGCGACTGAGCAAGAGATCGAGTCAAAGTCACAGATGCTCTCACGCATAAAGGTTTTAATCTCTGGCATGTGTAAGCTCGAGATAGATGAGAACGACATCTTTTCAAACTCAAGCAACGATCTAAATTTAGCAAAAGAGATCGCTTCAAAGATGGTTTATGAGTATGGCATGGGAAATTCTTTCGTGCCAAATCCAAACGATGTGGAAGAAATTTTAAAACAAGCAAAAGATGAGATAATCTCATTTTTAAAGGGCACGAACGAGCAGATCGCAAGGATAAGCTCATATCTGCTTGCTTATGAGAGCGTAGATAAAGAGACGCTTGCTAAAATTTTAAATGAAAACTACTAATAAAGGAGAAAAAATGAAAGCAAAAATAGGAATTCTAACTATGTCAGATCGCGCAAGCGAAGGCACATACGAGGATAAATCAGGACCAGCGATTAAAGAGGTGCTTGACGGCTGGATAGTAAGCGAGAGAGAGTATTTTTACGAGGTGATCCCTGATGAGCTTGATCTCATAAAAGAGAGGCTCGTGCACATGATAGATGTGCTAGGATGCGACCTTGTGCTAACTACTGGAGGCACAGGACCAGCAGTGAGAGATGTCACCCCAGAGGCTACTGAGGCAGTTTGCGAGAAGATGATGCCAGGCTTTGGTGAGCTAATGAGAGCTGCAAGCTTGCAATACGTCCCAACAGCGATCCTATCACGCCAAACAGCAGGCATAAGAGGCCATGCGCTAATCATAAATTTACCAGGTCAGCCAAAAGCGATAAAAGAGTGCTTAGAGCCGGTATTTCCAGCAGTGCCATACTGCATCGATCTTATAGAGGGTGCATTTATCGAGACTGATGAAAACGTGATGAAAGTTTTCCGCCCAAAACAAAAGAAAATTTCTTAAATTTAATTCACGATAGAGCCTAAATTTAAGCTAGCCATCTTTGGTGGCGGCTAAATTTAGGTTTTTGCTTACTATTTTAAATTTATATATTTAAATTTGACTGCAATCAATAAAATTTAGTAATTTTATAATAACCGATGTTTGGTTGGCTGGCGCACCGAGTGGTAAAAGCTATATTTTATTAGTAAATTTTATATAAGTGTTTTTAACAAAATAGATCGTGCCACACAAAAATCAAATTTGGCAAATAATATATGTATCTTAATTTGCTATTTGCCCTTTGGATAATGTCAAATTTTGCAAAATAAGGCAGGTTTTTTGTGGCAAAAGTTATAAAATTTCAGAGTAAATTTAAACTCTAAAATTTATACAAAAAAGATGATGAAATAAGCTAGAGCTAGGAAAACAATGCTTTATAAACTTAATAA